>CAZZMZ010000003.1:106949-180120 GCA_964655445.1 uncultured Mariniplasma sp. | reverse complement strand
ACCCAAGAAGCCCCCACTTCAAATGATATGCATTAAGTGGTGGGAGTAGTTCACATTTATGAACCATTTCATTTCATTGAATATTAAATGGACTATAGAGAAAGATTATAAGATCGATGATAGTAAGATCGTTAATCCAACCATCATGACATTCGTAAAACTATGCATAATCATTGGATAAATGACACTTTCAGATTTTTCATAACAGTCTCCATAAAAATAACCTAAAACAATAGCATAACCTACCTGAAATAAGGAATATGACATGGTAAATGGACTCAATGAAAATGAAATATGTGCAATCCCAAAGAGTATTGCAGAAAATAAAACAGCATAACTCATATACCTATTCAATCTTTTATTAGAAATGAAAAACGCAAAAACACCTATTGAAAAAGCTCTAAATATGAATTCTTCAGAAGGACCAGATAAGAGCAATTGAAACCCTAAGTATCCAAAAATATTTCTTGCGTTTAATGGATATTGAAAAGGCTCAAATGCACCAGTTAAGATTGTTATAGCGTATCCAATAATTGTATAGACAGTAAAAATCATCATGAACTTTTTTAAATAACTAATGCCCTTTTCTTTATTGCCAAATCCAAGATGAAATTTAACATGGGTCAATTTAACAAGTAAAAACATGATTAATATAATCACAATCGTTTGAACGATATGATGTATACTGATCCACATAAACGCACCATCTGGATCTATTTTTTGATAATCAAATAAGTTTGCTACCCATCCACCAATTTTGGGTGCTGTCAGCAATAAAAAGGCAAGTATGAAACCCAAAAAGACTTTAATAAAAACCTTCACATTTTTCTCCTCGATTCAATTGAACATTTAATGACTTATCAAGATTATATCATTTAAACTTTTGATATCAAACATGATTTTTATCAATGAATGTCATTTTTTATTGTAGTTATTATATACACTATCAAGATTGCATGCGCTAAAAAACTTCTTTTAAGATAATGAAAATCAATAAATAATTCTTATTTTCTACCAATAAAAACCACAAGTTATATGTATATATAAAGGAGGATGATTATGACAAAGCATTTACATATTTATAAGTACATTAGTTTATTTACTGGCTTTTTAGTGATGATATCAATCATGTTACCTATTTTAAGATACGATGAAACAGCTTACTTAGGCTATGAAGTCATCGCTGGCACAGAAATTTTAACAATTAATCCATTTAATTTAGGTATCGTTGCTCGTGCATGGCTTCCATTTTCTTGGTTGGCTATGATTGCTTTTATCTTGCCATTTATTTCTGGTCTATTTGTTTTACTTGATAAAAAATACGTATTAATTGGTATTATTTTATCAGTTATCTCTTTATTCTTAATGATCTTGTTACCTGATCAAGTTGATATTTTATATAGTATAGGTAATAGTAACTATAGTCAATCTGTCAACTGGGAAATGGGATTTGGATTAATCATTGCAATATTATATGTCTTTATTGGTTTACTCAGTCAATTTTATGTATTTACCGTCTATGATATTCTAAAGCTAAAATCAACATAAGGAGGATCATAAATGAATTTTATCATCTGGATTATTTTTGGAGCACTCGTTGGATGGGTAGCTAGCATCATTATGAAAACAAGTCGTAGAGGACTGTTTAGAAATATTATTGTAGGTCTTTTAGGTTCTGCCTTAGGTGGCTGGATTGCATCTATCTTTAATATTGGTTCTGTGAACACCTTTACATTTGAAGGTTTTGCTATTGCAGTCGGTGGGGCAGTTTTACTCATTTGGTTACTTAGAAAGTTGTAAGTCAAATTACATGTCTATCGTGGGCATGTTTTTTTTAAAAAAATGACTTACAGAATCCAAAAATTTGTCATATACTATAAATAAAAAGGGGAAAATCATATGGACAGAAATTTCCATCGCACCACTGTTTCATTTACGACACTTTGTTATGCCATGGGACAAACTTTGGATGAAGCAAAAAAACATATTCAGGATTTTGGTAATCAAGAAAATTTAAGTATCAATGAGTTTTATAGTTTCATCATGAGCGTATCAAAAGGAAAAGAAAAAAACCATTTGTTTATTTTGTATGGTGTCGTACCAGAAAATACAAAAGGTAATAAGACTGTACAAATCGTTAAACTTAAACACCAAAACTTTATTTCATTTAATCTGTCACAAGAGGAATACTTATCGTTTGGTGAAGGCACAATAAATGATGAATTTGATGCTTTTTTTAAACATGAAAAGATTAAATGGGATATGTCTTTTGTTTACGCACTGATAAAAGAGCATGATAACCATTATCAAGTACTCATGCCATATAGAGACGAATAAAATAAAAAAAGGCGTGTCCTATTTTGGACACGCTTTATCTTAAACCCGTTTATATGGTGTATAGCTTTTAATTGGTTTTGTTGCTGGTTTCATGACAACAAAGCCTTTTTTATCTAGCTTAATATCTAAGATACCAGCAATGAGTGTTATATCCTTAACTTCACCCAAGATCACATCAAATCTTGAATAATTCATTAAATCTGAATGAGGAATCATCACTTTTTCTTGAATATCATGATTCATAGGATTGATAAGTATGATAACCATCTCATCAATTTTGTCTGTCATCCTAACAAATCCGAAAAGGTTATCTGATAAGATCGGCACATAATCACCAATTTTTAATGCTGCTTCTTGTTGATGTATTTTTATTAATTTTTTGGTCCATATAAGAGTTTCATTCTCTGGATGATTTAAATCCCATCTCATCGGTGCACGATTCATCGGATCATGTGCACCATCCATGCCAAGCTCAGTACCATAATATACATTCGGTGACCCTGGTAATGTGAACTGTAGCACTTGAGCCAACTTGGCATCTTTTTCATTTTTAAAGATATGAAATAGACGAGGTACATCATGATTATCTAAGACTATCCATGATTTTAAGATACCTTCTATGCCAGTATCTTGAATCATTTTTTCCATCATTTTTTGTGAAAGCGATGTTGGAATTTCCTGTTTTATAAGACCAATAATGATTTCTCGCATCGTAAAGTTCATCACGCCATCTATCGATTCAAGCCATTTTTTTGGGTAGTTCCATATTTCTCCAACAATCATAACATCTTCTTTGACTTTTCTTGCATGGTCTCTAAGTTCACTTAAAAAATGATACCCAATATCAAATGCAACATCTAATCTCCAACCATCCACACCCATTCTAAGATAGCTTTGAACAATAGAATCTTCTTTTTTATAAAGATAGTCTTCCACTGGTGGAAATTCTAAATTAAGTTCAGGTAAGCTAGGTGCATCAGCCCAAAGTCTGACACCTTCTGGATATGTATCTTTAAAGTCAAACCATTTTTTATATGGACTATCTTTTTTAAGAGCTTCTTCGAAAATCGGTGATTTTCTTCCAATATGATTAAATACACCATCAAGCATGATATGCATATCCGCTTTATGTGTACGTTCAATCAAATCTATTAAATCTTTTTTTGTTCCAAACTCTTTGGATATCTTCATATAATCAGTTGCATCATATTTATGATTTGAAACTGATTCAAAAATTGGATTCAAATAGAGCACATCAACACCTAAATCCTTGAGATAGTTAAATTGATGCATCACACTTTTTAAATCACCACCAAAGTATTCTAATTCATGTGACCAATAATGCACATCCTTTAAAAAGGTACCTGGTTTAGGTAACTCATTCCATTTTTTAAGTGTTCTTGGATAAGTATATAAATCTTTTTTTTCTTCTAAGTTTAAAGAAGGGTGAAATCTGTCGACTAAAATCTGATAAACAATAGCCCCATTTCTCCAATCTTTTTTACGTGTTTCATATACTGATTCTCTCATTCTTTTCTCCTTTTCTCATGATACTTCCTATAAATATTAAAAACATGAGGATGCTTAAACCTATAAATAGTGATGACATCGATATTTCTGCAATGTATCCAATGATTGGTGCAGCAATAGCAATCATTAACGATGCTGTTTGAGCTTCAACACTTAATACGGTAGCTCTTTTATCATCATCAGTTACTTCACCAATGATATCCACCATGATAGGTTTTCTTAAGTTCATAATGACATAAAAGATTAAAAACATCGCACTCACAACAAAAATGGATGATAATGTAAAGCTTATAATGAATAATCCAATACCTGTGAGTAACCACATCCACGAAACGATTTTCCTTTCACTTCCAAGCTTTTGTAATTGGTGCGCTTGTCTTGAAGAAAAGGCTGAGACTAAATAGATGAAGGCATACATGATACCTATATAAATTTTTTGATGTTCACTTTCATTAAAGTTGTTAAATATGAGATAGGTGGCTGTAAAGGTCAGTAAAATCGGTTGAATATAATCTTTAATCGCTTTAAAGAATGCTTGATATGAACTCGAATTAAAGACTGCATTTCGCACTTTCTTATGTTTGAAAACGTAAATGATACTTAAATAGTTATTTTTAAGAAATGACTTCATGTCAAATGTAGCATCTCTTCTTTCATTGAGTTCATTAGGGTAAGTGAGCACCATGAGTAAATCGATGACATAGGGGATAATCGCAGCTAAAAATAAGTATTTTATGTCAGGAAGCCATAAAACAAGTACGATAGAGACTAAGCTTGCAATCATAGATCCGATTAAAGAATAAGATCTCGTTAATCCATATATTTTTGTCTTCGATGACTTAATGTCATGCTTATCCATATAGCTCATAATCATCGCTTTATGTGTGCCTGACCTAAAGGCTTCACCTAGTGCAAAAAGTCCCATAGCACTTGCAAATAATAAAAAGTTATAGGCAAAGAAAAATAGAATAAAGCTTGCAATATAAAATAGGAAACAGATAATAAGTTCTGTTTTTTTTCCATACCGATCTGCAATCACTCCAGATGGGATTTCAAAGATATATATGATGATTTCTCTAATGGAAAATAAAAGACCTACTTGAAAAAGATTGAGTCCACTTGATAAAAAATAGACAAGCATGAAAGGCTCAAAAAAGCGTAAATTCTTTAAGAGTCCATATAAACTAAACTTTGTAATTTGTAGACGCACATTTTTTTCCATAATGACACCTCTTATCTTCCATCATATCATATTCATTGCGAAAAAAAAGCCCTATGAGGGCTTATAAGTTATCTAAGTTGTCGCATTAAATATGATATGAATAATGATTAAAACGAGTGTGACTGGTCCCATGATACGATGTGCAATATAGAATGCCTTAGATTTTTGATTTTGAAACATCATCCCCATCATGCCTGTTGTGATTAAAGCAATAAGTGCTAATGTTCCAGTAATTCTTAAATTGCCATCAATTACAGCAACAAGCATATGAATAAGTGCAGTTCCAGTTGCTAGCATGCCAAATAAACGATGTTGTTTTGCAATTTTTTTAATGATCGGTGCCTTAATATATTTTTTTAGACCATTGACTGAAGCTAGCATAAAGAAAACCACTGTTAAAATACCCAACAAAGTTAGTAATAATCCCATAAAACCCTCCATAATTTTTAAAATAATTATAGCATGCATTTATTTAAAAATGTTTATTTTTGCCCAAAAATAAATAAAAAGGCATCATTCGATGCCCTCTGTTAAACGTGAATACGTTCTGGATCTTTTTTAGAGTATGAAAGAATCATACACTCATTACCATCTTCACCATGACAAGACATTAATGCATGTCTTACACCAAGTGGTCCAATAAGTCCATTGATAATCGTAGATAACATAATAACAATCAATATCATCGTGCCATATCTCGTATTAGCAAGTCCGCTTCTTGCATAAAACGCTAGACCAATCGCTGCTTGTGCTTGTGGTAATAAGCAAAATCCTAGATATCTTTGAACAGATTTTGATGATTTAGCAACTTTAGATCCTAGCCACGAACCAGAAAGCTTACCGATAAAGCGCATAAAGATATAAAGCGCACTTGTAAGTAATATTAAGACCACATTAATCGTTTCAACATTAAGTGCTAATAGTAAGACGATTTCAGCACCTAACACTGTAAAAAACACAATCATAATCGGTGCAGAAAATAAATCCATAATTCGTTCTGTTTCATGTCTTGCAAGATGCGTTGACATATTTGAAAAGAAAATACCTGTTGCCATCGGAAGTAATATCGGTGATAAGTGTACATGGAAGCCAAAGAAATCAATACCACTGTTTGCGACTGCGATGGATGCTAAAATTGCAACGAATGCTGAAATCAAAATAACAACATCTTTTTCTAAATCCTCATATTTTAAATACCTAATGATGCGAACTAATATATAACCAATCGCTAAACCAATCAAAAGTGAGAATACAATTTCTAAAACAGGGCCTCGCATTATTTCAATGAAGCCTAAATGCTCGCCACCTTCAACAGATTCAGCGTATGCTAGTGAAATACCAAAAAGCATAATTGTAATACCATCTTCTACACCATGTAATGGTACGAGTAAGTCAGATAATGGACCCTTTGCACGCATTTTTTTAGTAATCAGTAAAATAGGGCCAGGCTCTGTAGCAATCGCTAGCGCACCAAATAAAAGTGCGATATGAAGTGGTAATAAGAAAATATAAAGTGCAATAAATGTTAAGAGAAAAGCAAAGATTGCTTGAAATACTGTAACAATCACAACTTCTCTTGTTCTTTTTCTAATCTTTTTAAAATCTAGTTCTAAACCAATACTAAAGGCAATAAATCCAATACCTATATTAATAATGACACCAAATGCATCAACTAAATCTGAATGACCTGTAAAGTATAAGACAACACCGAAAATAAGTCCTATCGTAATATATGCGGTAAGATTCGGTAATCTTTTTCTTTCAACAAACCTTCCAGCGAATAGTCCTAAAATGATGGTGATACTTAACAATAAAATGAGCTCATAAGACGTTGTTCCAGAGGAAGCCTCACTAGCAAATACATACATATAACATTCTTCTTTCTATACGGTTCTTTACGACACATCAATGATAGCACAAGACTATCAAACATTCAAGTAAATAAAAGGCAAAGTCAAACGTTTTCAAAGCATTCAAAGTAGATTTTTTACTAAAAATATCGTTTTATGATACAATAGCTCAAAATGATAGAGGTCTTTATATGAAAAAAATGAAAAAATTAATGATTTTCTTAATAATTCTTGCACTCATCCTATCAAGCTTGCTTTTTTTACCAAAACCAAAGTTTGATAGAGTTAATCCATTTTTAGCTCAAAATCGCCCATTAGTTATGGCACATGCAGGAGGGAAAGGTTTAGAGCCTGATAATACCATGCGTGCGTATTTAAACAGTTTTGAACTAGGTGTTGATGTTTTAGAAATGGATGTTATGATGACAGCTGATGGCGTACTTGTATTACTTCATGGAGAAAATAATACCGGTAATACAAGAAGTCATTCTAATTGTGATACGGTTGTTTGGAAAGAAAATTACGAAGATTTATATCAAACATGTAATTTTGGTTACAACTATAAAGATCAAGAAGATCATTATCCTTTCAGAGATATGACACATGATGAGTGGGTTGCAGCAAACGTTTATTTGCCAACCCTTGAAGAGGTTTTTCAAACATTTGGCAAGAATACCCTATATAATATTGAGATTAAAGCTGATAGTGATGCCCCAAGACTAGATACAGCAGATGCATTATATGCCTTAATTGATCAACATGATTTGGCTGAATATGTACTTGTTGCTACAGCTTTCGATGATATTAATGAGCATTTAATAGAAAACTATCCTGATTTATATGTTTCAACGAGTTATGGAAGTGCACAAAAAAGAATTATATCGATTTACACGCTTTCTTCATTATTCTCAAAAAGACCGGTTCATGCTGCGGTTCAAGTACCTACTTCTTATACATTGCCTGTCATAGGTAAGCTATCTTTAGACACAAAGCATTTGATTAGAACTTTACATGAACACAACATGGCGATGCACTATTGGACTATTAATGATGAAGAAACCATGAGATTTTTGATCAGTCAAGGTGCTGATGGTATCATTACAGACTATCCAGATTTACTCATTTCGATTCTAGATGAAATTTATGCAGAAAACCCGTCAAGTTGACGGGTTTTATTGTTTAAGCTTTTCTTTAATTTGATGATACAAGTGTATGATGTACATTATGAGTGTTATACCATATAAACTAAGTACAACATATGACATGAACACTGTATCCAAAATGGATAGATACAAAATTAACATGAGTGAAGATATGATAAGCGTAATGAGGGAAAAAGCGAGGAATGGGTTATCCTTATAGATCTTCTTCATGTGTACTTTCCCTTAAAAACCGTGTAGCTAAATCAGTATACCATGATGTTGATATGCGGTTTAATGATGACTTAATCAGATCATCATATGCATGATTATTTGTACGTTTTAAAACCATTAACGCATTGCGCATCAAAATCGTTTTACCTTTCCATAAATAAGACATATCTTGATATCTTTCTTTAAATGCTTTTTCGCTTAAAGTCAATAAGTCCTCTATAGAAACTAACTCTTTACCAGATAGTTCAAATTCTGGATGAATCTTAGTGCCTTTATGGATGTTTTTAGGACAAACCATTTGACAAATATCACATCCAAACAAACTATAATTCAAGTCAACTTCCTGATCTGTTAAGATTCTTTTTGATTGATTATAATGGCTCATACACTTTTCAACATTAAATCCACCTTCAAATAGTGCACCAGGTGGACAAGCATCAATACATTTTCTACATGTGCCACAATCATCTGATACATCTAATACGATTGTTTTTTCTAATTTCATATCTATGAAAATAACACCTAAAAAGAAATAACTTCCTAAATCTTTATTAATAATCAATTGGTTTTTTCCAAAAAATCCTAATCCAGCGAGTACTGCAGCTAATCTTTCATCATGGGGATGATTATCAACACCATAATGATATGGATGAGGAAAATCTTTTAAGACCTTATCCATTCTCGATTTTAAGACTTTATGATAATCATTACCAAATGTATAAAAAGAGGGTACGAGATGTGTTTTTGTATGCTTTATGATGCGAAATGGATAAGCTAACCCAACAACAACCATCGTTGGATAAACTTCAAAAGGCACATCCTTATGAAGACGTTTTGCTTCATCCAAATAAGTTTTCGTCTCAATGATACCAACAAGATCAAAAGATGCTTCAAACATACTTTTAAGAGCATCAGCAGTCATAAATGCACCTCCTCACTAAGCGTATTTTATCACATTATAGCTTGTTTTCTTTGTTTTCCTTTTCACCCATCATAGATGAATAAACAGGGATTTTGTGGGGATAAATCATTTTACTTATTTCTGATATTGCAGTTGAAACTTCTCCAAGACCACTTAAAATGTTTTTGGTTTTACCCTTATATGTGACAGCATTCCCTACAGCATAAATACCTTTTTCTGAGGTTTCCATCGTGCTTGATACGACAAGTTCTTTGCCCTTCATGTCTAGACCCCATGCTTGATAAAAACTTGATTTTAGTGAAAACCCGTAGTTAACGAGCACATAATCAGTGACGATCACACTCGTTTCTTTAGTTTCTGCATGCTCGATATGAACATTAAGTTTCTTTTGTTCTTCTAAGATTGATAATACTTGATATGGTTTTAAGATATGACCTAATTTTTCATAGGTTTGAATTGAGGTTTCATGTGCTCTAAAATGCTCTCTTCGATGTAAGATTTTTGTATGTGCTCCATATTTTTCTAAAAGCATCCCAAAATCTAAAGCTGAGTCTCCACCACCTAAGATGAGTACGTCTTTATCCTTCATCAATTTCACATCTTCAACATGGTAAATGACCTTAGGATGTTCGCTCCCTGGCACATCTAATAATTTAGGTTCAAAAGATCCTGATCCTGAGCATATGAGCACTGATTTCGTTTCAAAATCTTGAAGATTCGTCGAAACGATATAACCAAAATCCGTTTTTTTGATGGCATTTGCCTCACACTTTGTGATTAGAGGTACTTCTTCATGATAAACCTCATATTGTTTCATTAAGTCATCAATAAACTGCTGTGCAATTACACCTTTTTTACCAGGAATATCATAAACAGGTTTATCTTTATATAAAGCAGTCATTTGACCACCAACATAGTTTTGCGATTCAATCAATACAGCTTTCAAACCTTTCATACCTGCATAAAATGATGCAAATATGCCAGTTGGTCCAGCACCGATGATGAGTAAATCTAATAGCATTGAGATCTTCCTTTCAATCCATAAAGTGACTTCATTATAACATGTAAGGATGAGAACATAAACAAATATGTTTAGTAACCGAACAAACCTAAAGAATAGAGCCCTTTTAAACAAAAAACGCATATCACTATGCGTTATATGAGTGAAATAATACCTTTGTTTGCACCATCTAGTATTTCGTTATTAAGTTTTCCTAAGTTTTTAATCGTTTGATCTAAGTCCATTTTATTTAATCCTAGACCATTGCATGATGCTTGTTTACGAAGCACCATATCTGAAGATATAAGACCATTCATAGCAGCAAAGGATACTTTATATGTACAAGAAAGCTTCGCTCCATCACATACATATCCCATAGAGGTCGATAAGTATAAGTTCATGGCATCTTTCATATCATTTAATGTACCTCCTTTTGCATATGTATAGCATGCTGCAGTACTAGAACCAGTCGCATGACCTGTACCACATAAGACAGTAACAACATTCATTTCTTGTTTGACATAAACACTTGTAAGAAATGATAAAACGATCAGCTTTTTCTTCATGGATTCACTTAAGTTAAAGACATCTGATAAGAATACCGGTGTAATCAGTGTACCAATCCCTAAATTCCCACTACCAGCAACGCCATAGACCGTAAATATATCACCTAACATGCGTTTTTTTGATGATATTTCAATATGCTCTTTCAAATATGCCGATAAGATGTGAATATTTTCTTTTTGATTTTGAGGTATATCTTCTGATAGATAAGCTAAATGATGTGTTTTGAGTGCTTCTCTCGAGTTTTCATATTGAATATCAGCGATTTGGAAGAGTTCATCAAAGCCTAGGAAATCCTCTGTTTCAACAAATTGATAAATTGATTCATAATTTTCAATCTTATAAAGCAGAACTTTATCGATGAGTTGATTCTTTTCTGTGGATTTTAAGTATTCACCATTCTTTTTGATGCTCACAACATTGTCATAAAAATCTCTAATAACGATTTCTACAGTGTCCCCATCGGTTGATGTCATAGTGAGTTTTTCAAATAAAACAGTGTCTAAAAATTTTTGATGCGAGATATGGACTTCGATATCTCTGAGTAAATCATTAATTTTAGATGTGTCATCTTCAGTCACTGTTTCAAAAACACTCAGTTGTTTTTTAGGGTTTTTAAGCAGAATCCCTAAAGCAAGTGCTTGATCAAGTCCACTTTTTCTAATGCCTGGCACACCTACATTAACACTATTCTTATAGAGTTCATCAGACATTAGTAAATCAATCTTATTAATTTTTTTATGTCTTAAGACATAGGCACCTATAGATGCGATATATCCTACAACACCAATGTCAGTACATCCAATCGTTTTTTGAATATTTCTTTTGATTAATTTCTCAACTGTAATTCGATCCATGATATCCCTCTTCTTTTCATACATTAACATTGTAACATATAGTGTTTAGAGAATGAATGCGTTTTCATTACTTTGAGATTATTATAAAAAAGAAAAGAAGGTCTAAGAGGAAAAGACCTTCTTTCTTTAAGATGATTCTATGATATCCTTATGCTAATGGAGAAAGCACTTCTAAGGAATCAACAACAATACGAATATTAGATGAAGTAATACTTGCTGATGCGAAGATTCTAAAATAGCTTGCACCTTCTAGATCTACGACAACTTGAGTTAATGATGTAGGATCGAGTAAATCAAGTAGACTTGCTACTGTAACGAACGCTTCTAATGTTTCATCCCAAACTTGTACTTCAAAGGTTTCTAAAGATGAAGCGTTATTTGCATCTGATGCACTCCACCAAGTAATGTCAAATGAAATAAGTGAAATTGATGTTGAACCAAAGTCAAATCCAATGTATGCATCATTTCCAGAACGACCTACACCGAGTACTGCAAATGCACCTTGTCCTGATAATAATGTGGATGATGATGTTGTGATTTGGCTGTTGTATAAATTAACTTCTTGTTCATTAAGTGTTACAAATCGTCCAAATGTACCATCTAAGTTATCTGTTGTGTTATAACCAGTTGATGATGATGTTCCAAAATCAGTTGAGTAGACAGTACCATTTTGTGGTAGTACAACGCTGTTGATGGCATGAATAATACCATTAGATGCTAAAACGTTTGGTAAGATGACAGTTGCGCCATTCACTAAAACTTGACCATCAACGACTTCAATGTATAAGTAGTCACCATTTAAAGTTTCAACATAAAATGGAGCTGCTGCAATGACGTCAGATGCGAAGAACTCACCTGGTACAACATGGAATAATAAGATATTTACTAGTTCTGGATTTGCTAATAATTGTTCAGCAGTAATCTCTAATTCTGCAAGTAAGGCTTGAAATGCATCATCCGTTGGAGCAAATACTGTGAATGGACCTTCGCCTTCAAGTGCTGCTGCTAATTCTGCTTCGACTAATGCAGCAACTAATGTTTCAAAATCAGAATTTGCAGATGCAATTTCAGTAATATTATCATATGGAAGAATCACTGAATTGATTACATGAATGACACCATTTGTTGCACTCACATCAGCTAAAACTACTTCTGCACCGTTAACAAATACAGATCCTTCGATAACTTCGATATATAAGAAATCACCATTAAGTGTTTCTGCGTATAATGGAGCTGCTGCTAATACGTCTTCAGCAAATACTGCGCCTTCAACAACGTGGAATAATAAGATGTTTGCTAATTCTGGATTAGCTAATAGTTGTTCAGCAGTGATTTCAAGCTCTGCAAGTAATGCTGTAAAAGCTTCATCTGTTGGAGCAAACACTGTAAATGGACCTTCTGCACGAAGCGCATCTACTATTTCTGCTTCAACAACTGCACTGACTAATACATCAAATTGATTTAAAATCGCAGTATCAACGATATCTAATTCAGGTACTAAAACTGAATTAATCACATGAATGACACCATTTGTTGATGGGACATCTGCGAGGACAACTTGTGCATCATTGACAAACACATTACCATCAACAACTGTAATTTCTATTTCTTGTCCACCAAGTGTTGTTGCTGTAAATGGAGCTGCTGCTAATACATCTGCTGCAAAAACTTCACCTGCTACAACATGGTATAAAAGAATATCTGCTAAGAAACTATAGCTTAATAACTCAGATGCTTCGATATTAAGTGCAGTAATTAAATCAACAAATGCTTGATCAACTGGAGCGAATACTGTAAATGGTCCTTCAGATGATAATGCACCATCAAGCTCTGCAGCTAAGACTGCATCTACTAATACAGTGAAATCATTAGCAACTGCTGTATCAACAATCGTACCTGCAGCAATGAATAAGTCTAAATCTGCGGTAATGTATGTTGAGCTTGCTGATGTTTCAAAAGTATCATCTAAATACCAATCAAGGACATATGGTGATTCACCAATCATTTGACCTTTTAAAAACTCAAATGTTTCTGTTGAACCATCAATGAAATTTAATGTAGCTTCTACTAATAAAGAGTCAGTTGCAAGCTCTTTAATCCATTCAGATTCAGTTCCTGTATATCCTGGGTAGTATGTTAAGTAAATTTCATAAGCACTTAATCCATCTGTACCGTTAGTTCCTGCTGGACCTTGTTGCCCTGGAGTACCATTTGAACCTGCAGGACCTTCTGGACCGACTTCACCTTGCTCACCTTGAGGACCTGCTGGACCTTGTAATCCTTCAGTCTCCGTACATGCTGCTAATGTGAATGCAGCCATTAAAATAAGAAATAAAGAGAATATTTTTCTAAATCCAAATCGTTTCATGTGTCTGTTATTGGCTTTTCACCAATGCCTCCTTTTTAATTTGTACCTTCATTCTAATCAAAACTATTTCGACTTCAAATTATTTTGCTTCGAATTCGAAACAATCACACATTTTACCACAAGTTTTTTACATTCTTTGACATTCAAAGTAGTCTTGTTTTTTATAAAAAAACAACCCTTACAGCTAAGAGTTGTTTGATTAAAAACCTTAATGTAAATTACTAATATATGTGTCCTTCTTTAGGTACTATACAGATAAACTTTAATGTTTCATCTGAATTATTTCTAAATTGATGAAGTGTGTCACCAGGTACAAATGCATAACTTCCGGCCTTGACTTCATGTATCATTCCACCGATTTCTAATTGTCCGGATCCTTCAAGGAAATAATTAATGTGTGGCCATGGATGCTTGTGTTTCGGTGTGTATCCATCCTTACCTACTTCTACAACACGTAATACATGATCTTTCCAACCTTCATTTTCTGACACAAGTACTTTCATGGATGCTTCTTTTGTGACAGATGGATTAAGATGAATTCGATTTAAATCATTAATATGCCCAACCATATGTTTTCTCCCTATGTGTAATTTTGTACTTATATTTTAGCACAAAGATTAAAAAGCGAAATCTATTTGATTATTGAAGAAGTTCATCTTCTTCATCTTCTTCATCATCTTCATCATCTTCATCATCTTCGTCATCCTCATCATCTTCGTCATCTTCATCATCCTCGTCATCTTCATTGCCTCTTCGTTTTTCTTCTATGACTATAGATTCATCACCGGAAGTAATAGTGACTTGATAAAAGGTCTCACCTGTGATCTCATTAATGAGCACCTCGATTAACATCTCGCCATCGAAGCTCTCTTCTGATAATGTGGATTCAATCTCATATGTTGCCTCAATCCAATTTCTTCCGTTCTCACGGAAATACTCAAGCTCATAGTATGCTTCAATATTTTGTTTGAAAATCATCAATTGAATCTCAATCTCCCCATGATCATCAAACTCAATCTCAAACTCAATTTCCGATATCAAAACGCCATTTTCATAAATTGAAGAGATATATTTTGATTCGTCAGATTCAACTTCATATATTGATTTAATGAAATTATTGCTATCTATATATGCAAGAATTTCAATGACACTTTCATTATCCTCATTTTCTTTAAAGCCTTTTAATTCATAGGTTACATTCTTAAAAATCATGATACCTTCAAATTCATAGAAAACTTCATCATCTTCTTCTTCAAATGAGATAACATCATAAAAGAGTTGATAAGTTTGTGCTTTCCCCATCATATCGAACGATGTGATCTCTAGACCAGTCTCATATGGATATGCAAAGTCATCTAAAAACATTGATGTATATCCTGACTCTTGTGTAATTAAGTTCTCAATCATGCGTAAATAAGGTAGTAATGATTCAAAAGGTGATTGGTTTATTGCTAAAAGTTTCGTGTCTGTTGCCTGCATCTGTGCGGTTTGAACACTTAATAAAGAAGCTGTTGATACAAATGAATTTGTCAAAACTTGCTTTTCTTTCTCGAATAAAAGTTGGCCATTTGATGGGGTCGGAGGTGTGATTGGATCATTTAAAAATGCAAATACAAAAAATGCGATAACAAACGTTAATACGGCACTAAGTGTAAACTTTAATGGTGTAAAAAATGATCGTTTCTCTTTGGTTTTAGTTAGCTCTTTTTTTCTTTCTGTTTCTACATACTGCCAATCAATTTTAATTCGATTTGGGACATGTGATTCTATATTTGTCTTCACTATTTTTTTAAGTTGCTTTGTTTTCATTATTTACACCTCCATTTCACGTTTTAGTTTATCGATTGCTTTTTGATAGATCCATAAAACTGTTCCGAGTGGTTTTTTTATCAATTTGGCAATATCTTTAAATTTCATGTCATCAACGATTCTTGGGATAATAACCATTCTTTCTTCTTCTTCGAGTATTTCAATCCATTGATAGAATTGATCTTCTTGATCAGGATTTTCTAGACTAGAAGGTGTTTGATGAATGATATCTGTACCATCGTTTATTATCTTGCTATTTTTTCTGTAATAGTCAATCGCTTGATTTTTTGCAATTTGAGCTAACCAATTAAAAAAATTGGATCCTAATTTGTATTGCTCTATTTTTATGAGCATTTTCATATAAACATCTTGCATCAAGTCTTGTGCTGCATCATGACTCTTGACAACTGAAAAAATAATAGAATAAATGCCATTTTTTGTTTGATCATATATATCATTAAAAAGATGATCATCTCTATGCATCAATTTTTCAATATGTTTTCTGTCAAGTACCATGTCAAACCTCTCAAATAAAGCATATGATGGAGGGTTTCCCCTCCTCATATTATACCGCTTTCTTATGATATATTAATCAATAACTCTTTATGATTCGATTTGATCGTCATCCTCATCATCGTCATCTTCATCATCGTCATCATCGTCATCATCGTCGTCTTCATCTTCATCTTCGTCATCGTCATCATCTTCTAGATCATCAAGATCACGATCAAATTCCTTTTCGTATCTTGATTCACCTTCAGAAATAATTAATTGATATGATGTTTCACCAGTTACTTCGTCAATAATGACGTAAACTTCGATTTCACCTTCAGTAGTTAATCCATTTACAGTTGTTTCAAACTCAATCTTTAAGACTTTTTGCCCGTCTTCTTCTTCAAGTTTAAACTCATAATAGCTTTCTTGGTTATCAGTAATGATATAGAGCTCGATTTTAAATTCATCATCTTCATTTTCAATCTTAATCTCGCTTTCTTCTACTGTAACACCATTAACTACTCTTTCAAATTCAAATTTAGTTTCATCACTTTCTAATTCATATTTAATTAAGACATAATTTAATTCATCAACATAAGCTTTAAATTTTAACTCTGATTCATCACTTTCAACTTCTTTTTCACCAATAAAATTATAAGTTGTGTCGCCAACTATCATGATACCTTCTAATCTGTATTCTTGTTCGTCATCATCTTCTTCATCATCTGATTCTAGGTATTCATTATAATACATGACATATGTGATTTGACCATCAGTAATATTCCTTACTGTAAATGTTTGTTTTGTTTCATATTCTGGTAAATCTGAAACTTCAACTAAAACAGTTAAGCCATTTTGCTCAGCAAGCAATTGTTCAAAAATCTCGATATATGGCTGAACTTCATCTAATGTGAGGTTGACTGTATTTTGATCCATCTTTTGCACTTTAGAAGCACTTACTGTTGTAGGTTCAGCTAGAGAATCTCTACCTAATAGCTCAATAGAAGAGATGGCTGCTACAGAGAAAACATCTTCATCTGTGTTTAAACCAAATGTTCCAATCGTACCTGTCATACCACATGCGGTAAGTAATACCACCAAACTAAATACTGCAAATCCTAAAAATAATTTTTTCATTTTCTTTCCTCCACTTTCTTGTTACATCATATAAACGATTGAACATGGATTTTTATTGGGAAAAAAATAAAAAAATGAAAATTAAAATAAATTCTCATTTTTCAAATTGTTAAAACCATATACTCATCTCTTGTTTAAATGAAACTTCACTATCTGATGCATGGACTAAATTTCGAACAATTCTTTTTTCAGCCATGGCAGTTTTTAAGTCATCATCCTTAAATTGACCTCTTATAGAATCTTTTGATGCTTGACTTGGATCTGTAGCACCTAAAATAGTTCTTACATCTTCGATAATTGTTGGTGATTTACTTTCTAAAATGATTGCATACACTTTCTTTCCTACGAATACATCAAGTATCGCTTGTTGAAAATAGGGTTGATTTACACGTGCTATCACTTCTTCATAATGTTTAAGTATCAGTGCTTCATCTACAATCACTTCTTTTTCTTTTAAAACATGAATACCTTCATCTTCGAATCTTTTAATGATTGCATCTTTTAAACCACGAAGAACTGCATCTGGTTTAAGCATAATAAATGTCTGTGGCATAATTAAACCTCTTCATGATGATGACATCCACATGTGTGTGCTTCATCATGATTGTGATTGCATGTATGCTCATCTGATAAGTCTCTAAAAGCTAAATGACCTTCATCAACAAAGATCATTAAATGTTCAGATCTTTCTTTAGCTCCATCGTCCATAACAACAGGTATGTCATTAATGTTTTCAAATACTTCATTGTCTTCTAGTTTACCTAAACTTAAAACAACTTCTGGACCATGGCAGCAGCCTGGTTCTAGGGTTGCACTAAGTGCGTTTAAACCGTGTTCCTTAAATAAGGATAGAATAATTTCTTTTGCTTCTTGTGTAATTGTCATATTTATACCTCTTTCTAAAATGGTGGATTTGATTTGATTTCTATAATGTCTTTTGTTCTTGGATGGATTAAAACAAGTTTGGTTGCATGAAGCATCAAGCGATCTGAACTTCGGCTTCCATATAAAATATCACCAACGATTGGATGCCCAATACTCAATAAATGCACTCTAATTTGATGTTTTCGACCAGTTTCGATCGTGACTTCTAGTCTCGTTCTTTTCTCTTCATAACCTAGAACCTTATAATGTGTGATGGCATCTTGTCCATTTTTCGTGATGATTTGCTTATCACTATGTCGATCACGACCAATCCTTTGGTTAATGGTTCCTGATTCATTTTTTACATGGTATCTTACGATTGCCTCATAAGTTTTATTCACGTTATGATGCTCAAGTTGATATGATAAAAAACTTAATGCGAGTGGGTGCTTAGCAAATAATACGATACCGCTTGTCTCTAAGTCGAGTCTTTGAACAGGTAAAACACTTAATCCGTAGTTTTTTTGTTCATAGTAAGCTTGAACTCTTTGTGTTAATGTATCTTTTTCGTTACCATCAGTATGTACCAAAAGTTGAACAGGCTTTAAAACTGCTAAAATATCATCATCTTCATAAAGGATTTCTATTTTACCAGCATGTGCATGTGCTTTCTTATCATACCATTTAAAATCAATCGTCAGCTCATCGTTTTTTTTCAAGATATATTCTAAACTTGCTGGTTGATTGAAAATGTTTAAATTCCCATACAAACCACATTTATAGATATTCGATTTTGATATATAAAAAGATGCTAAGAATTGTCTAATGGTTAGGCCATGATTTTTATCATCTATATGAAATGTAACGGTTGTTTTTAAATCCATCTTCCCACTTCTTTCTACGCAGATATTATAGCATACGTTTATTAAATCTATTGATGAAATGACTGCTAAAATAAAGATCGTTATCTTTGATACTTTGAAAGATTTCAAATCTATCGTATAATAGATGAGGTTAGGTAGGTTAATTCACATGAACAGAAATTTAGCACGTATTATCTTGACATCTGCAGGCCTTATTTGGGGTTTTGGTTTTATAGGAAATAAGTATATCCTAGATCAAGGTTGGACATATCAACAACTCTTATTTGTTCGTTTTTTTGTTGCAACGATTGCCATATTTTTGATTTATTATAATCGTATTATAAAGACAAATAAAGAGACGATCAAGTCTGGTTTATTTTTAGGTATTTTTTTATTCTTAGGTTACTTTTTTCAAACGTGGGGGTTAGCTCATACGACAGCTTCTAACAATGCACTTATAACAGCAGCTTATATCTTTTTGATGCCAATCATTATTTATGTCTTCGATAAAAAGAAAGTCGGCAAACAAACAGTGATTGCTGGTCTGATGGTCATGACTGGGATAAGCTTAATTTCCGTTGATTTTAAAGAACTCACTATAGCCTCTGGTGACTTACTCACGTTTATTGGAGCATTCTTTTATGCTTTCCATATTTACTTTTTAGGTAAAAAAGCAAAACAAAAAGACCCTTATGTACTTATGAGTTTTCAACTTTTAATCTTTACAGGTTTTGCATGGCTAAATATGATTTTGACCAGTGGATATCCTCTTGGTATACTCATATCACCTATGAGCACAAAACTATGGATTTACGCTGCACTATTAGGCTTTTTTGGGTCATTCATTGGATTTGTGTTTCAAAGTGTTGGTCAAAAAAATACAAATGAAGCTGAGGCTGCAATTTTAATTTCAACCGAATCATTATTTGGGCCTTTGTTTGCTATTTTGATTTATCATGATCCATTTAATATGTACATATTGTTTGGCATTATATCCGTCTTTTTAGGCATCATATTAAGTGAAACAGACCTTAAATCTATAAAATCGAAGCGTAAAAAAATTATTTAGGCTGATAGGTCCAGCCATGATCATTGTGGTAGACCATCATTTTAGACATGCCTCCATCAACGACGATTGTTTCTCCGTTGATGAAACTATGCTTTGGATCTGCTAAAAATAATAGGGCATCGATAATATCCATTGGAGCACCAATACGTTGTGAAGGGTGTTGTAAGTGATCAGCCATTTGAAATGTCTTACTTTGAATTTCACAGGATGATGTATCTATCCATCCTGGTGAAATCGCATTGACTCTTGCGATTCCCTTTAAAGACATCATCATAGCATGTGTAAGTGAAGACAAAGCACCTTTTGCTGCTGCATAATTTTCAGAGTTTGGTTCAGATTGCTTAGTTCTTGTTGATAAAATGTGGATGACTGATGATAATGGATTTAATAAAGGCACTATTGATTTTGTCAGATACATGGGTGCTACAACGTTAACCTTCATGCCTAAAACCATATCATCATAGCTTGTTTCCATCATGCCTTTTTGATGAAAAACAGCGTTATGCACTAATACATCGACGTGGATATCCTTAGTCTTTAAATCCTCTATAACGTTGTCTATGGATGCTTTATGACTCAAATCACATGTGTAAGGATAAAAATGCTCATTTCTTAGAATTTTCTTCATCTCTAAAAGTTCTTGCGACTTTATGTCTAATGCAACTACTTTCTCTTTAAGGCCAATCAAGTAATAAACAAGGCATTTGCCAATACCACCTGCACCACCTGTAATAAACCAAGTTCTTTGTTGATTCATAAATTTTACCCTTTCATTAAATTATTTTCTAAATTTATGATATAATTTCATACGTAACTTAAGGAGCGACTAAACATGAAAAAAACACTTATATTTGAAGAGAATTTTCAAAACCAAACAACACTAAATCCTGATATTTGGAACTACGATATTGGCGACAAATGGCATAATAACGAGTCACAATGCTATGTTGAAGATGCAAATAATTTATTCATCAAAGACGGTATATTAAACATTAAAGCTACACTAAATGATAGTGACACTTGTAGATATAAATCAGCTCGTATCAACACTTTTAAGAAGAAACATTTCCAATATGGCACTTTCATTTTTACAGCTAAAATGCCAAAAGGTCGTGGCGCATGGCCAGCAATATGGATGCTTGGTGCTGATCGCAGCAAAGATTTAAGATGGCCGAAATGTGGTGAAATAGACATCGTGGAATTTGCTGGTAATCGCCCACTTAAAGCATCTTGTGCAATTCATACGGCCACTTATAACCATAGAATTGACACGGATAAAGGTGTGAGATATGATCTTTTATCGGCGACCGATCAATTTCATGACTATATCTTAGATTGGACAAAAGACCATTTGATTTTTAAAGTTGATGATAAAGAAGTCTTTAGAGTTGAAAAAGAAAATGGTGATACTGAAAATGAGTGGCCATTTGATAAGCCTTATGATTTGATTATCAATTTAGCTGTTGGTGGATGGTATGGTGGAAAGATTCATGATGAAGATTTACCTTACCTCTTCCAAATTAAATCTATTAAAGTATATAGTAATGAGGACACAGTTTAATGTGTCTTTTTTTTATCCTAATAAAAG
The DNA here is from genome assembly GCA_964655445.1 of uncultured Mariniplasma sp. Classification (GTDB taxonomy): domain Bacteria; phylum Bacillota_I; class Bacilli_A; order Acholeplasmatales; family Acholeplasmataceae; genus Peloplasma. Next base: position 158,272 of record CAZZMZ010000003.1, on the reverse strand, counting down.
ATTAAGTTTCATCCATGTATCTAGCACTTTATCAGGTATTTTGATTTCTTCTTTCACTTTCTTGTAATCTATATAAGCTTGTTCTAGCCCCTTAATGATGTCTGTTTGATGAGAGAAATATGATTTGATTTTAGTCACATCCACATGAACATCTCTTGATAAAAAGGGGAAATAATCTGTTGGTTTGGTGTGATATAGTTCATCATTAACGAAGGTTAATCTTGCTTTTTTGCCCATTGCTTTTTCAATCAAAGACACCCATTCATAAAAGGTCATTGCTTCTTTTGAACCTACATTATAAATGCCAAAAGGAATGATACCTTCTAATGCTTTTAAGATATCTAAAGCTAAGTCATAAACATAGACAAACTGAATATAGTTTCTCGATAAAGGTATGTATAAAGGTAAATCCTTATCGATGACATAAAACATCATGCGTTCTCTTAATACATAATTATAAGGACCATAAACATAAGGTGGTCTAAAGATAACTAGTTGTTCTTTGTTTAATCTTTGTTCTAATCTTTTTTCGGCTTCTATTTTGTTATTACCATATACATGATATGGTGGATTGCTGCCTAATGCCGAAGTCTCTTTATAAGGTGTTTTTCCTTTAGTAATATCATAAACAGCTGCTGTACTAATAAATACATATGTTTTTAAGCTATCTAGATTCAAGCTATCTAATAAAATATCGATATCACTCACATCATAGCCTGATATATCAACAACATAATCAAAAGTATATGTCTTTAATAGTTTTTTCATGCTATCTATATCTTTTCGATCGCTTTTTAAATGAATGACATCTTGATCATCAATAGATCTTGTTCCTCGATTTAAAACATAGCAAGTCATATGATCTTTAAGTGTTTCAAGCACAGCCTTACCAATAAAATAACTACCACCCATAATCAAACATTTAGGCATAATACACACATCCTCTTTGTTATATGATATGATTATTATATAACATATGGAGGTGATTGTGTTGCAATTCAATCAAAGCCCTCAAGAAAAAAATGAGCATAGAAGACATAAAAACATCAAACAAGTCATCTTGTATTGGCTCATTTCAAGTGCAATATTATTCGGTATCTTATATCTCATCTTTCGCGCAATATTTACTTAAATACCTGCCAATAAGCAGGTTTTTTTCTTTTTTATACCGCTAATTATAATCTCTTATAACTTTACTTTATTTAATACACTTGTTTTGTTATGATGTAAAGGTAAGGAGTGAGTCTATGAAAGAAATCAATATCAATGATTCCATTTTTCAACTGGTTACCACATATCCAGAGATAAAAGACATTTTATTTTCTTTAGGTTTTACAGACATTGTTAAACCAGGGATGTTACAAACAGTTGGGAGAATCATGACATTAAGTAAAGGTTCTAAAGCAAAAGGGATTTCACTAGAGATTATTAAAAAAGCATTTCATACCGAAGGGTTTAACATAAAGGAGTTATCATGAGTGAATTTATTAACAATATAGAATATCGACAAAAATTACTAAAAGATATCATCAAAAGTTTACATGATGGAAAAGACATTGAGGAAGCTAAAAAAGCATTTAAAGAGCATTTTAATGAAGTTTCAACCCAAGAGATTTCAATGATGGAACAAGCCCTTATTAAAGAAGGCATGGCTATTCATGAAGTCCAAAGTCTTTGTAACGTACATGCATCACTTTTTGATGGTTCAATTTCTGACATTCATCCAGAAAAAGATCAATCAAAGATTAAAGGACATCCAGTTCAAGTCTTCTTAGAAGAAAATGAAAGGATAGAAAAGCTTATTAAAGAAGAAATCGAGCCTTATATCGAACAGAGTGGTAAAACAGCCGAGCTCATGCTTCGTGTAGGTTTTGATAGACTATCAGAGATTCATAAGCATTATGCTAGAAAAGAATACCTCTTCTTCCCTCATTTAGAAAAGCATGGTATTGATGCACCACCTAAAGTGATGTGGGCAAAAGATGATGATATTAGAAAAATGATAAAGCATGTACTTCATTCATTATCATCAGTTGATCACAACCAAAGTGAAACAAAGCGTGACGTTTTAGCTGCCATTCATGAAGTCAGAGAAATGATTTTCAAAGAAAATAATATTTTAATACCTTTACTTTTAGAAACACTTACTTTTTTTGATTGGATTATGGTTGATCAAGCAACTGAAGAGATTGGTTATTTTATCGAACCACCTAAATATAAATGGACTGATAAGAAAGAACCAACAACAGAAACACCAAAATCAACGAAAAAAATCATGGAAGGTGAAGTCCCATTTGATGCAGGTTCCTTGGATCCAAATGTACTCAATGCACTTTTAAATACATTACCTTTTGATATGACATTTGTTGATCAATATGGTTATGTGAAATATTTCACCCAAGGTAGGGAACGCATCTTTGATCGTCCTATTACAATTATTGGTCGCCATGTCTCGATGTGTCATCCACCAGCAAGTGTACATATCGTTGAAGAAATCATTGAAAGCTTTAGATCTGGTAGAAAAGATCATGAGGATTTTTGGATCAGGTTAAAGGACATGTTTGTTCATATTAGATACTTTGCAGTAAGAGATAAAGAAGGTCTCTATTTAGGTACCTTAGAAGTCACACAAAACATTAAGCCGATCGTCGAGCTTGAAGGCGAAAAAAGATTGGTGTCAAAGTAAGATGAGATATATTTATATTGGTTTAGGACATATGTTTTTGGTCCTTGGTGCTATTGGTGTTTTCTTACCAGTTCTACCTACTACTCCCTTCTTACTCTTAACTGTTTATTTTTATGGCAAAGGATCGATCCGATTTAAAAAATGGTTTGAACAAACCAGATTATATAATAATCACTTAAAAACATTCGTAGAAACCAAAAGTATGACTAGAAAGCAAAAATGGTCACTTATGATTTTTGTAGATGCTATGTTGATTTTGTCATGTTTCATGGTATCATCATGGATTCTAAGATTGATATTAATACTCATATTGCTTTTGAAGCATCTTTATTTTCACACACAAGTTAAGATCATTCCATCAAAAAAAATCATCACGGATATGTGATGATTTCTTTTTATATAAACTCTTTTAATTAGGATAAATAATTGTACCTGCTTTACCTTTGACCGCAAGTGCTGCATCCTCTAAACTTGCAATAATCGCTTGTCCATTTTTATTAGACTCAACAAAACTTACCGCAGCAACAATCTTAGGTTCCATACTACCCTTTCCAAACTCTTCAGCATCGATATATTTCTTTGCTTCAGTAACTGAAAGTTTTGAAAATTCAAGTTCATTTGGTTTTCTAAAATTCACGGATACACGTTTAACTGCAGTTAAAATAATAAAGACATCAGCCTTAATGAGTTCTGCAAGTTTTGCACTGCTAAAGTCTTTATCTATCACAGCTGCAACACCTTTGAGTGTTTCACCTTGGATGACAGGAATACCACCGCCACCTGATGCAATCACAACATGTCCATTGTCAATTAATTCCTTAATAAGGCCTTTTTCGACAATATCAATTGGTCTTGGGCTTGGTACAACAAAGCGATAACCTCTGCCTGAATCATCGACCATAGGTAAGCCGGTTTCTTTAACTAATTTTTCTGATTCTTCTTTTGTATAAAATTTTCCAATAGGTTTACTTGGGTTTTTAAAGGCAGGATCTTTTGGATCTACAACCGTTTGTGTAACGATGGTTGCTACATCTGTTTTTAATTTTCTCGCACGAAGTGCATTAAAAATTGCGTTTTGTAGATGATAACCAATATAACCTTGACTCATTGCACCACATTCAGGCAAAGGCATTTCAGGCATGGTATCTTTTACTTGTCTTGCTGTGTCAAATGCATTTTGAATCATACCAACTTGTGGTCCATTGCCATGGACAACAACAACATTATGTCCTTGCTCCACTAAATCTGCAACACTATCTGCAGCGCGTTTTACAATCTCTAATTGTTCTAAAGGCGAATCACCAAGTGCGTTTCCGCCTAATGCCATGACTATTTTCATCACTTTGCCTCCTTTAAAGATTTAGCAAAATCTTCTAATGCTTTTTCAAAACAAGCCATTGGTGGGTTGACAAGACCTGCACCAACCTGACCCACACCAGCTTCTTTATGAGCCATACCGGTATTAATGATTGGTAAGATACCTGTTTCAATAACTTTCAACATATCAATGCCAGCTGCTGTAGGCATAAAATCGAGTGGCGGTAATGTAAATACTTGATGCTTTCCAACGGTTATTTCGTGCATATCTCGCGAGAAATCAAAGGCTTGCTTAACTACACCACCAACAAATTGAACAATTGCTGGAGCACCACCCATAGCAAAACCACCAATACCAAATGTTTCAGTAATTGCACTATCACCAATATCAGGTGCTGCATCTTCTTCTTTAAATCCTGGGAACATAAGACCTTTGACATAATTTGCTGGTGCTTGATACCACGTATCACTATGTGCAAGTTGAATACCAAAGTTCACACCATTTCTACTCATCACTGTTAACACTGTTGCATGCTTAATATGTCTTGCTGTATCTAATGCAAGCTTACAAAATGGCATAGATAGATTTAAGAAATAATGCTCATTATTCTTAATAAATTCAATCGTTTCTTTTTTGTCTTTTTCTGAATGTTCTGTTTGTAAAATCCATGCAGCAATCTCTCTTAGGAAAATAGCTGATGAAGCTTTATTTCTATTGTGGCATTCATCACCCATATGAAGTGATTGGGTAATAATTGATTTCACATCAATACCACCAGATAATGTGAGTGCATCATTTAATACAGGTCTAAATGTTTTTTCAATCCATCTTAAACGATCAAGCACTTCTTTTGAATTTGCACCATAACGAAGGACTTTACCTAAACCTTCATTAACCGTACAATATGAATAATTACGATCAACAATATTATAAAGTACATGCACTGGCATGGAAGGTGAAATAATGCCAGCCATCGGACCTACAGCGTCATGATGATGTGCAGAATCAAACTCTATATCACCAGATTCTGCTAGCTTAATGGCTTCTTTTTCATCTTTAGCTAAACCTTCATAAATGAGTGCGCCAATAATGGCACCTTTCATAGGTCCAGCCATTTTTTTAAACTCAATAGGTGGTCCTGCATGTAAAATTGTTTTCTTTGTCATATTAGGGATGACATCAAATGCTTTTTTAACTGCAATTAAACGACCTTCAGCTCCTTTGATTTTCGATAGAGCTTCTTGATTTGATTTCTCTATCAGATCTGTATAAGGTCTTATTTGATTAAGTAAAGATAGCAATTTGATATTTCCTGAAGCGGGTGGTGTCCATTCTAAATGAACGAATGGTACATCTTGAGTTTGATAATCTTTTTTAAAGCTTGGAGATCCAATGTTAACGACCTTCACTTCATCTTTAAATAATTTTTGTACACTCATGCTTTCACCCCTTTCACAAGTTCTTGTGCAATCATGGCTGCGTGTGCATTCGTTTTAGCAACAATGATTCCGGCATCTTTTAATCTTTTTTCTGAAGATTCTAGATTTTGATGATCTTTATCTGTGCCACAAACATAAGCTACAATCGCTAGTGCGCGACCGTCTTTTTCGGCTAATTTTTTAGCGTCAACAAGTGCTTCTAATGTGATACCAACAGCATCATCATGTGAGCCTATACCTAATTCGAAATCAAGCAATATTACTGCTGTTTCTTTAAGTTTTGCTTCATGTAAAATGCGATCTAAACGAATGGCTGGTTCAATCATTGGGTGTGGCTTACCTTGTGTGAAGATGTCATCACCTAAGTCAACGAGATTATGTCCAGAACTCTTCATTGGATCCTTCATCTTTTCTTCATCTTTCTTAGCTACATTGGATGTAACGCCTTTAAGGTAAGGTCTTAACACAGATAAAGACTCAGCAGTTAATGTACCACCACAATAAAGTCCTTTAATATATTTTTGATCATTCGTAAAAGCTTTTTGATACGTATTGATCGTATCAACTAACGTTTTATCAAATGATAATAAATCTGGTGTATCTAAACCTACTAGCTCTAATGCCTTAATGGCACCATCGGTAAGTGTTGATGTAAAATGTACATGTTTTGGTGTTTTTTCAACATGTGCATCAAGTAAACATAAAACAACAGGTTTCTTTACTGTTTCTAAACGCTTTAAAATCTTATCAAGTACAGTTTGATGAGGTGGCTTACTAATTAATACAATCACCTTTGTATCATCGTCTTGATCAAGTGCATCAATACCCTTAAGCATCATGCGTCCTTGGACTTTTTCTGATAAATCACGTCCTCCGACACCAATCGCTTGGGTAATACCACCTTTAAATCTATCAATAATAACAGTCACTTCTTGCAATCCTGTGCCTGAAGCAGCGACTAATCCAATACTGCCTCTTCTTACTTGATTAGCAAAGCATAATCCTTTACCATTAATGATGGCTGTACCACAGTCTGGTCCCATAACAAGTAAATCCTTTTTAATTGCTAAATCTTTAAGCGCAATTTCATCTTCAACTGATACGTTATCACTAAACAACATGACATGCATGTTTTTCTCTAACGCCTTGAAGGCTTCATTGGCTGCATAAAGACCTGGCACGCTAATCACTGCGATATTTGGCTCGATAGCTTCATAAGCTTGGTTGATAGTCTTGTAGACTGTTTTTTCATCAGAACTTTTTGATTTAGATGAAGATAGGCGAGCAACAACTTCCTCAGCCCAATTTGGGAATGCTTCATCAAGTTCAACAGCGAGCATTAAATCATTAGGCATCGCTTCATCAAGGCTTTCATGATATAAGCCTACAGACTTAATCATATCCTTATTCATATCAGTACCCATGAACATCACTAATTCTTTTAGTTTTAGTTCCTTTTTTAAAGTCACAGTGGTACTCATTAACGTGACTGAATCGAAATAACTGTTTTTTAATATTTTGTAATCTTTCATAATCTCACCTCTACATGCATCCATAGATAAACCCTGTCAAGATACCAGCACCGCTGGTTGCGCCAAGGTTTAGTATGGCTTTTGCTTTTTCTATATCGTTTTGGGTAAACACACCTTCCATCATATCGATAAAGATGTTTGGATAATACCTGTCATATGTATCCTTAAGATTTTGATAGGATAACTGACTTGTTTTGATTTTGGCTGTTTCAATTAACTTGGGAATCCAAGGTAATGTTTTACCGACTGCTTGAAGTCCTAAAATAAAGCCTGTTAAAATATCATCTCCAAGTGGTGTTAAACCCATACCTAAACCAAGAATAGATAAGGCACTTGGCAATCCTGGTGCTGCAAGAAAAACTTGTATTTTTTCAAATTGATACTTGAGCCACGGATTATCTTTTGGAAATCTAAATAAATTTTGATCATGATCTTTCTCAATCATTTCTCTTAATGCTTTTAAGCATTGATAGCTTTTTTGATTAAGTGTATAGATTCGATCAAATGGTTTATATTCAATGATTGCTGCTTCATGAATGATAAACTGATGTGATGCTATGGTTAAGATATGATTTTCAATCTTCACATCATCACCGACTTTATAATCTAATTCACTAAAGGGTATTTTTTCTTTACATACGATATGGTGTTTACCAAACCCGACACGATCTCCTAAGGTTAAGATAGTTTCCTGTAGGGAAATGTGCATGGTGCTTTTGTAGATTCCCGCTACGCGAGCACCATGCAGGACAAATGCTTGAAAAATTTCTTTATCTATCGATAAAATATTATGTGACACTCTCTACATTTTCGTGACTGCGGTAGTAATTCATAGCTACTAAAACAATAGCCATTGCACCATATCCGATGGCAACTTGCCAACCTGTTGCAAATCCAATTTGTGTCGCATGTAAGAATCCGAAAAACGCTAAAACACCCGTGATTAAACTATATGTTGCTGCTACTAAATACTTCTTGTCAATAATAAATATCGCAATGGTTGCAATCATCATACCAACTAAAATATCACCACCAGCAAGTCTTTCCCAACCTAAGAGGGGAATACCTGTATTAGCTAATGCTTGATAATCTAATGTACCACCTGTTGCCGCAATTGCATTTTTAATTTGAAGTGTTACAAAGCCTGCAATGAGAGGAATAAATGATAAGGCAACTGCTGGCATATGCTTTTTGTCTGTTGTTGCGAATGCTTGAGTCGTAATGACCATACCAATATACATTAAGATTGGTAGTAATGCGACAAGTGGAATGATGCTTAGGATTGTACTCATTAAACCAAAGAATGCGAGTAATAAGATTGCAACACCAGTGACCCAAGAATATCCAATACGAGCACCTGTAGATTTCCAACCAGGGTGACCGATATAAATAATTGTTGGGAATGGTGAACCTAAGAATGAACCTAAAATCGTTAATCCTGCAGGCACAAGCATCGCTTTTGGCACATTATACGCTTCACCAGAAACTTCTGCACTTTCAAGATTATCAAGTGATTCTAGGAAATCATAAATAGCTAAAGGAATCGCTGCTGGTAAGAATGGTGCGATTTGTGCAAAACCACGACCAAATAAATTAACAGCAAGTCCTGGTAGACTAAAGCCTACATTATTAAATGAATCTCCTACAGCCTGAGGATCCATATAACCAGTGACCCATGCTATGATGGTTCCCACCATGATAGCAAATGCACCAGCAGGTATGCCTAAAGGCATTTTCTTTAACGCAAACCATCCAACAAAGATGATAGCTAATGATGTTAAACCAATATAAGGTGTTGTAAAAACCTGTCCAGCAGGATTCATTGCGATATAAGTAATCGCTAGACCTGCTAAAGCACCTAACATCGCTGCTCTAGGAATATACTTTTTAATGTAAATGCCTACAAAAGCACCAGTTGCCATAATAATCCCTTGGATGAAATTCCAAACGATACCAGCTGCCCATGCTGTTTGCCAGTCAGAAGTTGCTGCATAAACAACACCAATGACACCGAAGGAAACCACAAAGTAATGAGGTACAGATAAGCCATAAGGCATTGCAGTTACATCACTACGTTTTGATTTGATCGATAATTGTTTTGCTTGAAGTGCTAAAATAATACCACCAAAACCTACGGCAATCGCTGTACCTGGAACGATGTTTCCAAAGACGATATCACTTGGCATGTTAATGACAAGTAATAAACCGATTGCTGCTAAAAAGTTTGTTAAAACATTTGAAAATAAACCAAAGAATCCATTAAGGTCGCCCTTAACCCACCATGGGGTTCCACCCTTAAATCTTTCCATTTTTTCTTTCTCCTTGTTTTTTTTATTTTAAACCTTTTAATAATTTATCACTGGTTGTCGTCCATCCAAAAATGCCGCCTTGTTGATTAATCATTCTGATAGCTGCTTCTTGATCTCTTGGATCAAACGCTGCAGTACCATCTTCAATCATTAAGCATTCATAGCCTCGATCATTGGCTTCACGAATGGTTGTGTGCACACAAACGTGTGTCGTCACACCACAAACAATCAGTGATTCGATTTGTTTGTTTTGCAAGATGAGGTGCAAGTCAGTTTGATAGAAAGCACCTTTACCAGGTTTATCTAAGACGACCTCATTTGGAAGAGGTTTTAATTCTTCAACGATATCATGGCCATATTCACCACGAATAAGGATCTTGCCCATAGGTCCTACTTCGCCAATCGCAGATGAACGTCTTTTTTTAGCCTTAGGTACATCAGATAAATCAGGTCGATGTCCTTCTCTAGTATGAATAATGAACATACCTTTCTTTCTTGCTTCATCTAATATCTTTCTTACTGTAGGAATAATCGACTTGGTTGGGGTAATATCATTACCTAGTGCTTCACCAAAGCCGCCTACCTCACAGAAATCTCTTTGCATGTCAATAATGACTAATGCAGTTTTTTCGAGGTCAAAGTCAAACGTAAATGGCTTTGCCTCAACTTGATACTTTCTCAAGATTGCCCTCTCCTTTTTTCTTGTAATAAAAACTATATGCAACAAAAATCAATGAAATGAGTACATATCCTATAGTCATTTCAGGATTTTGATTGATACCTACTAAAGATGCATGAATAATACCAAAGAATGTCAGGATCGCTGCAATGAGTGATGTTATAGTTGCATGCATGAACTTATGATCAATAATATATACTGCAATAGATCCTAAAATCATACCTACGATAATACTTCCAGCGCCAAGATTCATCATGCCAAAATAATTCAGTCCAGCAGTCGCTAAAACATCATATCCAATATTGCCAGCATTTGTATTTAAAGTACCTAAAGCTATATCTACAGCGTTTTTAGTCCAATCTGCTAGCCATGGAATAATGGCTAAAACAACTGCAGGTGCATACTTATGAGCAACAGACGTAAATGCTTGAGTTGTGATGACGATACCTATATATAATAAGATTGGTAAGATTGCAACGACAGGTATTATGTTTAAAAGCACTGAAATCATACCAAAGATCGTTAAAATAAATAAAACCAATCCTCCTACAAATGAGTAACCTATACGCGCACCAGCTTCTTTCCAACCTGGATGACCAATGAAAATAGCTGTTGGGAATGGATTTCCAAATATAGAACCTATAATTGTAGTAGCTCCATCTGCAATCATTGCTTCTTTGGTTGAATAATGATCGCCAGCAACAGCTGCTGATTCACAATTATCAATCGTTTCAAAGAAATTATAGATGCCTAGTGGAATTGCACTAAATAAAAATGGTAATGCACTACTAAAACCATCAAAATAACGAGAAATACTTGGTACTGGTGCGCCTAACTGCAAGTTTCTTAAGCTATCAGCTAAGCCATCAAATGTCATTAAACCACTTACCCAACCAATCAAAACACCTACAATAATCGCAACTAAGCCTGTAGGTATGTTAAAAGGCATTTTCACTTTGCCAACCCAACCTAACAAGACGATTGCTAAAGCAACGAGTCCAATATAAGGAATCGCGAAGCTATTAAATGCAGGATTTAATGCAATGTATGTAATAGATACACCGGCTAAAGAGCCTAACATTGCTGCACGTGGTAATATTCTTCTAATTTTAGCACCAACAAAACTACCTAAAAGCTCGATAATACCTTCTAATAATGACCAAACTAAACCTGCTGACCATGCAAGATAAGCATTATTGGTTGCCCAATAAACAGGACCGATGATTAGAAATACAATAAGGAACATGTGTGGTACAGATGTACCTGCGGGTAACGCAGTGACATCATCACGATTTTCCTTTTTAGCAAGCTTGATAGCCATAAAACTGTAATAAATTGAAGACATCAAGATGGAAAGACCAACAGCTGGCAAAATTCTACCGTAGACAATATTGTTGGGTAAACCGACAACAACAGAAAGCAAACTTGCCATCACCAAAACATTGGTCAGGTTATTTGTGAAAAGCCCAAAAAAACCATTCCAGTCACTTTTAACGAAATATTTCATAATACGCACCTCCCTATGATTTCATTATACAAAAATCAAACGCTCAAGTATTTATCTATAATTGACAATAAAAACGCTTCTGACTTGTAATAAATTATAAATATGCTAGAATAAAATCGAGGTGTGCGATATGAAAACAACTTTAAAAGATCTATTTGAACAAGAGATTTTTGAATCTTATGACATACTTACGGCTAAAACACATTTAGAACGTCCATTTGAGTCTGTTTCAATTCTTGAGACACCTGACTTTGAGAATTATATTATAGAAAGAAGTTTGATTTTAACTACTTTTTATCCGATAAAAACAGATGTTGAGACGTTTAAAAGGCTGATGTTTGCATTGAATAAAAAAGATACTGCTGGTATCTTGATTAAAATGAAAAGATATATTGATGAAATCCCTGAGGAGATACTTGTTTTAAGTGATCAACTTAATATTCCTATTGTTGCATTAACTTATGATGCTAATTTATCACTTCTTTTTAACAATATATTAAGTGAGCTCCAAAGCCAAGATTATTCAAATTATGCCTTTGATGCAAACTACTCATCTTTTTTAAAGCAGGTATATGAAAATCCATCAACCATTACTTTGATGGAGATTGTTGAAAAAATACCTGATTTGGAATTACTCATTCAAAATTTAGATAATAAAACAACACATTATTCTAATGAATTGATGCTTAATTATTTCAATCAGTCAAAAACAACTAAAAATTTATTTCAGCGAATCGGTGATGCACTATACTATTCTGAGGATGTTGTTTATGACGACAAGCCAATTTACCGCTTTGTTTTTATGGCAAAAAATGATCGAAGACATATTTTGCATAACTATATCGAAATTTTTAAATTAATGATTATCGTCATACATCAGAAAAAAATAGAAAACACTTTAAAACAAAATCAATTTTTATTAAACTTTGTTTCAAATCTTTCAGCAAACTACACCAATACACAACTTATAGAAGCAAGTAAAAGATACCATTGGCAAGTCATTTTCCCAGTCACTTTAGTTTTGATATCTGTAAAAGAAAAACATAAGAGTGTCATCAATCCGAATATGATTGAATACATTCGAACAGTCATGATTAATAAATTTCATTTAAATTCTGATGAATTACGATATACTCACATGAATGACCAACTGCTTTTCATCTTAAACACATTAGAAACTGTACATATGCATGAGACAATGCAAAACATTTATGACTTATTAAAAACAAAGTACCGTGAATCAGTTTTTAAAATAACATATTCTAACCTCATTCATGAGGCAAAAGACATTTCTAAGATTTACTTTCAGCTTTCAGAAGCGTTGCTTCATATCGAAAGTAGAAATCTTCCTGTGCATCTTTTTACAGAAGACAACATTAAGCTTTTGAACTTATTAAAAAATATAGACTATGCACACTTGAAAGAATATGTCCATCATATGTTACAGCCTTTAATTGATTACGAAAAAAGGACATCTACACCTTTGGTAGATACCCTACATACATTTATTGATTCAAGATTCAATATAAGAGATACTGCTGAAAAACTCTTTATCCATTATAACTCAGTGAGATATCGTTTAGAAGTCATTGAATCTTTAGGATTCCATGTTCTATCAGAAAAAACAGGTCATTTCGATTTATACTTTTCACTTTATTTATATAAAAACTTTGAGCTTACTGCTTACTAAGTGCTTCTACCATTGAATAAGCAGCAAGTCTTCCAGTAGATAATGCAATCGTGATATTAAATCCACCTATAGGTCCTTGTAGATCTGTTAATTCTCCTGCAACGTAAAGTTGTGGGATTTTTTTTGTTGCCATAGTTTTAGGATTAATACCATCAGTGATAATACCTCCAGCATTAACAAAAGCTTTCTCAATAGATTCAACATGATCAATTTTAAGTGGAAATCTAATGAGTAAATCAATCAATGATGCCATATCTTTTTTAGATATCTCAGATAAATTCACATCTTTTATGCCTGATATCAAAAGCAATTTTAGTGCCATCTTTTTAGGTAGTAATATTTGTAGAAAAGTTGACAATTTCTCCTTTTTATGACTTAGGATGAGAGTTTTAAGTGCTTCTTCAGAATAATCGATAAAAGATAAAATAATCTTGTTATCACCTTCTACTATAGCGTGATGAATGAGTTCAGACATGTGTAAAATGACGGGTCCGGATAGACCAAAATGTGTAAACAATAAGCTTTCTTTATAGGAAGCCTTAAGTCTTGGTACTGTGACTTTTACGCCCTCTAAAGAGAAGCCTTGTAAATCTTTAAATAAGGATACTGCTTCATTTGAATAGACGGATGTTTCAGCAGGTGTAAAAGGTTTATATGGAATGCCAAGGTGCGTAGCAAATTTTAAACCATCTCCACTACTTCCTATGGTTGGATAAGCGTTTGATCCTGTAGCTAGTAATAAAATTTTTGATTGATAATCAGATTTATTCGTTGAAACATGGAATATATTTTGATTAAATGTAATCTTTTGTACGGCAGATGAAAGTATCATATGCTGTGGATTGATTGATTGAGTCAATGCATCAACAACACTTTGACTTTTACCCGTTTCAGGAAAGTACTTAAAACCTTGTTCAAGAAGCAAATTAAGCCCTTTATACTTAAAAAAAGAAACGACTTCTTGCGGACCAAATGATTTTAACGCATGATATAAAAATCTTTTATGTTTCATGTGTAATGCATCAATAAAATCAGGTACCAAAAGATGATTGGTGACATTGCATCTTTTACCACCTGTAAGAAGAATCTTTTTACCTACACGTTCATTTTTTTCAATTAATAGATAGTTGATATGATGGCTTTCAAGAACATTCGCTGCCATTAGTCCTGCGGGTCCACCGCCTATGATGATCACATCATAAATCATAGTTTATACCTCTTTTTACTCTTAGTATCATGATAACACAATCTATGCTATACTAAAAGAAAAGTCAAAGGAAATCCTGATATGAACCAAAAACAGTTATTAAGCATTAGTAAAAAAACATTTTTTAATGTGCTTTACATTTTGTTAGGACTCATTTTTTTGGTGTCTGTCTTAACATTCATCATCCCAAAAGGATCCTATCAAATGGATAATGAGGGCATGATTGTTGAAGGTACTTTTCAGTTTATAAGCGATAATAATTATCCATTGTGGCGATATTTTATAGCCCCTATTGAAGTTTTATGGCATCATGATGGACTGATGGTCATTATGATCAGTGTATTCTTACTCATATTGGGTGGAACATTTCATGTGATGGATCAAACTGGTGGTATTCATGTCCTCTTAAAGAGACTCATTATACGTTTTAAACATCAAAAATATGTATTACTTAGATTAATTATTTTAATTTTTATGTTGTTTGGTGCTTTTTTTGGTATCTTTGAGGAATCACTTGCACTCCTCCCCATACTGATTCTTCTTTCATTATCGATGGGTTGGGATACGATGACCGGATTATCGATGGGATTACTTTCTGCAGGGTTTGGGTTTGCTACTGCAATCACTAACCCGTTTTCGATTGGTATTGCATCAACTTTGGCTGGTGTTAACATTTTATCTGGTGTACTTTTTCGTATCATTATTTTTATCATTATGTATGCAATACTCCAATGGTTTATCGTCAAATATGCTAAAAAGATAGAACATCATCCTGAAAAATCACTAACTTATGCTGATGATTTATCCAAATCAAAGTCATTTGATATTGATCAAGTTTTACCTTATCAACCTGAACAAAAAATATACAAGGTCTTTATCACACTATGGATCGCTTTATTTGTTGGTATCATAAGCACAGGCATCCTTGAACTATTATTTAGTATATCTATACCTGCAATACCCTTGATGGCTGTCATATTTTTAATTGGTGGTCTACTTTCTGGATACTTAATTATGCACTCTATCAAAAAAACACTCAAGTTGTTTTTTTTGGGCATGCTTGGTGTACTACCAGCGATATTGCTTATTTTGCTCGCTGTCTCTGTAAAGCATATTATTACAGAAGCAATGATCATGGACACCATTTTATATTATCTTTCTAACATACTTAGTAATACATCACAAGTTCTAGCGATATTATTCATCTATTTGTTTGTATTAGTCATTCAATTTTTCATTGGCTCAGCTTCAGCCAAAGCATTTCTTATTATGCCAATCTTAATTCCTCTTGTAACATTTATTGGTATTTCAAAGGAGCTATCTATACTTGCATTTGTGTTTGCTGATGGTTATACAAATGTTATTTTCCCAACGAATGCAGTCTTACTTATCGGCTTATCTATCGCTCAAGTAAGCTATTCTAAGTGGTTTAGGTTTACTTATAAAATACAAATGATTACATTGATACTAACCATAGCTTTCTTATGGATAGGTCTTCTTATTGGCTATTAAAAAAGCACTCATGAGTGCTTAATCTTTAAATATTTCTGTAACTATTTTATTCACATGTGCATCTAGTGTGTTGATTAAGGGGATATCGATATCCTCTTTTTTGATGAGTAATGGTAGTTCTGTACATCCTAATATGACACCATCAAAACCCAACTCTTTTTGATACATTTTAATCATATCGATTAATCTTTTTTTACTATCTTGACTAAAAATGCCTCTGATGAGTTCATGATAAATAATGTCATTAATCCATGCTTGATCATCTAGATTGGGTACGATAACTTCTTTGTGTTCTTTATAAAAAGGCTTTGTATATAAGCTAGATGACATCGTATAGGATGTTCCTAATAATAGTACTTTGTTTAATGAAAGTAAACGGGCTTCATCTAAGGCTGCATCGACAATATGAATGAGAGGAATACCTAACTTTTCTTCAATGCCATCGATATAAAGATGCATCGTGTTAGCTGTTAAACTTACGATGTCTGAACCTACTTCTTTAAGTTTCTCAAACTCTTCATAAAGTCTTTTTGTTAATGGTGTTTTATCACTACTTTGATTAAGCACCATTAATGCCTCATAATCAAATGAATACATATAGATTTTTGCTGAATGAGAGTTACCTAATTTTTTCTGAACTGCTTGATTGATTTTTTTATAATATTCAAGTGTTGACTCATAGCTCATTCCACCTAATAATCCAATCGTTTTCATGGTTTCACGTCCTTTCCTTTATTATATACCAACTGTGTCTTTTTTTCATCTTGATATATGTGCACTTTGTACATATATTTTTTATTATATATAATATATAATAAAAGTAATATTACGAGGAGGTCTATAATGACACTTCAATCAGAACTTAAAAAAACATTTGAATCAATATACGGTAAAGCTGATTCATCAAAAAAAGCTTATCAAGATTTGCTTAAAGACATCAAGGATTTTAAAGAAAAAAGAGCAAAAGACCTAATCCAAATCGACCTAAACCATGCCGATTGGTATTTTGAACCTGATTTAATTGGTATGACATTATATGTCGATTTATTTGCTGGAAAAATCAAGGACTTGACACAAAAAATCGATTACTTCAAAGAGCTAGGTGTCAATATGATTCATCTAATGCCCTTGCTTAAGACAAGAGACGGTGAGAATGATGGTGGTTATGCTGTCATGGATTATCAAGCAATTGATGAAAACTTAGGAACGATGAGTGATTTCAAATCAACACTCGCTACATTACGTGATCATGGTATTTATGTCTGCATTGATTATGTCATTAATCATGTGGCTGAAGAGCACCATTGGGCAAGAAAAGCTTTAGATGGTGATTCATTTTATCAAGATTTTTTCATCATGTTTGACACAGATGACATGCCAAATCAATACAACCAAACTGTACCGGAGGTTTTACCTGATAAATGTCCTGGTAATTTTACGTATGTTGAAAAAATTAAGAAATACGTCTTTACTTCTTTTTCCAGTTTTCAATGGGACCTAAACTTCCAAAATCCTCATGTGTTTAGAGGTATGGTAGAAAACATGCTTTTTCTTTCTAATTTAGGCGTGAATATGATTAGGCTAGATGCTATTCCATTTATGTGGAAAAAAGTAGGGACAACATGTAGAAACCTAGAACCTATACATGATCTTATGTATATGCTTCAACTCATCAAAGAAATGGTATGTCCATCGGTTGCACTGCTTGGAGAAGCGATTGTAGAACCCCATGAAATTATTAAATATTTTGGTAGTGAAGATAAAGTTGAATGCGAAATCATGTATAACGCTAACCTCATGGTTGACATTTTTAACAGCTTTGCTACTAGAGATGTCAGACTTCTTCAAATAGACACCAATCATTATCATATTCCAAAGACAGGTTCATGGATGAATTACGTAAGATGTCATGATGATATCGGTTGGGGATTTAATGAAACCGCAATCGCTCATATGGGGTTTGACCCATTCATGCATAAACAATTTTTAATTGAATTTTATGGTAATAAATTCCCAAATACATTTTCGAAAGGTGAATATTATCAATACAATCTTCAAACCAAAGATGCAAGAACAAATGGTACATTAGCGAGTTTATTAGGTTTGGAAAAAGCACTTGAATCTCATGATTATTTTAAAATTGATACCGCAATTCGTCGCATCAATCTAGCACATGCATTAATCATGTTTTATCGTGGCTTTCCTTTAATTTACTCCGGTGATGAAATAGCAACCATCAATGACAAATCATATTTAAGTGATCCAAAAAAAGCAAAAGAAGGCAGATGGATACATCGACCCTACTTTGATTGGAAGCGTGCTGAAAAAAGACATATTTGTGGCACACCTGAGTATTATGTCTATCAATCATTGAAACATATGATTCAAGTGCGTAAAAAACATGCATGTTTTGACGGTCGTACCAATCAATTTGCTTTAGATACAATGAATCAAGCTGTTTTGTGTTTGGTAAAGCAAGATCAATCAAACTTTTACTTTGGATTGTTTAATTTTAGCGAGCATCCTCAGTATATAGACTTATCTTTATTAAGACAATCTATGAGTGCTTTTAATTATAAAGACATGATTCACGGTAAAATAATTCATCTTGAAGACCATCAAATTGAACTATCTCCTTATGAATACATTTGGGCAGAGCCAGTGTCTTCATAACAAAAAAGGTTTTAGCAAGTCGCTAAAACCTTTATTTTTGAGTGTTCATAAATGCTTCAACTGCTTCTTTTGTAGGTAAGGCTGAAATGGCCCCCAATTTCGTAGTAGTTAATGCAGCAACAGCATTGGCTTTTTCAAGGTATCTTAAAAATACCTCTTTTTCTTCATCTTTATGTGGTTCATATCTTGCTAGTTCGGATAGAAATGCACCAATCCATGCGTCTCCTGCACCTGTTGTATCTACCACATGCACTTGATATCCATCTTTATGGATATGATATCTTTGAGTAAAGAGTGAAACACCATGTTTTCCCTTAGTTAAAACTACATATTTTACCCCTAAATCGAGTAAATATGCTATGGCTTTTTCTGCGTCCTCTTCTCCAGTGATAAAACCTAACTCATCATCAGAGACTTTTAATAGATCACTAAAAGGCAGAAAAGCCTGGATGACTTTCTTGTATGCTTCATGATCCTCCCATAATGCTAGTCTAATGTTTGGATCAAAGCTGATGAAAGCATTTCTTTTCTTAGCTTCTCTTATCGCATATAAATGAGCATCTTTAATAGGGAAATCTTTAAGTGATACTGAGCAAAAATGAAAGATTGCATGATTTAAAATATCTAAATTGACATCACTTACATCAAATAATTGATCAGCAGATGGATCTCTATAGAAAATAAAATCTCTTTCACCTTCATTCGTGAGTGATACAAACGCTAATCCTGTTTTAGCCTTTTTGGTTTGTTTCATCAAAGAGGTGTCAACATGTTCATCTTTTAATGTCTGAATTAAAAAATCACCAAATCCATCTTTACCAACCATGCCCATAAAATAACTTTTAATGCCTAATTTCGCGGCACATACAGTTACATTTGCCGGAGCACCACCTGGCATTTTTTTAAATGATTGAACATCTTTTAACCCTAGACCTTTTTGCTCAGGTAAAAAATCAATGAGGGCTTCCCCCATCGCTACGATATGTCTCATAATGGTCCTTTCAATGGACAAAAAGAGGGCAAACATTCACCCTCTTTGCCATATGACTTGTCTTATGAACCTAATGCTTCAATTGCTGCAGTCACTTGAGCGATAAATTCTGCTTTAGTGATACCGCCTGAACCAGTTGATACTCTTGTTGCAAATAATGTGTAGATAGGTCCTAATGTTTCCATACCAAATCCACTTGGCATATCATTTTGCCACCAAGCATAAGCTTTACCTGCTTGATTCCATTCCATCACTGCTGCTGATAATGGTGTAGATGGTGTAAGTGTTACACTGTTAAATGCTGGCACCATGTTTGCTTCGTTAACCATGTAGTCATGACCTTCTTCAGTTAACGCTAAGTCATTTAAGAATTCTTTAGCAGCATCGATGTTTGCTGAGTCTTTATTAATAACATAGAAAGATGGAGCGCCAATAAAGATACTATCATTACCAGTAGCCATTGTAGCATGTGGTAAATAACCCATATCAAAATCAGAATCGCCATAAGAACCATCTGTCCAGTTTCCTTGATGAATAAATGCAGCTTTACCAGAAGCAAAGATACCTACTTGTTCATCATATCCACCAGTTCTAAGTGTTGTAGAATCAGCATATTGGAATAATAATTCTACCCAATTTGCTAAATCAGTTAGACGCGCTTGATCAACTTCACCAGCTAATAAATCTGTAATAACTGAGTTGTCATCATAGTCTAAACCTGCTGATAAATAACCATTGAAGTTGTGTAATCCTGTAACCCAAGTCATACCTGGGCCAGCTGCCATAGATACAACAACATAATCGTTCATGTTATTTGCATCATAGTAGGTTTGAATTTGTTCAAACACTGCTGCATATTCAGCTTGTGATACGACTTTGAGTGCTTCAATATCAACACCAGCTGCTGTTAAAATCTCTTCGTTATAAGCCATACCCCAACCTTCAACTGCTACTGGGAAACCGTAAACTTTACCATCAACAGTGAACGCAAGATCTGTGTCTGCTAACCAATCTTCATCACCGAATTCTAAAATCTTGTCTGCATAAATATTGTAGCCACCCATACCTTCGATAACGAAAATGTCGGGTTGTTCATCAGATTGGAATTCAGCTAAGATTTGTGTACCATAAGCACAAGTGTCTCCACCACAGCTCTTAACCTCTACATTTACGCCTTTTGCTTCGCCCCAAGCTTCTGCGTAATCTCTTAAAACTTGATCAATTTCCACTTTGTTTTGGAAAATAATCAGTGTTTCTTCTCTTGGTTGACATGCAGCAACAACGAGTCCTACAAGTACCAATGAAAATAAAAATAATGCTTTTTTCAATTTTTTCTCCTCCTATTTGAATTTTTTAAAATTGAAATATTATAGTCAATTTACCTTGACTCCAAATGTGTATGACGCTTCTACAAGGACATGCTTCCCATAAACCATGAGTTCAATAGGACCATCTGTAGTAAGCGTGATTTTTGAATCTTTAAGACTGATATGTATACTTTTTTGATGATAAGTGATATGGATTGACGCTGTTTTGAATTCTTTTTGATATGCAGGCTCTAGATGTAATATCTCTTTCATACGTATACCAAATAAACCATATGCAAGCATTAAGTAACTGCCACCAAGGTTAGCTGCGTGTAGTCCATACCTTGTATATTTTTTTCGATCCTCTAAATCTAATGTAGCAACATACTTAAAGTATTCATAGGCTAATTCATGTAAACCTAGATGATAAGCTGAAATGCCATAGATGCATTTTGATAAACTTGAGTCATGTGTTGTTCTTTTTAAATAATAATCAAATGTGTTTTGATATAATGTTTTTTCTACATCATTTAAAAAGACGAGAGCAACCATTGTGTCTGCTTGTTTTAAGACTTGATGTTTATAAATGTGTAATGGATGATAATTTAAAAGTAATGGAAAATGATCTTTCGGAATAGATTGAATATCAAGTTCCTTTTTATCCATAAATGATTGGTCTTGCTTGATGATTTTTTTATGTTGATCAATCAGCAATGTCATTTCATCTGAAGCTTTTTTCATCATGGTTAAATCTTCTACTGAAATGCTTAGCTTCTCTAAGACTTGATGTGCTTTATCATAATGCTTTGTCACATAATCATAGGTGAATGAAAAATGTGCTTGTGCCATTTTATTTGTGTAATAATTATCATTCACGATTGCAGTATATTCATCAGGACCAGTCACGCCATATAAATGAAACCCTTGATCATTAAAATGACCATATTCGAGTAAAAATATTGCTGTCTCTAGCAAAATCTCTAATCCAAATTCTGCCATGAATTGATCATCTCTTGTGGCATAATAGTACGTTTTTATCGCATGTGCAATATCACTATTAATGTGCACTTGCGCACTACCTGCAGGATAATATGGTGAAGATTCTTTACCATTAATGGTGCGCCAAGGAATTTTTGCGCCCCGGCTGACACCTAATTTATGTGCTTCAAGTCTTGCTTCATCTAACGTGTGATAACGATACATTAAAAGTGATTTTGCTTGTTTTGGGTGCGTAAGGATGAAAAAGGGTAGCATATAAGCTTCAGTGTCCCAAAAATAATGTCCTTCATAGCCTTCACCACTAATACCTTTAGCGGCTATATGTCTTTTTTCATCATTAGCGCCAGATTGGTGTAATTGATAGATATTATATCTTAAGGATTGATCAATCATTGGATCATCAATGTCAATATCTGCATACTTCCAAAATTTAGCTTTGATTTCTTTTTCATGTTCAAGATATGTCTCAAATGACTGCGTATGCTTCAAATCAAGCGCCATCTTTTCATCAAAATTCGGAACGTCTTGAGATGTATAGTAATATTGATATTTTGTTAAGTCAATCTTTTGTTGAGGTATGATGTCATAAGTCATTTCACCAATGACTTCATCTGCTTCACAGCGATAATCTAAAGTGATATCATGTGTCATCATGACACGCATTCTCAAACTAGAATATGATGTCATAGCTGTAAGATATGCATAATTTTGATGTGCATGAATTTCATCTAGTGAGAGATGCTTTCTTGCATGTGGCAATCTAGGATCTAATGGATGCGCTTTTTTGGATAAAGGCATTCTTACATAAGACGAGAACTTAATTTTGCCTTGGTAATTTTTAGAAGTAATCTTTAATTTAGTCACTATCATGCGTTCGTGATATGGGACTATTTTTGATTCTTCTATGACCATTTCATAGCCACTTTTTGTAAGATAAGTCGCTTTTCGATAGGTTGTCCCAGAAGACATATCAAGACTTCTTTCTAACTCAGTTAATGCAGCTAGACTCATATCAAGCACGCCATCATCTAATTCAATTTTGATATATGATGCATCAGGAAGATTTACTATTGTTTGTCCCATTTGAGGGAACTGTTTATAGTTTTCTTCGTACTTGTAGGTATAAAGATCATAAAACCCATTCATCAGTGTTTGTGGATAATCATGCATCCCATAACCTTCAGTAAAATGACCTCTTGTACCTAGTACACCGTTGCCTAAACTGAAAATTGTTTCGTCTGCCATTAATTCCTCATATGCAGTTCTATTTTTACGATAGATGATATATTTATTCTGTTTTGCATCCTTCATATGAGCCATGTATTAACTCCTTTAGTTTTTGATAGTTCATGTGTTCAAGCGATTCTATATGCCAATCCGCTTCAATTAGATTTTCACTGCCTACGCCAATTGCAAACATTTTTGCATTTTTGATCGCTTTAATTCCAGCAACTGCATCTTCAAATGCGATGCACTCATCTGGTATATATCCAAAGTGATGCATAGCTTCTAAGAAAATATCCGGTGCTGGTTTACTCTCTAATTCTGTTGGATCCACCATATAATCGAATTGATCAATTAATTTAAGTTTTTCTAAGAGAAAAGGTCCATTTTTAGATGCACTACCTAGTGCAATTTTTAAGCCTTCTTTTTTAAGAAATTTGAGTAGCTGATCCATCCCTGGTAAAATTTTATCTTTATCAAAGTTTGAAATGAGTCTTTGATACATCTTGTTTTTTTCTTGTGCCATTTTTTCTAGCATGTGTGCATCATCAATATGAATACCTGTTTTTTCAAGCAAGATATTTAGTGATTCCATTCTAGAAACACCTTTGGTATAGACTTCATAAGATGGATCTAATCTTACATCAAAATATGTCTTAAACAACATTGTCCATGCGTGAAAATGTTCATCTGTTGTCGATGTTATGACACCGTCTAAATCAAAGATTGCTAGTTTTTTCTTCACTATTTAATCGCTCCTGACGTCATACCTTTAATAATATGTTTTTGTGCAAAGAAGAATAGGATGAGTACAGGTAATGCAGCCATCATGACGGATGTTAAAATGAGTCCCCATTCCTTTTCATAATTGCCGGCTAAATTCGCTACAGAAAGTGGTAATGTTTTCATATCTCCACCCAAACCAATAATAAGTACAGGTAATAGATAATCATTCCAAATCCACATACCATTTAAGACGAGTAATGTCACAAATATTGGCTTTAAAATAGGTAATACCACTTTAAAGAAAACTTGTGGCTTAGAACAACCATCGATAATCGCTGCTTCTTCAATGTCTAGTGGTATCGATTTAATAAACCCATGAAACAAGAAGATAGAAAGTGGTGCACCAAATCCAATATATGCTAAGACAACACCATGGAACGTATCTTTAAACCTTATACCAGTTACATTTCTTAATGTCTGCAAGAGTCTTGTCAATGGCAACATGACTACCTGGAATGGGATGACCATGCCAGCTAAGAAAAACATGAAAATCCAAAAAGATAATTTAGATTTTGTACGCACTAAAACCCATGCTGCCATCGCACTAAACACGCCAATAGCAATTAAACTTGTAGATGTGATAATAAATGAGTTAAAAAACGATCTAAAATAATCAATGTTTCTTCTTCCTAATATTTCAACAAAGTTGTAATAAATATTTAGCCAGTTATCGGGCAAAGCGAGTGGTCTAAGACGGATCTCAGCCATAGGCTTTGCCGCGTTAACTAGGACCAAAAAGAAAGGAAAAAAGAATCCAATAAGTAGTAGTGCTGCAAATACTTCAAGGAGAATGAGCATGATTTTCTTTGACATGAAATGTCTTTTGCTTCGACGAGCTAAAACTTGTGCTTGTGTCATAGTTCAATCTCCTTTCTCTTGTTGTAATATACCTGTAAGAGTGAGATCACGAGTAGGAATACAAAGAATATAATCGCTTTTGCTTGTCCTACACCCAATCGATTAAAGACAAAGGCTGTATCATAAATATCACTGGCTATCAGTGATGTTGCATTAACAATCGTTTGTGCCCCAGTACCAAACACAGTAGCAAACCAAGCCGGCATAACTTCTGGCGGTCCACCTTGTGTAAGTGAGACAACTGTATCAAACTGTTTAAATGAAGTCACCAATGTTAGGAACATTGCGACTGTAAATGCTTGTGCAACAAGAGGAAACGTAATATTTCTTAGTCTTTGAAGCGCATTGGCACCATCAATCGTAGATGCTTCTACTAAGTCCTGTGGAATATTTTGGATTGCAGCAATATAAATCATCATGATATAACCAGCATATTGCCATGTTACAACAAAGATTAATGCAAATAAGGCTGATGTTCCGCCTGTTAGAAATGAATCAGAAAAGGCAGGTCCAAATGTGGTAACAGCACGATTAAATATAAATTGCCAAATGTAACCTAATACAAGTCCACCAATTAAGTTTGGCATAAAGAAGCCTGCGCGATAAATATTCTTTAGCTTTAATGATTGCGTGACAAGTAAAGCTAATCCAAATGCAACGACATTAATCGCAACGATGTTTAGTGCTGCATACAAAATGGTGCGCCATAGTGCATATAAGAATCTAATATCAGAAAAAATAGTGCGATAATTATCAATACCTACAAAGTTTTCTCTGCCTGTATTTAGACCATTCCAGTCAGTAAACGAAATATAGATCCCTTGTAAAAAAGGCACGATGACAAAAAGCACAAAAGCAAACATTGCTGGAAATAAGAAATAAACAAAAACACGTTTGTTTTGGGCTACTTCTTTTTCACTCCACCACTGATATATAATGTGCTTTAATATAAAGTTTTCAGGTTTATATTGCTTAAACGTCATGAAATCTTTATGCTTGATCCGTCCTATAAGTCTAACTACACTCACAATAGGTAACGTCACAACCATAACAATCGATACAAAAAACAAAACAACTGATTGTAAAATCTTTTTAACATCCAGTTTGTTTTTGCTTAAACGATGCGTGGCGTTCATATATTTCTCCTTTATTATGGAAACCTTTCCACTTTGTCTTATAATAATAAGGTTCTACGTTTAAAGATCTTTTAACTTCTTTATGAAAACCTTTCCATTGCTGTTATTTGAATTATATCACGTGTTGAAAGCGCTGTCAATACTCATTCTAAAAAAAACACGGTCATGCCGTGTCTCCGTCTTGAAAGTATACAGGAACAATCGTGTTTTCCACTTTTTCTTTGGAATAAAATTTTACAATCATATTTGCAATTGCTTCTGCTATTAATTTAGGTGACTGTCCAATGGATGTTAATCTTTTGCCTAAATTTAGAAATGACCTACCGCCATCAAACCCAATGACTTTTACATCTTCTGGGATGCGTCTTCCGTGTTTTTCTAAATTAATAATGACTTCGGCAGCTACTGCATCACTAATGCAAAAAATACCGTCTACCTCTGGGTGTGATCTTATGATTTGATGTACGTATTCAGGAATATATATATAATTACCAAGGGGATATTCTACGTTTATCATATTATCAATACCATGTTTTTTTAACTCTTCGATAAATCCTAGCCTTCTCTTAGAGACTTCAGTGGATACTTTCGTATGTACACCTTGTGCGTCATCTCCGATAAACATAATATGTTTACAACCTTTTTCGACAAGGTGTCTTGCTGCCATCACACCACCATGATAATTATCCGATGCGACAAAAGGTACGCCTTCAAATTTTCTGTCGAATGAAATAATAGGTAAGCTTTTGTCTAGATATGATTCAACATCATTATTTGTGAGTAAAATGATAGCATCCACTCGATTTTTCTTTAATAACTCAATATATGCTAAATCCTTTTCAGTTTGCATACTCGAGTTACAAATCATGAGTTTGTATCCTTTATTAAATAGTTCTTCTTCCACAAAATAAAGAAGCTCTCCAAAAAATAAATGTGTACTATTCGGTAAAATGAATGCCACGATATTATTTTTTTGTAAAGTCATGCTTCGAGCTATTTCATTAGGGACGTATCCTATCTCTTTGATGACTTCTTCTATTTTTTCTCTTGTTTCTTTTTTGACATAACCAGAGTTATTAATGACTCTTGAGACAGTTGCAATCCCAACACCTGCTTTCTTAGCTACTTCAATGATACTTGCCATAAAATCACTTCCTTAGTGCCATTATAATAGAAAAATATGAAAAAGCAAAATTTTCATATGGAAACGAGTTTTTTTCCATGTTATATTTGAATTTATCCTTATACTTTTTTTGTTTTAAGCAAGTTCGTTGCATTATCTTTAGATAATCAGTATAGTATCAATAGAGCAAAAACAAGGAGTTATCAACATGCAAACACATCAAATATTATTATATTATCATTATGTTTATATCGAAAATCCTGAAGAAGAAAGAGAAAAACATTTAGCTTACTGTAAGAATCTTGGATTATTAGGACGTATTTATATCTCAAGCGAAGGTATTAATGGAACGGTTTCGGGTACGATAGAACAAACTAATACCTATATGGATTGGATGCAATCATCAACCTTATTTAAAGGTATTGTTTTTAAAGTTGATCTTGCTGATGGTCACGCATTTAAAAAGATGCATGTACGTACTAAAAATGAACTCGTAAATTTCCGTTTAGAGGATGATATTAACCCACTTGAACTTACTGGAGAATATGTACATCCAAAAGATTTTTATGAAGGGCTTAATGACCCCAATACAATTGTTATTGATGCTAGAAATGATTATGAGTATGATTTAGGTCATTTTAGAGGCGCTGTTAAACCAGATATAAAATATTTTAGAGAGTTACCTGATTGGATTAGACAGCATAAAGAAATGTTTAAGGGAAAGAAAATACTCACCTATTGTACAGGTGGTGTGAGATGTGAAAAGTTTTCAGGTTGGCTAAAAAGAGAAGGTTTTGAACATGTCGGTCAACTCAAAGGTGGCATCGTTACCTATGGTAAAGATCCTTTGGTTCAAGGCGCATTATGGGATGGCGCTTGTTACGTGTTTGATCAACGAATTAGTGTACCTGTAAATCAAATTGAACATGTCATCGTAGGTAAAGATTATTTTACGGGAGAGCCATGTGAAAGATATATTAACTGTGCAAATCCTGAATGTAATAAACAGATTTTATGTACTGAAGAAAATGAAAAAAAATATCTTGGATCATGCTCTGATTCATGTAGAGCTCATCCAAGAAATAGATATCTTCTTAATCTTGAGAAAAAACAAAACAGCACATTTTAGTGCTGTTTTTATACAATCACATGATATGTATTTCTTTCTTTTTTCGCTTCATACATTGCTCTATCAGCTTTTGAGATCATTTGATCAATCGTTAAGCCTTCTTTTTTAGTTATCATTGCAATACCAACACTAATCGTCATATTGACATGATCTCCTGATGAGAGTTTTAATGCGTGTGTATGCTTTTTAATTTTCTGAGCTATTTTTTTTGCTTGATCTTCGTTGATATTTGGAACATAATATATAAATTCATCGCCACCGTGTCTGGCAAATATACTATCTTTGTATCTCATCTTCCTCATTCTTGTTGAAAATAATCTTAGAAAATAATCACCTTGTAAATGCCCATAATTGTCGTTCACATCTTTAAATAAATCCATATCCATTAAAAATAGAAAAAATGTATGGTCATCATTTAATTTTTTGAGAGCTTTCTTAAACTGATTGATAAAGCCTCTTCTATTCCATGTTTTTGTTAGGTAGTCATGATGTGCTAAATACTCTTTGTAGCTTTTTTGTTTGATTAAGAGGGCTTGTGTTTTTTTCTCTAAAGTTAAGTCCCTAATAATCATGATGGTGTATGCTTTGTTTTCTTCATGAAATATGGTTGATGTGACATGACCAATAAAAGATGAACCATCCTTTTTTTTGTAAGGTAGTTCTGTTGAAATAAAACCATATTTTTCACGATCTTTTATGGCTTTGATGATTTTTGGATCATGGATATCAATAAGTCCTGATCTACCGCCTAAAATAATCTCTTCTTCTGTTTTTTGAAACATTTTACAGGCAGCAGGATTCGCTTTGTGAATCCTGCCATCTGGCGATGTGATTAAAATGGCGTCTTGGCTAAACTCAAATAAATATCTGTAAAAATGTTCACTTTGATGATTCATAGTTAACACCTACTTTGCTTATATTAATTATATAACACTTATATGCTATATATGTATTTAAATTATGCATATTTAAGAGATTTGTAATGATTTCATCTAGGATGTGTCTTCATTTATTGTGTGATAAAATAGAGTTGAAGGTGGTATTTTATATGAACTTAATCTATCGAATGATTCAAAGCACATTAAAGCTCTTTTCTAAACTGTTGCCTTGGCGTGAACCTATACTTTACCAAGGGCTAGATGATTTAAGTAACTTAAAGTCACTGATGTTAAAGTCCGGGATTCAAAAATGGTTGATTGTTACAGATCAAGGACTTTATGATGCTGGACTGGTGGATCAACTTGTGATGGATTTAGCTCAAGATCAAATCTATCTTTATGCATCGATGCATGTCACACAAAATCCAACGATTGACCAAATAGAACTACTTTACCAAGATTATATTGAATTTAAATGTGAAGGTATTATCGGATTTGGTGGAGGTTCTCCTATAGATGCTGCTAAAGGTCTTGGTGTTAAAGTAAAATATCCTAAACATAATGTTTCAAAATTTAAAGGTTTATTAAAAATACATCGCAAATTACCTATGATTATAGCTATACCTACGACTGCTGGTACAGGCAGCGAAGCGACGCTAGCAGCCGTATTATCTGATCCCAAGAATAAGAAGAAATACGCACTTATGGATATCCATCTCATCCCAGCTGTAGCCTGGTTAAATCCTTCTTATCTTGCTTTTCTTCCAAGCTTTTATACAGCAACTACAGGCATGGATGCATTAACACATGCTATTGAGGCATATGTAAGCTTAGGTCGCACTAAAAAGACAGATCAAAGAGCACTAAGTGCAATTAAAACAATCTTTGATAAACTTATTTTAAGTTATGAGCATCCTAGAGATGTATCACTTAGAGAAGATTTACTTATCGCAAGCTATGATGCTGGATTTGCTTTCACTAGAGCATATGTAGGAAACATCCACGCAATCGCACATACATTTGGTGCTTTTTATGATATTCCTCATGGTTATGCGAATGCCATCATCATGCCATATGTACTTTCATATTCGTTTGACTACGTAAAATATAAACTCAAAGAAATCTATGATTACATACATCCTGATCGTACATTAAAAACAGATGAAAAAGCCAACTGGATCATTCAACATATCTTAGATATGAACCAAAAGATGAACATACCAAGACACATTGAAATTCCCCATTTGAACCATTTAAACGACATGGTTTCACATGCTTTTAAAGAAGCGAACCCTATCTATCCTGTAAGACATATCTATCAAAGGAAAGATTACAAAACACTCATTGAAACTGTAAGTAAAATAAAAGATGCTAATTAATCAGCATCTTCTTCGTGATCAATAATAATCTTTTTAAATTTTTCTTTGATCGTTTGTCCATTGATGTTCATGTACGCAAATTTTTGTGGGAAAAAGAGTGTATTTATGATTGGTATTAGTAAGAAAATCAACCAAGTAGGATGCCATCCTAAATCGGTAAATAATCCCAATAAGACATAAATCACTGCAATACCAATGCCCACGAGCTTTCTAGGTTGTAATCTACCTGACATAAGCATGTTAACAATGGGAATCGACAAGAAGACAACCCATCCTGGATTCCATGCATTAAAGCCAAAGCCTAATACAAGAAAAACTGTTAACGCAATGAGTGGCATGCTTTCAGATAATCTTTTCCATGGATTTCCTGTTAATAAAATCACACTCAGTGGAATCAATAGAAATGCTGTAGCTCCTAAAAGCCATTTATCAAGATAAAGACCTACGACTAAAAAAATAAACAAACTAACCATTGGCATGACTGCTAAAACACGTTTTTTCATATCATCAACTCACTTTCATGTTTATTGTATCAAAAATAATTAAAATATACTACATATTACGGAGGCACTATGAAAGCAATTTTTACTGGACTTAATGGTACTGTAGCACCTGTTGTATCAGAGTATTTTAAAAATCAAGGCTCACAAATCATCTGTTATGACAGGTCTATTATATCTACAGATAACCGTTTTGAAATAGAATCATTTATCCGTATGCATCAGCCAGATGCCATCCTTCATTTTGCTATGGGAGCTCCTGAGTGGGCTGAAATGCTTGCTGATATATCAAATCATATGAACATCAAATTTGTTTTCATTAGCACATCTTCTGTTTATGATCAATCAATTAAAGGACCCATAACCATCCATACGAAGCCTAATGCCAAAGATGCTTATGGTAGCTATAAAATCTTATCTGAAGAAAAAGTTAGAGCTGCACATAAAAATGCTTATATCATTCGTATCGGTTGGCAAATTGGATACCAACCTGGATCGAACCAAATGATTGATTATTTATCAAAAATGATGGAAAAAGAAGGCGTCATAAATGCCTCAAAAAACTGGTATCCATCATGCAGTTTCATCGATGATACTGCAGAAGCAATTTATGATATCCTCACTAGACTAAAGCCGGATACATATCTTGTCAATTCGAATGATGGCTTTTCCTTTTATGATATCGTTAATCATCTTAAGGATGTGCATAATTACTTCATTGTTAAAGAGGTTTTGGAGCCAAAGCTCAATCACTTAATGGTTGATCCTAGACCACGTATTAAGTCCTTATCTAAAAGATTTAAACACATTTGAAAAAATTGCATAAAATCTAAAAAAAGTATATAATGCAATTAGACCTATACCTTAAGGAGGTTTCTATATGAGCAAAATGAAATATGGCTATGGTTGGGTATTAAAATTCATCCTAGCTGCAATTTTAATTGGTGTCGGCATTTACATGATTTTTGCTGACGAGGTTGTTTATTTAATCACTGGTGTTGGTATCGTCATCTTCTCAATCTTTAGAGTGGTACCACTTCTTAAATCATTAAATAAGGAAGTGCTTCGTACCATCAATTTGATTGAAATTATTTTCGATACTTTGGTTGGTGGTGTGATGATTTATATCGCAATCACAAGAGATTTAGCAGCTGAACCAGTTTGGAGCTTTGTCTATCGTTATGCTTTAGCATTCTTCTTCTATGCACGTGGTTTAGTCTATTTTAATTCTGTTGTTTTCTTTGGTGAAAAAACAGAAGTTCCAAAGTTTTGGATTCATATCTTTTCTTTAACATTAGGTACAGTGATTGCTGTCTTAGAAGGCTTTGATTATGGCACTGTCGGTTTATTCATTCTCTTCGTTTCATTATTAGGTGCTGCATACCTTGGCTATGATGGCTTTGGAGGCTATAAGAAATATAGAGAATATGCTAAGGAAATAAATGCTGGCAAAGAACAGACAAAATCCATTGAAGTACCTCAAGAAAAGGAAGTACCAAAACAACCGATTGTTGATAAAGAAGAGGAAAAAAGACCTTACGTTAACTAATTAAAAATGCGGAAAGCTCCGCATTTTTTTTACGCCTTTTTATAACCTTTTATCGTTTTAATCCATGTAAATGTAATTTCTAAAACTAAGACTATGATGATGATACCTGTAATAACATTCACACCAGAGTTAAATCCGTTTAATACCTGATCAAAAGTAAAGTCTGTGTAGTTTGCGATAGTATCAAAAACGGATGATTTGATAAGACCATTTGTTCTAATAAATAATATGATGATTGATGATGAGAAGATTTCGTAAGCCGTATAAAGTATCGCCACTTGATAACGCCAGTGTCCTACGTATAATTTGACTAAAATCACAATAAGTCCGAAAATAGCTGAACCAATAAAGTAAGGGATAAAGGGTAATACTTTAGCTTGGTTAAAGATTTCAGTGACAAATACTCCATCAATATCAATCACGAGATCGTCTAAATAATTTAAGAATAATGCAATGAATAAAGCTGAGAAAACAACATGGAAGACGAGTTCTACCATTGTGCTTGCACGACTTATTTTAGTCGTCTTTTTTTGTGGAAGTTCAGGTAGATCTTTGATTGACCAATCCTGAGGTTTTTTACGCATGTTATAGTCTATAATCCAAAAGATTAATGTGACCCAAGCAAAACCTGCGAATAAACCACTCCATGCATGACCTAGTGCGCTACCAAAAACCTCAAATACTTGTTCAAAAAAGTTGTTTGATTCTAAATGGATAATACCATCAATGGTCCCAAGTACGACTTGTACTGAAAAAATAATGATTAATACGAGTTTTAGTGTGTTGATATAATCATGATAATAAAGCGGTGAAATGACATAGGATGCTTCATCTTGATAATTGTTGGCAAGCTTTCTTGGGTTGCCTAGTGTTTTTAAAACTTTCTCAATGTCTTCATCCTTTGGATCTTTAGGTAACATGTCATGTATATGTGCTTTTAATTCTTCTTTAACTTCATCTCTTGATGATTCTGGTAATCTTTTTGTCACTGCATAAATGTATCTTTCAATATATTGTTTCATCTTTTATTCCTCCTCTAACATGGCATTCATATCAGATACGATCTCTTGCCACACTTGTTTCATAGCTTCTAATACTTTTTGGCCTTCATGATTAAGCCTGTAATACTTTCTAGGTCTCGTTTCTGTCGTATCCCAAGTGCTTTCTAATAGACCTTGTGATTCAAGTCTTCTAAGAAGTGGATAAAGTGTGCCTGCTTCCATTTGAACACCACGCTTATCTAAATCTTGTAAGAGTGAATATCCGTACTGATCTTTTTTTAATGTCTGAAGTACCAAAATAATCTGAGTACCTCTTTTTAACTCAATCGTCAAATTTTGAATGAGATTTTGATCCATATGATCACCTCGCATTTTCATTATACTGTATGTCATACACTATTGTCAACAAAATAATATTATTTTTTTCATTTTTTGAAATTTTTTTATGATGATTGTTGCGTTCATTTTTTATAAAAAATGATATCATATTATCGTAAAGATATGTTCAAGAGGGTAAAAATCACATGACAAAAAAAGTTCACTTAGCTGGTATTTCAATGGCAACCATTTTTGGTTTTTCTTTTATGTTTTCTAAGGTTGCTTTAGTTTATGTCAGTCCTATTGGTTTAATTGCTTATCGATTTTTAATTGCTTTTGTCGTTTTTGAAATTTTAAGACAATTTAAAGTCATTCATATATCTTTTAAAAAATCTCATTTTAAGCATTTATTTTGGGTTGCACTATTTCAACCGATCCTTTATTTTTTATTTGAAACATATGGCTTGGAGCTAACAACTTCTGGTGAAGCAGGTATGATGATTGCATTAATCCCTATTTTTGTGACACTACTTTCTACAGTCATATTAAAAGAAAAACCTAGAGGTATACAGTTTCTATTCATTTTATTATCTGTATCAGGCGTTTTATTTATTCAAATCATGAAATCAAGCGGTGGTTTAAATGTTGAAGTATTAGGTTTTTTATTATTACTTGGTGCTGTTTTATCTGCTGCTTTGTATAATATTGCATCAAGAAATGCATCTAAAGAAGTCAATCCTTTTGAGATCACCTATTTTATGATGCTTTTTGGTGCGTTAGTTTTTAATGCTATGTATTTAATTAAACTAGCTTTTGAATCTAGAATGCTTGATTATTTTACTAACCTTTCACATATTGAATTGCTTCTACCGATTTTATATTTAGGCATTATCGCGTCCATCGGTGGGTTTTTCTTAGTTAACTTTGCTTTGTCTAAAGCACCTGCACACATAACAAGTATTTATTCAAATCTTTCAACAATTGTTGCAATCATCGCAGGAGCACTTTTATTAAGCGAGAAACTATATTATTATCATTATATTGGATCATTCATGATTGTTGTTGGTGTGTATGGTACTATCTATTTTAGAAAACATAAGAAAATGAGAGTTATCGTTTAAAATAGTGCTTAGTATCCACTATTATGAGCTAGACATCGCATTTTTCTTTCATAATATATATAATGAGCGTATACTAAAAACATAATTAGGAGATATGTATGAACATTAAACATCGTTTTTTTGCTCTTTTGAAAGATTATCTCACAACACATGCACATGCTTTAACTCTTGTTGTACTTGTTTTATTTTTGCCATTAATTTATATGCTTGTTTACTTTACGGGAGGTATTAAGTATGTGTACTCACATACGATGTACATCCCTATTTTATTAGCAGGTATTTTAATCGGTCCTAAATCTGGATTTATGATTGCACTCTTCGCAGGCATTTTATTAGGACCTTTAATGCCTATTGATACAGAAACAGGCGAAATGCAAGAAACTTTTAATTGGATATACCGTTTGATCACATTTATGCTGATTGGTATCATAAGTGGTATTGCATCAAAGAAAATCAAAGATGATGGGAAAGCGATTCAAAATCTGATGTCTCATAATCAAGAAACACATATACCTAACACCAATTACTTAAGTTACGCTGAATCACACCTCAAAGATGGTTCATTTACCATTTCAACATTGATGATTCATAATCACTACAATATTAAAGATGTATTAGGTGTAGATATATATCCATTTAATGCTTTTTGAACTTTTTAAAGACTTAAAAGAAAACATAAGTCAGCCTAATTTAGTGATTCAAAGTGATAATCATAAATTATGGATCATCATGCCTTACAAAAATCTACTCGAAGATACACTTTCTATCATGGATGTTGTTTCTAGACAAAGACAGATTAAGAATATTCCTCTATACATCGATTTTTCTATTGGTACTTCAGCCTGTGATACAGTTCACGAGCTGACAAAGCTTTCAACATTTGAAAACTCTGATTTGACATGTCGTCATGCACAGACAAATAATTTACCTTATGCTATATTTGATTTATCTAAACAAAGACTAAAAACTGAGTATACTCTTCTATCAACGTTTTTATATGCCTTAGAAAGTCATCAGACATTTTTAGTATTTCAACCTAAAATTGATTTAAAAACCAAAAGAACTATAGGACTAGAAGCACTAATTAGATGGCAACATCCTGAAAGAGGACTCATTCCACCGGATGTGTTTATACCACTCATTGAAGAAACGAAACTCATTCATATCCTCACCGATTGGGTACTCGAACAAACGTTGACGTTTTTGAAAGTGTTAATAAGTACACATCAAGAATTGCCAATCTCAATTAATGTATCTGCAAAAAATCTTTTTGATCCACAGTTTTATGATCGTTTCATGAGCATCATGAGAAAACATCAAGTATCCACTTCTTTAATTCATATTGAAATCACTGAATCAACATTAATGATGCAACCCGAAGAATCTAAAGTTATTTTACAAAAATTTAAGAATGAAGGCATTAAAGTCGAGCTAGATGATTTCGGTAAAGGTTATTCTTCTTTGGCTTATTTAGCTCAGTTTCCAATTGATACGATTAAAATTGACCGATTCTTCATGCAAAATATCGTAGATGATTTTGCAATACAAGAAATCGTTAGGGCAACCATTGGCTTATCTAAAAAGCTCGGGTATCATGTGCTTGCTGAAGGTATTGAGACAATAGCCGTTGAAGATTTACTCATGGATTTGGGTTGTGACCATGCTCAAGGCTATTTCTATGCAAAACCACTATCTCAAGATGACCTAATCATTTGGTTAAAAAAATCATAAAATTGGGTCATATATCAAGTGACATATCGATTTTTATCATGTATAATCATAGTGTTTATAAGGAGGATTAACTATGAACTATCAAGCATTGCTTAAAGCTGACAATCCATTAGTAACAATTGTTGTAAAAGATTATGGCACAATCGAACTCCAGTTGTTTCATGAGATTGCACCTAATTCTGTACAAAATTTTATCGATCTCATTCAAAAAGGCTATTACACAAACTTAACTTTCCATCGTATCATTCCAGGGTTTATGATTCAAGGTGGTTGGGGTAAAGAATTATCCTGTAAGATTAAAGGTGAATTTAATTCAAATGGCTTTAATAATGAACTCAATCATACACGTGGTGTCATTTCTATGGCTCGCACACAAGATCCAAACTCTGCAACTTCTCAGTTTTTCATCATGCATCAAAACGCACCTCACCTTGATGGTGCATATGCTGCATTTGGTGGTGTCGTTTCTGGCATTGAAGTGGTTGATAAAATTGTTAATCAACCAAGAGATTATCGCGATAAACCCTATCAAGATATTATGATTGAATCTGTTTCTGTTGATTTAAAAGGTAAAACCTATCAACCTCCTGTTTGTTAATTTATGTCAACACGTATTAATAAATATTTAAGCGAGGTTGGCTTTTGCTCAAGGCGTGAAGCAGACCATTTAATTGAACTTGGCCGCGTACGCATTAATGACCGTCTAGCTGTCATTGGTGACCAAGTTGAAGAAAATGATTTGGTCTCTGTCGATGGCAAATCCTTAAGACCTGCTGAAGAGATGGTTTATATTGCCTTAAATAAACCTAAGGGTATAACATCAACTACAGATCCCAAAATTAAATCAAATATTGTTGATTTCATGAAATATCCTAAGCGTATTTTCCATGTTGGACGGCTTGATAAAGACTCAGAAGGCTTAATTTTGATGACCAATGATGGTGATATCGTCAATGAAATCTTGCGTGCTGAGCATGCCCATGAAAAAGAGTATTTAGTCACAGTTGACCGAATTTTATCGAGTGATTTCGCAGATAAAATGTCATCAGGAGTTCCTATCTTAAACACGATTACTAAGCCGTGTAAGGTGGAAATCGTTGGTCCAAAAACATTTAAAATTACACTCATTGAAGGTCTTAATCGACAAATCAGACGAATGTGTGAATTTTTCGGTTATCGCGTATTAATTCTTAAGAGAATTCGCATCATGCATATCAAACTGGATCTTCCTACAGGCAAATATAGATATCTAACGGCTTCCGAGATTAAAGAACTCTTTAGACTCATCAAAAAAGATTAAAACATGAGACGCCTCATGTTTTTTTTAACGTTTCATTTTACATCATTTTACTTAAAAAGTCATGTCGTTTTTCACTGAAAATGCTTACTTTTATAATGAAAATAAATGTAAATTTTCCTGAGAACACTTTCACGAAAATTTACGTTTTTTCCTCTTTTATTTTTAATAATACTTGATATAATGATGACACAAAAGGAGGGATAGCTATGGATGAATACAAATTGCATCGCCATATTTTATGCATCGATTTAAAAAGCTTTTATGCGTCTGTAGAATGTGCTGAATCCAATCTAGATCCCTTCAAAACACCTTTGGTGGTTGCAGATGCATCAAGAGGTGGTGGATCCATCGTTCTTGCTGTATCACCTTATTTAAAGACATTAGGTGTCCCTAGCAGATGTCGAATTCATGAGATACCTCCTGGATTAAACATTATTTTTAGAAAACCACGCATGTCTTTATATTTAGAATATTCTGCAAAAGTTATCGGTATTTATTTAAACTTCATCTCTGAAGAGAATCTATACATCTATTCAGTCGATGAAGCTTTCTTAGATATCACAGAATATCTAAATTATTACAAAAAAACAGATGTTGAGTTTGCCGAAATGGTTTTAAAAGCGATCTATGATCAGACCAAATTGTTTGCTACTTGTGGTATTGGTTCTAATATGCTCATGTCAAAACTTGCTTTAGACATTGAATCCAAAAAAGCACCTAACTTCATCGCCAAATGGACGTATGAGGATATTCCTAAGAAACTTTGGCCAATAACACCCTTATCTGAGATGTGGGGCATCGGCCATCAAATGGAAAAGCACTTGAATCGTTTAGGTCTTACGACCATTGGTGATATTGCGCATTATGATGTCACAACATTAAAACGTATCTTCGGTATTCTTGGTGAAGAGCTTTATTATCATACGCATGGTATTGATATGAGCCTCATTCAGCATAAGGGAAACATTCGAAGTGCTGGTAAAAGCTATGGTTCTGGACAAACACTTTTTCATGATTATTACGTACCAGATATTTTTCAAGTCATCCTTGAAATGGTTGATGATGTTTCTAGACGACTTCGCATGCATAAGAAAGTGGCTAAAACCATTAGCTTTGGTATTGGCTATAGTAAAAAAGTGGGTGGTGGTTTCTCTAGACAGATGACATTTGATCAGCCCACAGCAAACGCTTCTATCCTTTATGAAGCTTGCTTAAAACTTTTTAGAAATTATTATGAAGATGAGCCTATTAGACGTGTGCATGTGGCTGTTACAAATCTTTCTGAACGCCATGCCTATCAGTTTTCACTTTTCGAAGATGCCGTAATGCTTGAAAAAGAGCATGCACTCCATCTTGCTATGGATGACATTAAGTATAAATTTGGTAGAAACAGTGTGAATCGTGCCTCTAGTGAGTTTGAATCATCAACGATTAAGGCGCGCAATCGCATGATTGGAGGCCACCATGCATAATACACATCACTATGTTGATCGCGGCATTATTAAGTGGGCACCCTTTGATGCACTTGTGGGTTATGGTTCCATGATCCATGAATTAAAATATCGAATGGGTCAATCATCAAAACCCATCCTATCTGATGATCAGTATGAGACATTGAATCAACATCTTCATGTTGCTTATCATCATCAGTTAGAAGTGATGATTGAATACTTTTTCGATGGTTATATTAAAGAAACCTTTGGTTTTATTAGAAAAATTGACTGGGTTCATAAAAAAATCACGCTTTCTACATTTGAGACATTGGACGCAAACAATGTGATTGCAATTTATACATAATGGGTTGGTCAAAGATCAACCCTTTTGTTATATAATTTAAGTAGATAAAAACGTACGGGGTGACTTGGAAAGATGAAGATGGACCGCTTTATATGGATGAGTGCTGGATTACTCATCATACTTAATATACTTACCATGTGGATGGGTACATCCATCTTTTTTCAAGTGATGATCAGCATCATAGGCGTTTTACTTTTAACCATGTATATCATATTTCACAAAGATCTTTATAAGCACGTACTTAAGCATGATTTAAAAGTCTTCATCGTATTATGTGTGCTCATCACAATGGATATAAGTTTCCATATAAAAAATGCACGATTTTTTGATATCGCTTATGTGTTTTCAAATCTTTTCGTTTTTACACTGCTTCTTTTATTACTACTTAGACTTTCTCAAAGACGACAAAAGACACTCATTATAATTCTATCTATCTTTCTAGCAGCTTATTATATTGGTCAAGATGTTTATTATCGCATTTTTAATGACTTTTTTAGTGTGAAAGAAATCGTCACTGCTAGAGAAGGTGCAGAGTCTTCAGAAGGTATGTATCAATTTGAGTGGTTCCATGTTTGGATTTTTCTTTTATCTTTTAGTAATATCATCTATACCTTAAGATCAACTTCTAAAAAACATCTTTCTATTACCAAAAAGGGATGGAATACACTAACTTTATATCCTTTATTACTTTTTATGCTCTTAATGAGTCAAGTGACATTAAAAAAAGAAGAGATTGCATCCTATAATAATGATTTATATTTATATCAAACTGTCTATCATCGCACACAATTTGTCAATACTTTTGGGACTCCTCATTATATCTTAAGAGATATCGTTGATGGACTGATACCTAATATCTCATTTGTAAATGAGAAAGCTTATTTGGATCAATATTTTGAAAACACAGATATCCAAGTGCCATCACATGCATATATGGGCATCTTTGAAGGAAAAAATATGATTTTCATTTTAGCAGAATCATTTGATGAACTCGCATTAAGTGAAGAGCTTACACCAAATATATACAAACTAAAAACTGAAGGTATTGATTTTCAAAATCACTACACACCTGTTTTTCAACGTACAACAAGTGACACGGAATATATCATTAATACCGGACTTATACCATCTATCGAAGATGGTCCAACAAGCTTTGTTTACAATAGAAATAGTTACCAAACATCCTTAGCTTATTTGTTTCATCAAAAAGGATATCAAACTCAAGCGCTTCATGGGA
Source organism: uncultured Mariniplasma sp. (assembly GCA_964655445.1). Taxonomy (GTDB): domain Bacteria; phylum Bacillota_I; class Bacilli_A; order Acholeplasmatales; family Acholeplasmataceae; genus Peloplasma. The sequence continues at coordinate 117,356 of CAZZMZ010000003.1, read as the reverse complement.
ACTACAAAGCATTTTACACCAGACATCTACTTTATGATGGTTATGGATATGCCTCATTTTATGGTCAAGAGGAACTTTTGTTAAATGATGTTGATAAGAAAATGGATACTAAGTTTTTTGATGCCTCGAAAGATTGGATGATACCTACTTTTGAACCTTTCATGAGTTTTGTTATTAGCTTTTCTGGCCACTCGCCTTATAGTATGAATCATCCTGTTGTTCAAAAGCATTATGATAAGGTTGATGCCTATTATGGAGATTCTATGCCAGAATCCTTTAAATACTATATAGCAACACAAATCGAGTTAGATTTGATGGTTGGTTTACTTTTAGATAATCTTGTACAAAAAGGACTTCTTTCTGATACTGTAATTGTATTTTCTGGTGATCATTATCCTTATACAATGAATCAAAAGGATTTTGAATCCATCACAAATCGTATCACTACAAATGAAAAACAACAAGGTAACTTATATATTTGGCATGAAAATATCTCACCTTATGATGTAACAAAGCTAACCTCATCCTTTGACATTCTACCAACACTTGCAAGCCTGTTTGATTTGGATTATGAGCCAAAGTATTATGTAGGAAGGGATGCTTTTTCTAATCTTAAATCGTATGTCTATTTTAAAGATTATACGTTCTATGATGGCTCAAATCTATATCATTTATCTCGATTTGATGAAAGATACATATCGCTTTATGATGAGATTTATCACACATACAAGCGTTCAAGATATATACAAAGATCTAATTATTTTAAAAGCTGAAAAAAAGTGCTTTTAGGTTCTACCTAGAAGCACTTAATGTTTAACCTTGAATTTTAACGATTTTTGGCATCTCTGTTAATGTAAAATTCGCTGAATTGATACGGTATGTATTGGTACCGTCACCTTCTATTTGTTCTGGGTTTGTAAAATAAAGTTCACTGTTCCCCTTAACCTTAACACCAAGTAAACTTGTGATATTAATGTATATCTTAATTTTAGAGAATACGTTAATCTTCTTAGGGTCATAAAAGACAGAATCTCTTCTCATAATCAGATTGATAATCACATTGTTTCGTTTCGTGACTTCATTATAAAGCAAGAAGGCTCTACTTTCATGTTCTGATTCAGGTGTGAAAAATTCAAAATTTTGTCCGTTTCTTTCAAATCTTAATTTATCAAATGTAATACTTGAAATGGTTTTTCCTTCAATGACTCTAAATGGTATTTTAAGAGATACAAACTGATAATCATTTGGATTTTTAAAAATATGATCAGATACCAATCCTTCTTCAATCATATGAAATATCATACTCTTTCTTTGGATGAGTCTATCTACGTATCTACTTGATTCTTCATAAATGAGCATGCGATCCATAAATTCAATAATGGAATAATTGCCTGATGCAAATTGAAGCTCTCTAAAAAGCTCTGCTCGATGGTTTGTATCATCATTGATTTTAACGACAGTTCGATTATGAAGTAAAATCAGCAAACTAAAAAGCATAGACGATAAAAAGGATGCAAAAGCAACAAACAGTGTTGCAACACGGATGCCGATGACGTTAAACATCTGATCTAATTCATCACCAAAAAGAAGCATTAAAGTCGCAAGTAAAAAAACAATAGAACCTGCGATTCCGATGGTCATTATAATGGTGTTTTTATCTTTTTTCATGGTTTAAAATCAACTACTTTCATGGATGGTGTAATACACATTATATCACTTCTTTTTAAAAAGTCTATGGTTATGATATCTTTTATAAAGACTTGACAATCAATTATTAAAAAACTATAATAAAGGTGTAATTTAAGATGAAAAAGAGATCAGAGCGAAGTATGAAAAAGGATTGAGTCCGTTTTTACTTTGCTATTTATTTTATAGGAGGATTCTTAGATGCTTTTTGGACAAAAAATTATACCAGCTATTGGTAACCATCAAGATATGAAAAAATTCTTAAGTACCCCTCTAATTTATGGTCTACTGATGAATTTCCAACTTGCACAATTGCCAGAACTTATTGAGATAATGAGGAAAAATCAAAAAAAGATTTTAATTCACTCAGAGCTCATCAAAGGATTATCCTCTGATGAATTTGGTGCAATCTACTTAATACAGTCTTTAAAGGTTGATGGGATTATATCAAGCAAACCTAAAGTCATTGAAATCTGTAAGAAAAGAGGTGTGATTGGTATATTAAGGTTCTTCTTAAAAGATACCATATCACTTAACCATAGTCTTGAGATTGCTCAAAAGATTGAGCCTGATTATTTAGAAATTTTACCTGCTTTATCCATTGAAATTATCCCAGTCATCAAAAATGCGCTTCACACAGAAATTTTAATGGGTGGCTTACTTCAAACAAAAGAACAAATATGTAAATGCCTATCACATGGTGCAGTTGCAGTCACTACATCAAACCCAGCTTTTTGGGATATTACATGTTAATCTAAAAAAGAGATTAGAGAGAAAAAAGAATGCTAAAAACTTTTTTCTCTTTTTATATATATAGGAGGTCTTAAAAATGAAAGACTATGTCATTATCGGTTCTGGAATCATAGGTAGCTTGATTGCCAAAGAACTTTCAAAGTATCAAGTAGACATAATGGTACTTGAAAAGGAAAACGATGTTGTCAATGGACAAACCGTTGCAAATTCAGCGATTATACATGCTGGCTATGATCTAAAACCAGGCACATTAAAAGCTAAGTTGTGTGTGAAGGGTAATGCTATGTATGATGACTTAGAAAAAGAATTATCCATCCCACTACTAAAAACAGGTGGTTTAGTCGTTGCTAAAAACGAAAAAGAGCTAGATGATCTTAAACGTATCTATGATCAAGCCATTCAAAATGGCATCAAAGGTGTAAGTATCATCAATCAAGAAACTTTAAGAAAAAAAGAACCTCATCTCAAATCATCTTTGGTTGCTGCACTTGATTTACCTACAACAAAAGTGACTTTTCCATGGCAGGTTGCTATGGCTGCTTTAACATTTGCCAAAGCAAATGGTGCTCAAATAAAGACAAATGCCAAAGTTACAAACATAACGTATCAAAATGGTATGTTTCAAGTAGAAATCAATGATGAAGAATGGATTGAAACAAAGCATATCATCTCATGTGCTGGTGTTTTCTCAGATCATATCGCACGTATGATTGAAGGCATAATGCCTTATCAGATTTTGCCTAGAAAAGGTGAGTATTATGTATTAGATAAACGTGTTAAAGGTTTATTTCAACACGTGATCTATCCTTTGCCTAATAAAAAAGGTAAGGGCGTTTTAATCGTTCCACAAACACATGGCAATATACTTTTAGGTCCTACTTCTACTGATATTTCGGATAAAGAAGATCTTTCAACGACAAGAGAAGGCTATCAGTACATTAGAGAGGAAGTTATACATCTATCTGATGATATACCCTTTGAAGAAATCATTCGTAGTTTTGCTGGTGTTCGTGCAAAATCAACTTATGAAGATTTCTATATTAAAGCTTCTAAGAAATATCCGTCATTTTATCATGTTGCAGGTATTGATTCACCTGGACTAACTGCTGCGCCAGCGATTGCATCTTATCTTATAGAACATATTCTTGATGAAAAACTCGTTTTAAAAAAGCATATGAATCTAGAAATTCAAGGATTCAAACTTTTTCACGAACATAATGATTATGATAAAAAAGCATTGATCCAATCTTATCCAAAGCATGGACATATTGTATGTAAATGTGAATGTGTTACTGAACAAGATATTATTGATGCCATCTCTCATCCCATCGGTTCAGATACCATTAAAGGCATTAAAAAAAGAGTAAGAGCAGGTAGTGGTTTATGTCAAGGTGGCTATTGTGAGCATTTAGTCTTAAAGATAATCGCACGAGAAACAAATCAAGATGTAACAAAAATTAATTATGCTTCAAAAAACTCAAACATCTTAAATGCTATAGATGAGGAGATATGATGAAAAAAGATATCGTTATTATTGGTGGAGGTGCAGCAGGTCTCGCTGCTGCACTTGGAGCTTATGATCCAAGTCTTGATATGCTAATTATTGAAAGAGGGGCGATGTTAGGTGGTATTCTAGGTCAATGTATTCATCATGGATTTGGATTAGAAGTCTATAAAGAAGAGCTTACTGGACCAGAATTTGCAAACAAACTCATCCAGGAATGTCATGAAAAAAAGATACCTTATGTCCTTGATACAACCGTTATAGACATCGAAAAGAAAGCTTCATTTATAATATTGCTTTCTTCAATAAAAGATGGTTTATATCACATCGAAGCTAAAAAAGTCATATTAACAACTGGATGTTATGAGAGAACGCGAGGTGCCATTGATATACCAGGAGATAGACCAAAAGGAATTATGCCCGCAGGTAGTGCTCAAAGATATTTGAATATGGAGGGGTATCTTGTTGGTAAGAACATCTTTATTTTAGGTAGTGGAGATATTGGACTTATCATGGCTAGAAGAATGACGCTTGAAGGTGCGAAAGTCCATGGTGTCGCCGATATTATGCCATACTCCAATGGTTTGACAAGAAATATCGTTCAATGTCTAGATGACTATCAAATACCACTGTATTTATCTCATACAGTCACAAAAATTGAAGGTAGAGAGCGTCTAGAGCGCATTACGATTAATGAAGTCGACCAAAACTATCAGCCCATCATAGGTACTGAAAAAACATTTGAAGTGGATACTTTACTTCTTTCTATAGGTCTCATACCTGATGTTAAATTATTTAATCATCTTAAATTTGATAAGCATCCAATCACTAAAAGTGCCATAGTCAATCAACATTATGAATCATCAATCAAAGGACTTTATGTTTGCGGAAATGCACTCCATGTGCATGATTTGGTAGATTGGGTCGTCATTGAAAGTAAACATTGTGGCTCACAAGCAAAGATGAATTTAATACATAATCAAAATGATACATTACATAAAATAGATGTGATACCAAAAGATCATATCAGATATGTCATACCACAATTGATTAGTTTTGATGAATATTCTGAAACCATCGAGTTGAAATTTAGAAGCACGAAAAAGATAACTGAAGGCACTTTAGAAATCATACAGCATGATCGAGTGATTTATTCAAAAAAAATGAAGCATGTTGTGCCTGCAGAAATGAAACATGTGCATCTACCATTTCATATGATTCAAAAAGATGCTCCGATACTCGTTTCTATGAAGGAGGTATGCTCATGAAAACATTGACTTGTACTGTTTGTCCAGTAGGTTGTCAAATAAGTATTACAAATGATCTATCCATATCAGGCAATCAATGTAAAAGAGGAGAAATTTATGCTAGACAAGAGATGACTGATCCCAGACGTATGATAACCACAACACTCAAAACAATCAGTGCATCATGCCCAAGGTTATCTGTTAAGACAAATAATCCTGTACCAAAAGATAAAATATTTGAATGTTTACATATGCTTCATAGTATGATTATTACAAAAAATGTTAAAATAGGAGATATCATCGTCAAAGATATTTTAAATACTGGTGTAGATATTATTGCTACAAAGGAAATCAATATATAAAGGAGCATTTTTATGGGTTCATATATACTTGCAATCGATCAAGGCACAACAAGTACACGTGCAATCATATTTAACAAGCAAAGTGACATCGTTGCGATGGCATCTGAAGAAATCACTCAAATATATCCAAAACCAGGATGGGTCGAACATAATCCAAATGAGATATGGGTTAGTGTTTTAGCTGTCATGGCAAGAGTCCTCTTAGAAGCGAAAATTAAAGCAAAAGATATTCATGCCATTGGTATAACCAATCAAAGAGAGACGACAATTCTTTGGGATAAAAACACTGGGGAACCTGTTTATAACGCTATCGTTTGGCAATCTAGACAGACATCTGAAATTTGTGATATGCTTAATGATCGAGGCTATGGTCCATTATTTAAAAAGAAAACAGGCTTAGTTATCGATGCCTATTTTTCAGGTACAAAAGTCAAATGGATCTTGGATCACATCCAAGGTGCAAGAGAAAAAGCAGAAAAAGGAGATTTGATTTTTGGTACAATTGATTCTTGGTTAATTTATAAATTATCAGGTGGTAAGCACGTAACAGATTATACGAATGCAAGTCGAACATTGATGTATAATATTTATGATTTGTGCTGGGATGATGAAATCCTTGAGATATTAAATATTCCAAAGTCAATGTTACCCATAGTTAAATCTTCCTCTGAAGTTTATGGTCATACTGTGCCTTATCATTTTTTTGGTGAATCTGTGCCTATTAGTGGTGTCGCTGGTGATCAACAAGCAGCACTTTTTGGTCAAACATGCTTTGAAAAAGGTATGGTTAAAAACACATATGGAACTGGGTGTTTTATGCTTATGAATACAGGTGATCAACCTGTTTATTCTGATCATGGTCTTCTTACAACGATTGCTTGGGGGATTGATCAGAAAATCACATATGCTTTAGAAGGTAGTGTTTTTGTTGCAGGTTCTTCTGTACAATGGTTAAGAGATGGTATAAAGATAATCGAATCAGCAAGTGAAACAGAAATACTTGCAGAAAGCTTACCCTCAAATGAAGGTGTTTATGTCGTACCTGCTTTTGTTGGATTAGGCACACCTTATTGGGATTCTGATGCAAGAGGTGCAATGTTTGGTATCACAAGAGGCACATCAAAGGCGCACATTACACGTGCAACACTTGAATCCATATGTTATCAATCAATGGATGTTTTAAGAGCTATGGAAGAGGATACAAAACTACCCATTACATCTTTTAGAGTTGATGGTGGTGCATCCGTTAATGGTTTTTTAATGCAATTTCAATCTGATATTTTAAATTTACGCGTAGATCGTCCAATTATTCAAGAAACGACAGCCTTGGGTGCATGCTATCTTGCTGGGCTTGCTACTGGTTTTTGGCAAAACAAAAATGAGATCGTATCATCATGGAAGTTAGATCAATCATTCATACCTAAAATGAAACAAAAAGATCGCGATTTTTACATAAAAGGTTGGAAGAGGGCAATTGAAGCAACTAGAGCATTTAAAATAAAATAGACGATGACCGTCTATTTATTCAAAAACATGATGAGATCCTCTACGGTAAGTAGGGGATTTTCTTCCATAGGTACGTGACCTAATCCTTCATAAATGATGATAACTGCTTCTGGTAAAACATCTTCAAATAATAATACTGTATCCACTGGTATCCATGAGTCTTCTTCGCCCCACATAATGAGTACAGGTATGTCATCTTCATGTATGTTTGCTAGCAGATCTAGAAGATCCTCAAATATTAACAACTCTGATGTGTTTCTTAAAATTGCTTGACGATTACCTTCTTTTCTAAGAAGATCATAATAGCGATCCAAAGTTTCTTTTTCCAAAGTAGATGCTGAACCATAGACACCTTCTAGTATAGATTTAAGTAAGAATCTTGGTGTCATTTGACTTGCAATATTTGAAATAACGGGATGTCTTAATAAAGCAAATTGATCTGTTCTTTGAGAAGGTGTAGATGGGTATATACTATCAATTAGAATAAGACCTTTCACATCAAAGTATACATCGTGAAATGCACCTGTAAAATACCAAGATACACCACCACCCATTGAGTTGCCACCGATATAAAGTGATGCGATTTCTAGTGAATCAAGGAGAGCTTTAACTGCATAACTTGACCTTCTTAGTGAAGTCACATGATCACTAAATCCACCACTTAAGCCATGATATGGTAAATCAATGAGAATGACTCGATAGTTTTCTTCGATTAGTTTTTCTGCCCAAGGTATAAATGTGTGTGATGATGCAAATGCACCATGTAACAAGACAACAACTTCATTTGTAGGATTTCCTAAATCTTGGTAGTGTAGACGAATATCTAATTCTTCGTTATCTAGTGAAGGTACAGTGATATCTATATAACTTGAATGTTCAGTAAAATATGTATTTTCAAGTCTTTCGATTGATAGATTAGGTCTAAAAAATAGGACAAAAAGTAGTGCGATAAAACTCACAATGATAATCATGATTATTTTTATGACTTTAATGATTTTATGCTTCATGTGATCTCTCGATTCTTAATGTTTGTTTTTTATATTGAGATTGAATATACTTAATACCAAAGGAGCATGACTATGAAAAAATGGATGCTTATAAGCTGGTTTATTCTCGTATTATATACAGTGTATTATCTTGTTTTCAACCAACCAAGAACGACGATTTTTAATGATTTCTTAGATTTATCAATAGATCCATTGATTTTTGCTGTATTTAATATGCTAGGGATTATTCCATTTTTGATGTTGCTATATGTCATCATATATCAAATCAAAACAAATAGAATCCAAAAAATAGGACTAAGCTTGTCATTTGTATCTGGAGCATTTGCACTTTATCCAACAGCAGCTTTTTTAGGTGAGAATAATGCAAAGAAACATCAAAAATGGACAATATATGCAACCATTTTATCAGGCATATCGATACTCTTTTTAGCTATTTATGGTTTTTTCTTTGGTTCATTAAATATATACATAGAATCCTTTAAAAATGATGCCTTTGTACATATCATGACCATAGACTTTTTCTTTCTATATATACATAGCATTATTCTATCTAAAAAATGCTCTAAATATTGGTATATTTCGTTCATACCTTTTGTCGGATTTTCTTATATACTTTATGAGTAAATCGTTGTCTTTGACTTTGCATCTTTTCTTGGTTTATAACTTGCTTGTCCTTTAGGCTTTCCAACCATCACAAGTGCAACAATCATTTCTTGTGTTGTTAATCCTAAAATATCCTTGAATGTATCAGATTCTATATACGCTGGTGTTTTCCAGAACCCTGCATAATTTTGATCTTCTAATAAGAGCAAAAAATTTTGAATGAGTGCAGCGTTGGCTTGTAAATCTTCTAATTCATCTTTCATATCTTTTTGATGGGGCATTACGAATGCTACTATCATTGGTGCGATAAAGACTTTATCTAAGGTCTTTTTTTGTAGATCTTTTTCAGTCTCTGACAATGCATGGATATAACGATTTAAAAATAATTGTTTACCTTCATCATAAAGTAAAATAAAACGCCAAGGTTCACGCATTTTATGATTTGGTGCATAAACAGCAATGTTTAGCAATTCTATGATTTCATCAGCATCTATTTTTTCATCTGTAAACTGGTTATAGCTTCGTCTTTTGATAATTAGTTCTTTGATTGACATGATGATCACACTCCTTATCATCATCATACCCTTATTTTAAGTTTTTTTCAAAAACAATGTTCAAGCATGGAAAAAAGCAAGAGGTGAGACGGCCTCTTACTTTTTAAAAGGGAAGTTTTATGTTAAATTTTTAGATAATTTTCTTTGGATGAAATTGATTGACTTCCTGACCGTTAATTAATCGATCACGAAGCATATCATATAAAGCTGTAACTAGCATAAAAGCTAGTGCCATTAATATGGCATTTTGAATGTCGAACGCAACAAATGCATACATGATGAAAACACCTGCAATAAGCATATACGATTGTTGCATCAGCTTGGAAGTTTTAGGTTTATAGTACTTCAGTCTTAAATGACCTTCTCCTTGAAGGACAACAACGAAGACTATAAATAGGATATATCCTATGAGTGCACCATACATAAACAGTTCAGAACTGTTAGAAATCGTATCGTGATTTGGAATGGCAAGCTCAATGAGCTCTTCGCCAAATACATAGGCTGAAACGAATAAAGCTAAAATCATAATAAATGCTAGAATATTTTTCATAGATCATCATACCTCTTTTTGCCTAAACTAATTGTCTTAATGACGTTACTAATGATTCAGCATAATCTATTTTAAGTGCATGTGCATTCTAAAAAGGTCTTTTGAATCCAATCAACCAAAAGAACTGCATATCACAATGTTTGTTTGTTTTATATTTGATTTACAAAGTAAACCATGTTTTATAGAATCGAGTCTTTTCTTTGTCTCTAAGAAAATGATCTCATATGATTCTATAGAATCAAGCACATTTAAGATAAACGTAAGTCTCACATCTTCTATGAATATTTATTTCATAAAAGAAATACTTAAGTTTTAAATTACACTTAAATGCAAATCAACTGCACTATAACTATGTTATAATTAAATTGATTATATGCATGTTTAGGTTCTAACGAAATCAGGAATACCTGCATTGTCAAAATCAGTTCTAACAAAATCAGGAATACCTGCATTATCGAAATCTGTTCTAACAAAATCAGGAATACCTGCATTGTCAAAATCAGTTCTAACAAAATCAGGAATACCTGCATTATCGAAATCTGTTCTAACAAAATCAGGAATACCTGCATTGTCAAAATCTGTTCTAACAAAATCAGGAATACCTGCATTATCGAAATCTGTTCTAACAAAATCAG
>CAZZMZ010000003.1:0-106849 GCA_964655445.1 uncultured Mariniplasma sp. | reverse complement strand
CAGGAATACCTGCATTGTCAAAATCTGTTCTAACAAAATCAGGAATACCTGCATTGTCAAAATCTTGTGTCTCAATAATATCTAAATCTGTCTCATTAATGGCATTTATAACCATTTTTCCAAAAAATAAACCTACTACAACTAATGTAACTGCTAATAATTTTCTCATGTCCAAGCCTCCCTTTTACCTAATTGTATAATCAATTAGGATAAAAAAACAGGGCGTATATGTCCTATTCGTACAAAAATTCATGAAAAAATGGGGTGAAAAAAGTGAAATCTCAAGAATTATGCAATTATTTAGAGCGATTACGTTCTGCTCGCAACATGTCTCAAGAGACATTCACCACCGGTGTTGTGTCACTCCGCCAGTACAGAAGATATTTAAACGGTGAGTCTGATATTCCATTCCAGGTTGTCGATCAACTCTCGGAAAAATTAGGTGTTCAGACTATCAATTTACTGAGAGAAATTGAGGCTGCAAGACTCGAAGAACAAAAGGATGTTGATGAGTTTTACAATCATGTTGCAAACTACAATTTCGATGTTGTTAAAGAAAAAATTGCATATTTAGAATCAAAAGAGTTTGTTGATGTTTCCAACAAAATGTTGTTTGATCATGCACTTTGTATGTATAAGCTTTTCACAAACCAAATTAACCGAGATACAGCAGCAAGTTTTAACAAAAATCTCATAAACATGAATAAAATTCATAAACAGTCTATTTTTACAGAAGTTGAAATGCTCATACTTAGTTCAATACTTGACTTAACTGATGATGCAAAAGAAGCAAGCTTCATATCTGAAAAACTCAAATTTTATCTCATGGATTCATCTACTATTATCAGTTCCAATTATAACCTTGGATTTAATCTAGTATTATATCGTTTATCGAAATATTCTGGTAAAAATAAGAATTATGATGACGTAATCGTGTATTGTGATTTAGGCATCAAACGAAACATGAAATTAACCAATATGTATTTACTTGAATACTTCTATTATTTCAAAGCGCTTGCTTACTATCGACAAGAAAATTATGAACTCTATGAAAAAAGTTTAGTGAGATGTTTTAATGCCTTAGAACTAGAAAACTTTGATAAGAAGATAAAAAAATTCACTGACTTAATCAACGAAGATTTTAATATCAATTTCAAACAATTCATCATTGACTATTACGAAAAAAATCAATAACTTCAGTGTGGTATTTTCATATCACACTTTATTTTTTATCGAAAATACATGCTATAATAAATCGAGGAGTTGAAACTATGAATCCATGTAAAATTTATCTCAAACCAAAAGAAGAAATTCGTATAGAACAAGGCCATCCTTGGGTCTTTAATAACGAAATAGATCGTATCGAAGGTGACATCAAGAGCGGAGAAATTGCTTTTGTTTATTCATATAAAAACCAATTCATTGGCAAAGGTTTTTTAAACACATCCTCTAAAATTTTCGTAAGAATACTGTCTCGAGAGGAGCACCAAACAATAGACAATGATTTCTTTGAAAATTTGATTCATATTGCTAATCAGTCTCGAAAAGATATGGGATATGAAAATAGCTACCGTGTGCTATTTGGTGAGGCTGATGGCATTCCAGGTTTAATTGTTGATAAGTATGCTGACTACTTGTCTATTCAAATACTATCTCTAGGCATTGATTTAAGAAAAGAAATGTTTTTAAACATACTTATAAAAATGTTCAACCCTAAAGGAATCTATGAACGAAGTGATGTGCCCGTTAGAAAAAAAGAGGGATTGCCTTTATTCAAAGGTACTATTTATGGGAATGTTCCTGAAAAAGTAACGATCAAAGAAAATGATTTAACAATGGAAGTTGACATCATCAATGGACAAAAAACGGGTTCTTTCCTAGATCAACAAGACAATCACAAAGCTGTAAAACCTTACGTGAAAGACAAAACTGTACTAGACTGTTTTTCACATATTGGTGGTTTTGGACTCCATGCAGCATATTATGGAGCAAAACATGCGACTTGCTTAGACATATCTGAACTTGCTGTAACAAACATTCATCATAATGCAAAACTCAACAATCTCAAAAATGTTATTGCAGAAAAAAGAGATGTCTTTCAAGCGCTCAGAGATTATCAAAATAGAAACCAAACATTTGATATGGTCATCTTAGATCCACCTGCATTTGCAAAGAAAAATGAGGATATCAAAAAAGCATATCAAGGCTACAAGGAAATCAATCTGCAGGCACTAAAAATCGTTAATCCCAATGGCTATTTAATGAGTTGTTCATGCTCTCATTACATGACGCCTTCACTATTTTTAGATATGCTGATGGATGCATCAAATGATGCGAAAAGGATTACTCAAATGGTTGAATTTAGAGTCCAAAGTAAGGATCATCCAGCACTTTTAGGATCCGATGAATCTCTATATTTAAAGTGCGTAATTCTTAAAGTTAAGTAAACTATAAAAGGTGAAGAATATCATCATTCTGCACCTTTTTAATTTCATATAATGTCTTTATAAAGCGATATAAACCTATTAAGTATCTCTAAATTCTCTTGCCGAATTCAAGTCTAACTTCCTTTTGATCGATATCCTTGTTTGTATAGTTCATGGTATCAATACCGATAAAATGAAAGCCTTGATTTAAGTAAAATTGAATCGCTGGATCATTGCATGATTGTGTTTCAAGGACAAGTGCTCTTGCTCCTTTTTCTTTAGCGATGTTTTCCATATGTGTCATCAAAGCTTTACCATAACCCATCTTTCGATATTTGGGTTCAACAAGCAAGTTCCATATACGATAACGATTGTTCCAAGTTTCTAATGAACCTTCAATAACTGCAATTATTTTCTTTTTTTCAAATATAGCATAAACATCAGGCACTTCAATATAATCTTCGAATAATTTCGATGAGAATTTTTTTTCTTGCTTTCGTCGAAACTTTTTCCTTTTTATAGTCAAGACGATGGCTTTTCTGTTTTTTATGACAACGTCGAAAAAAAACTTGGTTATATACTTATACTCAAGTTCATAGCCTTTATAGGTTTTTTTGTCTAATTCTACAATTTTCATATGTCTACCATGTCTTTTCATACTATCACTATTTAACCATATTTTTATAAATAAGTGAAGAAATGTTATATATTATACCTTAATTGTCTGGTATATCGAACAAAAATAAAAATAGGTAAAAATAATTATCATTTTTTAGTAAAAGTCTTTTAAAGCGCTTTCTTTTTTGATAAAATACGTCTAAAGAGGTGATGGTATGGCAACAATAACAGAAATCGCTAAAAAAACGAATGTTTCAATTGCAACAGTTTCTAGAGTGCTTAACTATGATAAAAGCCTTTCTATATCAGAAGATAAAAGAAAATTAATTTTAGAGACTGCGGAAAACCTAGATTATCAACCACCTAAAAGAAAAAAACAAAACTTAAAAAAACCAATTACTTTGGGTTTGCTTCATTGGTATACCATTGAACAAGAACTTGATGATACATACTATCTCTCTATTCGACTTGGTATCGAAAGAACATGCTATGAGAAACATATCGAACTGATTAAGATATTTCGATCAAATGAAACCTATGATTTGGATTATTTAAAACCCTTAGACGGAGTTATTGCTGTAGGTAAATTTTCAAATGACGAAGTGAAAAGGTTTGAAGAAAAGTTTCCAATAATTATTTTTGTTGACTCTTCTCCTGAGGCATCCAACTATGATAGTGTTGTCATTGATTTTGAATCCGCAATGAAAAAAGCGATTGATCATATCATCGATTTGGGACACAAAAACATAGGTTATATTGGTGGTAGAGAATATATTGGAAAACATGCTACTGCTCTTGGCGAACGAAGAGAAATATTTTTTCGAGAATATTTGAAAGAACTAAACCTTTTCGATGAAAGAAATGTTCATGTAGGCTCATTTACGATTGAAAGTGGTTATCAACTGATGAAAAAGGCTATCGAACAAAATCACTTGCCTTCTGCATTCATTATTGCGTCTGATGGGATGGCTATAGGTCTTATGAAGGCAGCCTATGAAGCTGGGATTAGAATTCCTAAAGATTTATCCATTATCGGCTTTAATGATATTGCTCAAAGTCAATATACGATTCCACCTTTAACAACTGTGAAGGTTTATAAGGAGTTCATGGGTCAAACCGCCGTTGATTTAGCACTTGAACGTATCTTTGGACAAAGAGCTATATCAAAAAAAGTAACCATCCCAACTGAACTGGTTATTCGTGAATCGTGCACACGTTATAATGAGGAGAATTAATATGAAAAAAATATATACATATCTTTTATTAATGGTATTTGTCTTATCCATTGCAGCTTGTAAACCTGAAGACAAAGTTCCATCTGAACCTCCATTTGACATCTATCAATGGGAGCCAACATTAGGCTCTCGAACAAATCAGACACCTTACACTGAACTTGATCCTTCTTTTAATGCTGAAGATTTTAAAATTGAACCCATTGCTGCTTTACAAGATGATAAACGTCAAGACTTCATGATGGGTGTTGATGCATCAATGATTAAAAAAGTCATAGATAATGGTGGCATTTATTATAATCTTGATGGCGTTGAGCAAGATGTTTTTGAAATATTAGCTACAGCTGGCGTTAACTACATGCGTGTACGTGTATGGAATGATCCATATTCACCTATTGGAATTCGTGGTGGCGGTGATATGGATTTAGAAACTGCATATTGGATTGTTCAAAAAGCAAGACGTGTCAATATGCGTATAATTCTAGATTTACACTACAGTGACACATGGGCAGATCCTGAACATCAAACCAAGCCTTATGCTTGGGAGCTTTTGAATTTTGCTGAGTTAAAAGAAGCAGTTCAGACTTTTACATATGATGCAATGATGTATTTTAAAAACCGTGGTGTTACACCTCAAATGATTCAAATAGGCAATGAGATTAATAATGGCATGATATGGGAAGATGGTCGTATTGTTTGGAATGATACAACATCTTATGATCGTTTAGCAGATTTGCTAAAAGCAGGTATTTCCGGTGCAAAAGAGGCAGATCAGCATGTTAAAACAATCATTCACTTAGCAGATGGTGGCAAATTCTCTATTTTCGATGATTTTTTTAAGGAAATTACTGATCGAAACGTAGATTTTGATATCATTGGTGCTTCCTTTTATCCTTTTTATCATGGTACACTAGATCGCTTACAAGATAATTTAGATAAAATATCAGAAAAATATAATAAACCAGTTTTTGTTGCTGAAACGTCTTATGCTTACACACAAACCCCTCATGTTAACGCATCAAACATTTTTGGCCCTAATCAAGAAGAAAATGGTGGCTACTTAGCAACTATTCAAGGTCAGGCAACTGCACTTAGAGATGTGATTGAAGTTGTTGCTAATGTACCTAATAATCGAGGACTTGGTATCGTCTATTGGGAACCTGCATGGCTACCTGTTATTGGTGCAGGTTGGGCTGAAGCAGGTACACTTGCGACTTGGTCAAATCAAGCATTATTCACTTACTCTGGAAAAGCATTGCCCTCAATCAACGTATTTAAAGATGTCAGAGGCAATCAAGCAGTCGATGTAAATATCATTGGTTTGAAAAGTGATATTGTTGAAATTGGTTTAAATATCGTATCACCTGTAGAATCAGAATCTAAAATGCCAGAAACTGTCATTGCATTAACTGATGTTGACTCATATATC
Organism: uncultured Mariniplasma sp.; assembly: GCA_964655445.1. Taxonomy (GTDB): domain Bacteria; phylum Bacillota_I; class Bacilli_A; order Acholeplasmatales; family Acholeplasmataceae; genus Peloplasma. The sequence continues at coordinate 101,144 of CAZZMZ010000003.1, read as the reverse complement.
TATGCACCTGTTACATGGAATCAAGCTCAAAAAAACACTGCTGAAACTGAAGTAGGTGAACACACTGTATCAGGTGTTGTCTCATATGGATCTAATACATGGCAAGTCACTGCTCATGTAAGATCTATTGAAAACTTTATTCAAAATCCTGGATTTGAAATTGGTAAAACTGGTGCAAACGATGAATTGCCTAAGCCACCTTGGTATGTGACATCGTCACTTACTGATATGGTTGGAAAAATTCAAACAAATAAGGATTTTAGAACAGGACAAAATAACTTTAATTATTATCATACTGCAGCATTTAATTATGATTTATATCAAGACATCACATTACCTAATGGCACATACACACTAACTGCTTGGGTCATGGGTGAGACAAATGCGAAAAATATTGAACACTATATGTATGTTAAAAATCATGGTGGATCAATAATGACAGCGAATGTATTTGTATCTGGTTGGGCTGCTGGATATCAACAAATAACCATAGAAAATATTGTCGTAACTTCAGGTCAAATACGTATTGGCTTTTATGGACAATTTAACGCTTCTACATGGGGCCATATTGATGACTTTGAATTAGTGAGAACAAATCATGCATAAAAGCATTAATTTTGATTGGCAATTTAAACCTTCTTTCGATGCTGATGCTATCTTTCATAAAGTCCAAGATGGCGAGCGTGTAGATATACCACACACACATAAAATACTTCCTATACAATATGCTAATGAAAAGGCTTATCAATTTAAATCAACTTACCAAAAAATATTTTCAATAGATGAACTTGACGCCTATGTGTTTATTGATTTTGAAGGTGTAGCTCATGAAGCAGATGTCTATTTAAATGGTCATCATCTAGGTACACATAAAGGTGGATATACCAAGTTTACATATGATATCACAAAATATGTGTATAAGGATCTCGAAAACCTTTTAACAGTTTTTGTAGACGCAAGGTCAAACCTTAATTTCCCACCTTTTGGACATGTCATTGATTACTTAACATTTGGTGGTATATATCGAGAAGTCTCGATATATACAAAGCCAAAAGTTCATATCAAAGACTATTTGATATCAACAAAAGACATAGATAAAGTGATTGCTTTTAAGCTTGAATATCAGTTATCAGAGCCTTTTCTCGGTGATTTTAGAATCAATCTTACAGATGGTGACAAGGTGTTACTTAATGAAACAATAAAAGTCGATGGCTCATCTCAAGCACATTCATATACAGCTAATCACTTAAAGCTTTGGTCAATAGAAAATCCTAAGCTTTACAGAATTACAATATCAATTGAAAAAGAAAATATAATTTCTGATCAGGTATCTTTCACATATGGTTTTAGAATGGCTGAATTTAAACCAGATGGTTTTTATTTAAATGGCAAAAGGATCAAGCTCGTTGGCTTAAATAGACATCAAGACTATCCTTATGTCGGTTATGCAATGCCAAAGCATGCTCAAATCAAAGATGCAGAGATTTTGAAGCATGATCTTAATCTAAACATCGTAAGGACATCACACTATCCCCCTTCTAAGCATTTCATTGATGCATGTGATAAGCTTGGACTTTTGGTTTTTGAAGAAATTCCTGGTTGGCAATATATAGGTGATGAAACATGGAAAATGAATGCACTAGAACACGTCAAAGAAATGATTTTGAGAGATAAAAACAGTCCTTCTGTTGTTTTATGGGGTGTGCGTATTAACGAATCTGGTGATGACGATGATTTTTATTCAAAAACCAATCGTCTTGCTAAAAAACTTGATGACACACGTCAGACTGCAGGTGTCAGATTTATCACACACTCAAGCATATTAGAAGATGTTTATACACTCAATGACTTCATTCATGAAGGTCATAATATTCCATTACGTGCTTTAAAAGATGTTACTGATCGTAAAGATATTCCTTACCTTGTCACCGAACATACTGGACATATGTTTCCAACAAAGAGTTTTGATCATGAAATGAGACGCTATGAGCATGCAAAAAGACATATGGTAATTACTAATCATATGCTCGGATCAATGGATATTAGTGGTTCTATTGGATGGTGCATGCATGATTATTATACACATATCGATTTTGGTAGCGGTGATAAGATCTGTTATCATGGTGTGCTAGATATGTTTAGAAATGAAAAACCAGCAGCTTATTTCTATCAATCACAACAAGCACATACGCCTTATTTAGAGGTTTCTTCAAACTTTAATATAGGGGATCACAATAAAGGTTATATCGAAGATGTATATATCTTTTCTAACTGTGATCAGATCAAGGTATATAGAAACGATCTTTATATTGGAGATCTTGAAAAAGTTGACACCTTATCCCATTTAGCATTTGCACCGTATAAAATGGATTGGTTTGGTGACTTGCTGATAAAACAAGAAAATCTTGATGAAAAAACAAATGATTTTATCAAATTATATTACAGAGATCTTGTTTCAAAAGGAAAAGATCATTTAAAAGAATCTATGAAAAACCTAAATCCTTCTGATGAACTTCTTAAAAAGACGTATGATATGTATGGTAAATACGTCGCTAATTGGGGATCTAAAAGTGTCTTTTACACCTTTAAAGGCTTTATTGATGGTGTACATGTTATCACAAAGACAAAAGGTAACGATTATCAGATTGATTTTAAAATCTCTCTTGATAGAGACAAACTAGTCATTGAAGATACATACGATGTCACACGCATAACCATTGAAGCCTTAAACGAACATAATCATAGATTAACTTATGCACATGATGCCTTTGAGATTATCACTGATGATAAATTAGAGGTTATTGGCGATTGTTTTGTTTCACTTATTGGTGGTATCAGATCATTTTGGGTAAAAACAAAGAAAACTACAGGTCAATCGACATTAATCATTAAACATAGCGAAAAAATCTATCAGCTTTCAATACATATAACAAAGGAGCATGAATCATGAAAAAAATATGGATTCTTTCATTTCTTCTACTGATACTTATTGGGTGTGGTAGGAGAGAGGTTACATCAAATCAAGAGGATATTACACTGACTATATGGGAAGATAGTAAGAATGTAGAACTTGTATCTCAAATGACTGAAGAGTTTGCAAGATACTATGCATTTAACTTCCCGAATGCACCAAAACTCAAATTCTCCTTTATTCCACACAGTGAGCAATCTTCTATAGAAGATTTAGTATTAGCTGGTCCTGCTGGTACTGGACCTGACATCTTAGCTTTTGTGCATGATACATTAGACACTGCAGTTACAGGTAATCTCTTGGCACAAAATACCTATGCTGATAAAATCCGCGCAACACACACTCTAGAAGCTGCTCATGCTGCAAGTCTCAACGGTATCATGTACGGCTTTCCTATTACATCCGAATCACAAGTAATTATTTATCGTAAGAGTAAAATCAGTGATTTACAGGTTCAAAGTATTGAAGGCATACTTAATCAAGATCAGGCCAATGGAAAGCTTGTTTGGAATCTTTTTGAAGGCTATTATTCATTTGGACTCATGACTGATGCATTATTATATGGTGAGGATGGAGAGACAACTTCCGGTATTAAATCAAGTTACTTAAACTTTGCTACACCTCAAACTATTTCAAATGTAACTTATGCAAGAAACACATATAAAAACCATCCAAATTTAACCATTCCAGGAAGCACAAGTGGTTCAACTGATATCGAAGGCTTAAGCTTATTTTTAGCAGGTGATGTAGATGCAATTATCGTTGCCCCATACTTTTGGGCAAGTGCTAAGGAGCAATTTCCTAATGATGTCGGCATGGCACCTGTACCATCCATTAATGGTCAAACGATGCGTCCATTTTCAGGCTATAAGTTATATGGCGTTAGTCGTTACTCAAAATACCCTGCATTAAGTCAACAGCTTGCAGATTTTTTAACGAGTGAATGGGCTCAAGCTCTAAGACTTAAAGAAAAATCATTATTGCCTACAGTCTTAACGCTTTTGGATCAACTTGATCAAAACCAAATCATCGTTGACTCATGGAGAAAGCTAGAAACCACTCAAATTACAATTAAAGAGTCTTCAATCGCTGAAGCAAGAATATTTAAGCAATCTTTAGATCAATCCATTCTAATGCCTAAAATCAACAGATTTGCAGCTTTTTGGATTGCTTATGCTAACAACATGAAAGCCTTATGGGAACAAAACTCTTTAACTGAACAACAACTCATAGATTATCTAAATCAAATTACTCAAACAATGTAGGAGTCATTCATGAAAAGGTTAAAAGCATGGCTTAAAGCGGTGAAAAATCACATTCAATCCTCGATAGAAATTTATCAAAAAACGACACTTAAAGGAAAAATTGCATGTATACTTTCTCTTCTTTTTATGGGAGGGGGTCTTTTAACACATGCTGTTTTTAAAGCTATGCTAAAAATCTTTTATCATTTCACTATGATGTTTTATACGATATCTTTGGGTATACCTTTTATCCTTGGATTATCTTCATTTCGAACATTAAATGTAAGATTATATAGTATTTTATTGATACTTCTTTGGATTTATTTTTATCTAAAGAATCTAAGTCAAACCTTTAATGATGTAAAGACGATTGAGACGCATAAGCATACATGGTTTGATCAACTAAAAACCCAAATTAAGCATAGAAAAGATGCTTATAAGGACTATAAAAACTTAATGAAAAAATCTCCATGGAAGACAAAAGTTGATTTAATCAGTCCATTTGTTTTCATGGGTTACTATCAATTTAAAAACAAAGCTTGGACAAAAGGCATTTTACTTCTATCCATTCAAGTGTTATACATCATCTATATGCTAACTATCGGTTATTACGACATGATGGATTTTATAGCTCTAGATACAACCTACTTACCACCTGAATTTGTTAGACCATCTACGTTTAATATGGTGTATGGATTACTTGCTTTATTGATAACTTTCGTTTTTATCTTTTTATATGTTAAAAATATTAAGCAAGTAACCATATATGTTAAGAATGAAAGATATCAAATAGATGCCTTTTTAGTTGAACTAAAAGCATTAACAGACCATAAGCTTTATGTCACACTTTTAAGTTTCCCAATGATAGGTGTGCTATCTTTTACAATTTTACCTTTACTTTTTATGATACTCATCGCTTTTACAGGATATCAAGGCTCAGGTCAACATTTCTCGTGGCAAGGCTTTGAAGTGTTTAGGGAATTACTCTTAATATCTGATAATTTATATACCTTATTATCTGTTGTTGAATGGACTTTAATTTGGGCATTTTTTGCGACATTCACAAATTATTTCGGTGGTATCTTACTTGCAACATTAATCAACAAAAAAGGTGTTAAAGGTAAAAAAATATGGCGCACCATATTTATTATAACGATGGCAACACCTCAGTTTGTTTCACTACTGATTATGAACCAAATGTTTGCATTCAATGGCCCAGTTAACCAATTTTTGATGAATGCGGGTATCATTTCAACAGGTATCAATTTCTGGGGTAATCAACTATCTGCACGTGTATTAATCATTATTGTGAATATGTGGGTAGGCATACCTTATCTTATGTTACTGACTTCAGGTATTCTAATGAATATACCTGAAGAACTCTATGAAGCTGCTATCATTGAAGGTGCAAACAAAAGACAATTATTCACGCGTGTAACAATGCCTTATATGCTTTTTATCACAACACCTTTGTTGGTCACAGGATTTATACATAATATCAATAATTTCAATGTCATATATTTGCTCACACAAGGAAGACCACTTGGCGTTGGTCTAGTGAATGCAGGTGGTACAGATATCTTAATTACTTGGTTATATCAATTAACGAGATCATATCGACTATATAACTTGTCTGCAGCTATAGGTATTATCATATTTATCATATCTGCATCAATATCTCTTTCGATATATCGTAGAACTGCATCTTATAAGAGAGAAGGTGAGTTCGCTTGAAAAGCATGAAAAAGAAACCTATACTTAGCTATTTACTTCTTCTTATTCTAAGCTTTATATGGTTGATACCTATCGTTTGGGTTATACTTACATCATTTAGAGCTTTACCAGGTGTTGCATCACCAACTTTTATTCCACAAGCATTCACTTTGAAAAACTATGTGACACTTTTTTATCCTTCATCTACACAGGCACTTTATTTAAAATTTGGCAGATGGATGATCAATACAAGTGTCATAGCTCTCTTAAACATGTTTTTTTCTACCTTATTGATTTTAGGTGCAGCTTATGCACTCTCGAGATTTAGGTTCAAACAAAGAAAAACAATCATGAATGTAGCACTCATATTAGGTATGTTCCCTGGTTTTATGGCAATGATTGCTGTTTATTTGATTTTAAACATGTTAGGACTCATAAATCAGCCCATTGCATTACTCATTGTCTATAGTAGTGGATCAGCATTAGGGTTTTATGTATCAAAAGGTTACTTTGATACGATTCCCATTGATTTAGATGAAGCAGCTATGATAGATGGTGCTGATCAATGGACAATCTTTATTAAAATCATTATGCCACTTACAAAACCGATAGTCGTTTACACTGCTTTGATGTCATTTATGGCTCCTTGGATGGATTTTATTCTTGCAAGTCTCATCTTAGATGATCCAAACCAAAAAACTGTAGCTGTTGGCTTGTTTGGGATGATTATGGATCATGCAGATTTATACAATAATTTTACTGTGTTTGCTGCAGGTTCTGTTGTTGTTGCATTACCGATTATATTGATGTATATCTTATTACAACGTTATATTATTGAGGGTATTTCGGCTGGTGCCGTTAAAGGATAGAATAATTTTTTGGGAGGTAACATATGAAAAAACATCTTTTCCTTTTTTCCATCTTTATGTTTTTAACATTGTTTTTAGTAAGCTGTAAGGATGGTTCTAATGAAACAGAACCTACAGAACCATCATTTACAGCTGGGCTTGTTATAAGTGATTATACTCTCACAAAAGGTGAGACTGTAACGATAGATTATCAAATCACACCTGCAGGTACCTTTGGTGTTGTTACATTTGAAGTAATAACTTCTACACCAGCAAATGCAATTTCTATCGTTGGAACGACACTCAGTGCTTTAGAAGTAGGATCTGCTTCTGTTAAAGCGATTGTATCAAACATGCCAGGGGCAAGTATCACATTTAGTGCTGAGAAAATATTTAGTGTAACCATCAATCCAATTCCAGTTGTTGATGGCGAGTTTATTTTAAATGGTGGTTTTGAATTTGGTCTTAATGAATGGACAGTGACGTCCTTATTTGGTGTTGATGCTTATGGCACAACAGTTGTTGACAATTATCCACACGGTGGTGAAGCTGCTCTAAATCTTTGGTATGATGATGATCTAGATGAGTTAAGCGAGGCAGTCGATTTATCACTATCACAAACAATCGATGCATTAAGTGCTGACACATATTTATTCCAACTATGGTATCAAGGTACCATGACATCGATAGATTTAACTGTTTATGATGGTGAAACTGTGATTGTTACAGAACAATTTAGCGGTTTTGATTATAATGCACCAGAAGGTCATCAAGGTTATGTCAATTATGGTATTGAATTCACACTAGCAACTTCAAAAACCATCCGTGTTGAAATTCAAATTGTTGGTGCTGAAGAAGCTTGGGGTTATATAGATGATGTGAGCTTGAAAGTTGGAACTATAGAGGACTTAGTGATTGTACCTCCAAGTGGCGAAGATGGCTATATCAACTTTATCAATGGTGGCCAATTTACAAGCTTATCACCTTGGACAATTGAAATTACTGGAGCAGCTAACAACAAGACTGCAACACTATCTTCAGGTAGACTATCCATTTGGTCAGACGGACCTGCTGTCTTTAAAATATACCAACAAGTAGAGCTCATTGAAGAAGTATATCAGATGGCTATATATTTAAATGGTGGTGTCATTGGTACTGAGTTTAATGCTTTGTATGCACATATATACATTAAAAATGATGATAATACTTTTACAGAAAATTTAACGCCTGAAGGATGGAACCAAGGCGTTATGAAGCGCATTGAACGTTCAGATATGTCATTATCTGGTGTTTATGAAATAGGTATAGAAATTGAGTTTGACGGCGGATCTAATAACTGGATTAATTTAGACGATTTTGTACTATGGAGTTATCAATTGCCTCAAGATCCAGCTGATTTAATTGCTGCTGAAGCAGTGGATGCAAAAATAACAGCTTTACCAGCACAAAATGATTTAACTATAGAGCATGAAGAGGCTATTTTAGATGCTAGAGAATCTTATGATGCTCTAACGCAACTTCAAAAAACATATGTTGAAAATCTTAATACACTCATTGCTCTTGAAGAAAAACTAGAGTTACTTAAAGCAGGTAATCCTTTGGATTTCTTTAACGCTGACGGTAAATTTGAGTCTGATGATTGGTCTTTATCAGCCATCAATTGGACTGCAACTTTTGGTAATGAGTGGGTCACAGATTGGGGTTATGAAAGTGAAAAATCCTATAATCCATATAAAGATCAATCAAATGAACTGCTCATTGCTTCCATCCATCGTGAAATTCTTTTAGCACAAGGTAGCTATCAATTTAGTATCGATTTAGCTGGAGAAAATGTTACATTAAATGTTCATGTTGGTGATGATATCTATGAAATTGCTGTTACATCGGGTAGCTATGTTAACTATACCTTTGAATTTGATGTTCTAGAAGGAACGTACCTTGTAAAACTTGAAGCAGTAAGAACATCAGGTGGTTGGTTACATATGGATAATGCCATGATTGAAGAAAAAGAACCAAGTGCACTTGATATCTTTAATGAAGAGGGGAAGTTCGAATCAGATGATACATGGCTCATGTCTTCTGTTCATTGGACTGTTCAAGACGGTAACCAATGGACAACTGATTGGGGTTATGAAAGTGCAAAATCGTATAACCCATTTAAAGATCAACCAGGATCTTTGCTTGTAGCAAGTATTTCAAAGCCATTAGCTTTAGAACCTGGAGATTATACATTTAGTGTATATATCGCTGGTGCTTCTGTTGAAGTGAGCGTCTTAATCGGAGATGTTACTGAAACCATTTTAGTAACTTCAGGCAGTTATTCATTATATACATTTAATTTTTCATTGACTGAAACTAGTGAAGAAATCTTAATTACAATGACAAGACTTACAGATGGTTGGATTCATATCGATGATGTTCAGATTATTTTTACGGTATCATGATGTTTAAAAAAATAACAATACTATTGATGATGTCAATCATTACTACTTTGATGATGTCTTGTCAAGAAAACAATGAAACAACACCTAGTGATGAACGCTTTATTTTTATCTATGATATGCTACTTGACGTCGATGAAATTAAAACAGTCGATATACAAACAAATATTGATGGTCATCTAGATATCACTTATACATATCAAGGAGATGCGATTCACATAGACAAAGGACGTATTTACGGCGTTAAAGCTGGCACAGAAACGATTGTTACAGCAAGTTATGAAAATTTATCTGCTTCTTTTAAGGTGGTCATACCTGAAGACAATATCACTATAAGTGGTTCCTTATTTGATGACATTGAAATCGAAAAAATAGATGCATTAAATAACCATGAAGATTTTATCATGGGCGTTGATTTATCTTCTATCGTTGAAGTCATTAAACGAGGTGGTAAATTTTACAATCATCAAGGTGTAAGAACGAGTATTTATCAACTGCTGAAAAATCAAGGTGTTAATTATATTCGCATTCGTTTATGGAATGATCCAAAATCACCTAGTGGAACGCCTTATGGTGGCGGAAACAATGATATAGAAGTTGCAAAACAGATTGGACATGATGCTAAAATGTTCGGTATGAAAATTCTACTAGATTTTCATTACAGTGATTTTTGGGCTGATCCTGGTAAACAAATCATACCTAAAGCATGGGCGAATTTAGAAACACCAGAAGCCATAAGTCAAGCTTTATATGATTTTACTTATGAGAGCATGCAAGCCATGGAGGATGCTGGTGCTAAGGTAGATATGGTTCAAATAGGTAATGAAATTGCACCTGGATTATTGACACAAGGTACCAATAGTTATGAAACCTTAAATACAGATAATCCTAATCGCTTTCAATTGCCTCAATCTATTAGTGGCTCAACAAGTAATTTAAGTAATTTTATCATGTATTTAAATGCAGGTTTGACAGCTGCAAAAGCACAAAATCCCGATGTATTGACCATGATTCATATTGATCGTGGTGGTAATAATGCTTTCTATCGCACTTATTTTGATAGAATTGAAGCTGCAAATTTAGACTTTGATATCATTGGTATGTCATATTATATTTTCTATCATGGAAGTTTATCAAACTTTGAGTTTAATATAAGAGATATTGCACAAAGATATGGTAAACCTATTATTATTGCTGAAACATCGTATGCTTTTACAAATCAAAATGTAGCAAATGCTTCACATATATTAACAACAAGCTTTGGTGGATACCCTTTAACTGTACAAGGGCAAGCAGATGTTACAAGAGACATCATTAACATTGTTGCTTCTGTACCAAATGAGTTAGGTATTGGCATCTTTTATTGGGAACCAGCATGGTTACCAGTTGCTGGAGCAGGCTGGGCTGGTGTTGGAACTCCTGGTACATGGGCAAATCAAGCACTCTTTAGTTATCAAGGGATTGAGCTACCATCATTACGTGTATTTAAAAAAGTTTATCCAGATGCATAAACAAAAAAAGTTCACTTCGAAGTGAACTTTTTCATTGTATCTGTGATGAACTTGTGTAATGCTTTATTACCTGTCTCATTTAGTTTAAATACACCACAGTTTTCAAGAATGTGCTCGAAAATTTTACCAACTTCTCGATATAATAAAGACTCACTAAATTCTTTATGACCAGCATTTTTTAAAGCTTTCATCCAGATGATGTGTTTCTCAATGTCAGGATGTATTTCTCCACCATTATTCAGCCATTCATTGATGAGAGAAAGTTCTTTTTTCAATCTTCCAGGTAAAATGGCTAAACCCATGGCTTCAATCAGTCCAATGTTTTCTTTTTTGATGTGATGATAGATTTCATGAGGGTGAAATAACCCGTAAGGATGCTCTTTTGTTGTTCGATTATTTCTTAATATGAGATCTAATTCATACATTCTACCTGATTTTCTTGCGATAGGTGTTATCGTATTATGTTGCGTTTGGTCTGTAAATGCTAATATGTCTAATGCTTCATTTGAATAAGATTTCCATGCATCTAGGAATAAACTAGCTAATTGAATTAAACCTTCTTTATTTTCAGAAGATAACCTAATTGTTGATAATGGCCACTTGATATGAGCGATGTCTACATAGTTTAGTTTACCAAATGACTTAATAGGTCTTGCATCCTGAATAGGAAATTGATGATGACCTGCTTGAAAATGATCATGGTTCAATATAGACCCTCCTACAATAGGTAAATCAGCATTAGAACCGATAAAATAAGAGGGGAACATATCTTCGAAATCAAGTAAATATCTAAATGTTTTATCCGAAATTTTCATCGGTTTATGTTGATCATGCAAGATGATTGCATGTTCCTGGTAGTAACTATATGGTGAGTATTGGAAATGCCATAACTCATTACCAAGTGGAATTGGAACGATTCTTAGATTCATGCGTGCATTATAATAATTTTGTTCATTTTCTTTACAGAGCACACATTTAGGGACGAAAAGATCTTTTCGTTCACTCTTTAAATCCTTTGCTTGTGCAATTTCTTTAGGATCTTTTTCAGGTTTAGCCAAATTAATAGTCATTTGTAGATGTCCATACTGTCCATCATATGTCCAGAAAAGATTTTGTTTAAGTCGTTTTGTTTTGATGTAGTTGACATCCTTAGAAAGTTTATATAAATAATTCGTAGCTACTGCATGATTAGAATTCATTAAATTAGAAAATGTGTCTTTCACTTGATGAGGTTCGGGCATGATACAATTGAAAAGTAGTGCCTCAAAAGCATCTTTTTCATCAATAGTCAAAGAAGGTATTAACTCCTTTTCATATGCTACTTCTATCAACTTGTTTAAGTTGTCCTCGATATCTTCTATAGATTCCATTTCTACGAAATCGAAAGAAGGTTCATTTAAAACTTTAGTTAAACAATCGATCGATTCATCAATATCTTCATGAGAAATGAGTTTTTTATTGAGTGCATAATGAATGAGTTGAATGATTGATTTTTTCATGTCTATACCTCATGTCTAAAGAATGTATACGAAATAAAATGATGATATGCTTGATGTTTTTCAAGCAGAGCATGATTTAATTTTGAATAATGTATGCCACTTGGTTCATATTGGCACTCAATAGCAATACCTTGATGTTTTTTATGTGTTTTTGTAAATTTCATAGGTATTTGGTCAGGAAAGTTATGTGTATATAATACAACTGCTGGATAACTTGTTTTAACAAGAACACCATGATTCGTCCTTGGATGATAGATTGATATTTCATGTTTATCATCTAATAGAAAGGTATGATCGAGTCCTTGAAATGCTGATTGTTTTAACTGATCCATCGTATCCTCTAGAGTCCTGGATATATAAAAATCAAATATTGAAGACTTCGTATCTTCAAGCATTTCTAAATGATAACCTTCATCAGTTTTAAGATACTTTTGACTAGAAATGCTTAATATAGATTGATCAATTAATTCTTCTTCAATACCTAATGAAAAATATGTATGGTTTGTAACATTACATAAGGTCTCTTCATTAGATAATGCATCATAATGAATTGTAATTTCATCTGGTTTGATTATGTAGGTAACATCAAGTGTTAAATCACCAGGTAAATCATCCTCAAGATTTTTCATTGACGCATGAAATGTGATGATGATCTCATGTTCGTTTTCTATGATTTCTTTAATATCAAATAACTTAAATGAAAAACCATGAGGACCACCATGGAGCATTGCATCTTTACTAATAAATGGCTTCACTTTATATGATTTTTTACCTATCCTAAATGATTTAGTAAAGAGTCTTCCACTTGTTCTTCCAACGGTTTTCCCATAATAGCTTTTAGATGAAACAAAATCATTTAGAGAATCAGGTGTTATCGTTAGCATTGTTTCTTTATCGTTTTCAAGATAAGCAACTTCATAAATTGAAGCACCATAATCAGATAACACATATCGGTACCTGTTTGATTCTATACTCAATAAATGAATATCTCCTATGATAGTTTGATGCTTCGTAGTATTGACTTTCATAGTTTTTTAACACCATCTTCAAATGTGACAAAATAGAAATCGGCAGATAAACCTGTTTTTTCTTTATAAAAAGCATAAACATGCGTTGAAAAATCAGACATAGATGAAGTATGCACAAGTGCAATGGCACATCCACCAAAACCAGCACCTGTGACTCTCGCGCCGATAGCACCATACAAAAGAGCACCTTCAACTAAAAAATCTAGATGCGCACCTGTGACTTCATAATCATTTTTTAAAGATGCATGTGATGCATTGAGTAGTTTTGCAAATGTTTTAGCATCTTGTTTTTGCATAGCCTCTTTAGCTAGTAAAGTGCGTTGCTGTTCTGTAACTGCATGACGTGCTCTATTAAAGATGATTTTATCCTCAAATGATGCTTCTATGGACTCAAGTTCATCTATAGAAAGTTCACATAAGTCATGAACATCGTATGTTTTTTTCACAATTTCTAATGCTTGTTGACATTCTTTTCTTCTTTGGTTATATTTTGATTCTGTTGTTTTTCTTGGATAATTTGTGTTCATGATGACCCATTGATAGTCATCAAAATGTGCGTTAACAATATCGATATCTAATGTATTTGTTTTCATAAGTAACGCTTTATCTTTAACGCCACATGCAATAACAAGTTGATCCATGATACCACAGTGCATTCCCATGTAGTGATTTTCAACATGCTGTGACAGGATTGCCAAATCTTTTCTAGAAATATTCAAACTGAATAAATCATTCATCATAAATGCTATCAGTAGTTCTAAGGATGCACTTGAGGACAAACCAGATGCAGTAGGTAATGTCCCTTGTACTAGTAAATCGAATCCTTGATGAATTGGGTGGTTTTGATGAAGCATCTCTAATAAAATACCTTTAACATAATTTGCCCAATGATGTTCATCTTTAAATGTAAGGTTATGCAAATCAACCTCAATAACACCTATAGACTCAAAATTAAGAGAAAAAAGGCGAACTTTTGAATCTTCTCTAAGAGAAATTAGACCATAAGTTCCTAAATTGATGGCTGCAGGAAAAACAAGACCCCCATTATAGTCAATATGTTCACCAATCAAATTAACACGTCCAGGTGAAAAGTAAAAGGAAATGTCCTTTTGATGTCCAAAAACGTTGTAAAATGCTTTAATTAAATGGTCCATAGGATAGCCTCTATTCGATAAAATGATTACTTATTATCATTATAACAATAATTTAGAAAATTATCAAGTTATAGAACACTATGTGTTCTATAAAATAATTTAATCTACAAACGTTTATTATTCCATGATAAAATGACTCTTGAGGTGAACTTATGATCAAAATATTGCTTAGTGGTTTTGAACCATTCGGTGGCGAGTCCATTAACCCATCATTTGAAGCGATTAAAAATATCTATTTAGATGATTCAACGATTGAGTTACACAAGATTGAGCTGCCTGTATTATTTGATATTTCCGCTCAAAAACTGCTTGAAAAAATACGACTGGTTAGTCCAGATATAATCATCATGGTTGGGCAAGCAGGTGGTAGAAAATCGATATCTATTGAGCGAGTAGCGATTAATATCGATGATTCTGAAACACCAGATAATGGCGGATTAAAGCCATTAGATAGAATTATTTCTTCGTTTGGTTTACCGGCATATTTTTCTACTTTACCTATTAAAGAGATTGTAGCGAACATAGAAAAAGCTCATATTCCTGTATCAGTTTCAAATTCAGCTGGAACCTATGTATGTAATCATATTATGTATCATGTTTTACATGAACTTATCTCAACTGACCAACCACAGATCAAAGCGGGATTTATCCATGTCCCCTATATAAAGGAACAAACAATACATAAACAGCACTTCTTTTCTTTAGATTTAAAGATTATTGAGCAAGCAATTAAAATTGCAATTGAGACGACGATAAATGATATAAAAAAATAAGGCTTTCACCTTAATCTTCTATTTTAAATGCTTTGATGGTTTCTAAATCTTTGATCAACCAATATGCATGGCCATCTTCTGTTCTACCTAAAAAACCGTAATCAATCATATATCTTCTCATCATGACATAATCATCAATCATAGGTTTTAAAAGTTCATTAACCTCACGTTCTGTATATACTTTATCTTTTTCAAACACAAACATCATCATGCACATGATGATGTATTTTTTCTTTTCCCGTGCAGGAATATGCTTAAAAATAAGTGGTTTTTTCGTTAGAACAACACGATCTATGATTTCATCGATATCATTTTTATTAATCTCAAACATTATATCACCACTAATAGTTTATCATAACATATATAAAAAGCCAGCTAACGCTGACTTTTTTCGTACCATATTTTTGCGTGCTCAATCTCATCTCTTGAAAGTTGATGTCCAAGTTCAGTTAAATATAAATCAACTGTTGCACCACGTTGTTCAAACATTTCCTTTAAAGCTAAAGTCTCATCAACCAAAACCATATGGTCAGTTTTACCAGCCCCTATAAAGATACTAACTTCCTTTAAGTTATTCATTTCAATCTCTTTAATTGGAATCATTGGATGAAAAAGTATCGCTTTATGAAAGGCCTGATTATAATGAAGTAACATGCTACCTAAAATGTTTGCACCATTAGAATAGCCAATAACAGTTACATGTTTCATATCAAAATGATATGTTTCTGATGATGACTTTATAAAATCATATAAACGTTCTGTTTCTTCTTTTAAACTTTCAATATCAAAGACACCCATGGCTAATCGTTTAAAAAATCTTGGCATACCATACTCAAGTACATTACCTCTAATCCCAAGTAAGTTTGCGTGTGGATCTATCAATTTGCCAAGTGGTAATAAATCATGTTCATTGCCACCTGTGCCATGCAATAAAACAAGCGTTTGATTGTTTTGACCTTTCTCAAAAATGTGCTTCATGATTTGGTACCCTTCATAGCCATTGCCTGATATCCAACCTTTTTAAGAAGCTCAATGAGTTCTTGGATTTCTTCATCAGATAAATCCTTATACATATTTGATAATGTGTTTTTATGATGTGGGAAAATACTGCCAAAGAATGCTCTTCCTGCATCTGTTAGATCAACCATAGTGACTCTTTTATCAATGTCATCTATCGTACGCTTGATAAATCCCTTTTGTTCTAGTTTATCAATGACATAAGTCATACTACTATTTGCCATAAGCATTCTGTTTGCAACCGATTGAATCGGTTGTGCACCACGATTGTAGAGTAATTCGAGTGTACCAAACTCACTCGTGTTTAAATCGTAAGATGTAATATCTTGCTTGATGACTGCAGAAACATTTTGCATGCTTCTAAATAATACAGTTGTCAGTTTTAAATTGTTTTTTTCTCTATTCATATAAGTAACCCCTAGTTATCTAGATATTCTTTATTATAAACCTTATCACTTCTTTTTGTGTCGATAAAGCGCACAAGTTTTTCAATTTCGTCTCTTAGATGTCTAAATTTAGGGGGCAATGCTAATGTTTCACCTAATATTTCATAGGATTCTTCATCATCAATAAATCCAGGTCCAAGTGTTGCAAACTCAAAGAGTAATCCTGGATATAATCTTGTATAAAGTGATTTGAAATAAAACCGATCTACATGACCTGAGTGTGGTGCATGATAACTATTTAATGCGGAAATCCAAGCATCAAGGTCAGATTTTTCTTCAACTCCAAATGCGACATGATGAATGCCACCAAAGCCTTGTCTTGCTTGAGGAAGATCATTTCTCACTTCAACAATGATGGATGCTCCATGGCCACCTTCACCTGTTTCATATAAATGAATATCTTCTTGTTTTGATAGGTGCTTAAAGGTTAGTTTTTCAGTTAATACTTGATCGATTAAAGTGAAATTGCTCACTCTAAAGTAAATTGGTCCAAGACCAATAATTGCATACTCATCAGGCACTGGACCTTTATGCCAAGGTTCACCAGCTTTAACACCTGGTCTTTTTTCATCAGAAAATAAGATATACTCTTGCTCATCAAAGTCTCTAAACTCGAGCATCTTTGATCCAAACATCGTATGAATGCCTGAATGCTTGACTTGATATGTATCAAATCTTTTTACCCAATATGATAAAGCTTGATCATCCTTTACTCTAAATCCTGTTTTGGCTATTTCATTTGTCCCTTTTTTAGCTTGACTAATGCCTTTGAAATCAAAAAATGTCATGTCTGTGCCAGCACTTCCCTTATCATCTGCAAAAAATAAATGATAGGTGTGTATATCGTCTTGATTCACGGTTTTTTTTACGAGTCTTAATCCTAGGATATGTGTGAAAAAATCATATATTTTTTCAGCCGAACTTGTAATCGCTGTGACATGGTGTATACCGATTAATGGTTTCATATATGTACCTCCTACACTCACATTTTACGCTATCTATTCAATGATATCAAGCATTTTACTTCGAATTCGAAATATTTTTTCCATTTCTTTCGTTTATCGTTCGTAAAATCATCAAAAACCGTGTATAATAAATCTAGACATAACACCCAACTTAGGTATGTCATTCAAAGGTGTGATGGTATGAAAAAACAAAAGTATTGGTATAAACTAGATAATGCAGGAAAAATCTTTCCCGCTGTATCACAAGATGAGCGTAGCAATGTATTTCGCTTATCCTTTTATTTAGATGAAACCATTGATCCTCTGCTTTTAGAAGAGGCTATTAATAAGATTTTACCTAGATTTGAGACATTTAGAGTCCAATTGAAAAATGGGCTTTTTTGGAATTATTTTGCGGCAAACGAAAGACGTTTCATCGTTGAATCAGAGCCTGCAGAAATATGTAAATACTTTAGAAGAGAGCATAATCGAGGATTCTTATTTAAGGTATATTACCTTGATACTAAGGTCACTTTAGAAACCTTTCATGCACTTACAGATGGTACAGGAGCACTACATTTCTTAAAATCAATCGTTTATCAATATTATAAATTAAGAGGTTTTAAAATTAACCATGAAGGAAAAATACTTGGTGAACTTCCCTATTCTAAAAAAGAAAGCGAAGACAACTTCGTTTCAAATTATGATAAAGATAAACGCAGAAATTTAAAAGAAGTTAAAGCTTATCATTTTGAAGGCGAAAAGTTTGCACATCATTGGAACCTTCTTGTTAAAGCGAAAATCGATTCAAAGGCTTTAATATCGCTTGTAAAAGAAAAATATCAATGTACCATTACACAGTATGTGTCTGCTTTGTTAGCATACAGTGTGTTTAATGAAACAAATGATTTTGTTGGTCATAAAAAACCATTTAAAATCTTTATTCCTGTTAATTTAAGACCATATTTTGATTCTATCACTTTAAGAAATTTTTCGTTATATATAAAAACATCCTATCCTGCTGAAGTGACTTCTTGGACATTTGAAGAAATGCTTGAATTAACAAAAGAGCAGTTTAGAGATCAACTAGACAAAGAAAAATTACATGGGCAAATCAGTTCTTTAGTTGGATTTGAAAAGAACCCAGTAATTCGTGCATTACCGCTTATTTTAAAAACGATTGCTTTTAAAGTGGGTTATAACATTCTAGGTGCTTCTATTAGCAGTTCATCAATTTCTAACTTAGGTATTGTTGATTTACCATCAGGATTAAAATCAAAGATTAAAGATGCTGATTTTGTGAATGCCGGTTATGGCATCGCTATGACGCTTATCTCTATCCATAACAAAACAAACATCTTGTTAAGTTCACCATTAAAAGATCTATCAATCATGAATCATATGATTTCTCATCTTGTTAAAGAAGGCCTTGATGTCACCATTGATACAAACTACAAGGAGGTCTATGATGAAATACTGTAAAACTTGTCATATCCATTATGATACTCCTTTAGAAACATGTATGTTTTGTAATGGAGAGCTTGAAGATAACCAACAAGATGTCTTATCTTACAAGTTTGCTGAAGTTAAAAAAAGATCAGCTTCAAGATTCTTTTACCGCCTTTTTATCTTCTTAAATATTGTGTCGATTATTGTATCCTTGTATCTTGATTATGCAGATGGTTTACCTTTAGAGTGGTCTTTAATTGTTGGTATAACCAATATATATGCAGTCTCTATGTTTATTATGTTAATCATTCCAACGTTGTGGACTTCAAAATTAACTAAAGGGATTATTTTGACAACAGGTAGTTTAATCTTAATTGGATTAGCAATTAATGATTACAGTTGGGCATTAGATATTGTCTTTCCATTTGCTGTTCTTACAAATACATTTTTAATTACTATTTTAATTCTTGTTAATAAAAAGAAATGGTTTGATTATTTTTCCAGTCTGATTGTCATCTCAATTATTGGTTTATTACCCGGTTTATTTAACGTGTTAGGATTTACAACTATCCAATGGCCAAGTCTCATATGTTTTGCATATTCTGCATTTACGATTATAGGCATTATCGCTTTACCTTCAAAAACAATGCGTGATGAATTTAAACGAAGATTTCATATTTAACTCAAGATATTTAAAAGTTAAAGCAGCACTACGCAGTGCTGCTTTTTTGTCCGGCCATTTGTTTGACCATATAATTGAAAATGTCTTTTCTTGTAATAATACCGATAAAAGCTCCAAAATCATCTAAAACTGGTACAAAGTTTTGTTTAAGTGCTACATCGATAATATCATCCATATCCGTATGTATGGGTACAGAGACATTATCCTTATTTCTTGGTACCTTTGATACAGAAATTGATTCTGTTTTTGTGAAATTCATGTCATGATCTTTGATATACCAGAGTAAGTCGCCTTCACTTAATGTTCCAACATAATCGCCTTTTTTGTTTAAGATAGGAATCGAGTTGTACCGATAGACCTGCATTTTTTCTAATGCTTGTCTGATTGTGTAATCATCATAGATGTAAGCCACCTTTTCCTTAGGTGTCAAGCAAAATAATACGTTCATCTTAAGCCCCTTTGTTCATACTTTTTTTGATTTTAAACACTGCCATGTTTATCCTATAAGGATGGTTAAAAAAGGTTTTTAGCGATCCTTATCATGTATGCTCTAACGTTTTATCCATCCCTATTATATCATAGATATAATATAAAACCACGGTTAAGCACAAAAATAAAATATGAAATAAAAAAGGTGACAATCGTCACCTTTTTACTAAACGTTAACGCCTCTTTTGCCTCTAATGAGTAAAATAATTGAGAAAATTGTTGTATAGAGCAAACAGCCAAGTAATGCGACGATATTCCATAATAATGCATTTGGGCTTGTGTATGTTAAAGATGGAATAAATAATATACCAAAGAGTGGGAATGCCATTGTAATCGCTGTACCCGAACCTAGTACCATTTCTTCTGCAACTGGTGTTTTAAGCTCAGGATCAATACCTTTTAAGAGTGCTAAACCAGTAGATGCTACACCTGTGAGCATACCGAATAATCCAATAAAATATTCATCTGAATAATTTGGATATATTTTTTTAGTCATATATTTTAAATAAAAGAGCGTTAAGAATCCTGCAAACATGGAGGTTATAATTAATTGAACGCCGTAAGATGCTAAAAACTCTAACGTAATCGTTAAAACAGCACCTGTAATCATAATATTGAAAGATAATGAGGCAATATTAGATAATAAATAATTATTCGTCATAAAACGAATATTCTTTCCTTTTTGTTCGAAACTACGTAGTACTTTTTTATAGAGTAAAGCGATTAAAATACCAATGATAAAGTTAAAGCCTTTAATTAGACCAAAGACAGCACCACCAGCTAAATTACCAATGGTCATTTCAAGTATGTATAAAATGAGCCATACGAGTCCATAAATAATAGAAATTAAAACAAGCTGTGTCGTTAAGCCATCAAGAATGCTAATTTCCTTTACTGTATCCACTTCGACTTGTGTTGTGGTTGATGATTCAGTAAATTCTTTAGGTTTATCAATACCTTTTTTACGAGCAATCATATTAATAAGTAAGACACCAATTGTTCCACCAAACAAGAATCCTAAAAGGGCATAAGAAATACCAAGCACTGAGAAGATTCGATCTGAATTTCCGATCATATTATCCCAAACACTACCGATAGAGTAAGCAAGTCCTGGACCTTGACCAAAGCCTAAGGCAACGAGCATACCTGAACCTACAAAATTTTGACTAAAAAATAAAAAGACTAATATAAGACCAATCAATGCCTGAAGTGAGTATGTGGATGTAATAAGCATCCCTGTTGACCAAATCTTTTTCTTGATCTTTGAATCATCTCTTTTAAGAGCAAGTGCAATAAAACCAATAGCTAATGCATGGTAAACGATGTTTCCCATCTCATCAACATTAATAAATGTTTCTTTTGCACCTTCTGTTAAAATAGGTGTCAATATAAGCGAGAAAGCTAAACCAATGAAACCACCGAGTAAAGCAGAAGGTATGACGATTTTGTTAAGTCCTGGTACCCAAGTCTTAATGACCTTCGCAATAAAAATAAGTACTCCAATAAGTAAAAACCATAAGATAATGCCCCATTCTTGCATTGTTTGTCTCCTTTGTTTTCTTGTTGAATATCTATATTATACAAAAAAATAGTTTGAAATTCCAATCAGTTTAAGTAAAAAGAAAGGGGGCTTTATGTAAAAGCCCCCTTGATGAAGTTAAATTTCTAAAAAATCTAATTGAAATGCTTCACACACACCTTTGCATGTGCATTGACCATGATATACATTGACGCCTTGCTTAAGTGCATTAGAACGTCCAATAGCGATATCTAAACCAAAATCTGCAATCATTAATCCATATCTTAAAGTCGAATTATTCAATGCAACAGTTGATGTTCTAGGTACAGCACCTGGCATGTTTGCTACTGAATAGTGAACGATACCATCAACGATATAGATAGGGTCATCATGATACGTCATTTTAGCAACTTCTGTTGAACCACCTTGATCAATAGCAACGTCAACAATCACACTACCTGGACGCATGTTTTTATAGTATGCCCGTTTAATGAGTTTGGGTGCTTTAGCTCCAGGTAATAAAACACCACTAATGACTAGATCAGATTGAGTGACAGCACGTTCTATATTATCGCTTGTTGAATAAAGTGTCTTAATTTGATTGCCATATATATCATCTAAATAAGTTAATTTTTTAAGATTAATATCTAAAATGGTAACATCAGCACCTAGTCCCACAAGCATCTTTAATGCGTTTTCGCCAACAACACCAGCACCAATAATAGAGACTTTGGCACGATCTGTACCTGGAACACCTGATACTAAAATACCACTACCACCAAAAGGTTTTTCTAAATACTTAACACCTTCAATAGCTGCCAATCTACCAGCTACTTCACTCATAGGTTTTAAGCATGGCAATGAGCCATCCTCTAATGTAATTGTTTCATAAGCGATTGCTTGTGTTTTTGAATCTATTAGTGCTTTTGTTAAAGATTCATTAGCTGCTAGATGCAAATATGTGTAAAGGATAAGACCTTCTCTTAAATAAGCATATTCAGCTTCTAGAGGTTCTTTAACCTTAACGATCATATCCGATTTTTCCCAGACCTCTGCCGCAGTCTTTAAAATCGATGCTCCTGCATTCACATAATCTTGATCTTCAAATCCAGAGCCAAGACCCGCACCTTTTTCGACATAAACTTGATGTCCATGGTGCACATATTCTTTGACACTACTTGGCGTCAAGCCAACACGAAACTCCTTGTTTTTAATCTCTTTGACTGTTCCAATAATCATATTTTTCTCCTTAAATTGTGTAAACGCGTCTTATAAATTTATTGTAACATATTACATCTAAAGATGTAACAAGCATTTCATGAATTTTTCTCGTTTTCATAAAATGTTTGAATCATTTTTCTCATTTTTTCAGGATCTTTTAAAAGAGCATGAATCCTCTTTAATCCATCTTTGTTTTTCTTAGTATCAAGCCATAATTTGAGATAGCCATTTTCTCCGTATTTTTCTTCTACATGTTGATATGCTCTTTCAAAATGCTCGTCAAAAGAGAGCTCAGGATAGTGCTTTAGCCCAAACTGTGTTGTTCTTCTTAAAACTGTTTCAGGATCAATATCTCGATCTGCTTCAGCGATTATTTTACCATATATTGTTCGTGGTTCATGCGCATTCGATGCTCTGTGATCTTCAACAGCTTCTTGCATGATTTTCATGTCTTCTTCATTAAAAAATGTTCTTAATGTCTTATCTTGATATAAAAATAAACCACCTGTGATATGGTGGTCTTTGCGACCAAACTGCATACCGATATCGTGGTAGCATGCAATCACATAAACCATATCATGATTAACATCATAATCTTTAGCAATGCTTAAAGATGCATGAATGACTTTTTCGACATGATCCATTTGATGTGCTTGGTCAAATAATCGATAGATGGGAATGATTTTATGATAAAGATAAGTGAGTAATGCTTTGTCCATAGTTTCCTCTAGATGTTGATTTTTGCTTTTTTGGATAAAGATAAAAACATCTTTCGATCAGTTTTATATGAAAGTTTGGATAATACTTCTGATGCGTCAACCCAAATCGCATCAGCAATCTCTTCTTCCTGTGCTTTAAGTTCTGTGTTTTTTGCTTTTGCTAAAAAATAAACAACATCCTTTGTGACACCAAATCTTGGATAATACCGTGTACGTTCCTTATAATTTGGCATGATTTCAACATCGAGTCCTGTTTCTTCTTTAACTTCTCTTTTTGCGGTCATGGTTTCGGTTTCATTTTGCTCAACATGACCTTTTGGAAACCCAAATCTAAGTCCATATTTTTGTTGTACGAGGACAAACTGATAAGTGTCCTGGTGTTTTCTAAAGATGACTGCCCCACATGATTTTTCTTTGGTCATTTCATCACCTTCTTTTAATTGTTATTAAAAGTATACCATATGGTCATTAAATTGTCATTTAATTGACTGCTATTTTACGATTTAAAGGGTGGATGTTTGATTGATAAAACCGGTACCATCATGTATAATAGATGTAAAAGACATAGAACAAGGTGGGTGATTTAATGAAAGTCCTTTTCTGCAGTTCAGAAGCATTTCCGTTTTCAAAGACAGGCGGTTTAGCTGATATGGCATTATTTTTGCCAAAAAGTTTAAAAGCCTTAGGACACGATGTAAGAATTATCACCCCGTATTACAAGCAAATTGGTAAACATCATCATGAGATGACTTTTTTAGGTTCAAAAACCATTGGAATGGGTGGTATTGAAACAATTGTGCATTATTATGAACTCATTTATCAAGATATTTCATATATATTCGTTCAAAACATGCACTATTTTGAAAGAAATAATTTATATGGTTATCAAGATGATGCTGAAAGATTTACATGCTTTAGCTACGCTATCTTGGAAGGTCTAAAGGTTTTTAATTTTTATCCAAACATTTTACACTTAAATGATTGGCAAACAGGTATGATACCTTATTTACTAGATGAGCATTATAGACATAGAAATGATGACTACTTCTCAATTCATACATTATTATCCATTCATAACTTGGAGTATCAAGGTTCGTTTGACACCTATGTAGCAAGGTTCTTTAATACAGAGTTCAATTATACATACATTCATTTTGATCGTGTGAATTTCTTAAAAGCTGGAATTGAGCGCGCAACACGTATTAACACCGTCTCTCCAACCTATCGAAATGAAGTCTTAACAAGTGATTATGGCTTTAGTTTAGATGGCGCGCTAGAGAAAAGAAAAGACGATTTTGTAGGTATTTTAAATGGCATAGATGATGAAGTATTTGATCCAGCACACGATCATCTTTTAGCAGCTCATTATGATGATAAAAAAACAAAGGATGGCAAGCAAAAAAATAAGGAATTTATCCTCCATCACTTTGACCTAGATGTAAAGCTTGACCGCCCACTTGTGGTTTATATTGGTAGATTAGCCACTCAAAAGGGGATTAATCTCATGACGCGTGTCTTAGAAGAGGTCATTGAGTATAGTGATGCAAGCTTTATACTTATGGGATCAGGTAATGATTCTTATCAAGATTACTTTAAGTACTTATCTTTTAAATATCCCAAAAAAGTTGGAAATTATATAGGCTTTAACGAAGAAATCGCCCATAAGCTTTATGCAGCATCTGACTTATTTATGATGCCAAGCAGATTTGAGCCTTGTGGATTAGGACAGATGATTGCTATGAGGTATGGTTCATTACCAATCGTTAGAGAAACAGGCGGATTAAAAGATACCGTCATACCTTATAATCAATTTACAGGTGAAGGTACAGGATTTAGTTTTTCAAACTATGATGCTTATGAGTTTAAGGAAAAACTATTTGAAGCCATTCATTTATACCAAAGCAATAAAAAACATTTTAACAAACTCGTGAAACAGGCCATGAAACAAGACTTTGGTCTTATGAATATGGCATTAGCATATGAATCGTTATACCAAAACATATTGGGAGTGTGAAATAATGGAAGCCTTAGCGTTAATATTAGCCGGTGGTAAAGGTACAAGACTTGATATCTTATCACAAAGACGTAGTAAACCAGCCATGCCTTTTGCTGGTAAATTTAGAATTATCGATTTTACCTTATCAAACTGTGTTCAATCCAATATTTATGATATTGGTATTTTAACTCAGTATTTACCTCTTTCATTAAATGAACACATTGGTAGTGGTAAACCTTGGGATTTGGATAGAAGAGATTCCGGCGTCACATTACTCCAACCACATAATTATTGGTATTTAGGAACTGCGGATGCTGTCCTTAAGAATCTTGAGTTTATTGAAAGAAAAGAACCAAAATATGTGCTTATTCTATCTGGTGATCATATCTATAAGATGGATTATCAAAAGATGATAAAACTTCATAAAGAAAAAAATGCAAGCTTAACCATCGCGACTCAACCAGTGCCTCAAAAAGAGGTTTATCGTTTTGGTATTATGTCTATTAATCAAGATGATGAGATCATCGAGTTTGAAGAAAAGCCTAAAGTTTCTAAATCTAACTTAGCTTCTATGGGTATCTACTTATTCAATTATGATTTACTAAAGAAAGTTTTATTAAGTATTAAACAAGAAGATCTAGATTTTGGTAAGCACATTATCCCCCATCTTATTAAAACAACTCAAAAAGAAGTTTATGCTTATCAATTTGAGGATTATTGGATGGATGTAGGTACGTATGACTCTTATTTAGAAACAAATCTTCAAATGACCAAAGACTTTACTGAACTTGATTTATATGATCCAACATGGAAAGTATATACTAAGAGTGAGGATCTTCCTCCAGTCAAGGTAGGTAGTGAAGCTAAGATTCAAAACTCACTTGTTTCTAATGGTTGTATTATCGAAGGTACAGTTATTAATTCTGTATTAAGCCCAGGCGTTCGAGTAGGTAAGGGGTCGATTATTAAGGATTCTGTTGTTCTTAATAACGTCATTATTAGTACTGATGTCAAAATTAATAAAGCAATCATCGATAAAAGAGTCACGATTGGTAGAAATGTATCCATTGGTATGACAAATGATAATACACCAAACCAAGAAAAGCCTGACTTGTTATCAAGTGGTATTACAGTCATTGAAAAAAGAACTGTGATTCCTGGATTTGCACACATCGGTAAAAATTGTCGCATCTTCAAGACAGCAAAATTTGAGGAACTTGACGTGCCTAGTGGTTCAACATTAAGTTAATAAAAACGGGTTACATCTAGTGATGTAGCCCTTTTTTTTGTAGTGAGATAGATGGTCTTTCTTTTGTTTTTTGATAAATGTAAATTTGAAAAGATATTTTTGTTAAAATCATCATCATTGTAGCAACCAAACTAAATCCAATAATATAAATAAGAACAAAGACAAAATGTGGTACATGTGGTTGAAATAAAGAAAGTACTGGTATGTCATTTTCATATAAATGATTGATAAAAAACATATTGAATGTACCTAGATTTATCCATGTGTTATAGATTGAATTAAGTAAAATCGCCATACCCACAAGCACTGAGAAAACCATCATTGCCAAAATCATGTTCAGTGATTTCTTATGTAAGAGTCTTACACTTATCCCAACACCTATGATCGCCATCGCACCATGGTGCACCATCGTTTGGATGTTTATACCCACGGTACTTACAAATACTGTACTTGGATAAAGCATGACTGCAAGTCCTGCAAATAAACCAAAGGTCGCTAAAAAAGACAGTAAAGCATGATTGATTTTTTCATGTTTTGTAAATCCTGCAAAAAGTAAAATATACATCGGTGTGGAACAAAACTGAAATGGAAAAATATACCAAGGATAAGAACCTTGTTGATAGGCAAAAATCCATTGCTTATAGATTTCAAATAATAATAAAATAATAGCTGATATCAAAAAAAATCTTCTAAGCTTTTGATCGCTTGATCGAACGATGTATTTAATTGCTAAAATCATACCTATGGTCATTAATAATAATGCCATATAATGAAACCAACTTTGCTTGAATGATCCATATAATGCTGGAACTTTCATTTCTTGATTAAGAAGTTCTATGAAAAACGATGTCACAATGAAAAACCCCCTCTTGCTAAAGCATATTATAGCATTATAAAGGGGGGATATGGTGAGATGATTGATAACTTGCACAAAAGTCAGGATGATTTACTTGATCATTTGGCGTTTCTTGTAGAAAACAAAAGATAAAATGATAACAATCACAGTTAAACCTATGAATATATAAAAATTAAGCCATTCAAAATCGACATGATCCTTAAGCCATCCTACAGGTTCTGTAAAGGTAAAAGGTGATAGATATTTGAGTGCTTTTAATGCATCATTATCGGTTGCAAAAGCAATCATTGTAATGATATATAGCGGAAATGGAATCGCAATGCTTACCAAAGGTGATGTTTTAGGTTTGAGTAGTAATGCAAGTCCCATGGCTAGATAACTAATCATTAGAAACATGATAAAATCGAAAAATCCAAAGGTCCATAACTCAATCATCGATTCATTAGGAGAAACAAATAAAAACCCCAAATGAACAAAACCGATTTGTATAAAAGTAAATAATAAAATCGTTATAAGGACATGCATCATTTTTGTTAATAAGATGCTAGATCTTGATAATGGTAACACATGTAAAACTTCGACTGTCTCTTCTTTTTCATCTTTTTGAATGATATTAAACCCCAAAATAGCAGCATAGATACCACCTAAAAGCTGCAAGAAAAGAGCCCCTTCAGTTGCGAAATACTCAATACCATTTTCCGGTATACCACCAAACGTTTCTAGAAAACCAACAAAGCTTGAATCAATGGACTCAAGATAGGCTAACATATCATCTAGTGCATCCATCATATCTTGTACAACTGGATAAATCATAATGACTAAAAAGAGTGTGAGACCAAGAGAGAATGACCATATGAGGAAGCCTTTCAAACTACGTCTAAACTCAAGCTTAAAAAGTGCTAAGTTCATTTTATTTCCTCCTTTTCATAATACATGGAAAAGAGTTCATCTAAGCCGATATCTCGAATAGTAACATCTTTAAATTGATAGGTTGATAAATGTTTAACTAATTGATTGATGTCACCTTTAAAGGTGTAATTTGAGATGCCATCATCATCTTTGACATAGGTTAATCCATCAACATGTAGGTTTTGATAGTTAGGTGATACTAAAACACGTTTATGCTCTTCATTTTTGATGTCTTTCATACTTCTGGTGAAAAGTATCTTCCCTGACTTGATGAGCGCTAATCTATCACATACTTTCTCAATTTCAGATAAAACATGACTAGAAAGTAAGATCGTTTGACCTCGTTTTTTTGCATCATTTAACAACTCTAGAAAACGAGACTGAATGAGTGGGTCAAGACCTGAAGTAGGCTCATCTAATATAAGTAGTTTGGGTTGACTCATTAAGGCGACAACAATGCCTATCTTTTTCTTATTACCAAAAGATAAAGCACCAAACTTCTTTTCAAGACTGATATCAAGTCTTTCAATAAGATAATCAATATAAGTTTGATCTGCCTTCTTCATGGTTTTAAAAAATGTTATTATTTCCTTAACCTTTAAATCATCAAACATATGCGTCTCGCTAGGCATATATCCAATATCTTTATTCAAGTGATTTGATCCCATTTTTACTGGTTCGTCAAAAATGAATGCGTCACCGTCATCCATTTCTAAGAGCCCTAGAAGTAATCTGATAAGCGTAGTTTTCCCAGCGCCATTGGGTCCAACAAAACCAAAAATCTCTCCATTTTCTACATGCATAGAGACATCTTCGATTCCGCATGTTTTCCCATAATATTTCTTTGCATTATATACTTTAATCATTGGTCACCTCTCACATAAAATCATAAGGAGATAAATCATCTAATGCATCTCTATCTTTTTCTTCAATTTCGATATCTCCTTTTAGACGAAGACTTAAGGTCGTTTGTCTTTTTTCAGATAAATGGTTTGCTGCATAAAGGAGTAATCGCATATCACCGAGTAAGATTAAATATTTTTTTGCACGTGTAATTGCTGTATAAATCAGTTCTTTTTTTAGCATATGCATATATGCTCTAACCATAGGCATGATTACAATTTTATACTCACTGCCCTGTGATTTATGGATACTGATGGCATACGCTAAGTTTAGTTCTTCTAAATCTGATTTTTCATACATAACTTCGTTATCATCAAATGAAACAACGATATATGGTTCATCCTTATGATTGGTTTTAATTGCCTTAATCACACCAATATCACCGTTCATGATGAGTCGTTCAGGATCATTAACGAGTTGAATGACTTTATCGCCAACATAATACGTTTTATCTCCATACGTTATTGAAAGCTCTTTATGTGGATTAAACGTTTCTTGTAGTATTTTATTGAGTGCATCAATACCTAAATCACCTTTATACATTGGTGCTAAAACTTGAATATCTTCAACCATTTGATAGCCTTCATTAAGTGCACCTGTAATTTGTTTAATAATCACATCTTTAATATTATCTTGAGTTGTTTTATGTAAATATAAATCATTTTCTGAAATTAAATCAGATGCTGTTAATTGTTGTAAATTCACACTTCTCGCAAGAGAAATAATCTTTGAATCTTTTGCTTGTCTATGTATTTCATCAAGTCTGATGGTTGGTATCATATGTGAGTCAATTAAATCTTGTAGGACTTGTCCTGGGCCAACACTTGGTAACTGATCCACATCACCAACAATAATAACTTGTGCCCCTTTTTTAATCGCTTGAAAAAGCCTATATGCTAAAAAGATATCAATCATAGATGCCTCATCCATAATGATTAAATCATGTGGCATATGTGTATGCTCATCATAAGTAAATAAACCATCATAGCTATAACCTAGATGCCTGTGAATTGTTTTAGCATCAAAATCAAGAAGTTCCTTCATACGTTTCGCTGCACGTCCTGTTGGTGCCATCAGTGCAATCTTTTCGTGTATCATGGGATTTTTAAAGTTTAGCTTATGGTATAATCTATAAACTTCCAATAGACCATCAATGATGGTTGTTTTACCAGTACCTGGACCACCTGTGATGATGGTCATTTTGTGTGTTAATGCCTGAATGATAGCTTCTTTTTGCACTTTAGTGTAAGACATACCTCTTTGAATTTCGACAGCATCTAGAAGTGTTTCTATATAATTTGTGTCCATATCTAGTGATTCATGTGAGATCAAGTCTTTTAATGTTTCTGCTAAATTGAGTTCAGTGACATAAGAAAGAGCAAGATAATATCTATCTTCTTCAATGATGATTTTGCCTTCATGAAGTAGAGCATCTATCGCTTCCTTAAGATCATAAGAGTCGCCTAAGACTTGTTCAGCATAGGAACGCATTTGATCTTCTTTTAAATATAGATCACCATTTTGATAACCCATATATTCCATAGCATATAAAATAGCTGCCTTTAATCTTTTGGGATCATGAGCTTCAAATCCTAGTTTTTTAGCAATATCATCTGCTTTAATAAATCCTACCCCTTCGATATCATCAATGAGTCGATATGGGTTTTCTTCTAGCTTTTCAAGCGTAAGCATATTATATTTGGAAATAAGTTTCATCGCTAATTTACCAGATAACTGATAGCTATATAGTTTAACTAACATGTGCTCATGTGCTTGGTGTTCTTTAAGTTGTTGATAAAGCCTTTCAATTTTAATGGGTGATAAACCTACTTTTTTGAGTTGTGATCTGTCATTCATGATTTTTTCAATGGCATCAAGTCCTAAATGATCAACAATTTTCTGAGCTGTTTTTTCGCCAATACCATGAAAAAACGAACTTGATAAATAACTCACGAGTCCTACCTCATTTTGAGATTCTGAAGCTTTAAATGATTCTACCTTAAACTGATCACCATAGGTGTTATGCTTCACCCAATCTCCAAGGAAGATATACGTCATATCTTCACTAACTTTTGGAAAATATCCGACAATCGTGATTTGTTTTAAATCTTCTGTGATGAGTCTTGCGATGGAATAACTGTTTTCATCGTTATGAAAAACATAGTTTTTAATTTTGCCTTTAATCTCTTCCATAATCAATCCTCAATCCTTAAAAGTTTACATCAATTATACCACTAAATAAGGATGAAAAAAAGGAAGTGGGTCACTTCCTAAAAAAGTTTTGATACTTTGTATATAGTTTCTCTTTATTACATATATGAGATAAGTTAAGTATAGATTTTTGATTAACTATAAAGTCTTTCTTTTCCATCCATGAATGCTTTTTCAATAAATCCTGATCCAACACATACTTCACCTTGATAAAATGCACAGACCTGTCCAGGAGTCACAGCACGTACTTGTTGTGGATAAGAAACCTTAATCGTGGTTTCATCAAGCCATGTAACAAAGACATCATGATCTTTTTGACGATATCTAAATTTAGCAGTCATTTTACCTTTTGTTTTAGGTCCTCTCCAGATGACATCTGTGATGATTGCTTCATCACTATATAAATGTGGATGGTCAAAATCTGGTTCAACATAAAGCGTATTCGTTTTTAAGTCTTTGCCTACGACATACCATGCTCCAACTTCATCTTTTGAGCCACCAATACCTAAACCTTTTCTTTGACCAATGGTGTAATTCATCAAACCACGATGTGGTTTTAAGAAGGTACTATCAAGTCTTCTCATGTCACCAGGTTGTGCAGGTAAGTAATTACTTAAAAAATCATTAAAATGGCGTTCACCAATAAAGCAAATACCTGTAGAATCTTTTTTAGTTGCTGTAATGAGATTTTCTCTCAATGCTATTTTTCTTACTTCTGATTTGTCTAAATGCCCAATGGGAAATAATGCTTTTTTAAGTTGATGTTCTTTGAGCTGTGATAAAAAATAAGTTTGATCTTTATTTTGGTCGACTGCTCTTAATAATTTAGGATATGGGCCTGTGTGATCAACCTGTGCATAATGCCCCATAGCAATAAAATCTGGATTAAATTTTTCAACATAATCGATAAATGCCTTAAACTTAATTTCGTTATTACATAAGACATCAGGATTTGGGGTTCTATTTTTTTTGTATTCTTCGAGAAAGTATGTAAAAACACGATCCCAATAGTCTTCAATGAAATCGACTTTATGTAATGGTATGTTTAATTTTTGTGCAACTAAAACTGCATCTTGATAGTCTTTTTCTTGTTCACAAACATCATCAAACAAGGTAGGATTACCCTTAAAATCTAGGTTGGTAGCTGAATCCCAATTTCGCATGAAAACAGCTTCTACATTATATCCTTGCTCTTTTAAAAGATAAGCTGCGACGCTACTATCCACGCCGCCACTCAATCCGATAATTACTTTTTTTGCCATGTTATATCACTTTCTTTTTACATCGCTTGGCATACGATATTGTCCTCTTGGGGATAATGAGATGCCAAGTATTTTTGGTCCTTCTGGTAAGGTTTGTCGTTTAAATTGTTGAGAGTAAAACCGTCCAAAGAAACGTTTGATGTATGTTTCTATATCTTGTTCACTCATATGGTAAGCATGCTTAAGTAACCATGCAATTTTTTTCTCATCAGCACCATTTTGTAAATGGTGGAACAAGATAAAATCATTGATATCATATCTACCAATCGATTTTTCTGTTTCTTGATTTTCTAAAAGTTCAGGTGTTATTGGTGCTTTTAAGATCTTGTCCAAGACTTGATTCAATGATTTATATGTATGTGTCTTATGATAATCAATTAAAAGCTGAACCCATGTTTTTGGTAAGCCTGCGTTGACTGCATACATGCTCATCTGATCACCATTATAGGTCATCCATCCAAGTGCAATCTCTGATAAGTCACCCGTGCCTAAAACAAAGCCACCGTACTTATTTGATAAATCCATTAAAATCAGTGTTCTCATACGTGCTTGAGCATTTTCATAAGTCACATCTTTTAACTCATGGTTAATCGATTTTAAATGGAGTTCAACAGATTTTGTAATCGGAATCTCCATCATCGTTACACCTAAGCCTTCCATAAGCTTAATTGCAGCGGATTTTGAGTTTTTTGAAGTTGCTTTAGCTGGCATGGTCACAGCAATAATTTCTTTAGGATCTTTTCCTAGTTTAAGCATTGCTTGATGACTGACAAGAAGTGCAAGTGCTGAATCAAGACCGCCTGAAATGCCAATGATGATTTTTTGAGATGATTCAGGTAATGATTCGATACGTTTAATGAGACCAAAAGTTTGAAGCTGATGAGCAAGCTCAATCTCTTTTTCTAAATGCTCTTCTGGTATAAATGGTTTTTGAGATAGTGGCTTTTCAAAAACAAAATCCTCTGATACATCAAAAGTAACAGGCACAAATTGATATTGATTTTGAATGAGCATATGCATATCACGGTATGTACTATCTTGTCTTTTTTGATAGTTGATCGCAGCGATATCTATGTCTGCTTGAAGTATGGATGATTGCATGCTAAATGTTTCATCTTCTGCGATGAGTGTTCCTTGTGCAGCAATCAATTTTTGGCTTGAAAATACAACTTCAGATGATGATTCAAAATGCCCCGATGATGTATAAACATACGCTGACATTTGTTTTCTTGAATGATCGATAACTAAATGCTTTCTCACTTGCATTTTACCCACACGTTCAGGTGATGCAGATAAGTTGAAGAAAAGATTCGCACCTGCTAAGCTCATGTCATCTGAAGGACTATAAGCTGCCCATAGATCTTGACAAACTTCGACACCAAAACGAATATTTTCTTCTGCATCTTCAAAAATGAGATATCCAAATGGGATATGTTCACCAAAAAGTTTAATTGATTTCATTTGAGTCTTAAAGCCTGAATGAAACCATCTTTTTTCATAAAACTCATGATAGTTTGGTAAATAATGTTTAGGTACAACACCTAATATTTTTTTACCTTTTATGACGACTGCACAGTTATATAAAATACCATATAAATCAAGTGGCATACCTAAGATATAAATACCCTCATAAGTCGTTTCGTGAATAATATCTTTCAATGCTTGTTTGGCTTCACTAATAAAAGCTTCTTGGTAAAAAAGATCGCTTGCTGTGTAACCTGTGACCGTAAGTTCAGGGAAAACAATCGCACTTGCCTTAGTATCTTTCAAGATAGCAAGTATTTCTTTTTTATTATGGCTAATATCGCCAACATTAATTTTAGGTGTTGCAGCAGCAACTTTTAGTATACCGTGTTTATACATGCTTTTGCTCCTTATATAGCTTATGCTTTTTGATGTATACGTGCACTCTCTTTGTTAATGAATCTTTAGATTTTTCAATGTTTTCTCTTACTTTTGTTGATGAAATCGGCATATCAAATTCTACAAACTCAAACTGATGTGGAATATCTTTAAAGATCTTTTCTGCTTCTTCTTTTTTTAGATAATGATTTCTATTCATGATGATAAAAGGATAATTAGCTAAAAGTTTTTTATATTCTATCCATGTAAATAAATCCATAAGATTATCTGAACCGATGACAAAGTATAAATTTTTGTATGTGGTGTTAAGTTCATTTAAACTATACAGTGTGCCTTGATAAGCACGTTCTTTTTCATTCTCTAAAACTTTAACATACGGTTTTTGGCTAAATAGTAAGTCGAGCATGTTTTTACGATGGAAAAATGATATTAACTCAGGCTTTTTGTAATCGTCACCAACAGGAAGGACTAAAATCGTTGCATCTTTGAATTTTTCATGCAATGTTTCAACGATATGAAGATGTGCTTTGGTTGGCGGATTAAATGATCCACCAAAGACAATATGCATAGAACCACCACTTATTATTATATCATCTCATGATGATATTTTAGATGTAAAGGAAAAAAAAGGTAGTATATGTTTACGAATTTGTCAATTTTTGAAATTGAGCGTATTTCTTTAAATCATTTCTAAATACTGTTATAATTAGCATGTAGTCTTATACAATGATTTCGTTTCAGGAAGGAAGCGATCCTATGGATTTAAAAGAACGTTATTATCAAAAAATTAGAACAGATAAAATGCGTCTAACTAAGAGTAGAAAAGCAATGATTGAAATACTCGAAAATCAGCATTTAACATTTAAAGAAATTCAAAAAGCACTCGCAGAACGTGGCTTTTTTAACGTATCAACGATTTATAATAATTTAGAGTTTTTGATTGAGCAAAAAATTGTCGTTGAAATATACATTAATGATACGAAATATTATGATCTTGCATTAGGTAATCCAATGCATTCTGCAGACAGTCATATTCACATTATGAATAAAGATACCAATGAAATTACTGAAGTGAACAATTCAGAAATTTTTGAATATTTAAACAGACATCCTGCATTTAAAGATTTAGAATTAGAGTATATCAGAATTATTATCTCAGCACATAATAAAAAAATTAAGTCGTAAATAAAAGCACTTTTTAGAAAGTGCTTATTTTTTTAGTTCAGATATAAAGAGTTTTGCAGATGCTTGATTGGTAGCTAGTGGAATCTGATAGACATCTGATAACCTTAAAAGTGCAGATACATCAGGTTCGTGTGGTTGTGCAGTGAGGGGATCTCTAAAAAAGAAAACCATGTCTAATTTGCCATTTGCTATCATAGAACCTATTTCCTGATCACCACCAAGAGGACCTGATTTCTTTAATTTGATTCTCAATCCTGTCTTTTCCATAATCATTGAACCTGTCGTTCCTGTAGCATAGAGATCATAAAGTTTGAACGTTGAAAGATTTCTTTCTACAAATTCAAGCAATTCCTTTTTTTTCTTATCATGTGCAATGAGTGCAATTTTCATAAAGGCTTTCTCCTTAGTACTCTAAGTTTTGCAGATTTACTTCTTGGGTTAAGATTGTATTCAGTTTCAGAAGGATAGATCGGTTTTTTTGTGACAATTTCATAAGGCGATGTATCTATGTTTTGAATCGGTAAATTCTTAGGTATTTCAATAGTTGTAATATCTTTAAAGAAATGCTTTACCATGCGATCTTCTAATGAATGAAAGGTGATGACAACAAGTCTGCCATCAGGCTTCAACAGTGAGACTGCATCCTTTAATACATCTTCTAAAACCGTGAGTTCATCATTGACTGCAATACGTAAAGCTTGAAAGACTCTTTTTGCACTGTGCCCCTTATCTTTGTAATTCACTTGATCACAAATCTTTACTAAATCCATTGTCGTTTTCAAAGGTCTATTTTCTACGATTTTACGTGCAATACGATTACCGTTTTTTTCTTCTCCATAGACAAAGAATATGCGTGCTAATGCTTTTTCATCATATGTGTTTACAATCATTTCAGCAGTTAAGGGCTGGTGTTGATCCATTCTCATATCAAGTGTGGTATCTTTTAAATAAGTAAATCCTCTTGATGCATCATCAATTTGAAATGAAGAGAGTCCTAAGTCTAAGAGTAAACCATCAATCTTATCAATCCCTAAATCATTTAAACGTTGTTTTAGATATCTAAAATTGGACTTAATAATCATATATCGATCCAGATCTTTTAGCACTTCTTTGGCAAATGAAATCGCGAAATCATCTTGATCAAATGCATATAAAAAACCATCTTTCAAATGTGAAAGAATCGCTTTAGAATGTCCAGCACCACCTAAGGTGCCATCAACATAAATACCATCAGGTTTAATATTCAAATAGGTTATTGCTTCTTCTTTTAATACTGTTTCATGTTTCATGTTATCACCATTATCATCACTATATATGAAAATATATATTTTGTCAATTTATCATTTAAAAGAAAAAGGTGCCTGTGGCACCCTTCCTTAATCCTTCTTGGATTCTTTCTTGGTTAAAACTTGTTGACCTTTGTAATAACCACTGTTTGGTGTTACACGGTGTGGTAACGTGAATTCACCAGTTTGTGGGCAAACAACTAAAGCAGGCGCAGTTAATTTGAAATGCGTTCTTCTTTTTCTTTTAGCAGTCTTACCCGTTCTACGAAATGGAACAGCCATCTGTTCACCTCCTATTTTTTCACAATCTTATCTAAATCAGCAAATGCAGGATGTGGACTTTTAGTTTCTTCAAAAGAGACATGAGTTGCATCTGGATGATAGATGACATAAGGTTTTAAGGATAGTATATATCCATATACAATATCTGATATTTCTAGTGGATCTGTGAGTGGAAAATCTGCATCCTCATCTTGACCAAAAAGAATGATTTCATCAAATGATAGATGATAAGGTACAGGTTTTAACGTTTTAGCACACGCTAGATCCATATTGACATCAACATGTATATCTAATTCTAATGATGCATCAATGTGTTTTATATCCATATTTATCTTGGCAGGCTGAATGCTTAAAATATCTGGATTGCCTTTGATTTTTTGGTTATAGTCGACGTCGAAGCTCATTGAGGTCTTTTCTTTGAGCTCATGTAATGAAATCTTCATAATATCACCTCAACGAAGGTATTATACATAATATTTTATGAAAAGTCAATGTATATTATTTATTTTAAAAAACCCCTTTTGGGGTTTCTTATGATTTCTTGCTAGCTCTTACTTTTTGTTTTAAGGTGTTTAATATTTTGGCTTCAGTAGGAGTTAAAAGTGCTTCCAAATCATAATCACTGTGGATGCGATGATTTCTTAAATGGAACGGTACAATAGTGCCATCTGAAAGTCCTACTTCTAAATCAAGCGTGATATATTTCGGATGGTCATTATTGTCGTATTTGATAGCAGTTTCCATATGAACGACATCGAAGTAATTAAATTCTCCTGCAACATCAAATCCAATGTGGCCATTTCTATGATCCACATTTGCTTGATGGTAGAATAATTGCTCTTCACCGAAGAATAAAGAAGTGACTAATGCTTGATCATATAGCAATGAGAAAGTACCGTCTTCTTTTTTGTCCATACGGTAATTCACTTTGCCGTGTTTTTCAAATGCATCTGGTACGGTAATGAGTACAAGTTCTGTATAATCTTTTTGACCGATAGACGATAACTCTTTAGCACGTTTAATAACATTTTGATAGTCTTCATCAAGCATGTCATCATAATTATCTTGGTGTCTACCAGAAAATTTCTTGAAATATTTTTGTGTCCACTTAGCACGATTCTTTAATCTTTTTTCTTCATCTTTTTCAGCTTTGATACGTGCTTTTTCTAACTGTTTTAACTCTTTTTTTGTGAGCTCTTTTTCAGTATTTTCTTCTGCTTCTTGGACAACTTTTTCTTTTTTCTTATGCTTGTCTTTGGATGGTTTTGATGCTTCATCTAAAGTTTCAGGTTGTTCAATTAATGATTCTAAATCTTTAGCTTCTTTATTTTTCTTCATACAGGTACCACCTTTCACTCTTTATTCTATTTTAACAAATATTTTAAAATAGTGTCAATTTTTGGATGACTTTTAAGTAGATTCAGAAAAGATAGCATTTATTCGCCTAAAATGCCTTCATAAAGTAGTGATTTGAATGCTTCTTGATCCGCATCTAGAATATAATCACTAATTGAATTGGTTTCAAAAATAGCATCTAATGATTTTTTCTCATAAGGTATATTTTTAAATAAATCTTCAAATTCTAAAAGTGATTTTGTATCAAAAAAATCACCTTGAATCGCAATATTTTTAATAACACCTTCGTCAAGATCTAGTTTGATCTCAAATAATCCGCCTGGTATACGTTTTTTAAGGATTTTAGTATATGCAGGTTGTTTTTTATAAATCCATTCTTTTGTTTGATATTTTAAGGACATTTCATGAATTAACTCAACTTCTTGTTCACTTAATGTATACGTTTGATTGGTAAGGGTATTCTCAAAATGCTTAATCAGCTGTTCTTGAGTGAGTCCATTTAAATAAGGTTTTAAGTTAGTTACACGTGACCTTACGGAATCAATACCCTTTGATACCAACTTTTCATCGCTTGGAGAAATGGCTCTAACCATAGTTTCAAGATCACAATCATATAAAAAGGTACCGTGCATAAGCATACCATGTTTATTTTGTAAAAAGGCGTTACCTGATATCTTTTTCCCCTCAAAAAGAAGATCATTTCTGCCACTAAACTCTAGGTCAATACCGAGTAATTTCATCGAATCGATGATTTTTGATAAATATGTTTTAAAAGAGAAGTTTTTATTCGCTCTTTTAGTCACAATAGAAAACATGGTATTTCTGTGGTCTGCATAAACACATCCACCACCTGTTGGTCTTCTATAGACATCGATTTGATGTTCTTTTAGAAAATCTAGGTTGACTTCATTTTCAATGACTTGATTTTTACCAATGACTACACCATGGATTTCCCAAGTGAAAAAATATGTTTCATCATCTTTGAGTAGATGGTTAAGCACATATTCCTCTAATGCAAAATAAAAATATGGCTTTAATTTCCCTTCATTTTTATGTCGAACTAAAATCATGATAGGACCTCCATTTTATAACTTTTATTATTTACATTATACCATGTCAAAGTAGCTTCATTCACTTGATAAGTCTTAGCATTTTTAATTCTTAAGTTAATTTGACATAATTGTATAAAAATACTTAAATTGTGCCTTAAAATAAAGTGTTTACTGCTTAAGTGTTATAATTATAGATATAAGGAGGGATGATTATGTTACTTTTTTTAAAGCTTTATTTGATTGCTTTTATTTTATTTTTTGTGATCGACTTATTGTGGTTAGGGATTATCGCTAAAGATATTTACAAGAAATACCTTGGACACCTAATGAGCACTGAAGTTAACTGGATTGCTGCAATTATTTTCTATTTACTATTTATTGGTGGTCTTGTTTTCTTTGTGATTATGCCAGCAGTTGAAGCGGGTAGCATTGGAAAAGCCCTCTTATACGGTGCACTCTTTGGATTCATAACTTATGCAACCTATGATTTAACAAATTTAGCAACACTCAAAGATTGGCCTATACAAATTACACTTATTGACTTAACATGGGGTACATTTTTAGGTACTTCTGTGTCTTTACTATCATATCTATTTTACAATCTTATATTTTAAGGAGTCCTTATGACAACACTTGTATTAACAAATGAACTCGTCTATAAATCATTCATGATTGGCGCAAAAAATGTTATTTCAGAGAAAAACAATTTAAATGCGATTAATGTATTCCCAGTTCCTGATGGAGATACAGGTACAAACTTGGCATCAATGATGCGAAGCATTTTAGAACGTTCAAAATTAGGAGATACAACCTCTGAAACCATTCAATCCATTGCTGACGCAGCGATTGTTGGAGCAAGAGGCAATTCAGGCATTATATTTGCAGAGTATATTCACGGTTTTTCTGAAGATTTAGTGTCAGATATCGATCAAGAAACCTTTGTTTTACGTTCAGAAAAAGCTTTTACTTATGCTTATAGCGCGATTGCAAAACCTGTTGAAGGCACTATGATTACCGTGATGCGCACATGGGCTGAAGCCTTAAAATCTTTTAAGCAAGCTTCTTCTAATTTTTTAGATCTCATGACAAAAGCTTACGAACTTGCTAAAGAGGAACTTTTAAAAACACCAGAAAAACTACAAGTTTTAAAAGACAATAAGGTTGTAGACGCTGGTGCAAAAGGCTTTGTTCATTTTATCGAAGGGTTTATTAAAGCTTTAAAAGGTGAAGATGTTGAAATCGATAGTCATATAGATACCATTGAAGAACTGCACGTAGACCATTTAGAAGATGCGACATTCCGCTATTGTACAGAAGCGCTTATTACATCAAAAAATATTGATTTAAATGACTTAAGGAAAAACTTAGCTCAATTTGGTGATTCATTAGTCGTTGCTGGTACAAAAACGACTGCACGTATTCATATTCATAGTGATAGACCTGATGAAGTGTTTGCTTATCTTGATGGATTAAGTCAAATTAAAGAGCAAAAAGTTGATGATATGAAGCGCCAATTTGAAGCCGCAAATCATCGTAAATACGATATAGCTCTTGTTACAGATTCGATTGCCGATTTACCTGAATCAGTGATTGATCAATATCAAATTCATCAATATCCGTTAAATATTCATTTAAATGATACAAATTACTATGATAAAGTCACGATGCAAAGCACAAGATTTTATGAGCTGATGGATAGTTTAGAAACATATCCAACATCTAGTCAGCCAAATCAAAAAAGCTTAGAAAATTTCTTCTCATTTTTAACAACTTACTATAAAAAAGTCATTGTACTCACCGTGTCAAGTAAAATGAGTGGTACCTATCAAGTCTTTGAGGAAACGGCAAAACGCTTTAAAGATGCTAATATCAAAGTCATTGATTCTAGACAAAACTCCGGTGCTGAAGGACTACTTGTTTATCAAGCAGCCAAAATGATTGATGAAGGACTATCTTTTGAAGATGTTGTAGAAAAAATTGAAGCACTTAGAGAAAAATCAAAAATATTAGTATCTGTACAAACATTAAAGTATATGGTCAGATCTGGTCGTGTATCGAAAGTTACTGGCGTTATTGGTAAGATTTTAAACTTAAAACCAGTTATTTCAATTGATGAAACTGGTCAAGGTATCATCTTTGATAAGGGCTTAAGTATTAAATCATCGAACAAAAAGATATTAAATCATATGACTAAAATTATGCATACATACGGCGTTGAAGATTATGCGATTGTACACGCCAATGCACTCGATCGAGCAAAATCATATGAAAAGGTTTATACCGAATTACTTGGTAAAAAACCATTATATATGATGGATATTTCAACAATTGTTGCGATGAGTGCAGGTATTGGAACAGTTGCAATTGCCTATATTAGAGGTGATAAATCATGATTTTTTTAGTCAGTTTCATTGCTTTATTCATTTTCTTTAACATTTTTTATCTCATTGCACAAATCAAAAAAAATAATGGCATTGCTGATATCGCATGGGGTTTAGGTTTTGTGGTTGTTGCTATCACAACATTAATTTATCAAGGTGACTATAGTGTTCATCAACTAGTAATTACGTGCCTTGTTGCTCTATGGGGTCTAAGATTATTCTTTTATATCGGTTTAAGAAATTGGAGTAAGCCTGAAGATTTTAGATATGTAAACATGCGTAAAAAGTGGGGTAAACATGTTCATTTAAAGGCGTATTTTATCGTCTTTATGCTTCAAATGTCGTTTTTATATCTCATTTCTTTACCGATTCAGTTTACTAATTTCTTAGGTATGGATAATACTTTCTTTACATGGAATTTCATTGGATTGGGTGTACTTGTTTGGATTTATGGCTTTTATTATGAAGCAAAAGGTGATCATGAACTCAAAGTCTTTAAATCAAATCCAGAAAATAAAGGTAAAATTTTAAAGACTGGCTTATGGTCAAAAACGAGACACCCTAATTATTTTGGTGAAGCAGTCATGTGGTGGGGCATTTGGTACATTTCTTTAGCAAGTACAGGATATATACCACTACTTGGGGTCATTTCACCTATTTTTATCACCTATCTCTTAAGATATGTTTCTGGTGTGCCATTACTTGAAAAGAAATACAAGGATAACAAAGAGTTTCAGGCTTACGCAAAAGATGTTCCTATCTTTGTTCCAAAATTGTTTAAAAAATGAACTGGTGCTTGCATCAGTTTTTTTTATACTTAACAAAAAAATGCCGAAGTCGGCATTTTTATTAATTGTTTTTAAATAAATTTTTGAATTTTTCCCAGTTAGAAGTCTTAGTTTTGCTTTCTAGATGAGCTAATTCCTCGTAAAGTTTCTTCTCTTGTGCTGTTAGGTTCTTTGGTGTTTGAATTTGAATAACTACCTGTTGATCACCTTTACGTTTTGTTCTTACATTAGAAATACCCTTTTCTCTCATACGAAGAATCGTACCATGTTCAATACCTGCTGGGATCTTTAAATCTACATCGCCATAAATGGTAGGAATTTCTACATTACCACCTAATACTGCTTGTGTGATTGTAATAGGTACTTCTAATATGACATCATCTTGTTCTCTTTTAAAGACTTTATGTGGTCT
Source organism: uncultured Mariniplasma sp. (assembly GCA_964655445.1). GTDB lineage: Bacteria > Bacillota_I > Bacilli_A > Acholeplasmatales > Acholeplasmataceae > Peloplasma. Next base: position 57,485 of record CAZZMZ010000003.1, on the reverse strand, counting down.
TACTCTAAAGTTTAAGTATAAATCACCATGTTCGCCACCTTTAGTGCCCCCGTTACCATAACCAGCAACTTTAAGTGACATGTTGGTATCAACACCTGCGGGTATATTGACATCTACTGTCTTTGTTTGACGAACACGTCCACGTCCATTACATGTTTTGCAACGGTTTTTAATGATTTTACCAGCACCACCACATTTTGGACATACTTGTTGTGTGCGCATTGCACCAAACATCGTGCGTTGTTCTACATTAATGAAGCCATCACCATGACAGCGGTCACAGGCTTCTATATCTTTACTTGATTCTGCACCAGATCCATGACATACATGACATTCATCTTCAACATCCACGGAAAAAGTCTTTTTAATACCAAGTGCAGCTTCCATAAAATCGATGGTTACTGATTTTTCTAAATCCTCACCACGTTGTGGTCCACTATAGCCGCGTTGTCTTTGCTGTCTACTACCACCGCCAAAGAATTGAGAGAAAATATCATTGATATCACCAAAGCCACCAAAACCTCCAAAGCCTTGACCGCCGCCACCAAATGGATTACCTTGGTGTCCATATTGATCATAGCTAGCTCTCTTTTGAGGGTCACTTAAAGTATCATAAGCTTCTTGAACTTCTTTGAATTTATTTTCCGCATCAGCTTCTTTAGAAACGTCAGGATGGTATTTTTTTGCTAATTGTCGATATGCTTTTTTAATATCATCATCAGACGCTGATTTTGATACCCCTAGCACATCATAATAATCTCTTTTATCTGCCATAACATCAACTCCAATTTATCAAAGGGGACATAAATCCCCTTGATGTTTTATTTTTCTTCAAACTCTGCATCAACGGTGTTGCCTTTATTTGACTTGGGCTCTTCACCATGTTCTGCATCTTGTTGATGTTTTTCTTGCGCCTTTTGATAAGCTTTTACAGCGATGTCTTGTGCATCTTTTTCTAAAGCTTCTTTTCTTTCTTTGATTAGATCGAAATCATCACCCTTTAAGGCTTCTTCTAAATCTTTAATTTGACCTTCAAGTTTTGTCTTAGTTGCTTCATCAACTTCATCTTTAAGATCTGTCATTGCTTTTTGTGTTTGGAAAATTAGGTTTGAAGCATCATTTCTTAAATCTGCTTCTTCACGTTTCTTCTTATCTGATTCTGCTTGTTCTTCAGCTTCTTTTACCATTCGTTCAATATCTTCTTTAGAAAGAGAACCTGTACCTGAAATCGTAATTTTTTGTTCCTTGTTTGTACCTAAATCCTTAGCCTTAACTGATACGATACCGTTAGCATCAATATCGAAAGTTACCTCAATTTGAGGTACGCCACGTGGTGCAGCTGGAATGTCTTTTAATTGGAAACGACCAAGTGTCTTGTTATCTTGAGCCATAGATCTTTCACCTTGAAGCACATGAATATCTACTGCTGGTTGGTTGTCTGCAGCTGTTGAGAAGACTTGTGACTTAGATGTTGGAATGGTTGTATTTCTTTCAATTAATTTAGTAAATACACCACCTAATGTTTCAATACCTAATGAAAGTGGTGTAACGTCTAATAGAAGCACATCTTTCACATCACCTGCTAAGACACCACCTTGAATCGCAGCACCCATTGCGACAACTTCATCTGGGTTTACACTCTTGTTAGGCTCTTTGTTTAGTTCACGTTTCACCATGTCTTGTACTGCTGGTATACGTGTTGAACCACCAACTAATAAAACTTGATCAATATCTTTTTGAGTCATTTTAGCATCTGATAAGGCACGTCTTACAGGTCCAACGCAGCGTTCTACAAGATGCGCAGTTAATTCATTGAATTTTGCTCTTGTTAAATTGATTTCCATATGTAATGGACCTGCAGCACCCATGCTAATAAATGGTAATGAAATTTGTGAATTTGTGACACCAGATAATTCTTTCTTTGCTTTTTCAGCAGAGTCTTTTAGACGTTGTAAAGCCATTTTATCTTGTGATAAGTCCACGCCATTTTCTTTTTTGAATTCTGAAACTAAATATTTAATCACTTCATCATCAAAGTCATCACCACCAAGTTTATTATCACCTGATGTAGAAATAACTTCAAAGGTACCGTCTGCTAATCTTAAAATGGATACGTCAAATGTACCACCGCCTAAGTCGAAGACTAAGACAGTTTGTTCTTTATCTGTTTTATCAATACCATAAGCAAGTGCAGCTGCAGTAGGCTCATTAATGATACGTTTAACTTCTAAACCAGCAATTTTACCTGCATCTTTAGTCGCTTGTCTTTGAGCATCATTAAAATAAGCTGGTACAGTAATAACAGCTTGGGTCACAGTTGCACCTAAATACGCTTCAGCTGTTTTCTTCAAATTTTGAAGAATCATCGCTGAAATTTCTTGTGGTGTATATTTTTTACCTTGCATATCCACACGATAATTCATATCACCCATGTGTCTTTTAATTGAGCTTACTGTATGTGGGTTTGTAATCGCTTGTCTTTTAGCGACTTCACCTACTAAAATTTCTTCACCTTTAAATGCAACGACTGATGGGGTAGTTCTACCACCTTCAGCATTTGCGATGACTTTTGCTTCGCCGCCTTCCATAACGGATACGCATGAATTGGTTGTTCCTAAGTCAATACCAATGATTTTATTCGTCTTTGCCATTTTCTTCACTCCATTCGTTTATTTTGACCATGGCAGGTCTTAATAGTTGATCTTTATATGTATAACCTTTTTGAATCACTTCTATATTGATACCATTTGGTTTTTCTTTATCGCTTACTTTTTCAATTGCGTAATGATAATTTGGATCAAATGGTTGATTCAATGCATTGATTTCTTTTAAACCATCTTGTATTAAAACATTATAGAGTTGATCATTAATCATTTTAAAACCAATTAAAAAGTTTTTAAGTAAATCTGAATCTGTTTGCATGTTTACAACTTTATTTAGTTGATCAAGTGGATTTAAGATGTCAGATATCAGATTTTTAGATGCATACTTTCTGTCTTGAATACGTTCTTGATTAGTTCTTTTTTTGAAATTTTCCAGTTCTGCTGCATTTCTTAAAACTTTATCTCTTAAAACTTTTATTTCTTCTTCAAGCTTTTCTATCTGCTCTTTATGTTTGCTTTTCTTTTCTTTTTTAGAAACGTCTTGTTCCTTTTCAACATCCATTTCTTTTTCTAAATCTTTCTCTAATTCTTTTTCCATGTTATCATCCTTTATTTTTTATAGAGTTTGCCGAGATTGCTTGCGATATATTCCACTAAAGGAATGACTTTGCTATAATCCATACGTGTTGGACCTAAAACGGCGATTGTTCCATGTTCGTGTTCGCTAACGCGATACGGCACTGATATGACTGTACAATTTTCCATAGGTATGAGTTGTAAATCACTACCAAATTTAATGCTTAAGCCTTCTCTATCACCAATGAGCTTAATGAGATCTCTGCGATCTAGCATATCAACGAAATTTTTAATATGTCTTACATTGGTGAATTCCGGCTGATCAAAGACATTCGTAACGCCAGATAGATAGAAATTATCTTCAGCAAACTTAGCAAATGCATGAATAAATGAATTCATAAGTTGAGTTTGATAATCTATGAACTGCTTGATTTCAGCTTGTGCGAATGCTGCTTCTAAGATGTTGCTTGCCTCATCAATATATCTATTTCTGAGCAATTCATCTAACGTTTTAATTACTTCTTTTAATTCGTTGATATTCATTTCTTCAGGAATCGAAATATTTTGATGTTGTACGTGACCTTTATCTGTCACAATCAGGACAACAGCATCTTTTTCACCAATCGGAATGAAATCAATCTTCTTAATCGTATCTAAATGAGATGATGGACCAACAGCCATAGCTGTGTAATTTGTGAGTTCAGATAAAAGATGAATCGCTTCTTCAATAGCTTGGTCTTTTGCAAGTTTGTTTCGCGTAAATAGTTCATCGATCAGTGGAAATTGACTTGCCACTTCTGAATCTCTGGTCACTAAATGCTCTACATAATATCTATATCCCTTTTCTGATGGAACACGACCTGAAGATGTATGTGTTTTCTCAAGATATCCAAGTTCTTCAAGTTGTGCCATATCATATCTTAAGGTTGCACTCGAAAAATTAAGGTAGGGCATTTGTGTTAAAGCTTTCGATCCTACAGGTTGAGCATCTCTTACGTATGCTTCAATAATGGCCTTTAAAATCAGTTTTTGTCGGCTTGTAATCATCACGTCACCTCGTTTAGCACTCATTCTGGTTTTGTGCCAACTTTATTGTATTATAAATATTTGGCACTGTCAAGGATTATGTGCTACTTTTTAAAAAAATAACATGGACACAAAGTGTCCACGTCTCACACATTTTTAATTTGTTTTGACCATTTGACATAAAATGGGTTGTTTTTGGTTTCAAAGCGAATAGTTGATACTTCATCATGCCCTGGATAAATCTTCGTATCTCCTGGTAGTGCACAAAGTTTTAAGATACTTCTTCTTAGTTCTGGTAGATTTCCTGAATATAAATCGTGTCTTCCTACAGATAACTTAAAGAGTGTATCACCAGTAAATACTTTTTTGTCATAAAGAAATGAAATACTTCCTTTTGTATGTCCTGGTGTATGAATCACTTCTATCAATTGATCTGCAAAGCTTATATGATCTTGATCTTTGACAAAAACGAAATTTAAGTCTTTTCTTTTATAAGGATGTGTTTTAGGATGATATCCATTATATTTGTCTTCAAATAAAAGATGTGCATCTTCTTGGTGCATATAAATGGGGGCATCAAACATATGAATTAAGTCGATATGATCACTATGTGCATGTGTTAATAAGACACCAACTAATGATCTGCCATCTAGGGCATGGAGAATATCTTCGTAACTATGTGAGGGATCTATAATCACGCAGGCATCAAATCTACAGAGTAAATAGCTATGGGCAAAGCCGTCTTTTTCTTTAAATTGTCTCATATTTTATAATAGAAAAAAAACTATTCTTCGAATAGCTTATTTCTTTTCTCTATGGATTGTATACTTTCTTTCACGTGGACAGTATTTTTTAACTTCCATACGTTCTGGATGTGCTTTCTTATTTTTATCAGTATGATAATTTTCTTCGCCACATTCTGTACAAACCAATTTGACTAGATCTCTCATGATATCCCTCCAAACATACGCTAACATTATATCAAAACGATCGTATTAATTCAATCATTTTATGACTTTATTTTTTGAAACTAAAGATAATGCTCGAAGTGATAAGCGTTTCACCTATCTTTTTGACCTATTTTGTCATATAATCGTATTGGGTGATGATATGATTACAAGAGAACAAACAAGACCTGTCAAGGTCGGACCATACCAATTAGGCGGTAATGATCGGGTCTTTATTCAAAGTATGACCAATACATATACAAAAGATGTTGAAGCAACCGTTAAGCAAATCCATGAGCTCACTGAGGCTGGGTGTGATATTGTCAGAGTTGCTGTTTTAGATATGGTGGATGCAAAATCTTTAGGGGAGATTAAAAAACAGATTTCTATACCACTTGTTGCAGATATTCATTTTGATTATCGTTTAGCCCTTGAGGCCATTAATCAAGGTGTAGATAAGATTAGATTGAATCCTGGTAACATTCCAAAACGTGAACACGTTATGGAAGTCGTTGAAGCGTGCAAGAAAAAAAGTATTCCAATTAGAATTGGTGTCAACAGTGGTTCATTACCGAATCGCATGGCACCAACACCAGAAAACATGGTTGAAACAGCAAGACATCATGTGGAAATCTTAGAATCAATGGATTTTCACGACATCGTTTTATCCTTAAAGGCAACCGATATGAATCTTATGATTGAGGCTTATAGACTTGCTGCGAAAACATTTCCTTATCCACTTCATTTAGGCGTTACTGAAGCTGGTACTGCTTTTAGTGGAGCGATTAAGAGTGCAATGGGTATTGGGATTTTACTAGCTGAAGGTATCGGTAACACGATTAGAGTATCATTAACTGATAATCCTAGACTTGAGATTCAAGCAGCTAAAGAGATCTTAAAAAACCTAGGTTTAAAAGATAAAGTGCCTAACTTAATTTCCTGTCCAACGTGTGGTCGTATTCAATATGATATGATTGATATTGCAAAACGTATTGAAGCTTATTTACTCAAAGTGAATAAGACAATCAATGTTGCAATTATGGGCTGTGCAGTCAATGGTCCAGGTGAAGCTTCACATGCTGATATCGGCATCGCTGGTGGTAAGGGAGAAGCTCTATTATTTAGACATGGTAAGGTTATTAAGAAAATCAAAGAATCCGAAGTTTATGATGTTTTAGTCCAAGAAATTGATAACTTTGATGACTCTAGAAAAGCAATAAAAAATGGCGAATAATTTCGCCATTTTTTATTGCTCATATAGTGTGATTTCATAGTCACATATATCTTGATAAAATTCTTTTTCATGTGACACTAAAATAAGTGTTCCTTCATACTGTATTAGTGCATCTTTTAGTGCTTCTTTCGCTGCAACATCTAAATGATTTGTAGGTTCATCTAGGATGAGTACATTCCCTTTTTGGTGTCTAAGAAGCGCAAGTCTTACCTTGGTTTTTTCACCACCAGAAAGCGTATCAATATCGCGTGTTGCCATCTCATAGTCAATGCCATGATTGCCTAAAAGTGACATCACTTCTTTTTTTGTAAAATGCTGATACCTATGATGCACAATTTGGAAAGGTGTGAGTCCTTTTTCAAAATGGTCATCTTGTTCAAAATAAGCGATTTTTGCTGTATCAATCCAAAGAAAGGATCCACCGAGACTAGGTATGATTGACATAATTGTTTTAATAAATGTGGACTTACCTATGCCGTTTTTACCTGTGATTGCCACCTTATCTTCCTTAAGAATGGTGAAGTTTAAAGGTTCTAATAAAGGTTCGCTATATCCAATCTCCAAATCATTGATTTTAAGTACATCTTTACCTGTGCTATGTGATAAAGGAAAATGAAAATGATAGGTTTTATCTTTTCTTGGTGCTCTTACACGCTCTATTTTTTCTAACATTTTACGTCTAGATTGAGCACGTTTTGTCGTTGATGCTCGGGTAATATTTTTTTGAATGAAGCTTTCTGTTTTTTGAATAAACTTTTGTTGAGCCTCATAGGCTTTTTCTTGCTGTTCAATACGCAGTGATCGTTCTTTTAAGTAATATTCATATGTACCTTTATACCGTGTAATTTGTCTGTTTTCAATCGCGAAAACAGTCGTTGCAATATCACTTAAGAATAGTTCATCATGTGACACTACAATGAATGTTTTAGGATAGTTTATTAGAAATTTGGTGAGCCATTCAATATGTCTTACATCTAAAAAATTGGTAGGCTCGTCTAAAAGTAAGACATCACTATCTCCTAACAATAATTTACCTAAAATGATTTTTGCACGCATACCACCAGATAAATGTTTAATTGGTTCATCTAATATATCCATCTCAAGCCCTAATCCATGAATGATATTACCCACTTTAGATTTAATAGCATAAAAGTCTGATTCCAAAAGCTCATCTTGGATACGTGCTGCCCAATTTAACACTTTTTCTTGTTTATCTGAAGGTAACTCAGCTAAAGAGTGATAAAGCTTTTCCATTTCTCTTTCTTGGTCAAATAAGTGTTCAAACACATCATATAAATATGTTCTTACCTTTAATTCAGGGTTGATTTTTGCGTATTGGTCTAAATATCCAATTTTTTTGTTTGGCATCCAAATGATACTTCCCTCATCAGGACGCATCATTTTATCTAACAACTTCAAAAAAGTCGATTTTCCTGATCCATTTGGACCAATCAAAACGGCATGTTCACCTTCAAAAAGGCGCATGGATGCTTTTTGATAAAGCACATCGCCTGTATAACTAAATGATATGTTTTCTACGTCTAAAATACTCATATGGGTAATTCAAAGGATATTGGGCTTTCATCGTCATCCACATATATCCATTTCTCCTCTAAAAAATCATCGCTATGCACGATTTTATGCACATCTTGTTTCATATACTTACCTTTGCATGTGGCAAGCACTTCTTGTTTATCATTAGTCAAATAGCCTTCTCCTTCAAACAAGATGCGTTTATTTGAAGTAATATATCCAACTGCATAAAGTGTCTCATCTAGTGGGACAGGCTTTAAAAATCTAATGTTTAAATCAACTGTCACACCAAAAAGATTCGGTTCTTCTATTTGAATAGCTCTACCAATCGTTTCATCAAGCAGTGCTGTAATGATACCTCCATGCATGCGATTCGGGTAGCTTTGATGCTGATCAAACCCTTGAAAAACACCGATGAGTCTCTTACTATCAAGTTCATAAAACTTAGTATGAAGACCAGCATCATTTGAGATACCACACACGAAGCACATTTCTGAATTATTTTGTTTTTTGATGACATGATGTTTCATATGATATTTAACCTCAAATGCATATAAATAGGTAGGATAGATGCAAGCAAGCAACTTATACATGTTAATATCACGATAAAGTTATAAAAAGGACTTTGTTTGTTTTTTGAAACAATTTGATAATATCCTATAGATAAAGGTACAATTAGAATAATCAGCTTTTCCTTAAGATTATATCTTTCTTTAATGACGAAGTAGATTCGTAAGATAAAAAGCGATAGCCATAGGAAAAGTGCAACATAAAACGCATAAAAGAACAAAGCAATCATGAGTTCAAACATCTTTCTTACCTCCTTTAGTGCCAAAGATAACATATATACCTGTAAAAACTGACACAAGATATAACAAGAAGGTTCCTAAAAAATGAAGACCAAGGAGTCCAACCATAAAACTCAATAAAAAGATAAAGATTCTGTTTTTAAATGTCATGATATCACCTCAGTATGGGTTTTTACATAGGTCGTTAATACATGATTGTTTGAGATTTCAATATGTCTACCACCTTTTTCTAGGTCACCATAACCATTGTATCCAGTAGATCTTCCATAAGCTAAAATAACACCGTTATAGTTAAAAGATATATCGTTTAAGTGGTCATGTCCTACAAAGAGTCCCTGTAATTTCGAAAGAGGTGTGATTTCATCAATATTAAAGATATTCATACCTTGTTTATAAACCTTTTTTTCTCTAAAAACACCTTCATATGCATAAGAATCATACAACTCAAAAGTTTCAATAGGTATATGCATGAATAGTGAATGTGGCTTTGAGTCAAGTGTGATTTGTTGTTTATACCAAGCAAACTGCTCTTCATCAATCCAACCATAATCTTTTTTACCATCTACCAATTGGTAACTCTTTGAATCCATCACATATAGATGATAAAATGCTTCATCTTCATAAGTGAATGTGATTTTAAAGTTACCAACAGAGACCATTTCAAATCTTGGTCCTGTTTTAAAATATAAGTACGTTGTGTCTTCTATCACTTTTAAAATGTCTTGATATGTATGATAATCTGTATCATGATTGCCAAACATAAAAGTCCAAGGAATTTCAAAAGATTCCATGAAAGAAATCAATGTTTTATAAAGTCTTGGAGCCTTTGGGCTCATGGTTTGATCACCTGTTAAAACGATAAAATCGTAATGATCAGACAATATGAGTTTTTCCATGAGACTATATGTTTTTCTATCATGGTTGTCATTACCATAAATAAGATGTAAGTCTGTCAGTTGTAATATCTTTAAATTCGGTTCATTTAAAGCGATTTCAAATGGTGTATCATCAGTAAAAATGATACCATCATCATTGTATCTATCAGAAGTACACGCAACTAAAAATAAACTTAGTAAAATAAAAATGAAAAAAGCATATATGTTTTTCATGATAATTCACTCGAAAGAAACTGATCAAGTTCAAATGCTCTTAAAACATACATATCATAAAAAGATTTATTGATTTTAACAAATTCCATTTCATTTTCATTGATATACCTTTTGATGACTAATGTTGAAGGATATATGATAATGATTTTTTTATATGGGCTTGATAAAAATGCTGATTGATCCACAAGACTTGATGAACCTGCATCTCTTATTTCCCAAATTGTTCTGCTATTTATTGTGAGTTCACTATTTTGTCTTACTCGATAAAATAAAAGTTCAAACGTTTCATCTTTATAATCAAAAAGTGTATGTAAACCTTCTTTATAAACTTTGCCATATGTGCTTAGTTTTTCTAAGGTTTCATGTTTTAGAAGTTTCGCTTTTTTTGTTAAATCAAGCTGAATCCATGTAAATATAATGATAGAGATGAAAATAAGTGACAGCGTTATAATGATAAGCGGCATGAAATAACCTCCTTAGATACTGAAATTAAACGTTTGTTTTCAAATATGCAATGAAAATGGAAACAATCTTTTTCCTCTAATATCGATGGTAAGAAGTAAGGTATATTATGAGCAATACCGACATTATCATGATCCATAATCCAAGATATTGATTTCCAATCTAAAATGCCTTCATCTGTGTTTAAAGGTGTTTTAATGTTTAATGGGTGCTCTAAATTTATGACATAAAGATATAACCCTTGTCCACTGGCATCAAACGTATTCCAGGTTAACGTACCTTTAAAAAAGAGTTGATCCTCTCTAAATTGATAACCCATCTCTTCTTTAAGCTCTCTTAAAAGCGCATTATTAGGATGTTCATCCTCTTTAATTTTTCCTCCAAGTCCATTCCATATTCCCATCCAGGGTTTTTTCTTCCGATTAACAAGAAGGATTTGGTCTTGGTATTTTAGAAAAGCTAATGTGTATGTATATCTCATAGGTATGCCTCTTTTACTCTTTACCATTATATCATTTATGATATAACTTAAGATACCTTTAACCCTTGATTTCTTCATTTAAAAAAGGAAAAAATGGGGTTCTGGGCTTGCAATTTATGAATGATATGCTATAATTATCAATGCATGACAAAAAAGATGCCTCGTTAGCTCAGTTGGTAGAGCAACTGACTCTTAATCAGTGGGTCGTAGGTTCGAGCCCTACACGGGGTACCACTTAAAAAGAAATTGCCACTCAGATGAGTGGCTTATTTTTTTAATTTTATAGAGATTGGGTAATGGTCTGATAGATACGTATCAGATGTATGATGATGTATCTTAAACGCTGTTTTTAATAAATCCTTAGAATAAAAAATGTAATCAATTGGTAAACCATCTTCTTTACTTGAAAAACCATGGTATGTTAAACCATAATCAGTTATATCTTGGTAAGATGACTCCAGATAATGAGATAAAAACTTAATTGCTTGATCTAAGGGATGTTGGTTCATATCGCCAGTTAAAATTAAGGAAGCCTGATATTTTTCTGCTAAATTATTCATCATTTCATATAAATATGCTGTTTGATGATAAATAGTATGGCCATCTAAATAATCTAGGTGTGTGTTAAAGCATGCAAACATATGACCGTTTTTCGATTTTAACACAGCATAGGAAGCCGTTCTATGAAATGCACTACCAGCTAGTTTGGACTGAACAAAAGGTGTATCTGTTAACCAAAATGTATTTTCTTCTATGATCTCAAAACTGTCTTTTTTGACAAGTAGTGGTGCAGCCTCACCATATGTATCCCTTGGTTGATATATAAAATGATAATGAGGTAATGCACATAAAAGATCTTGATACATATCAGGCGTCACTTCTTGCAAGCCTATGACATCAAATTCCTTTTCTTTCATAAAATCGATTGCAGCATCCCTTCGGTATGGCCAAGCATGTTTGCCATCAACACTGACATTGACTCTTAAATTAAAACTTAATATATGCATGATATTCACCCTTCTTATTATATCACGCTTTAACTTATGTTAAAATGACTTCTGTAAGGATGTGAGACTATGCCAACACTATTTATTGCCGGTGATTCAACAGCAGCCAAAAAAGCTGAAAATAAAAGACCTGAAAGTGGATGGGGTGAATATTTAGAAGATTATATTTCACCTCATTTTAAAGTGAAAAATTATGCTGAAAACGGAAGATCTACAAAGTCATTTATTGATTTAGGATGTATGAATAAAATTGATATGGAGATAAAAACAGATGATTATCTCATCATTCAATTTGGACATAATGATGAAAAAATAGAAGATCCATCAAGATACACAACAAAAACCATGTATCAAGATAACCTAGAGTGCATGATCATTGTTGCAAGAAAACATGGTGCGACACCTGTATTAATATCCTCGATAACACGTCGGAAATTTAAGTCAGGCGTTCTTGATAAGGATGCTGTTGCTCATTACCCCTTATATATGAAAGAGGTCTCAAAAAGGCTAAATGTGGCCTTTATTGATGCCTATCAAATGACACAAGACATCATAAATAAACTTGGTGAAACAAATTCTAAAAAAGTTTATCTACATTTAAAAGAAAATGAGCATGTCAATTTTCCTAATGGCTTAAATGACGATACACATTTGTCACCTTATGGTGCTAAATTATTCGCATCACTCATAGCTTTGGAACTTAACAAAATAATATAAAAAAAGCATCCTGTGGGATGCTTTTATCTTTAAAATGTCATTCTAAGAACTTGAACTTGTACGTATATTGGTTCATAGATTAAGTGAGCATTTGGCATAGTTTCTGGCAACACTTCACTCCAACCAACAAATTGATAACCTTCACGATAAGGTGCTTCTGGTAATTCTACATCTTTTAAATCAGCACCAGCAGCATAATAGAGTTTTTCAAGTGTATCCCCTTCATGATCTTCAAATTGAATCGTATAGACTTCAATATGTGTCGCATGTGCTTTAGATACTTCTAAGACGAAAACCATAGATGTCAATAACAATGTAAGTGCAATGATCACATATTTCATGATGGGACCTCCTAAACTTAAGATACTTCTATTATAATCATCAAATATTACATATTTATGATGGGTTTATTAAGAATTTCTTAAATCGTCTGTCTTTCAAAAAATGTATTCAGTTGATGTTTCATCTTTAATAATGAGCCATGCTCAGTCATGTTTTTGACATCATGATGCGCTAAAAACTCAAGTTCGATATCTTCTTTGTGCGATTTTGATAATGATCTTGAAGTTTCAAACAATACTTTTTCTTCAATCAAAACACATTCAAACCCATTAGGCACTGCTTGACATATAGCTTGTGTTTTTAAATAGGTTTTATCTTTCTTTAATTTGAATCTTAATTGCGTGTCAAATGTTTTTGAATGCCCTTCACTAAAGTAGGCGAGTTTTCGATAGTCATATTTATGAATACATTCTTTTAAAGTCTCGTGTTCAAAAATAAGCGAAGCTTGGTTCATGTGATGTTTTTCTTGAAAAGTCTCTGAAAATTTAAGTTCGAGCCTTTGTTTTCTGTGATCATACGTCAAGAAAAAAGCCCAAGCAAGATGATATGATTTCATAAGCACCCTCCCATACATCGTCATTATAACAAAATAACATATCGAAAAAATTACTTAAATATTAAGTTTATATTAAGAAAAAAAGCACTTTGTTATAAAGCGCTTTATGCGTTGATTTCTACATCACCTAATTTATACCCAAATCCCCACATCGTCATAACAACTTTAGGATTGGATGGATCATCTTCTATTTTTTCTCTTAAGCGTCTAATATGGACATTAATGACGTTGTCATTATAGTAATATTCCTCACCCCAAACACTACGATACATTTGTTGTTTAGAAAATGTTTGATCAGGGTGTGTAATAAGTAATTTTAGGATTTCAAACTCTTTTAGTGTTAAATCGACAACTTGTCCTTGTTTTCTAACTTCATAATTAGAAAAGTTAATTTCTAAGTCTCCCACGACGAGTTTTGATTTTTGGTCTTTCTCTTGAGATTTTTGAGATCGTCTTAAAACAGCTTTAACTCTTGCAACAAGCTCTAACATGGAAAAAGGTTTTGATAAATAGTCATCAGCACCTAAACCAAGGTTAACTGCTTTTTCGACATCTGTATCTTTGGTAGAAATAATAATGACAGGCACATCACTTTTTGAACGTATATGTCTTAAAACTTCTTCACCACTTCTAATTGGTAACATGAGGTCTAAAAGCACAGCATCATAGGTGATTTGATTAAATTGATTGATTGCGTCCTCACCATTAAAGACTGGTTTAACCTCAAACATTTCCTCTTTGAGCTTAGATTCAATGGAACGACTGATTAAGACGTTATCTTCGACAAGTAGTATTTTCTGATTCATCCATGCTTACCTCCAAAACCTCTATTAACATCTAATTAAGAATTTATATTTACATTATACCACGTTTCTATAAAAGAATGTTTGATATGAAATTAAATGAGCCCTGATGACTTGGGGGGGGTTAGTCATCAGGGCCATGTCGGAAATGATGTACAAAAAAATCATCATAAAGGATCATATTCTTGCATAATCATCATCGAACCCGACACCCTTATTATATATGAAAGTGAAGTAATTTTAAAGGAAAATAATAAAAAAATCCATAATTATAGATAAATAAAAAAATACACATATGCGTTTTAATACATATGTGTATATATTTGTTATATCTAGTTGTGTGTGTAAGTAAAACTATCTGATAAATTGGATGTTTTACCTGTAAAATCAACTGCTTGAATTTGAACACTATAACTTTCACCAATGACTAAATCTTTAAAAGTGAACTGGTTTAAATTTGCTGATCCATGAAAGACATCATCGACAAAAATATTATATCTTTCAACACCCATATCATCTTGTGATGCATTCCAGAAAATGGTATATGGTAGTCTTGGACCAGCTGTTGTGTTTCTGGTATTTTGAATGTTTGTAGGCGTAGTCGGTCTTTCCTCATCGTATATGTTGTAATCTTGAGTATAAACTCTCACATAATCGATTTCCATCGTTGTAGGAAACGCACTTTGATCAATGCCTTCCACACCACCAAATGTACCACCAATTGCTAAATTTAAAATCATGAAAAACTCTTGATCGAATGGGAAAGCATAATGATATGGTACTTCTTGATTAAAACCTGGTACATATCTAAATATCCCTAATTGTGTGCCATCAACATACGTTATAAGTTCTCCTGGTTTCCAAATAAGTTCGTAAACCTTAAAGGATGTTTCAGCACCTTCAAATATACTTTCATATCCAAGTTGTGTGCCTAGATTATGGTTAAACTTTCTCGTATGAATGGTTGAATGTATCACATCTTTTTGATAACCAGCATATTCCATAATATCAATTTCACCAGATCTTGGCCATCCACCATAGACGCTCATAGTAGGCATCATCCAAATCGCTGGCCAAGTACCTCTACCTGATGGCATTTTTGCTGATACTAAAATACGTTGATACTTAAAATTTGCTTTATATTGGGAATGGAGTCTTGATGATGTGTAATTTTTACCACCCATGGACTCTACTTTAGCTGTTATTTTTAGTTTACCGTCTTCAACGACAGTATTATCTCTTGTATAATATTGTACCTCTTGATTGCCACCACCATAGCCACCATCTTGAAATGTCCATTTGCTTTCATCAACTGCATCACCATTAAACTCATCAGCCCATGTGCAAACCCAAACTTGATCTAAATAAGGCACTTCACATGATTCATAAGGTTCAAGCGGTTCTATAGTTGGTGTGGTAGGTTCAGTAGGTTCTGTTGACACAGTTGAGGGATTCTCACAACCAAAAAGTATAAATAGAAGAAAAACTAAACTGAGTATTTTTTTCATGACACCTCCTATTCTCCAGTAATACCCGTACGGTCAATACTTTCAACGAAATATCTTTGAGCGACAAAGTATAATAATAGGAGTGGTAAGATGGTGACCATATTACCAGCTAAAATAATCGCTTCGTTGAGGGCAGAACCTGGGCTTCCCGGTGGGAAAAGTTCAATGTATGTACCTCTAAATTGTGCAAGCTTAAGTGGTAATGTAATGGTATTACCCACATAAAGTGACGTAATGACTGTTTCATTCCAGTACCATACAAAGCTAAACAAAAACACAATAATAAATGATGGGATAGCAAGTGGAATGGCAATACGTAAGAAAATTCTAAGTTGTGATGCGCCATCTACTTCTGCAGATTCCATTAAGACTTGTGGAATCGTTTTGAAAAATTGATAGAAAATTAAAATATAAATCGCCGCATTGACACCTTGACCTAAAATGGCAGGATAAATCATAGCGTTTTGTGTGCTCATAAGACCAAGATTTCTAAAGACAACCATGTTTGCGACCATCGTTACTTGTGATGGTAATATAAAGGTTGCAAGCATGAGTGCAAACATCACATTTTTTAGTGGAAAGTTAAATTTAGCAAATCCATAGCCAATGATTGCAGATGAAATCGTGACTGATACAGTGACTTTTAAAACATAGGATGTTGTTTCAAAAATAGAATCAGGTAATTTAAGTACCGCAAAAGCACGGGTATAATTGCTATATTCTAGTGCGGTAGGCACCCATTTAATCCCTGGATTAATTAAGTCGTTTACGCTCATAAAACTATTCACGAACATGAAAAGCACAGGATATAGATAAATATAACTAAAGCTGATGAGCAATGTATAAATAACGATTTTATAGACAAGTCCATCTACGAAATTCATACCAAACAATAATTTTCTTGCTTTAATTTTGAGTTGTTTCTTATCGATTTTAGTTTTCATGGTTATTTCTCCCTTCTCTTAAGGGTTACTGCACCCACGAAGATTGCCATAATAATGACCATCAGCAAGAAATAAATCCAAGCAATCGCAGCTGCATAGCCATAGCCGTTCCATCTATTGTCATCTGGTGCACCCACAAGCATATGTATACGTGCTTGATCTAAAATACCCATTGGTTCCACAAAAAGTGACATGGAAACGACAATATAAATGACTGCAACACTGATTAAAGGGCTAATAGATGGTAATGTAATTTTCCAAAAACGATCCCATGGAGAAGCCCCGTCAATCGATGCAGCCTCATAAATGGAATTATCAATTTTTTGCAAGCCTGCCAAAAATATCAAAATGGGAATCCCAGCATACCATAAAATAAGCAGCATAGATGTTAATAGCAGTTCTAGTGGATCTGCAATCCAATCACCTAAATTTCTACTGATATAGCTTAAAATTTCACTATTTTGTAATGAAGGTAAAGATGTTGCATTTTGATTGGTAAGCTCTTGAATGACTGGACCAGTTGAAATGACAACTGGTAAGAAAAAGATGGTTCTCCAAAAGCCTTTAAGTTTAATTGGATTATTGATTAGCACTGCAATCAAGATTGAAAATACGACAACAAGTGGTACAGAAACGAACATTTTTCCAATGTAAGACCCAAAAAGTGGTAGTAAAAATTGGCTTCTTGCAATGTTAATATAGTTTCTAAAACCTATAAATGTTGTTACAACCCCAGATTCTAAACGATAATATGCCTCATGGAAGCTTAAATAAAGCGAATAAAACATAGGGTATAAAGTGAAGATTAAAAAGCCAACAAGCCATAATAATATAAACATATAGCCATAAAAACTTTCTCTTCTTTTTCTAGTTACCTTAATCTTGATAAACGAAAAATAAATGTGAGTGAGCCCATCAACTCTATAAAGGAAATTATGGGTGAGTGCATATCTTATTTTGGCTAAAATAGGTTCTACTTTTCTTATATGCCAATCATACCAAAGGTCATAGCCTTTAATGATATGTTTCTTTATCCATGCAAAGCCTTTATGAATGCTAGAACCAATCATCTTGAAAAAGGAACTAATGCTATTTAGCACAGTTTTGATAGGCTTAAAGACTTTTTTCATGACGTCACCACCTTGTAATCTCTGGCAAGAATCAATTCATCACCAACAGTTTGATTCTGGTAGGTATAGTTCACATAAATAATGACACCATTATCATAAGTAACTCTTACGAGTCCAGTTCTAATAACTTCTCTATCCTCTATAAATGCATTTAATACAAGTGATAATGCATCATTTAAATAATGATAAGTCGAAACGATTTCTTCTTGATATTTAGAACGTGTCGTTGTATAAAAGACTGAAGCTGGTGTATATCTCATTTCATAGGTTTCTTCTTCAGTTAATACATAACTTGGATTGACACCAAAGTCTACCATAGTGAGTAATCTATCTTCAGCTAGTGCGTTGAAGTTTAAGTAAGACGCATAGTAAGAAACACTACCCTTTAAAACAATAGGAATGAGTGGTACCAAATCTGTAAAATAATCGTATTGGCTGTTTGTAATAGGTAAATCCATATAACCATCCATGTACTCATATAAATACTGATTAGGTCTTGAAAGTAAAACTTGTGGGAATAGTGCTGCAATTTGACGATAATAGTCTATTGCGTCGGTTCTGTAATAGTTTCTTCCGTCATAGTAACTAAAAAGTGTATTACCCAAACTTGAAATATGGAATCCTGATGCACCCATATCTTCGATGAATGACTTGTCACCTTTTGCAAATCTAAGACTTGAATCTGGATAAAGATAATACATTTCACTCACCTGCATTGTTAAAGAACGCGAGCGGAAAACCATCTTTAGTCGAGAAAGTGAACGTGCAACATCTCTGTTATAGTTCACACCTCTTGATGCTTGAGATGCTACAGTATAGTTGTTTTCAAAATATATATCATTACCATCTTGTGTAACATGAGAGATTAAATCATCAACATCCCTATCCCATAATCTTGTACGGTAAGGTGCGCGATTTATAAAGCCGTCTCTACTCCAACCCATTAAAGTGATTTGTTGATTCGATAAGCCTTCATCCTTAAACAGATCATATGCATTCATAATATCTGTTGCCCTTGTCATTTCAACTCGTGATGTACCAATAAATGCTGGCTCATGATCAGACATGATATAACTTAACTGTACTGGAATTTGATCAAATGTATTATTTTCTCTTGCAGAAAGCACATCATTTTCAATGAGTAAATCACGATAATCCTTTGCAATACCTACATAAGATGCATCATCATCTGATAAGAATGTATATTGAATGCGGTAATCCGAAGGGTTAAACTCATTTGCAATGGTGTTATTACCTTCACCTGCTTTATTAATAATGAAACGGTATACGTTTCTTACATTAAAACGATTTGATATACGATGATATCTCGTACCGCTACCCCATAATTCAGCAATTAATGTTGAGTGTTCGGCTCCTTCTAAGATATTCGCATAATAGCCATTTGCGTTAGGCTCGTGAATATTTCCAAAAATAGGTAAGCTTAATTCAGGTAAGATATTGTTCGCTTGACCTAAATCACTACCAAAAAATCTTGCTTGGAATGTTTGATTGTAAAAGTTATTTGTTCTAACTAAAGCTCCAATGCCATCTGGAATGACCAAATAACCTGGGATACGATCTTCTCTTGAAGCACCCATAAATGGGAAAACTGAAATCGATAAAAGTCGTGTAACAAAACTACGTTCTAGTTCTGGATTATACTCACCAAACTCCTCAATTTTATCCGTTGGGATATAGACTTCAACTTTACCATCAACAATTGAAATCGTTACTTCAAAATTAATGCGCATTTGCTTAAGTTCGATTCGTGTTGTAAAAGAATCTGCAGTTTGTTCAATAATGGTAACTTCCACACGATTTTTTCTATAAGAACCTGGTTCTACTTCATATGGTCTTAGTGGATCTGGATTTGCAGGATCAAATGCTGCATCATTTAAATAACTTTGCTCAGCAATTTGCAAAATTGATTGTTGAACGGGCACATCTAATGTACCTAAGTCATTGACACGTACTGTTTGTACCCAAAGACCTGAGTTTTTAAGGTTACGTGCAGCTACATTATCTTCTCTTTGTCCTGAACGACCTTGGAATTCTGGTCGTGATGACCAAAAATAACCTGTCTCTTTATTTTCAATCATCATTGAAAATGAATCTTTTTCAAAATATATTTTCAACTGGTCTGTTTCAAACATCAACTCAAAACCTAATGTGTCTAATTGCTCATCTGTCCATGATAGTGTATATATTGTACGATATGCATTGAGAATCTCACCAGGTATATCATCTGTTTGTGTATATCTTGAACTTTCTAATAATAGCTGATTGATATACCCAAAATTTGAGGGTATATCAGTACCATCAAGTGGTTCATCTGGTTGATTGCCATAGGCAATGCCAAATGTTAACATGATAGTTAAAGCAATAATCATGAGATATTTTAACGATTTAGCCACGGACAATCAACTCCCTTATAATATCTGTAATGAGTACATAAACTTCGTTTAAAAGTAGATATACAATAAATAATACTGCTAAGATCATAATACCTGTAAAAAGCGTTATGAGAATGTTTCCAATGGTTGGCTTCATATCATAGAAATGAACTTCTTTAACCATGATAACGACATAAATGACTGTAATCGCAAATGCAATGAAGCTTAATGTTTCATAAATAAATGCTTCATTATAGGTTAACCCTTTTGAAACAATCGTTAGAATTGGGAAAGCAATAATCATTGGAAGTAATGTATAAGCACTTGCTTGATACACATCTTTTAATTTACCTTCACCATCTCTAATACTACATACTAAATAGTTTGCTACCACAAATAAGAAGAATGGGACAAACACAGTAACGATTTGTTGAAACATGTTAATTTCTGCTGGTATGTAGTTATTAAATAAGAAACTTGTTTCAAAAATCCAGTAAATGTAAGCGATGAAAAAGAGGAGTAAATAAATGGTTGCTGATAAATTAGACCCTTTAGCTTCTCGCTTAATGCCATAATAGCCATCACCTGGATGTTTGAAGATGTAAAATGGGAAAACAAGTTCGTTGTAGAGCTTGTATTTTGTTAGTTTTTCTTTAAGCTTTCTAACAGGCTTTAACACATAATCCATAAAATGAATGATGTTATTTAATATAAAGAGTGTAACAAAGGCTAGTAAGAAAATGATAATACCTTGACCTGATGAAAGTAATGCTTGATTTCTTACTTCCCAAAATGCATTTGAATAACCTTGTTGATCTCTAGCAATCTCATAATAATCCATTGCTAACTCATATTGTGTTGTTGAGAAATATGCATCACCAATACCTTGATTTGCTAAGTCGAATAAAGCATTCATCTTTAACACTTCTTGCCATGGAATGAGAGATTCAGCATATCGACCATCTTGATAAAGTTCGATTGCATAATGCACAAGATTAGCAAACTCTGTGGGAATGAAGATTTGAAGTGCTGAAGTCGATTGGTCAATGGCGTAAATATTATTTCTAGAGTCAACTGCTATACCTGAAGGCACTTTAAACATACCTTTTTGATTGAATAAATCCTGACCACTAAAAATAAATAACACTGAACCATCAGGACCATATTCTGTAATATAGCCTTCAAGGTTGATTGAAAAGACCGTATCATATGGACCCACAAATAAATCCTCATTATCAGGGAAACCCCATACTGATTCATTGAAGACTAAATTTGCAATGTTTAACTTCTTATAACCATCTACATCTTTAGTTGTTGTTAAGATGAGTCCATCATTATCAACAGCGATGTTATAAACAGGTTTAGGAATCATTTGGAACCAGTCTCTTCTTTGTTGCTCATCAAATAGAACAGATCTTAAAACGTTATCCCATGTATTTGGTATTTGATTACCACCAAAGAAACCAAAGAAATTACCATTGTTTTCATATTCTGCTAAACCATTGATGTTACCAGCTAAAAGGAGATAGACATTATGACCTCTATCTGTGATAACCTTTGTAGGCTCAAATGCATCTGTTGGTCTAAAAAATGGTGTGTTAACAGGTTTTTGATAAATCGTACCCAATGTATAGGTGTCAGTATTCGGATTGTATAAAAATTGATAGCCTGCTTTGTTGCCAAAATCTGCAACATATAAATGACCATCTAGACCGACATGGACACCGGTTGGTTGGTTTAGGATGCCTTCACCAATAATCATAACGTCATCTGTTTGAAGAGAATATTTTATGACTCTTGCATTACCATAGTCAGCAATATAAATATTGTCATCCTTATCGACTGTAATATCACGTGGGCTATTTAATGCTTCACCACCTAATGTAAAACTCATTGAAAGTGGTAAATATGCATCTTGTGTCGGTACAATACGACGTTGTGAACTACTATACGTATAGGTTGAATAAGGAAGTCCGTTTGCGTTTACTTCCTTGAGGGATGGTAGGAAAAGTAAGACTGCAAATAGGAAGATAATGATTATTTTTTTCATTATTTAATACCTGAATGAGCCATGGTATTCATGACTTTACTTTGTAAGATAATAAAGAGCACAAGATTTGGAATAAACATGATTAAACTTGCTGCAGCAGCCATCCCTTGCCCTGCAACAGTGTTTCCTTGTGCGGATACTAAGCTCATCATGTAAAATGCGAGCGTTCGCTTAGATTCATCGTTAATATATAAGACTGAAGTCGTTACATCATTCCAGATTGCTTGAAAAGCGAGAATACCAACAGTAGCGACTGCAGGTGCAATAATTGGCATGATAATCTTTAAAAAGATTTCCATTTCAGAAGCACCATCAATTTTCGCAGATTCAATGAGTTCATTCGGTGTTTGATCGATGAACTGCTTAATCAAAAACATTGCAACCGGCATGACAATGACAGGTAAAATATGTGCTAAATAGCGATCAATTAATCCCGATTGTGCAATAATTAAATAACGTGGAATTTGAACGGCAATTGGCACGAACATGAGTGCGAGTGTGTTTAACTCGAATAAGAACTTCTTACCTCTAAATTTAAGCTTGGATAAAGCGTATGCTGAAAAACCCGTGATAAAAATCGCGAGTGTTACACCAATAATGGTCACAAGTAAACTATTAACAACATATCTTGAGAAAGGCACCCCAGAGGCAGAGACAACCCGTGATAGTTCTAAGAAGTTATCAATGGTTGGTCTTCTCACAAAGAATCGAGGCGGATATGCGAATAATTCTGATTGAGGCTTAAAGGCGTGATTGATGATGAAAACGATTGGTAATAACATTAACATCGAAAAAGGAATTAAGAACGCAAAGAATGGCACTTGACTACGATGAAATCGTGTTGGGTTTATTTTTGAACCTTGAAATGTATTAGCCATATGATCACTCCCTTTCTCCTAAAATTCGCCAGGTCACTTTAGAGATAAAGTAAACCAAAATGAGTAATACCACAGAAACTGCTGCTGCATAGCCCATCATATATCGGATAAATCCGAAATCTTCAATATGATTAACGATAAGCTGACCGGCATATTGTGGTGTCGGGTTAGACCCAGATAATGCAACACCGATGCCTCCAGCCTGGAACGTCGTAACAACCGCCATAACGGCACCAAATAACATCTGTGGTTTCATCGAAGGTATTGTAATAAAGAAAATTTCTTGAGCTCTATTTCGAATACCATCCATATATGCTGCTTCATAGAGTGTTTGATCGATATTTAACACACCAGCAAGCATCGCTAAGAAGCCAACACCCATACTACTCCATAATGATACAACGATCATGATGGTCATAAGATATTGAGGTGATTGTAAAAACTGAATGGGCTCTAAGATAATACCTGCGTTCATTAAAATACTGTTTAAATAACCTTGCGCATCATCAGAAAAGATAATACGCCACATCGAAGCGAGTGCAACACCCATCGTTAATGATGGTGAGTATAAAATGATGGCTAAGATAGTTCTTGGTGTTTTTGGAATTTGCGAAAGCATCCAAGCAAGTATAAATGATAGTAAATAACCAACCGGTCCTACAATAAGTGCAAACTTTAAGGTGTTTGACAAAACAAATTGCATAAACACTGTATCCATCGTTATTAACTCGATGTAGTTTGTAATACCGATAAATTCAGGTGCTTGAATTGCATTAAAATATGTAAATGATAAGTAGATTGCCGCTAATACAGGGACAACAACAAAGACGAAGAATAACGTCCAATAGGGCACGATAAACCATGCCGGACCGTTCATTTTACGAAGCATGATTCACCTCCGTTAACCACTCGTGGATATTATAAATACTAGGGACACGATAGGGTTTTAAAATGACCCCGTTTCTTGTGTACCCAAATTCTCCCATCTTGTAAATAATCTCTCGATTTGAGATACGCACTGCTTCATCTAAAGCCTGTCTTGGGTTGGTACCTTCAAAGACAATCTTCGTCCATGCGTTAGATATTTCTCTTTCTACCATGTAAGCACCTGGAATTCTAGATGCTTCTAAGCCATAACCCCATTGTTCAAGAACAATATCTTTATATTCATCCGGCATAGAAAGAGTCTTAAATGCTTCAACATTGGCTGTATTCCAGAAATAAGCTTGACCATAGGTGCTTTGAAGTAAGAATGCAAAGTCACTTTGAACTTCTGTTGACATAAACCATGCTAAAAAGTCCCACGATTCTTGCGGAAATTTTGTCGTAGACATAATCATTGATGCTTGTGCACCGACTGATGAATATCTAACGATTTCATCCGTTTCACTATCATAAACACCTGGGTGTAGATCCATACCCCATAGTCCATCAAGCTCAACAGCAGCTGTTTCTAATAAGATGTATGTTGATAAATCTGAAATACCAATCGGAATGGTTCCGTATCTAAAATTATTGTAGAAACTTGCGACAAACTTAGGTACATTATAAAGCGTAAATAACTCACTCATTAAGCGTATACCACGCAATGTTTCTTCTGAGTTGATGGCGGTTGACATACCGTCTTCTGTGTATAAATCTCCACCAAACTGGTAAATAAATGGCATTGTAGCAACAAATGGCTTAAGGCCTGAAAATTGTGCAAGAGGCACAAAATAGTTCATGCCGTAACTTTGTAATAGTGGTAAGATCTCAATAATTTCATCCCATGTCTGTGGGATTTCAGTAACACCAATACTAT
This sequence comes from uncultured Mariniplasma sp., assembly GCA_964655445.1. Lineage (GTDB taxonomy): Bacteria > Bacillota_I > Bacilli_A > Acholeplasmatales > Acholeplasmataceae > Peloplasma. The sequence continues at coordinate 32,576 of CAZZMZ010000003.1, read as the reverse complement.
CTAAAATATCTTTTCTATAATAAGTGACCCAGAAGTTTTGTGTTTCAGGTAAGCCAAAAACACCATCTTCAAATACATAAGGAATCATCGCTCCTGGTGTAAAATTAGAGACAACTTCTTCATAACCACTAAACTGTCTTAAATCAAGAGATGCACTTCTTACTGCAAAATCATAAGGAATCCAGTGATTCACCCCGATTGCAACATCAGGTGCTTGCCCACTTGCATTTGCAAGGATAAGTTTATTTTGATCAGGCATCTGAGAAAGTGTAATTCGAATATCACTATCATAATTTTGATCAATCATGGTTTGCATGATTTCAATATATTGTCTTGGATGGTTGACCCAAACAGTGAGTTCATCATCTCTTCTTTGAGATGCAGAATATGGATTGTTAATAAATGATAAAACAAGTCGTTTTGCACCTTCAAAGAAGGAAACAAAGATATTTGCATAAGGTTTTGGAAGGGCTTGTTCGCCATGGAAAACAAGTCGTTCAAGCTCCATGTTAGATCTCATTAAACGTTGCGTTAGATTACCTAACATTTGGTTGACTGAGGAATCTCCATCAGAGAACTGGACCATACGGCTTGGTAGTTTATTTATATCTAATGCGATGTTTTTTAGTCTCGTTGCAGCAACCTTCATATTACCAATTTCTGAAGGTTCATCAATGTCTGATAGTGATAATAATTTGTCATAGGTATCTTCTAATAGAATTGCCCATGAATAAATATCACTTGCTGCAGATGGAAAATAGGTATCAATATCCCAGTCGCGATAACGATCTGTGCCACCAGAGGTATATCTTTTTACATCAAGTGCAAGATTTCTGATTTCATTCATGGTGTATTGTAAAACTTCTACAACCTCACGGTAAACATAATTGACGGCTTCTAATGTGATTTCATTTTTACCTGATTCTAGGTAAATCATTAAAGGTTCACCATCTGATCCAACAAGTGTACGATTTAAGAAGGATGTTGTATATGGGAAGGCATAACTTTCTAGGTAATCAAATGGAACTTCTCCATTCACCTTGATTTTTCTAAAGACAGGTAAATCTTTAATAAGATATTGTCGGTATTTAAAGGATAAATGGTAATAACCTGCTTGTTCAGTTTCTACTTCATAGGTAATAGATTGACCTGAATTTTGCCATGAATCACCAAAAATCACATTAAGTCTTAAAAATTGTGTGTTGTAATAGATATTTGATGGATCTTGTTCTGGTCTAAGTCTTATCGATGGATCATTTCTATGTAGCATATGTCTGCTTGCGATTGTAATTTTTTCATCTATAAGATTACCAGAATTGTTAAGAAGATAATCCTCATAGGTTGGAATAGATTTATTTAATACATAATGAAATGCACCAATCAAAAGACGAGCATTTACGTATTCGATCGTAATCTCATCGCCTGGATTTAATTCAAAGGCAAATAAACCACGATGCATACCGCGATAATCATAAACATTATGTGTTCTCCATTCATAGACTTTAAGTGAATTGGGTTGAATTTCATTTTGATAACGATCGAGCTTAAATTCAGTCGTAGCTAATACCCATTTTGAGGGTACAACAAGTGTTTGACTTTCATAAAAAGGTGCTTCTCCATTAATTTTTATGCTAATTTGAGCTTGATTAATATTATTTTCTAATTCATGAAAGTCAAAACTAAAATAATATAAACCAGACTCATTCGATGGATTTGTAAACGTAATCGGTTTATGACGGTCTAAAAGTAAGGGATTGACTGATAGTCCCGAATAAGCCTCGTAATCTCTTGCTTGATCTCCATAGAGTGAATGTGTGCTATCAACTGATTCCCCTTGCATATTTAAAGGTGAAATAGTTCTTATAACTTCAGAATCCTGAACATTTCTTGCAATATATGATTGCTTCACAGTTGTATAAAGTGCTTGATTATATGCATCAGAAATCAAGACATTTTCATAGTCAGACAAAAAAGGTGCAGGATCATAAAATTGATTCATTTCAGATTTTTTAAAAAAGGAGAGAGTGACTAATAATATAAAAAACACACTTAGAAAGAGTGTGATGTATCGTTTGGCAGTCATCTGGCTAAAAAATTGTTTGATTGGTCTCATACCCTTTTTAAAGAATAGAAAAAATTGTTTCATGATGTCCTCCATTTATCATGGTTTTAAGAGGGGAAAATTCCCCTCTTATTTTACCATTGATTGATTTGTTATTCGTTACCCATGGATGCTAATAAAGCTTGAACAAGTTCGTTTGCCTTATTTTCCCATTGTACTGCATATTCAGCAACAGCTGTTGGTCCAGCAGTTACTAAGTTTTCCCAGTTATATGGGTTTTCTGGATCATTAACCCATGCCCAGAAATCTTTATATCCTGGTAACCATTTGTCTAAGTCTGGCTTAGCTTGAGAAATACGGTCTAATGTATATTCAATACCTTCGATACCATCTACTAGATTAGCAACTCTATCCCAAACACCTGGATAATCAGCAATTGGGAAACGGTCTAAGAATTGTGGTGTTTCACCATTAGCAATAGCCTCTTCTCTACGTGCTTCAAGAATGTCTAAACGAGCTTCCCAGCCCTCACGACCAAATGTCATCCACTTAGCAAGTAAATATGCTTCAGCTGGATGAGCAGTTTGTGCAGAAACAGCTTGGTAGTCAAGAATCGTTGGTGGGAATAAGCCTTCTGATCCTGATGGATATGGCCAGAAACCAATTTTTTGACCTAAGTTTTCTTCAACATCATTGATTACCCAGAACTGCCATGAACCTTCAATATCCATAGCGCCGCGTCCAGTTTGGATATGGTAACCACCTAATTCAGGAATGGTAAGCACACCATTTTCATCAAAAACAGATGCTGGAAGTCTAGTCGTTGTACCATCAACGAGTTGATGAATTTCAACTTTCTTTTGCATTGCTGCAATCCAGTCAGCACTTGTATAGTTAAATTGTTCGCCATCCCATGTATCATATTGTACATTGGCATTATTCATCATTGGCCAAACTTGTTGGAAGTCAGGTGAACCATACCATGTATCAAAACCTAAAATGATATTTTCAGGATTTTGAAGGTCGAAATTTTTAATCGCTTTAGCAATTTCAATAAATTCTGAGAAAGTCCAATCCTTTGTTGGATAGCCATTCACATCCGTACGATATTTACCAGCGACAGTTGTTAAGTTTGCATTTTCAAAGATGCTTAAGTTAATCATGATACCTTTTAAGAATTGGAATGAAGGTACCGCATAACGTTTACCGTTATAAACACCTGTAAATGCAGCATTGTCATAGACCAATTGAGTATCTGGATCTGCATCCCAATACTCAGCAACGTCTAATGTTAAACCTGCGTTAATCACTGTTGGTACATTATCTGTAGCAAATACGTCAGGTAATAAACCTGCTTGAGCTGCTGTAACTAAGTTACCAGTAAATTCTGCACCAGCACCTAAAATATCAGTTCTTAATGTTACATTAATGTGTGGGTATTTTTCCATAAACGCATCAATCATTAATTGATTAAGTTCTTGGTCACCCCAGTCTGCATATGTTAATGCAATTGTTTGTACTGGATCCGTGGGATTTGTTGGGTTTGTTGGATTTGTTGGGTTTGTTGGGTTCGTTGGTGTTGTATCTCCATTACCACATGCCACTAAGCCAAATACAAAGAGCACTAACATGAAAATCGATAATATTTTTTTCATATTTTCCTCCTATTGATGAGTGTAGTTGGGGTAAAAATACCCCAACACACTTAATTCAATTTTTCAATAATACAAATGGGATTGTTGATTACTCACCATAAACCCAGTCGTTTACAACAACAGTGCCTGAAGAACCTTCAGTCATAGCGAAAATGACAATGAGATTTAAGCCATCTCTTTGAGCTTCTGTTAAACCGCTTAAATCAAGTACTTTGACTTGTTCAGTGCCATCTGCAACCATTGAACCTTCGATTGCTGCGCCACCGCCTTCAATTTTGAACATGTATTCATGTCCATTAACACCGGTAAAAGTGAAAGAAATTGAAGTTTTAGTGCCATCAAAATTATATACTGCTAATTGTGCATTATTATTCCACCAAGCAGCTGGTGTATTGGCATAAGTGATACTTACATTTGTTTCAGTATCATCAACTGTTACACCATAACCTGTCCAAGTTGGTGCAGCTGGTTCTTCTTCAACCATTGCATACTCGAAATGATTAACAACAACAACACCTGATGCACCTTCAGTTTGAACAAATATAATAATTAAGTTCAAGCCATCTCTTTGTGCTTCAGTTAACATGTTAAGTTCAATTGTGATTTCTTGTTCTGTACCATCAGCTAATAGAGGTACTTCTTTAGCTTGACCATTACCTTCAACTTTGAATAGATATGTATGACCAGAAACACCTGTGAAAACAAATTTAATTGCATTCTTAGTGCCATCAAAATCGATTGGTAATTGAGCGTTATTGTTCCACCATTGTGCTGGAGTGTCAGCATAAGTGATAGTCACATTTTCTACTGTTGATTCAACAGTTAAACCATATCCAACCCAAGCTGGAGCTACTGCAGGTACGCCATCCATTGTGCCGTTTACGATTAACTCAGCATCAATATAAGCTTCACCTTCCATTACTTCAATTAAGACGTTGTCTAAATAGAAAGTTTGTGGAGGTGTTTTACCATTGAGTAAATTACCTAATTCAATCTTAAATTGTGCAGGAACAGAATAATCAGCTTCTGCATTGTCTAAAGTGAACGTAAATGTATAAGTAGCCCACTCAGAAGTAATAGCTGTCATTTCACTTTCAAAATAAGGAACCCAACCATCAACACCATGTCCAATAGCTAACTTAATATCGCCTGGCATAGTCGCTTTTGCATCAAATGTTACACGGTAAGTTTTACCTTCAACCATAGCCATATGACCTGTGTTATCTGGAGCACCAGTTAATGCAGTTGCATCTTGAATGACTTGCATTGTCCAGCTTTGATAAGCATTAATGCCTGTAGCAATAAACGCTAAAACACCGTCTTGACCTTCGATAATAGCAGCTCCGCCTTCCCAGTTGTTAGCAAATGCACGCCATTCTGGTAAGTCGTAAGTATTTAATACAGGTTGATCATCCATTGTACCGTTAAAAATTAAATCTGTAGCAACGAAATCCTCACCCTCTTGAACTTCAATCTTCACGTTGTCTAAAGTAAATGATTGAGGTGCTGTTTGACCACCAAATAATGCACCTAATTCAATCTTGAATTGTGCAGGAACTGAATAATCAGCAGCTTCATCATCTAATGTGAAAGTAAATGTATATGTAGCCATTTCGGTTGTAATTGCTGTCATAGCACTTTCGTGATATGGAGTCCAACCACCACCAGCATGACCAATTGCAAGCTTAATTTCACCAGCTACAGTTGCTTTTGCATCAAAAGTAACACGATAAGTCTTGCCTTCTTCAAACATGATATTACCTGTGTTATCAGCCATATCATAAAGTGAAGTTCCATCTTGAATCACTTGAATATTCCAACCAGCATATGCATTAATTGCTGTTAGGTTTAGGTTTAATTCACCGTTAGCTACAACAAGTTCACCAGCAGTACCTTCCCAATCGTTTAAGAATGCTCTCCAACCTGGATAGTTTTCTACAAGGATTAAGATGATTTCAACCATAGATTCTGCAGTTTGAACGTTGCCAGCAGCATCAGATACTGTATAGACGATACGATATACACCTTCAACTGATGTATCAACAGATTCAACTGAAGTTTCAGTTTCACCTTCTACTAAGAAGATTTCAACATCAATAGCATCTGTTAAGTCACCATCGATATTATCCATAGCACTGACGCCAGCAAGTGGATCAAATGCATCATCAACCATAAGTTGAACTGAAGGTCTTACACCACTTAAAGTTGGTTTAACTGTGTCTTCACCAATTACAGTTTCAGTAACGATAATGTTATCAAACCAAATCGTTGCATCAATTGTTTGACCTAGAAGTGTACCCATTTCGAATAGGACACCACCACGTGGGTTATCTAGATTCATCATAAATGAGAATTCATAAGTTGCCCATTCAGTTGTGAGATCATGATGTTCTGTTTGACCAGGTTTGAAATCAACAAACCAAGGTGCCATAGAAATTAGTTCACCTACTTGAACGTTAATTGTCTTAGGTACACTTGACTTAGCATCAAATTGTACTTTATATGCCTTACCTTGTTCAAATGGTACCATTTGTTGACCAAATCTTGGTGTCCAAAGATTAGAACCAGCCACAACTTCTGCTTTAAGTGCACCATCTTCTGTTGATAATGTCAATTCAGCACCGTCAGCAACGAAGAACCCGTTTGCACCATCATCCCAGAAGGCAGTACCTTGCGCAAAATCGCCATTAACGATCAGTGCATCGTCCGGTCTATCAGGTGTTAAGACGTTTAAATAACGCCACACTTGCGCTAAAACTGTACCTACTTGGACAGTATAACGGATCGCAACTGGACCTGTTTTTGTTGTGTCAAGTAAATGTTCAGCTGAAATGGTAGAAATTGAATTATACGTGATTTGACTTGTATAATTAATACCATCATTTCCTGTCGCAGTAATACCATCTAATACATTAAAGACAGCTTCGAATTCGATGTCTTGAATCGTAGATGAAATACCACTAAAAGTAATCGCAGTCAACGTTGGAGTTGTTGGATCTGTTGGCTCCGTTGGTACCGTTGGCTCTGTTGGTACTGTAGGTTCTGCTGGTTTACATGCAATAAGCACAAAACCAAATAAAGCAACAAGTACTGCGAGTAACATGCGTTTTTTCATTTATTTTCCTCCTCTAATATAGACATTTATTTTATAGACATACCCTTCTCGGATGTCTCTTGTCCACTTACCGATAACTTTGTGATCGTTGACCTCTACGATCTCATTCTTTTTTTCTAAGGTCATTTTGTAAATCTCTGCGTTTTGATCATATGTGTTGATATGATCTTCATTATGATATGTCACTACCGTATTTTTAAAGAGATTTACTGAGATTTTGCCATCTTTAAACCAAGATGCAGGTAACTTAGGTGCTAATTCAAAGATGAGTTCGCCTTGTTCATCTTTAAATAACTTTTCACCTAGGAACATGTAGCGCCACATGGAAAGTACTTCTGCTGTGGAACCAGTAAGTCTTGATACAAAGCCTTGACCATGTTTTTTAGGATCTGGGTTTGTAGAGGTAGCTAAGAACGATGAGTTTTCAACAGGACTTCTACCATAAACCTTGGGATCCATAAAGCATGTAAAGTTTGTTTTAACTTCTTCAAAAAATTCATCATATAAACCAGATTTTAAGATACCTAGTAGATATTTATAGGTCATATGTAAGAAGTTTGATTCTCTTTCTAACCAACCTTTGGTAAAGGCTCTAATACGTCCAATTTCATGTCCATGTTCATCTAAGGATACAGATGTTTGATAGAACTTGAGTGGTTTGTCGTATAAACCTGTTTTTTTGACTGCTTGATAGATTATTTTCGCTTCTTCTTTTGATGCGAGTGATTTAAGGTATCTTGCTGGTGCTTCTAAGAAAATAGGGAGTGGCTTCATATCAAATGCACGTACCTTAACAAGTGGTAAGCCATAATGTCCAATCACTTTTTCTCCTTTATCATCTTTGATGACATCATAAGATGTTGCTTCAAAGGTGAGATAGGTTGGCATCACTTCGCCTAAATCTTTTGCTTTTCGAATTGCGTGTTCTAAATCTTTTTGAATCTTTAATAAAACTTTGAGATAATGTCCTGATTGATTTGTTTCAACAGTTTGTTCATGATCAAGTGCATCTCGATATTTTTCTAGGCCATCCATACGATAACTAAATGCTTTGAAATCATCCTCTTCAGGTACATTTAAGTAATGATTAGCCAAAACGTCTGTTGATGCAAGCATGTAGACGTCTTCTTTATCATACGTATGAATCACTTTAATGAGTAAATCGACAATCTTCTTTAACTCAAAGGTTTCAGAAACACCAGAACCAAATAATCCAGGCACACCATTCATTGCATCATTCCAACCAGGTTTATCGCCTTCGTAGGATAATCCAATACCATAAGGATCTAAGTGTCCATATTTATTTAAGACGAGTGTTAAAAGCTTCCCAAATAAGTTGACTTTAATAATGCCTTCTTTATTTTTTAACCAACCACTTTTTGCATGGTGATCATGCTTGATTGCACCATATTGTCTGACTTTACCATCATTGGTTAAAACATATTTCTCAGAACGCTTTAATACCTTAACGGGTGATTTGAAGAATGGATATTTTGGTTGAAACATGAGTCTTTTAAGCTCATCAGGATAAATGGATAGGAAGCTTTCAATGGTGTCATAGTGATAAGTGAAATGATCTTCCCAATAACCTTCACCAAAATTTGCTTTGATAACCACATGACTATCTTTTAACACTTGTTTTAATGTATCATCAATTTCATGATTTGCTTGATAGAGTTTAGTTGCTATCTCACCTGGTGTAAACTCATTTTTTAATAGTGGATGAAGTATTTCGGGACATTTCTTTAAATCACCATCAAATGTGAATTTAACACCTTCAATGGAAAGCGGGTTATACCCATCAGCCTGAATGAGTGACGCAAATTGATAAATATTAAAATCTTTTAATTGTGGATCAAAAAGTAAATCATTTCTTCTATTTTGAAGCACATCTCTAAAATTACCATTACCTTGTGAGTAAAATGCTGGTTCAATAGAGAAGAAATTATAATCTCTTTCTAAATCACCATGCTTTCTTGAATAAAGATGATAACCTACAGTGCCATCCTTTGTTTCAAATAACATGGGTGCTCCACCTCTTAATACATTGTCTAAATAACATTGTTTGACATATGCATCAAGCATGGGCTCATTTGTTTTAGTCTCTACAGCACTCATAAGTGCTTCATGTATAGATTCATTTTCTTGTGCTTTTAATTCTAAATAAGTGACAGTCATCTTTGAAGTGAATGTCTTTAGGTAATCATAATCGCTTGCATAACCAATAAGTGATATCAGTGTTTCCTTATGCGTATTCTTAAAATCGAATGCTGACATTGCACAAGGTACTTGATTGACGTGTGTCTGTGGAATCATCACCAGATCATTGAAACTGTGTTCAATGAAACCATAAGGTGTTGTTAAGGATGTATCTTCATTAAAGATTAGCTTGTAATCTGAAATATAATAAGGCTTCTTTGATCCTACAGTTTGATAAAAATTACCATCTTTGACTTCACTAACTTCTGCAGAGTCACCTGTAGATGCTCTTAGTTTGTAAAAGACGAAATGTTCATCATGCTCAGATGCCATCCAACTTTGAAGCAAATTAGAGATTGCCTTATATCCACCATAATCGATACCAGAAGGTAGGATTTGAGCAAGTCCGTCAATAAGTTCGAAGTTGATTTTTTTGCCATCAAGACTTTCAAGATCTACTTTTCTAACGAGTGCAGCAACACCTTCATTAGGTAATGTGAAATATGTGACTGATAATTTAACATTGAGTGTTTCGTTGATTTCTTCTATTCTAACTTGATCTGCACGAATGAAGATCTGTTGATTGCTATTAGATTCTTTGAAAAACTCATGGACTTTGCCATCTATCTTAATAAATGTTCTAAATCCAATCTTTGATACAAAATGATACGCTTGATTGGCTGGAAAAAATTCCATCATCATGCCATTTTTATCTCTTAAACCAAAGGATGAGATTAATTGTCCTCTATTGACATAAAATGACCATAGTGGAATCCCCATTTTGCCAGCAATGCCAGAAAGAAAGCTCGAGAATGGTTTGAGTTTTTGATAATCTTTAAATTGTTGTGTGTACATAATTGCTCTCCATCTTTTAGGAAATCGGTTTCTTTATTTTGATACTTATATCATACCATAATATGGTACCGTTTTCAATATTTTTATTTCAAGATTTTTTTGTTGAATCTCTTGCAATTAATTCAACAGGTAATTTAACAATTTCACTCACTTCAGCATCCGGGTTCTCCATGAGTGTAATTAATAATTTTGCAGCAGTTTCACCAAGTTTTTTGCGGTCTTGGGCAACCGTTGTTAGTGAAGGTGTGAAATGTTTCGCAAATGCGATGTCATCAAAACCTATAACTTGAACATCTTCTGGTACTTGAATCTCAAGATCTTTAAGCCCCTTTAAAACACCTAATGCGATGTCATCACTGGCAACTAAAATGACTTCTGGTCTTGATTTTGCTTGCTTTATAAGTTGATGAATAGCATTATAGCCACTTGTAAAACCAAATGATTCTGCAAAGACTACATCTTTTTCATCTGTTACAAATCCCATCTCCTTACTGAGTTTTTCAAAAGCTAGGTAGCGCTCATGAAACGCTTTAGATTGAAGGGGACCTGATACCATTGCGACATGTTTTTTGTGTGTGATATGCTGGATATAATCAAGCGAGATTTTAATTCCCTGCTCATTATCACTGATTACAGTATGTAACCCTGGCAAAATCATGTCTGTAGAAACACATGGAATACCGCTATTTACGAGCTCATATAGTCCTTTATCACTATAGTTACCTACAACGATATAGACACCATCAACGCGTTTATTCATGCACCATTCATAATAAGATAATTCATGCTTACCTAATTTCTTAACGATGAATGATAACTCATAACCTTCTTTTTCTAAATACGTTTTAAAATGCTGCAAAATACTTGAGAAAAAGGAGTGCTCTAATCCAATATCGGATTCTTCAGTAAAAACCACACCTACAGTGTATGTTCTTTTTGATTTCAGCATGCGTGCTGATGAGGCTGGCACATAGCCTACTTCTTTAATGTAATGAAGCACACGTTCTCTAGTGTGATCAGATACATTACCTGTGCCATTTAAAACTTTAGAAATGGTTCCCGGTGCAAGTTTTAACTCTTCTGCAATCGTGTAAATCGTGCGTTTTTTTGTCAAACTGCATCACTTCTTTCATATACTTTGACATATTTAATGTGCATTTCAGTAGGGAAGATTGTATCATCAATGATACCACCCCAAATACCGCCTAATGCAACGTTTAAAATAAGATAAAATGGTGCGTCAAATGGCCATGTTTCAACTGTTTCTTTCTTGTTTTTTGTAAATGTCACATGATGTGTGCCATCGACATAAAAAGAAATACTTTTTTCGTCCCAATCCATGCGATATTCATGAAATAATTCTGTCGCACGTTCCACTTTGATAACATGTGTGAGTTGTGTACCAATGCCAAAATTTCTCTTTTTGGAATGCAAAGAAAAATGAATTTGGTTAGGGTTGTGTCCAACATGCTCTAATAAATCGATTTCACCACACATTGGCCAACCGACTTGATCCATATTTTCACCTAAAAACCATAGTGCTGGCCAAGTGCCATTGCCTTTAGGCATTTTTGCCATAATGCGAATGGAACCATATTTGATGTGATTCTTATGTTTCGTTGTGACTTTGGCGGATGTATAGTGTCTATTTAAATAGTCTTCTTTTCTTGCGATGATGTGTAAAACACCATCTTTGACCATTGCATTTTCTATACGATCTGTATAATATTGAGCTTCGTTGTTTCCAAAGCCATGACCTCCAGTTTCCAAGGTCCATAAATCAGGGTTTGGTAAACCTTGATAATTAAAGGTATCTTCCCAAAGAAGTTTATACATTTCTTTCACGTTCATATGCCTCTTTAATCATTTCTTTATCTTGTTCTGTTAAATAAATTCTTGGTGAATTTTGATCAGATGTGTTTTCTTCTTCGATGATCAGAAGCTTTGCATCATGACTTAAGGTGTGCGTGTGAAAGATACCTGCTGGAATTTTATACACCTTATGTTTTTCCAAGTTAAGCGCACAGATAGATTTGATTTCATCATGGATGACTTCAGCAAAAAAGAGATGACAACTTCCTTCAAGTAAAACAAAGACTTCATCTGTTAAATTGTGGGCTTCCATGTATTTTAGCGCATCAACTTCTAGTTCATCAATATAGTTTAAGACTGCAACACGCCAATCTCTGTGGTGGAAAAGTTTCTCATATCCAATGCCGTTAAAATCGTATATATCATAATACTTCATCTAAATATACCTCTATGTCACCATCAATAGATGTGATGCCTTGTTTGATGGTTTTGCCGTTCATGATAATTTTTGATATGCTGTAAAAGCCATAATCTAATCCTTTTGGATTGTGATAAGTAACTTTTGTTAGTCGATCAAATAAATATGTATTTATGACTGCGATACCGTCGATAAAATCTTCTCTTTTTAGCTTAGGTTCAAAAAATAGCTTCCCTAAATCAAACTTGATACCAAAGACCAAATTACGCATGAGCAGTAACATCCAAGACGCGGAACCTGTTAAATATGGATACATACCAATGCCTCGATCATTGAAATACTCTGGTATACCTGCCCATACCTTAGAAGATGGATCTTGAGCTTTTTTAAGGAGCGCCATCATTGCTTCATGACCATTGGAAACTAAATCATATTGATATAGACCATATGCGTACATAACTGCCATGTGAGAGAAGGTTGCACCATTTTCTTTATGTCCATAAGCAAACCCATATGCACGTCCCATGTTTGTTAAGACTTTTTGATAATTACTGTTTAATTTATAACCGCCAAGTGAAGCATCAAAAAGCATATTTCTTGTCGTTGATGCCATAAGGACAGCTTGTTCAACAGTGGGCGTTTCTGATAATAAGGCAATGGCCTGACCTGTTAAATTCATCGTTGATGATGAGTCAACATCCTTACCATCATTATCGAAATAACTTTGATAACGATCTTCTTTGAAACCATTTTGATGAAGATGCTTAATCCGTTTTTCATATAAGTCTTGAAGCGCTAAAACAAGCTTTTCTTTAGCAATTCCTTTTTTCTTACCTTTAAAATCTTTAACTTCGTCAAAGAAGATGTTAAGCGCTGGTTTTAAATCAAACAGCTTATGCAGTGATTCAAAAAATTCTAAGGATTCTACATCTAAAGCATTGATTAAGTTTGCAAGCACTTTTAAGTTTGATGCATACATATGCGTAAACGCAATTGTTTCACCAAGGTCATGTGCCATATCAAGACCATCATTCCAGTCAGCATCTTCTAATCTTACAAATCCATGAGCACCGATATGGTGATGTCCGACAAGATTTTGGAGTAACAAATGTTCTAAAATGGTACCTTCATAAACTTGACCATGCTCATCAATTTGTCTATTTTGATTGGTTTTAGGTCTTGTTTGTTTTGTGTAATGCGTGAATTGGTCCATAAAATAAGCTTGTTTCTTAAGTAAAAAGTTAAGATCCCCGGTTACATCCATATAAAGTTTAGTTGTTAAAAGTGGCCAAGCCCCGTGATCTGACCATACGCGGGTAATCATGTTTCTATCGGCTTTAAATTCGCCTATGGCATCACCGATAATCGTTGCATTTGAGCCATCAATTCTAATACCTAAGAAATTATTATATAAGAGATCAAACACAGTATCATCTTGCATCATAATGAGTGCAAGAAGGTCTTGCCATAAATCCCTCCAACCACGACCACCATGACCATAATCATGGTGGGGCAGATAGGAGTTGCCAAAATATCTTCTTAGCATGGGCTGCAAGGTCACCCATTTGAGTTGATCACTGGTCTTTTCATCGTGAAATTTAAAGGATAATCCTGATAGATAAGACTCAAAAAATGATTGAACATCTTCTAGTCCTTTATGAAATGCTTTTTCATCTAAATAACTTAAACCTTCAAACATATCTTTTTCGTTTTTATGAATACCAATCGATACTATGAAGCTAAATGATTGGTTTGGTTTTAAGGTGATTTTCTTAAATTGAATGCCACCGATGGCTTCATAACCATCAATTCTTTGATTTGCAGAAATCAATTTTTCACCAAGCGGGAAATGAAGTGAACCACCATTAATGAAATCATCTAATACTGGGATAAATCCTTCGATTTTGAGATGATTTGATTTTGCGAAAACACTATAGAAGGTATCATTTTGTTGGTGTCCGCGTTCATCAAAAGATAGTGTTGGGTGTGTATAGACACCAAAATCATGTGTGTAGATACGATTTAAAAGCGACGTTACATGACGATGGTCTCTTAAATTATCAGCACTTCTACCATAAATTGGTACAGCTGTTTTTACGATAATGGTTTGATCATTTTTTGTGATATTTGTATACTCGATCTCATGTAATTCTACTGTTTGATCTAGTGGTATATAGGAAACTGTTTCAATTCTATGGTGTTTGTTATGTCTTATAACCTTTTGATAGAGTAATCCTGTTTCATAGGTTACATCATCGTGTAATTGTCTTTCTGTTTGACCATTTAAAAAATAGAGAACACCATCAACAGAAAAAATCACATTGCGTGATGATATATTGTTATATAAATCTACTTCGGTTGTGGGCTCTAAAGCATAATGATGCTGATCAAGTTTTAAATCTCCACCAAAATAAGGTGTGATTGCTGATCTTAATCCTTTAAGATTAAACAGCGGAAAGTAATAGCCTTTATTTTTTTGAAATGTTTCTTTTTTAATCATGCCATCATACCTCGGAAATCGGTTTCTTATTTCTTATTATAATTGAGGAAACCGATTTTGTAAAGGGCTTTCATAAACTTTATTTTAAAAAAATAAGAGCACACATGACATGTGCTCTAAATCTTATAAAACAATGGTTTGAATGGATCTTGGCTCAATATGAATGAAAACCTCATGATGGAGCCCTTCAACTTCGATATCAAAAGACTTTTCATGTTCATTTTGAATGACGAGTACATAGGTACCATCTGGATTGATACAAGATAAATATAATAAGTCTTTTAGACCAGATGATTCCATTTGACGTGCACCAGGTTTAATAAACTTAGAAAAATGGCCAATATAGTAATAAGAAATCATTTGGATCAGTTCTTCATGAAAAATTTTAATCATAAACGGTGCAGAACATAAGTTGTTCACATGATTAGGACCACCTGTTTCATCAAGATAGAGATTCCAATCAATGTATGCTTCAGTCCCATTTCTTAGGTCATTGATCATGTTTCTGCCATAACGTTCGCCAACTTTGTATTCTCCAAAATGTGGGCCACCTTCTTGACATCCTTCTGAGAAAATGAGGTGTTTATCAGGAAATAGATCTTTGTGTTTTCTAACTTCGTCAAACTGCTCGTTATCATACCAATGAAATGCAGTACCCCATACATATTTTGAAGCTTCTTTGTCTTCATAAATTGCTTTTGCACGTGCAACCATGACATCTCTGTTATGATCCCAAATTAAAATCTTTTTATCTTTTAAGCCTTCTTTTTCAAGTGTAGACCCTAAAACTTTAACGAAGTTCTTCTCATCTTCGTGATCATAGATGCAAGAATCCCATCTTTGAACAGCTTGAGGTTCATTTTGTACTGAAACCCATTCGATTTTTACATTTTTTTCTTCATAAGCTTTAATGAATTTTACGAAATAGTCAGCCCATGTTTGATAGTACTTTGGTAATAACTTACCACCTCTAATGGGTGAATTGTTATCCTTCATCCAATAAGGAGGTGTCCATGGAGATCCTAAAATTTGGATTTTTTCTTTGGTATATTTTTGTGCATCATGAATCAGATCAATAATTTTTTGGTCTCTTGAGATATTAAATGATTTTAGTGTGTCATCGTAATCATCGATGTAAAGATAGCTACCTAAACTAAAATCACAACCATGAATTGAAACACGGCCAATAGTATAACCAATACCTTCTTTAGGATCAAAATAAGCCTTAATGGCTTTCTCTCTATTTTCTTTGGATATTCTTGATAAATTATAAGCTGCACTTTCAGTAAAAGCACCACCAAATCCGATAATCGTTTGTTTTAGTGCTTTAGGATTTAAAGTAATTTTGCCATCCTTGCCTTTTTTGGCAACTGGTACGGGTATATCTAATAATCTTTCCTCTTTGTTTAAACTTGTTCGATAAAATTTCATGTTATCACCTCTACATGCTTATTATAATAGAAAGATGCATGAAATCAATCAAAAGATGGCATCAAAAAAAAAGAAGCTATTGCTTCTTAAATTTGAAGAACATGAATAGTGCACCACCGCATAAAATATCTACAATTAAAAAGGTTGTAATATTTCTTCTCATTTCAGGTCCTAAATAAGTATTAATATCTAAGAGTTCATCTTTTTTTTGCTCTGTCATGCCCGGTAAAAATTGACTGGACTCTGTATAAGGTTCATAGTCATAAGTAATTGTAGACTGATATATGATATCGCCATTATAACCCTTATGTTCAATATCTATCGTTTCTGATGATTCCAAAAAGAAAATATAGTAGTAGTAACCATATTTTTCAAGGCCATATGATATCGGTTTAGATTGATAAATATCAACTATTGAACTATCAAATAAGACTTGATCTGTTCCATTTTTGGTAAGCTTTAACGATGTTAAATCATTTTCATCATCATCTGTACTAGCATGTGCCATGGACGTTTTTTCAGTTAAGATCCACATAAATTGATGACGATACCCTGATGAATCTTTAGCAATCACTTGGTAGGCTGAAATAAAGAAGTCATCTGTTTCATCAGTATAAACATGTTGATATGCAACTGCTTGATAAGCAATAAAATCATCGTAATTAAATGATGACACAGCTTCTTCTTGTAGTGCTAAAAAGACGTCTAAATTTCTTGATCTAGAGACTTGAATAAGTGTGAAAAAATAAATCATAACTAAAAGAATAACGCTGAAAAATACATAATAAATGAGTGCGGTTTTCATGAGATGACGCCTTTTTCATCATAATATAATTTTGCAGTTCCAATTAACTTTAATTGACCATCGTGATCAATAATACAGCCATCATCTGGTAATGTGATAATTGGGATTTTATAAGCTCTATGGACTTTACGCATCGCACTTTTTTGGACTTTTTTTCTTCTGTAATGGACTTCAATACCATAACCTTTTATGAGATTAAGACCTTCTTCATAAGAAAACTTCTTATAATCATAATCTTTAGAGATATGATATGTTTGAAATTGAATCATTGCCCCTGCGGATGAACCGATAAAGAATGTTTTCTTTAATAATGCTTCTTCAATGCCAAGTGCTTTAATCCGCTTCATCATCAAATCAGGTGCCCCACCAGGAAAGTATATGATGTCTGCTTTTTGGATTTTCTTTAGTGCATCATTTTGATCATCTTTATAATAGTTTAAAAAATCGATATGTTTTTCTGGAATGCCATAAGGTATAAACGATCCTACCATTTTTTCGTAATATTCTCCACCTGGTCCATAAAACAAGTTATACTCTGATGCATCTTTAAATTGTTGCTCAAAAAATGATAAGGCAACAATTAAAACCTTCATATCAGATTTAATATATGTCTTTGCATATTTATGTACAAGCTCAGAACCTAAGATACCTCTTGATAGTAATATATGAATCACTTCATATCCCTCCTTAAAAAGTCTTTAGCTAATTTTGTCCACTCACTTAAATAGCCAAATGATTGAATGAATGCTTTTGGCTCCATATCTATAAATGCAACATCTTTGGTAGCAATCGAAACACCATGTCTACCTGTTGGATAAAGATGCGCTTCAACATAATTGTGTGATTTTTTTAATGCATCTATTAAGCGTAAGCTATTTTCAACTGGGACAGATAAATCATCGATGGTATGCATGATAAATACAGGGGGTAACTTTTGATCGATGTGTTTTTCTAAAGAAACTTTTTCAAGTAAAGAAGCGTCTGGATGATCTCCTAGTAAGTTTTCAAATGATCCTTCATGTAAATATGGTTTGTCTGATGTAATCACCGGATATAAAAGTAATGTCTTTTCTATGAGATGAGGATATGCTTTTGAAAGCATCATCGCATAATGACCACCAGCTGAAAAACCCATAATGTATAGTTTTGACACAAAATCTAAAGCCTTTAATACCTTTAAAAATGCATGTCCTTCTTCTAAAATCTCAGGATAATAAAGCTGAGTTTCACGGTAATAAAAGATTGCTTGATGAAATAATTCGCTTTTAAAAACCTCAACGACTGGAAGTGCTTCTCTTTCTGATGTCATCATGTAGCCACCACCAGGTAATATTAAAAGGAGGGGTCTTTTCTTGTCATCTTTTTTTATGATTTTAATATAGTTTTCTGAGTTTAGTCTAATATTCATGTTTTCACCTACAAAAACATTATATCACTAAGTGAGATGTTAAAAAAAGAAATAAAGACTAACCCTTTATTTCTCTTGTATGACAATTTTTTCAGGCTTGTGGAAATAATATCCTTGTTGTAAGACACATCCCATATCATATAATTTTTCAGAAATTTCTTTCGTTTCAACAGCTTCAGCAATCATCTGTTTGTTGCCTACTTCAGCTAAACTTTTGATCATTTTGATAATAATCATGTTCTTCTCTTGATCTAAAGCTTGAATAAATGACCCATCAATTTTGATGATGTCATAAGATATTTTCTCTAAAATAGATAAGGATGAAAATTGGCTTCCAAAGTCATCAATAGCAATTAAAAATCCTTCATTTTGATATGTCTTAATAAAGTGATTACACGTTTCTAAATTATGCACAAAAGTATTTTCAGAAACTTCAATAATAACCTCTTTGGGTAAGATATCATGTTCAGTAATGTGCTTGCTGATAGTCTTTGCAAATCCGTTTTTTAGCAATGTATGTGGTGTAAGATTGAGTGATAGTTTCGTATGTTTGAATAGTTCATTTTTCTTTATATTTGCAAACGACTTAATGGCTTCATAAACAACATAATCTTCTAATGAATCGATTAGATTTGAGTTTTGAGCTACTTCGAAAAAATAGTCAGGTCTGATAAAACCCATGGTTTCATCTTTCCATCTTGCAAGTGCTTCTATACAGTAGACTTGATGATTTTGAGTGTTTATGACTTTTTGAAAGTACACATCAATTTTTTGGTTAATAATTGCTTGATGTAAGTGATATGCAATAGAGATATTTTGATTAAGGTCATCAGTCATTGTTGAATCATATCTTATAATTTCATTATGCTTACTATTTTGAGCTTTTTTCATCGCTAAACTACTCTCTGTTATAAGCTTCTCAAACGTATCTGCATCATCAGGATATATTGCATAACCAATGCTTTTTTTAATTTGAACATGTATTTGATTCACATGATACAACGACAATATGTGTGTATTTAAATGACTTATTTTTTGAATTAACTTTTTTTCATTGATATCGTGAGAAATAATAACAAACTGATCACCATAGTATCTTGATACTAAATCACCATCAAAGGCACAGCATGTCAGTTCTTTTGCTATCCTTTCTAAGATGATATCCCCAATGTCATTTCCATAATAATCTCTGACATTGGATAAATCTTTGATGTCTATAAAGAAACTTACAATTTTCTTTGATCTATCTAGATTTGAAATGTGTTCTATTAATCCTTGATAATTGAGCAGTCCTGTTAAAGTGTCATGGGTACTTTGATATTTAAGTTTTTGGTTTAAATTTGTAATATCAGTAACATCAGTACCTACAGTAATAAGATACTCTACTTCACCTTGATCATTATATAGACAATCATTTTTCCATGTAATATGTCTTAGCCCTTGTTTTGTTAAAACTGTTGAATTTCCTAATGAGTGTCCCTTTTCTAGAGTATGTGTAAACCAGCTATGATCTGTATTCCCTTGTTTTTCTGATAATTTGATAGCGTTAAGACCTATGATGCCTTCTTTTTCTTTTGTGTATAAACTTGATAATGCATCAGATGCAAATATAATAGTTCCATCTGGTTTCATTTTAGAGATGTAGACACCTGTGTTTTTAATTATTTTTTGACTTTCTGTTTCCAATTGATCAATGGTTTTACGGCTTTTTTCTAAAGTGAGTTCTGCCAAGCTTAAATTCGTAATATCAATCAAAATAAGCATTGCTCTTTTTTGAAGCTTCATGGTTCTTTTAATGAGTAGGTGAACCTGATCTTGAATGTTTGGAAATTTTACACTCAACTTATGGTTTTCACCAAATCTGATACAATCATCTATCGTTTTGCATGGATTATTTTCGTGATGTGCAATCATATCATTAAATGAATCAAATGTGTATATAGATACTTTATGTTCTATATGATACTTTTTAGCAAAACTTTCCGAATACTCTATTCTAACTTTCTTTGTTGCTTCTAATAATTCAATAAAAAGAACTTCATTTGATTCATAAGTTCCAATATGAATTGTTTTTTGTTTTTCTTGATTGAGAAGTTCTAAATAAATACCTATACCATGACATCCAATAAGAATCATAATAAGAGATTCGTAAATTGTTCTTAGTATGAGTTCCTCATACATGAAACTATGAAGTAATGGATAGATAAATTTCAACAATTCAAAAAGAGAAAAAAACATCAAAAAAATGATGGATGATTTTAGCAATCGGTTGTTTGATTTCATGTGTATGAGAAGTAATTGAAAAAAGACAATTACTACTGCAGAAATAAAAATTAAATAATCTTTATCATGTGCTTGATCAAAACCAACGATAAATGTATAAAAAAGTATATAACTCAATATCGATAACAGATATAAAATGAGTGTTGATTTTTGCTTGATTATCATGCAGATTCACTCCTAAAAACTAAAAAGACTCTACCATTATAACAAAGTAGAGACTCAATGCAAGTAATTTATATAAGATTTAAGAAAATCGTAATGAACAGATATATCTTATGAGAAAAATATGGCTTTTATTATGTTTTTTATAAATTAGACAAGCGTTTTACCCGAAAATGACGGTTAGCAAATCTCTACCTATTTCTACTAGGTTAATGCCAAATAATCTTAAAAATAAAGCAAATGCACTATATTTAACAAGTCTACCAGCCGCAACTGCAATTAAAAATCCTTTTTTATGCAGTCTTAATGCACCAGCTGTATAAATCGCGAGTGTAAAAGGAAGCGGTGTACAAGCGAAGAAAAACATGCCATAATTTCCATATTTTCTAAGCTTTTCATTCGATTTTTGAACATCATTTTTCTTAACTTTTCTTAAGAAAAGACGTGTAAGTTGTTTTGTGAAACGATAGCCAACATAAGCAAACAAAGTATCAGCGAAAACCGCGAACCCTATTGCAAACATTACATAAAAAGTATCATAGAGCGTTGTATTAGAAAAAATCCTAATCAATTCAATATCATAAACAGAAACAGGTAACACTAAAAGTGTGGCTGTTGCAGATAAGGATAGCCATCCTACAAGTCTTCTTAAAAATACCATCACTTCAGGAATCATATTATCAAATATAGATGTAGGAAATACAATAATCATCACTAAAATAAAGATTAAAAATGTCGTAAGAAGTGGCTTATAAAGAGATTCTTCTTTTAAGGTGATATGTCTTTCATAATGTCTTTGACTTGTTTTTAAATATCTATATCTTTTAATACGATTTGTCTGGTTTTGCATTTGGATTTTGCGCATGATAAGCCCCCTTCAATCAATACTTCTATTATACATGAAAAGACTAGAAAAAAAAGAAATGGCGCGAACCATTTCTTCTTAATACATCGGTGGCATTGGTGTTTCTTCTTTTTCTTTTATGTCAACAACTGCTGCTTCTGATGTAATCATAAGAGCTGAAATCGATGCTGCATTTAAGATCGCATTTCTAGTCACTTTGGTTGGATCAATAATACCTGATTTAATCAAATTTACCCATTTGCCTTCTTTTGCGTCAAAGCCAGCATCTTTTGGTTGTTTCTTTTGAGTTTCTAATATATCATTACCATCAAAACCAGCATTTTCAGCAATTTGTACAAGCGGCACTGATAGAGAATCAAGGACAGCTAAAATTCCTTTATAGCGATCAAATAATTCATCTTTTAAAGATGCTTTTAATTCTTGCTGGATCTCAACTAATACAGAACCACCTCCAGCGATAATTCCCTCTGTAACAGCCGCTCTTGTTGCGTTTAGTGCATCTTCGATACGAAGTTTCTTTTCTTTTAGTTCAGACTCAGTTGCTGCACCAACTTTGATGATTGCAACACCACCAGAAAGCTTAGCTAGTCTTTCTTGATAACGTTTTTTATCATATTCTGAAGTTGCTGTTTTCATTTGAGATTCGATTTCTTGTATGCGTTTTTCAAGGGCTTCTTTATGTCCGTGACCGCCAATTAATGTAGTAGAGTCTTTTTTAATGACCGCTTTAGACACAGTACCTAAATCATCTATACTCATGTCCGATAGCTTCATATTCAAGTCTTTTGCATAAAAAGTAGCTCCAGTTAAAACTGAAATGTCATTAAGCATTTCTTTTTGTTGGTCACCAAAGCCAGGTGCTTTGGTTGCAACCACATTAAACGTACCTCTTAACTTGTTTACGATTAATGTAGAAGTGACTTCATTTTCTATGTCATCTGCAATAATCATTAATGGTTTATTTGCTTTAACGACTTGTTCTAAGATAGGCAGTATATCTTGAATCGTGCTAATTTTTTGATCTGTAACAAGCACATATGGGTTTTCCATATCAATGGTCATTGTTTCACGATTTGAAACTAAATAATGTGAAATATATCCCTTATCATACTGCATGCCTTCAACAACTTCTAGTTCAGTCTCAAACCCTTTTGATTCATCAACAGAAATGACGCCATTTTGTGAAACTTTTTTCATTGCTTCTGAAATGATTTTACCTACTTCTCTGCTTCCTGAAGAGATTGTTGCAACATTTTCGATATCCTCAGAAGTAGAAACTGATCTTGATTTTTCTAATAATTTCTTAGCTACTTCTTTGGATGCTAATTCAATACCTTCTCTTACTAAAACAGGATTGGCACCATTTTCAACTGCTTTAAATCCTTTATGAATCATAGATTGTGCCAAGATGGTAGCTGTTGTGGTACCATCACCTGCAACATCATTTGTTTTTGATGCAACTTCATATACAAGCTTAGCCCCCATATTTTGGTAGGGGTCTTTTAATTCAATTTCTTTTGCTATAGTTACGCCATCATTTGTAATGAGTGGTGAGCCATAACCTTTATCTAGTACAACATTTCTTCCTTTAGGTCCAAGGGTGATTTTGACTGCATCAGCAAGCAAATCAACCCCTTTGATAAGTGATGCTCTTGCATCTTTACCATAACGAATATCCTTACTCATATGCTTTCACTCCTTTAATTCATAATAGCTAAAATGTTTTTGGCTTGAATGATTAAATACTCTTGGCCATCAAGCTTGACCTTTGTCCCTGAATAGGTTTGATAAATCACTTCATCATCCACTTTAAGATTTTCTACTTTAGGTCCAATAGCTATAACTTTTCCGATAGCTGGCTTGTCCTTTTCTTCTGTTGTTAAGATGATGCCGCTTGATGTTGTTCTCTCTTCTTTTTTCATCGTTAGAACAACGTAATCCTCTAATGGTTTCAACATGTTTTATCCTCCCTTCTGGCACTACATATATACGAGTGCCAATCCAATTTTTATTATATTTAAAGAAAATTGTTTGTCAAGAGGTACACTTCATTTTTTTAAATTGATTTTTGTGTTATATAATAGTTTTGAGGTGGATTCTTTGAAGAAAACCATTGTAGATATAGCTAAAGAACTGAATCTTGCACCAAGCACTATTTCAAAAATCGTGAATAACAAAGGACGCATCAGTCCTGAAACGCGTGAACGTGTTTTAGCATATGTTAAACAAGAGGGGTATGTTGCCATGTCAAATGCTCGTATTTTGAGCTCTAAAAAAAGTTGGACAATTGGCGTTATATATTCAGATATTTCACTCGTTGGTTTTGAGCATCCATTCTTTTCACGTATCCTACAAGCTTTTAAAACTTATGTTGAAAAAGTCGGATATGAGATTGTCATGATCGTTACAAAACTTGGTAACAATGAAATGACCTATGTTGATTGGTGCCGCAACAAAAAAGTGGATGGCGTTTTTATTGTAATGGGTAATATCAATAATCCAAATATTATCGGCGTTGTTCAATCTGAATATCCATGTGTCTCTGCAGACATTGTGATGCCAGGGCTAACCTCTATTATTTCTGATGATCATCAAGGCGTGGAACTTATGGTTGACTATGCCAATCAAAAAAACTTAAAGCACATCGTCGCTGTTTCTGGTCCGCTTACATCAAGATCTTTTCAATATCGTTCAGAGGCTTTTAAATCTAATTTAATAAAAAATAGATTGGATTTTGAAGCAAACAAGATTTATTATACAAAAGGTTTTTCATTTGAAGATGGTTATGAAATAGGAAAAGTAATTTCTAAATTAGAAACGAAACCAGAAATTATTTTTGTTTTTTCTGATGTTATTGCATATGGTGTTATTCGTGCGCTAGAACATCAAGGATTGAGGATTCCAAAAGACATTGAAGTTATTGGCACTGATGATATCGATTTTACACAACATTTTGAGCCTGCCTTATCAACAATTAGACAAGACATGAAGGAAATCGGCGAGAAATCTGCAAAAGAGCTTTTAAAAATGATTGAAGAAAATCAGAAAAATGGGCAAATCATTCATAAGATTCCAATGACGTTTATAGAGCGTAATACAACAAAGAAATAAAAAAGAAACTTCTTTATTGACAATCATGTTTTATTCTTATATAATCAAAATGTAAACGCATTCAAGCGTAGACTAGCTCAAGTGTTTCATGAGAAAAATCAAAAAAACACTTATTTTTTGTAAAAGATGGGAAAACGATTTCCTATTTTGATCAAAGATAGCTTGTTATTTTTTTCAAACTAGGGAAACCGTTTTCCCATACTGTAAAGGAGTTTATCTATGAAGAAAAAAATCACAGTATTAACCTTACTTATAGCCTTAAGCTATATGTTTGGATTCTTTAATCCAAGTACATCCCTTGCACAATCTCAAAACTTCAAAGTAACACAAGAAAGAAATTATGTCTTACTTGATGTGAATGAGGTGCTAGATTTAACTATGGTTGATGTCGAAGGGTCTTTTGGAGAAATTCAAATGAGTGAAGCAACTTTATCCTCAACAAACCCTTCTGTTTCAATCACATCCACTTCTATAACCATTTCTGAAAAAGGTGTATTTCCAGTAACACTCACCTATAGCTCAACATCCATGACCATAAACTTTATTACAAAGCTTTCTTCTGAAACAGATTATGTGCTTTATGAAGCAGACTTTTCTGGTGTGCCAAATGGTGCTTTACCACAAGGATTAAGAATGTTTAATAATTTGGGTGCTACTGGTGGATCAGCAGCCATCAATAATGAGCGATTACAAATATCTCCTCAAACAATCGTTTTATTCCCAAGCTATTTAGACGCGTTTAGCAATTATATTATCGAGACTGACATGCGCATGACACAAGCAAATGATGCTAGACGTTGGACATCTGTTTTGTTTAGATATGATACAGAAAACTATTATCAAATGGCAATTCGTCAGGATGCTTCATTGCCTGATGGTGTAGAGTTTGCTAAAAGAACACCTGGTGCATGGAATGTACCAATCACTGCTTCTTATACTGAAGCATTAGATCCTGCGAAGACTTATCAATTAAAACTTGATGTTTATGAAACAAGTGTAAAAGAGTATATTAATGATACTGAGCTCATTGAATACACTGCAATGTTTGAACGTAGTCGTGGTGCGATTGGTGTTCAAGCAGATAGTGTCACCGTATTTTATGACAATATTAGAATCACATTACCTGAAAGCTACGTGACTGCAGAAAAATATCCATTCACTAAGGTTGTGGATGTTTATGAACCAGAAACTGGTATTGTTGCTCCAGCAACATCACTATCATTTGTTAATTCGATGGCAGATTTATCTTCCATGGTCTTAGATCCAAGACCTGCAACAGCTATCATGAGAGTGAATGAAAATTTAGATGTAGTAAGTGATACTGGTCTAGTGATTACACCATTACTTGAAGCACTTATTACTTTAGATGGCAAAGTAATTCCAGCGATTTATTCTAATGATGAAGTAATCGCGGTTCAAGCTGCTGAACTCATTAGAAATAACCTTATTTTGGATGCTTTTATCATTTCAAAGGATAAAGAAGTTATTCTTGCAGCCAGAGAGGCTCATAGTGTTTTAAGAGGTGTATTAGCTTTTGATTTAGAAGACAAAACATCACTTACTTATGAAGACTTGATCGAAATTAGAAAAGAAACAAATCGTGCAACTGCTGTTGCATCCTTACTGCCTATTGATCTTTTGAATCGTGATCTTGTAGAGTATATGCAGCAACGTCTTATGACTGTGTGGGTTGAAACAAATGGTTCCATACAATCTCATTATAAAGCGATTTTATCTGGCGCAAATGGTATTCTAACGCCTGATTATGAAGGTTTGTTTGACATTTATGCAACATTCCCTGAAAACACACATGTGAGAAGACCAATGATGATTGCTCACCGTGCACTCTATACTGGTGGTACGGCAGGAATTGCACCAGAAAATACTATCGAGTCAGCACATGAAGCCATCTTGAGAGGTGCAGATATATTAGAGATTGATGTGCATATTACACTTGATTTTGAAGTCATTGTTATGCATGATAACTCCACAGCAAGAACAGCACCTGATTTTGAACCTATAACGATTGCAAACTCCTTCTTGCCACAACTAAAAGACCTTTATTTAAGAGATCATTTAAATGGTTCAACTGATATAAAAATTCCAACACTTAGAGAGTTCTTACAAGCAGTGAAGGGTCAAGATGTTGTTGTGTTCATAGAATTAAAACCAACAAATGATCTTCTTGTTGAACAAGTAAAACTTGTAATTGAAGAAGAAGATATGTATGATCAATCAGTCATTATTGCATTTGGTGCTCAAAACATTCGTAAGTTCAATGAAATATATCCAGAAATGGCAAACGGTTGGTTAAACTCATCAGTGCTTAATGCTCAAAGTGTAGAATTATCGATGTTAAACATGATCTCAAGCATCATTCCAATTAACGCAACTTTAAATCCAAATTATGGTCCACTAACTCAAGATTTCATCAATCAACTTGTGCATCGTGGCATCACGGTATGGCCATGGACATTAAATGAATTTCCAATGCTAGCAACCTATTACAACTATGGCGTAAATGGTATAACAACTGACTTTATCAGTTACATAGAAAATACATTTAATAGAATTCATCTTTCTCAATACCAATTTGAATACATCATCGGTGAATCAGATGCATTTAAATTATCCGCATCACTTGCATCACCTAATAAAAACACCTATCCTCTCATGCCAACATATACATTTATCGTAAACGAACCAGAACTTACTTTAGATACGACAGGCTTAATGACAGGACATACAACGACAGGTTATGCTGCGTTATTTACGACATTCCAATCTGCTTTACCAAGTGGTGCATCACTTAATTTAACGAGTGACCTAATTGAAGTACTCATTAGTGAACCAGCGCCAGAACCTGAACCAACACCAGAACCTGGACTAGGTACAGCAGCTATCATTTTAATTTCAATAGGATCTCTATCAGTACTAGGTACTGCAGGATTCTTTGGATTTAGATGGTGGAAATTAAGAAAGATCATTAAATAGTTTTTGAGCGCATATGCGTCAAAATAAAAAAACGGAGGAAAATATATGAAGAAACTGTTTTATTTAGTCACCCTCATGCTCATTGTATTTGGTATTGCAGCATGTAAACAAGGTGACCCAACAGTCCCAACAGAGCCTACTGTTCCAACGGAACCAACGGAACCTACAGAACCAACACCAGTTGTTGATACAGTAGCACCACTTCTATTTGGGGTATCAGATATTGTCATCAATGTTGGTGACACATTTGACCCAAGAGCAGGGGTTTCTGCAATAGATGATAAAGATGGTACGATTACTGCAAATATTGTAATCACTGGAACATATGACGTAAATGTCGCTGGTATTTATACGTTGACATATACGATTACAGATGCTGCAGGTAACGTCACCACACAAGATCGTCAGCTTGTTGTTAGAGTACAACCTACAAGTGAATTATTCATCACAAATGGTGATTTCTCTGAACCACTAGATGGTACATGGACACACTGGGCTGGTGAAGGTGGTGCTTCTACGGTTGCTATCGTCAATGGTGTTTTGGAATATGACATCACTGCAAACGGTAACCAATGGTGGAGTTCACAATTCTCACAACCTAATTTAACAATCCCACAAGGCAAAGGCTTTAAATTTGTGTTTGAAGCTAAAGCTGATACACCAAGAGCGATTGTTGTTAAATTGGAAAATGCTCAATATGTTGGTTATTTTGATCAAGCAATCATGCTTACAACTGAATGGCAAACATATGAAGTTGAATTCTTCGTGAACGTACCAACAATCACAAACGGTAAACTCATTTTTGGTGGAGGTACCAATGCAAACTATCTTGGTGATCAATCAGGTAACGCGTTAACAAAAGTTTACTTAGATAATGTTAAGTTCATAGAACAAGAAGGTCTTGAAGATGATGTCGCACCAACGATTAGTGGTGCAACAGCACGTATGCTAGATCAAGGTCAAACATTTGATCCAAAACAAGGTATTACAGTATCTGATAATATGGATGTTGATTTAACTGTTGATGATTTAGTCATTACTGGCACAGTGGATGTCAATACACCAGGCGAATATGTTTTAACTTACAGCTTAACAGATGCATCTGGTAATACAACGACAGTCACAAGAACGATTACGGTTGCTGACGGTTTAGCTCCTTCTACCTTTGTCTTAAACAATCCTGATTTTGAAGTTGACCAATTAGAACCAGATCCACAACCTGCAGATGTTGGTTGGGGTTGGCATGGTGCTGCATCCTTTGATGTAATGATTAAAGATGGTGTTGCTAAGATAGATGTTCACACATTAGGAACAACGACATTTGGCGTTCAATTCTATCAACAAAATAGAATTATTGAACAAGGTAGAATTTATAAGATCACATTTGATGCACGTGCCGATATTACAAGACCAATTCAAGTCGCACTTGAAGAAGGTACATCTAGAAGATTTGACCAAATTGTTGACTTAACCACTGAATGGGCAACTTACACAATTTATATTGATCATATACTTCCAGGATACTCAAATGGTAAATTCGCATTCTTCATGGGCTTAGTTGGCTCAAATTCTGTACCAACAACAATCTATTTAGATAATATCGAGATTGAAAGAATCGCAGAAATCGTTGATACTGAAGCACCAATGCTTCGTGGTATTGAAGATTACATCATTAGAAAAGGTATTGATTTTGATCCACTCGCTGGCGTCACAATCTTTGATAGCGTTGATAAAGAATTAACTTTAGATAATATCTTAGTTGATTCTAATCTTGATGCTGATGTTGTAGGCACATACACAATCACTTACACCATTGAAGATGCTGCGGGAAATGAAGGTGTTTATACAAGAACAGTACATGTTAAAGAAGCTGTTGATATGCCTGAAAACAAGTTTGTTGTCATTAATGGTGATTTCTCTATAGATCAATCTACACCTTATGCACAACCTGCAGTTGATGGTTGGGGATGGCATGGTGCTGGTACATTTACAGTCAATATTGCTGAAGGTATCATGTCACAAGTTATTACCAACGTTGGTACTGTACCTCATGGCACTCAATTCTATCAACAAAATAGAATCATTGATACAAGAGCAACTTACTTATTAACGTTTGATGCAAAAGTAGATCAAGCAAGATCAATTCGTCTTTCTCTTGAAGCAGGTACAACAGTCAATTGGTTTGAAATCGTTGATATCACAACTGATTGGGCAACTTATCAAGCTTATATCACGATTCCTGCTGGTGGATTTACAAACGGTAAATTTGCATTCTTCGCAGGTTTAGTTGAACCAAATTCTCCTGCTACTACTTTCTATCTAGATAATATTACACTAGAGTTAGTAGGATATCTCGTAGATGAAGATGCACCTATTATTTTCGGTATAGACGATGTTCAAACACCAGAAGGTATCGTATTTGACCCACTTGCTGGCGTTACTGTATTTGATGTTGTTGATAAAGGTCTAACACCACAAGATATCGTAGTAACTGGTACAGTAGATGAAAATGTCCCAGGTGATTATGATTTAGTTTATACATTAACCGATCGTTCTGGCAATGTAGCAACCTATAATAGACATATTATCGTTAATCCATCAGACGGCTCAATTCCAACAACATTTGTATTATACAATGGTGATTTTGAAGAAGACCAAGCTGCACCAGCTGCTGCTGGTACAGGTTGGGGATGGCATGGTACTGGTCAATGGAATGTTGTGATTGAAGATGGCGTAGCACGTATTGAAATGTATGAAACTGTTTCAGTATTCCATGCTGTACAATTCTATACATTAAATCGTACTGTCACTGAAGGTCATATGTATCGTATTACATTTAAAGCTAAAGCTGATGACCCAAGACCTCTTCAATTAAATCTTGAATCAAGTGGGGTCAGATTCGCAGCTTACTTTAACTTAACAGATGATTGGGTTGAATATGTGTATGAATATCATCACACAACTGCATCATTTACAAATGGTAAATTCTCATTCTTTGCAGGTAATATCCATTCATTCTCTACACCAACCACGATTTATCTTGATGATGTGAAAGTTGAAAGAATCTTAGAATTATCTCCTGATTTAACAGAACCACAAATTTGGGGCGCTCTAGATACCAATTGGCTACAAGGACAATCCTTTGATCCATTATTAGGTTTACGTGTTTATGATCATGTCGATAAAGCATTAACTGTTGATGATGTTTTAGTTACAGGTACAGTCAATGTTGATGTCGCAGGTGATTATACACTTACATATACACTAGAAGATGCATCTGGTAACGTTTTAACACATACAAGAGTCATTACAGTACTTGAAGCAGTAAATATGCCAGAAAGTCGTATTTCGTTTATTGATGGCAGCTTTGAAGATCAAACAGCAATTACAAATCAAGATAACAATCTTGGTTGGACCTTAAAGGCTGGAACTGGTACTGGTACTTGGAATCCTCATCAATTTGTTGATGGTCACTTAGAAATCGACATTACATATGTAGGTACAGTACCTCACAGTATTCAATTCTTCCAAAGAAATAGCTTTAAGATGGAAGCTCATTCAACCTATGTCATTACATTTAAGGCTAAAGCAGACGTTGCTAGAGATATCCGTGTCATCGTAGAAAATCCATCAGACAACTTTAGAAACTTAACATTACATCAAGTTGGTTTAACAACTGATTGGGTAACATATGAACTTATTCTTCATAATGGATTCATGAGTACTGCAGATGCTAAGATTGGATTCTTCTTAGGCTTAATTGAAGTAGATAAGCCAGAATTAAGTGCAATTGGCAAAGTATACTTTGATGATGTCAATATTGAGCTCATCGGTTATATGAAAGACGAAGTTGCACCTATGATTTGGGCTCCTGAAGCTTCTGTTGAAAAAGATGCTGTCTTTAACCCACTTACAGGCGTTAAATATGGTGACTTTGCTAAAGTGCCTACACTTGTTATTTCAAGTGAAACAGCTGGTTTAGTAACACTTAATGAAGGTGTATACACCATTGATACATCAGTTGTAGGTACTTATACACTTGTTTACACAGTGACTGACTGGTTAGGTAATGAAGCTATTTTCAATAGAACACTTACAATCACTGAACCTGTTGTCGAATAGACTCCTCCTCTAAGTAGAGTCTGATGTATATAAAAAAGGGATGGCAATTTGCCATCCCTTTTGGTATTTTTTTAGATGATGAAAATAAATAGAATCCAAAAAATGGTAAATATGAGCATACCCCATAAATAGATCATGGTTAATTTTACATTGAGATCTGAAGGCTCAACATTACCTTTAAAACGCCAGCTTATACTGTAAAAGAATTCAATCATGCTCTTTGTTCTATCAAAAGACGTCCCAACAAAAAGTGTTATAGAAGATATAGTCACAAATATGATTGTAACAAGGACTATCCCTGGCGAGACGATTTCGGTTGTTGAAGGTGTTTGTGTTTTAATGCCTTGAGCGAGTAATCGAAAATCAGCTGGTCCATATAATACTGTACCTACGTTATAAGTTTGACATGAATACATGTTACATGTCATGGTAGTTCCTTGATCATATCTAACATAAAAATCACCATTAGATTGTAAAACCATTGTAGCTTCTACAAATGAAAAAGTAAATTCAAGTGTGCTATCGATAAATTCAACATATATGTAATCATCTTGATAATAAAATGTATTTAATGAGGTTTCTTCATATTTTAAATGATTGAATTCTACATATCTAACTTCTTCTCTTTGAAGACATCCAGAAAGCAAAAAAACCAACATTAGTAGCATGCCTATAAAATTCTTCATTTTTATCCCCCAAAATTATAATTTATAGATATTATATCAGAACAAAGTGGTGATAAATCACCTTTATGAAATGATTCTTTTCCCACTTAACGA
>CAZZMZ010000002.1:0-197507 GCA_964655445.1 uncultured Mariniplasma sp. | reverse complement strand
TATTATACTTATATTATATCATTTAATGATATACGAGGGCATGTTAATTATAGATGTTTTAAAGAAAAAAGTTGGTTTCATTCATCTCCAACTTAATTCTTTGAAGAGGGAGTTTTCTGAAACGATTAGATAAGGGTGATATGTGGCTTGATTAGATATCTTTGATATGCTATAATCGATATGTCGCAATCTCCGAATCAACAGAGTGGGGGACCCAAGTATCTGGGGTGAATCAGTTTTGAAGGGCAACTTGGATGTCCTAACCCGTCAGCTAACCTCATAGGAGTTATCCCAAGCGTAAAGTCATAGACTATGCGCTTTTTTTGTTATGACTAGGAGGTTTATAAATGCATGTATTATTAAAATTAAGTTTAATTCTAGGATTTGGTTATATCTTTGGCTTAATTGCTAAAAAGCTCAAATTGCCAAATGTTTCAGGTTATTTAATTGCTGGTTTATTTTTGGGACCATCACTTTTCGAATTTGTTTCACAAGAGGAAGCAAAATCTTTTGAAATTATTAGTGAACTCACATTATCTTTTATTGCATTTGGTATAGGTAGTGAATTTATGCTTAAAGACCTTAGAGAAATGGGAAAAAAGATAACAATCATTACTCTATTAGAAGTTATTGGTGCTATTTTTGTTGTCTTTAGTGTGATGTTTTTTATCTTTAAACAAGATCTAGCATTCTCACTAGTCATTGCATCGATGTCAGCAGCAACTGCACCAGCTGCAACCATCATGGTCATTCGTCAATATAGAGCATATGGGCCTGTCACTAAAACCATATTGCCTGTCGTTGCTTTAGATGATGTCTTTGGTATTGTAGCTTTTGGAATCGCTTTGAGTATTTCAAAGATGCTTGTATCTGGTGATGATTTTTCAATTATTAAACTTATTGGTGTGCCATTATATGATATTTTTGGGTCACTTTTACTTGGGCTGATTATGGGTATCATTTTAAGCTTCCTGTCAAGAAAAGATGCACCAAAAGATGAATTGCAAATCAAAACATTGTTTTTTATTGGTGCTGCAGCAGGACTAGCTATGACACTTAAACTTTCACCACTTCTAACAAATATTATGATGGGTGCAACACTTGCAAATTTAAGATCCTACGCCCATAGAAGCTTTAGTTCTGTCAATGATTTTGTGCCTATTTTCTATGTTCTATTTTTCACATTAGCTGGTGCAAGTCTTGATATTAGTATCCTCTATCAAGTAGGTTTGATAGGATTCGCTTATATTTTAGCAAGAGCTACCGGTAAGATTTTAGGTGCATCGATTGGTGCTAGAGCTGTTAAAGCTGAAAAAACAGTACAAAAATATCTAGGATTTGCACTTCTACCACAGGGTGGGATATCTATTGGATTATCAGTCTTAGTGATGCAACAGCTTCCAGAGTATAGTATAGCTATTACAACCATCATCATGGCATCTGTATTATTCTATGAAACATTAGGGCCAATATTCGCAAAAATCGCGATATCAAAGGCTGGAGAAATCAATACATTACCTGATTTTGATCAAATAAAATTATAAAAAAAAGCCCAGTGGGCTTTTCTTTTTACTATTTAGATGAATAAGATAGTATACCTTTTAGAGCTCCAATGATTAAATAAATCGCAAAGGCAGTAAAAATAAAGTAATAAAGTGGTTGTTGAAATAAATCACCATTAAAGATGATATGAAGTAGATTAAATGGCACATCAATAATTCCTGCTAAAAGTAAGACGATTGCAAAGAGTTTAGAACCAAATCCTAAAGCGATAATCGCTGGTAAAATCTTTAATACGGCTGTACTAAAACCATCTCTAAAGAAGAAAAACAAAAATGCGATGAGTGCTGATATAAACACATCAGAACTTTCAAGTTTAAATGTTTGTTTTTCTGATAAACCGTATGAAATAATCATAAGTGCTAAATATAAAAAGATAATCACATTTAAAATAAGTTCAACTGTAAAACTCATATTAAAACTAAACGTACTGAAATCAAATGATGTGATTGTTAAAATAAATAAACGTCCAGCACCTAAAAAAGATGTAATCAGCAATACGAGATAGGATGCTAATCTCATCCCCTTAAGTTCTAAACCTATCACAGCTACTGCAACCAGTAAAACAGGTAAGAGTATAGCGAGTGTTTGCCAAATACTTCCATTGCTATCAATTGCATATCCTACTGTTAAACCTGCAAGTAATACAATAATGATTGTTTGTATCATACTTGGTATGACATTTTTAAATCCTTTTACAAAATTCATGATAAAGCTCCTTTCTTTAACTCAAATACATAGAAATTATAACATGTGTGAACTACCTTTACTAACTATGTGCTTTAATTAAAAAAGCACCATTTTTAACTAAGGTGCTCTTGTTTAAAATCTGGATAGGCATGATGAAAATCAACTTTGACCATTAAGAAAGACTCGATTTCATTTAAGATTTGAAAGAGCATCGCGCGAGTCTCAAATTCTTCACGCGTCAATGGCAAGTCTTTCTCCTTATAGGATTGTTGGAGTAAATCAAGTTTTTTTAATTGAGGAATTGCTCTGTTATAGACACCAATATCATAACTTAAGGCACGAACAAAATCGGATACTTCAAGTGCAAACGGATGTTTCATTTTGATTTTTAAAGCCTGCTGATACATATGTCTTACATAACTAATTTGTTCTTTTCTCATATGAAAATAAGCGAGATAACTATGATCATTATTGAAAAGTAAATCCTTATCTACAAGCTCCACAATATCAATGGTATCTGTAAGTTTACGATTAAGCATCGAAAAATGTCTATAATACTCATCATGATATTCAGGATCTCGTAAAAGAATGGATAACATAAACAAGTGATCTCTTAACATTTGATCAATCGATTCAACATGCTCATTTAACTCTTTTTCTGAAGAGGTTGGATAAACAATATTAAATAGAAGTGCAATAGAAACAGATACAGTAACTAAGAGTAATTCTTCAATAAAAAAATCAAATGAAAACGACCCAAAAGCAAGTAAATGCGTCACAAGTACAAGGGATAAAATAATACCTTCAGAAATTTTTAAAACAAAGGATGTGTAAATAAATATGAATAAAAAGATGCTAAAAACCCAAAACTCATAGCCAAAAGCGATGAACATAAGGGTTGCAAGCATCATGCCATATATTGCATCGATCATTCTTCTTAATGCGATAACAAGGGAATCTCTTTTGGTTAAATGAATCGATAATATGGCAATAAGTCCACCTGTTAACCAATAATCAAGTGAAAGTGCACGAGCTGCTAAGCTCGCGATAATTCCCACTAAACACATTTTGATTGCTGTATGTAACAGTCTCATTTTAATGCCTCACTTCTTAGTGATACTCTTAAACTGTTCATAATAAGCTTTAATATCTGTTAAATTAAAAGGCTTTTCCTTTTTTTCAATACGATCAATAAGGATTTTGATTTGTTCTTCAATAATCCCTTGAATGTCATCAGAATATGACATTTGATCTAAATGCACTTCATACTCTTTTTCATCTAGCAACATATAACTACCATCTGGATAGACCTTGACATCTAGATCGTAATCGATATACTTAATGGCTTCACCATCATATAAATAAGGTGAAGATAAGTTACAGTAAAAGTAGACACCATCTTTTTTGAGCATCCCAATGATGTTAAACCAGAGGTCATTATAGAAATAGCAGATAGCTGGTTCTTTCGTATGCCAACTTCTTCCATCACATTCAATGACTTTCGTTCGATGATTTGCTGTAACGAGCATGTGTTGATCTTGATATAGTACCACGGATTTCTTCCAGATTCGATGTAGTTTTTTGTTGTGCTTATAGCTGTGTATTGATACAGCCATACCCGTTGATAATTTCATAAAACCACCTCAAATGTTGGTATTATTATATCATAATCAAAGAATAATAGAAGTGATTTTGTCCTTAAATTAAAACATATGAAAAAAGACCATGGGTATGGTCTTAGTAATCTTCGTATTAATTAAAGATAATATGCCATTAAGTAACTGTCTAAATATTGATGATTATAATAAATTTCTCTTTTTTCGATACCATACATCTCAAATCCCATATGTTCATATAGTTTAATTGCTTCTTTATTCGTGCTTGTTACTGTTAAGAAAAGATTCATGATTCCATGATTTTTGGCATAGTCTATCACTTTTTTAATTAATAATTTTCCAATACCTTTTCTTCGATGATCTTTATCAACATACATTGCAACTAAATGTCCATTATGCTTGGTTTTAATTCTTTGACTCGTTCTTAATGTGAGTATGCCAAGCAATTTATGGTTCATAAACACACCAAAAGTGACGTTGTCAGGATCACTTAAACGTTTTTCAAAAAACGCAAGTTCCATTTTGCTTTCTTCTTCAAATGAAGATCCAAATGCTTCTGGATTTTCTTTTAAACTTTGAAGTCTTAATGTACGATATAATATGGCATGTGTCTCATTTAATCTCTCTATGATCATAAATACTCCTTTTTTTATATTTTAGCATATGTTAAAGAGGTGTTGACATTGTATAAGGATTGAATTATGCTTGAAAGTGGAGATGATGTTATGGAATATTATACTTTTTCTACAGGAAAAGCATTTGAAAATTGGATGCAAAACAACTATTTATCAAATGATGGGATATGGATTCGTTTTGATAAATGGAAAAAAACATCGACATTGACACCTAAAGATGCATTATTAGTAGTCTTATCATATGGATGGATTGATGGCTTAATTAAGCGTTTGGATGAGCAATACTATATTAAATATTTCAAAAAGAGAGCAAAGCATTCGATATGGTCTTCATTAAATAAGTCTTATGCCGAAGAACTAATCGAAAGAGGTTTGATGAAGCCATCTGGCATAAAAGCTGTTTTAGATGCAAAAAATGATGGTAGATGGGATCATGCTGATCTACCACCTAGTGATTATAGCATCGATGCTTTTAAAGCCTTACTTATCCCTTATGAAAAAGCATATCAGTCTTATGTGTCTTTTTCTCCTTCTATTCAAAAAACATATGCACTAAGTTACTATGCACTAAAAAAACAATCTAGCAAAGATAAAAGATTAGAAGTGATTAAAGATCGTCTAGAAAAAGGATTAAAACCTATGTAAATGAGTTGTTAACTCATTTTTTTTCTTCATCTGTTACTTGTTGATACTGATGTAACATATCTATTGTAGGTGCTGTAGGATGATAGATGGAGATAAAAATAATACCAATCATCATGCTACCCAATATCAACTTAATCCATATCGGTATGATTAAATGACGCTTTTTTGATCTATTCACATATGCATGACCCATTAAGTTTATGCCTGCTAAAAGCCAAAAAGATAGTATCATGATATAAATGCCTTGATCTAGTTCAAACCTATTATCAGCAATGAGAAAACCAATTAAAGATAAAAATGATGCAGCTATCACAAAAAATAATGCATTCATTTTTGAAATCATCATCCACTTATCATGTGCTTTCATATATCCCCCATATGATTTATTTAATTAAATCATAACACAAAACAAAAAAATAGCATGAAACAGAGGCTATTTTTATGTAATGAGTTATTTTTTATAGTTTGAATTACTTCTACTCGAATCATTTCTTTTTTGACTGTTGTAGGCTGGTCTTGATGATTGAGATTGAGGTCTTGATGACTCTGATGAAGATCTTTGGCTGTGTTCTCTTTGTGGACCACTCGCATAGCTTTTTTTAGGATAAGGACTTTCAAAACCTGTTCTTGGACCATAGCTTTTTTGGTCTTTACGTTCATATCTATCATCATCTTTTGGTTGGTAGCCTTTACGCTTAAAATCATTACTCTTTTTAAAATCATTCGCTTTTTCATCAGATTCTTTTAAGACTACTGGTTTTTTACGTGGTTGTAATGATCGTTTAAAGACTTCTTTTTTTTCAGCTTCTTCTTCCTTAAGCATGTGGTAAGATTTTTTTTCTTTTTCGTTAAAGTTTTTCTTCACGTTTGAATACGTTTCCTTTTTCTTTGGTTTGTTTTGTTTTTTTAATGAACTTTGAGATTGTTGATTAATTTCTGTCACTTGCTTTGATTTTAACTGAAATGCGTGATTCATATCAACAGTAATTTTTATTTTTATGTGTTTTTCTATCGCATTTAATAAATGCAGTTCGTCTTGTGAGCAAAATGTGAAGGCTTCTCCAGATAAACCTGCTCGACCAGTTCTACCCATACGATGGACATATGTTTCTGCTGACTCTGGTAGATCATAGTTAATGAAATGTGATAATTCGTCAATATCAATGCCTCTTGCTGCAATGTCAGTAGCTACAACAACTCTTAATTGCTTGCTTTTAAACATATTTAATACAATTTGTCTTCTAGACTGTGATTTGTTGCCATGAATCGCATCTGCTTTTAAACCGTATGATACTAGTTCCTTAACTAATTTATTTGCACCATGTTTTGTTCTTGTAAAAATAAGCACAGATTCGAGTTTTGGATTTTTCAATAAATCGAGCAACAATTGAATTTTATCTTTTTTTGAGACATGAAACAACTTTTGTTCGATTTTTTCAACCATGGTTTCAGGTGGTGTCACTTCAATCTTGACAGGATCTTTTAACATATCTTTAGAAAGTGCCATGATTTCCTTAGGGATGGTTGCAGAAAATAGCATCGTTTGTCTATGTACAGGTACTTGTTTTAAAATTTTTCTCACATCATGGATAAAGCCCATATCTAGCATGCGATCAGCTTCATCAAGTACAAAGTATTGAACTAGGTCTAGTTTAACAAGATTTTGATTACATAAATCAAGTAATCTTCCTGGGGTTGCTACTAAAATATCAATGCCTTTTTTTAGTGCGATTTCTTGGTTTCTTTGAGAGACACCACCATAAATAGCTTCTGTCTTTAATCCTAAACCATGACTATATGCTTTAAAACTATCTTTGATTTGTTCAGCGAGTTCTCTTGTTGGTGCTAAAATTAATGCCTTAATTATATGTTTGTGATTGTCTTTATCCTTTGACTCATAAAGACCTTGAATAATAGGAATAGCAAAACCTGCCGTTTTACCAGTACCTGTTTGTGCACTTGCCATCATATCTTTACCTTCTAGAAGGACTGGTATTGCCTTTTCTTGAATAGGTGATGGTGTTTCATATCCTTGTAAGCTGATTGCTTTAAGAATTGGGGTAATAATATTGAGTTGATCGAATGTCATGTTTTCTCCTTAAGGTATCGATTTAATCCAACAAAAAAAGCACTGTTGAATCATAGCTAAACAGCGCTTCTTTGAATCGATAAAAGTATGTTTTGACTTCTTCAATCATTGTTTATGAAACAATATTCAAACTATCTATTTTTAGATAGGCGTTGATCTAACTTTTCGCTTCTTTTATTGAATGTTTTAAGAAGCCTTTTAATCATAACACATAAATCATGAAATAACAATGAATATTATGAAATATGATCATTATAAGATGTAATTCATTGTCAATGATTAGATACGATATGAAAGTTAAAAAGTGTATGACCGATATTACCCCAAAGTTTTATCCAAATTGGTAATAATTGCTCCATAGCTCTAGCACCCGTAATATCTCCTAAATCGTGTATGATTTTCCATCCAAAATCTTGAGTGAGTATCGCTTTTACTTGATTTTTAGCCGAATCATCATTTCCACAAATGAACATATCATGTGGATCTTTGATGAGTGATGGATTTGTCATCAGTTTTGCAGTCACCATGTTGAGTGTTTTAATAACCTTTACATGAGGGTGTGTTTTTTGAATTTCCTCACCGAGTGATGTAACATTAGCTATTGACAATTGAAAGACTTCCTTTGAAAAATCAAGTGGATTAGACACATCTATAAGAATTTTATCGTTCATATCTTTATGTAGTGTGTTTAGCACCTCTAAACTTGCATGTCCAGAAAGTGCGTTGATGAGTATTTCTCCAAATTGAGCGGCATCTTGAAAATAACCAATGCTTATTTTGGAATTTTCTTCTACAAAAGCTTGTAATTTTGAAGGGTTTCTTGAGCTTATCATAACCTGATGTCTTTTTGATAAACCTATAGCTAGATTTAAAGCAACATCGCCAGAACCTATGATGCCAATTTTCATTTTAAACACTTCCTTTAATTTTTACCATGATTATAACACCTATGTGCATTAGTTCATATAATCTTACACTTCTTTGTCATATAAACTCTTTATCAAGCAGGTTAATAATCTCTTCTATATGCTTTAAAATCTACATATTTCATTTAACAACTCAATCTGATTTTCTTATATAAACCATTTCAACAAATTGACCATATTTTTTCACATCTTTTAAATAAAATCTTTTAGTTGCTTCATTTTGAGTAAAAAGTGGAATGCCATCTCCAAGTAGTACAGGAGCAATCTGAACAATCAACACATCAATCATGTCATGATCTAATAATGGTGATAATATAGTGTTCCCACCTACAATCCAAATATTTTTATCTTTGTCTAGGTTTTTCACAAATGAAACAATCTGTTCATCTATAAAATGAAACCCTTGAACTTCTAATTTTTTATTGTGTGTGAAAACATAATTGACTGTTGAGGGGAAAAATTGACCAGGATCTTTAGATTTAGATACTTCATCAAAAGTTTTTTTACCCATAATCGTTATGTCAATGTTTTTGTAAAAAGACTCATACTCTGTTTCCTCTACAGATCCTGATTCATGAAGCCAATCTAAATTATGATTTTTATCTGCCAAATAACCATCTAATGTCATGCATCCATAAAAATATATACTCATTTGAACCTCCTATATATATGTCATCCTTACATTTATGTTTAAATTGAGTATATTTTATCATGTTAAAAATGAATCTTCTACTCATACGAATAAATCTAAATTGAATTTAGCATAATATCGAGATATAATCTAAGCTTGCTAGTGACAAAAAAAGACCCCTTCGTTAAAGATTAGGTATCATGATTTTACCCTCTCTACAACTTTTGGAGTCATTTCAGTCATTATTGGGTTGCATGACCTATTTTAATACAATTACGCACCCCTAGTGAGAATTTGCGCACCCCTATAAAAATCTACGCAACCTTGTAATATTGTTTGTTGTCATTATTAAGTTCATTATGTTTTTACTACTTGAATAGAGTGCTTTATTATGGATTTATGACTTTCTTACATTTTGGGTATCCAGGCACAAGGATTTTCAGTCGTTTCATGCAAAGCTATATAAAATCGTCATCGGATAATTATCGTAGTGAATCCCCTTCTGCCAAATTAGATTTGTGTACTATCTTAAGTCAATCACGAAATAATAGTTAACACTCAAATCAGGAAATTCAGCATATAACACTATTACTATAAAAGGGAAACTTGAATCTTCAAAATTAAATACTCCTTGATTGTCAATATCTAGATCATGTAATTGAATCAATGTCCATCCGCTTGCTTCTTCTGCAAAACTATAATCTTCATTTAAATAGTAATATTCACTGATAATTTTTGAACTGTTTTCCACATTAATCTGATACGTATCATTCGAATCTACTAAGTTCATATTTTCGTATGCTTCAATTCCAGGAAAACCCATTACATAGTCATATCTTCTTAGATCACCATTACTATCTATTTTATATTCAAAACCAATTTCAGAATATGTTATTTCTTCATTATTTATAGTCACAACTGGAATACTGTTATAGAGTAAATGATTATTTCCTGTCCCTTTATTAGTAAAACCTAATATAACCATCGATAAAACTAAAACCCCAATTATTCCACAACTTATGAATATCAACAATTTCATTCTATTGATTTTAATATTCTTTGAAACTAATTCTTTTTCATAAATTTGTTCTTTGAGAAGATCTTTTTCTTCGACATTATAAAATTCAGATAATAGTCTTAATGACTCTTTGCTTGGAAGACCTAATCCATTTTCCCATTTAGCAACAGCACTACGACTAACATAAATACTATCCGCTACCGCTTGTTGAGAGAGACCTTTTTCTTCCCTAAGTTCCTTGATTTTATCTTTGAATTCCAGCATGTAATCCCCTCCTTTGACAACATTATAGCCCAATAAAATAATATTTTTTTGTTACTTTCAATTTTTAGTTGTTACTTTTATTAAATTTCATATTTGTTCTATCTAAATTAGTGTATGATGTCCCCTATTTTAATATAAATTGGCATCTACAGCATTATTGACATTTATAAAAGATGATTTTTTTAAAAAAATATTCCTGTGAAAGCGACTTTTCAAATCAACTTATATAGTTCTTAACTATATATGAAAATAAATACTATAGTTTGTTTAAAATGTCATGATGACCAATATCTATCATCAATATTAAATTCTCATTTTGATATGTCCAAATTACTCTGATTGACATATTGATGCTAGACTCAAATAGTATCTCACTACCTTTGATCTTTTTTGTTCTAAGACTTGGGTGTCTGTGATTCTCTATAAATAAAGATAGTTTATTGTAGAATAATCTCTTTTCATGATTTTGCAACTTAGAAAAAGACTTCTTAAACCTTGTCGAAAACAATATTTCATAAGTCATTATTTTGATTCTTTGTCTTTCTCATCATCTTCATCAGAATCTTCTAAGAAGTTTATAGCTTCCTCTACAGATTTAAAAGGTCCAGCATTGTACTTTGAAGGGTCTTCGTTAATTCTCATCACAGTTTCCTCTAATTTTTGTATGTATGATTTTGAATATATTGCGACTGGTTCTATCACAATGACTCCATTTTTTATAGAAATATCAAGTTGATCTTTTTCTTGAAGATTTAACTCATTAATGATTTCTTTGGGTATCGTAATCTGAGATTTTTTTCTTAATTCTATAATCATCGAATCTACCTCTCTCCTATTTTCCTATTTTCTTACTTTCTAATAATATTTTATCACCTTATCTATATTTATGCAATATTTATTGTACTTAATTCCGTAATTGTGTAAATTATTGAGTAATCGTTAAAAGGTTGAATGA
This sequence comes from uncultured Mariniplasma sp., assembly GCA_964655445.1. Classification (GTDB taxonomy): domain Bacteria; phylum Bacillota_I; class Bacilli_A; order Acholeplasmatales; family Acholeplasmataceae; genus Peloplasma. The sequence goes on along the minus strand of CAZZMZ010000002.1, from coordinate 186,478 downwards.
AGAAATCAAATATACTCAGGAAAAGTTCTCGAACCTCTACAGATCACATAAAATTTGTATTATAGGGAAAAATCTCCCTTTCTGCATGAAAAAAAGGTCTGATACATATCTACTTATACTTGACAAGTGCAAATTGTATCAAACCTCTAAATTTTTATGTGTTGTGTGACCTATTTTGATACAATTACGCACCCTTTGCAGAATTTACGCACCCCTAGTGATTTTTACGCACCCCTGCTAAAAGTTACGCACCCCTAGAAAAAAAGTTGAGAACCCTTTGCTTATCTAGGCATATGTAACATAGTGCACTGTCAAAAAGCTAGGCCAATCCATTTTTTAATGCGCTGTAAGAAAAAAATCAATTCATAGCAAAACACGATTTTTAATGTCTAAAAAGAAACTATTTGAAATTTCTAGCAATCTTTAAACCGGTAACCAACACCAACTTCTGTTAAAATGTAATGATGTGGAATACCTTCTCCTTCTATTTTTCGTCTTATAGACGCCATAAAGACTCGTAACGTTTGGTAATCATCCACCGTTGAATAACCCCAAATTCGATTTTGAATAAATTGATGCGTCAAAACTTTTCCCTTATATTGAATAAGTAGTTCTAAAAGTTTGTATTCAATCGGAGTAAAATGCACTTCTTTTCCCTCTACAGTAATCATCCGTTTTTCAAAGTCAACAAACAAGTCCATAAATTCAAAAGTAGATTCATTCTCGGGATTTGACTTTTCCCTTAACCAGACCCTTACGCGTGCTAACACTTCACCAATATTAAATGGTTTTGTGATAAAATCATTTGCTCCAGAGTCTAATGCTTTAACTTTATCTTGTTCTGTTTCTCGTGCGGAGATTACAATGATCGGTGTGTTTGCAGATTTTCTTATTTCTTTTATAACATCCATTCCATCAATATCAGGTAACCCTAAATCAAGAAGTATAAGATCAGGACTACTATTAATAAATAAATTAATGCCAAAAACCCCATTATTTGATGTGGATGTTTCATATCCTTCAGTTTTAATAGCAAGATTTAAGAAACGTAAAATAACAGTATCATCTTCAATAATAAGAATTTTAGAACTCATTAAAACACCTACTTTTTTGTTGAGATTGTAAACTCAATCGTTGTTCCGCCAAGATCGTTGTTATCTGCTTTTATTATACCTTTGTGAGTCAAGACAATCGCCTTACAAATACTTAGTCCTAAACCCGCTCCTCTAGATTTATCGCCATTGTTGTTACGAACATTACTAAAATCATCAAAAATATGTTTCAAACTTTTTTTTTCAATTCCTCCACCATCATCAATAACAGAAAAAATAGTTTCTTTTTCACTTGAACAGTATTTGATCCATATGTTTGAATTTGTGGTAGTGTGTTGAATGGCATTATCAACAAGATTGGTCAACACTTGTATAAGTAGACTTGCATCCGCATAAACATATTCAATATCTTTCTTTTTTTCAATAGTAAGTGTATGTGTTGACAATCGATTTGATACTCGCCTGTAGACATCTTGTAAAATATCTTCTGTAAGTTCCTTTTTTCTATTAATAACAAGGCTATTAGCATTTATCTTTGTCATTTTTAAAAGATTTTCTACAAACTCATTCAATCTAGACGTTTCATTGTTTATGTCTAGTAATAATGATTTTTTCGTTTCGTCATCAATTTTATCAAAACTTTCAAACAAAAAACTTGTTCCTGTTTGAAGTGTTGTCAACGGAGTTCTTAGATCATGTGAAATGCTTCTTAACAATGTGGATTTAAGTTTTTCCTTTTCCATCTCAATTCGAGTTGCTTCTTTGTCAGCATAGATTTTTTCTCTTTCTAAGGCGGTAATCAAATGTGCTAAATTAGTTTGAATAAATTCTTTCTCTTGAAGTGTAATGATATCTGTTTCACAATCAACCAATAAAGCTCCATCAATGTTATGTTTTCCTTTTATAGGAAAAATTTCGAATGATAAATCAGAAAATTTCGGCTCGTTTTTCCCACACAATTGATTGTTTTCAATTGCATAATCAATCTCTTTTTGATGTTCAGAAAGATTCGATAGCTCAATATCATTAATTACATCAAGATTTTGAAAGTAAAAACGAATATTGCGATTTAAGTTGGAAGATAGATTCTTCTTTTCAAAATCAATGATGTCGTTGATGGAGTGGGCATTATATAGGTCCTTACTCATTTTATAAAGCGAATTAATTTTCCGCTCATTTTCTAGTGAAGATTGCACTTGCTTTTGAAGTTTTGTCATCAAACCACCAATTGAAATAGAGACCAAACTAAATAGAATGATTGATATTATGTAGTTAGGATCATTAATAACAAATGTGTATTTAGGATCTGTAAATAAAAAATTAAAGATAAATACTAAAAAAAAGGTTGAAAACATACCATACCAGAAACTTTTGGTTTCTAGTATGATATACATGATGGCAACAATATAAATAAGCATGATGTTTTCTTTCCTGATTCCGAATTGGTCAAATCCAAAAGCAAGAAGCGTAGAAATAGATACAGTGATAATAGCAATAATCACTTTTCTAAAGTTAATTTTTTGCATTATAATACCTTCTTTTTACTCAAATCTAAAAACATTTTAGTAATAGCTATAAAAACAACATAAAATTCCAATCTTCCTAAAAACATACCAATTGTTGAAGTCCAAAGCAACCCAGCTGGAGAGTTATATCCAATTATTCCAATTGATAGACCCACCGTTCCCAAAGCAGATGAGAATTCAAATAGAGAATCTCTAAGAGAATTTCCATATGCAGTAAATATCAATGTTCCAATAACAAGTATGGATAGATACATCATAATGTGAGCATAGTTATTATTAACATCTTGGTCTGAAATAACTGTATCTTTTCCGAATCGATTAACAAAATCAGTATGTATCGTTTTTTTGTGAGATATACGATCTCGAAAATTCCAAAAAAGGTGTTTTATCGCGATAACAATTCGATACTGTTTGATTCCTCCAGCAGTAGACCCAATCCCACCACCAATAATCATCAATATTATAACACTAAAATTGAAAAAAATCGGTAAAGATTGAAAATTATCAACAGTTTGAAATCCCGTTGTTGTCACTGCGGTAACAAATTGAAAAATACCAATCCTTATGCTATTGCCTAAACTATCATGAGTAGAAGTTGCCATAGCTATAATCATGAAAGGAATAAAAATAACTGATAAAATGAATAGCAATTTTAATTCAATATGTTTTAAAGCCGACTTGAATTTCCCTTTCAATAAGAATATATGGATGACAATATTTGTGCTTCCAAGAAGCATCAAGACTATTGTAATAATCTCAATTGGTAGGCTATGATAATAACCTATGCTAGATGATACAGTTGAGAAACCACCTGTAGATACACTAGCGATTGCATGATTAAAGGCATCAAAGACAGGCATTCCAAATATTACGTAAAATATTGAACCAACTAGAATATATATAATGTATAGTGACAATATCAACCGTGCTGACTTTAACAAGTTTGGTAAGAGTTTATCTGTATGACCTTCACTGTTATAAAGACGCATTCCATAGCGATCCGATATTGCAGAGGTAAGTACTAGTACTAATCCAACGCCTCCAAAAAATTGCATGATGCTGCGAAACATCAGAAAAATATGAGTCGTTTGTGTAACATCGACAACTGTCAATCCGGTTGTAGAAAATCCACTGGTAGCCTCAAATATTGCTTGTGTAAAGTTATAATTTCCTGTCAAAATAAAAGGAAATGAGGATACCAGAATTGCACTAACCCAAATCCATAAGATAAGGATTGCATCTTGATGTCGATCTAGTCGATCCTTTTCTTTTCCTCTGATAAACAAGTATAGTAGAGACCCAATGATGATTGAAAAAACTCCAGGTAGGATAAAATATTTTGCTTCTGTAATTTCAATGTGATAAAAAAATATCGTAATTAAAGGAAGTAGAACTATGCTACCAATCATCATCAAAAATAAGCCTAAGTATCCAAGAACAAGAGGGTACCCAGATACTAATTTACGATTCATTGTTCTGCACCTTTATTTGAATGAAATCTAGAATGCTTTTTTGCTCACCAGGAGTCGATATGACTAATAATTTATCCCCAGGCAAGATTACTGTATCCCCTTTTGCAATGATTACATCTGGATCTCTAAATATACAACTAATATTAATGTTGGCTGGAAAGTGAATGTCTTTAACTTGTTGTGATGCGAGTGCAAAATCACTTTCCACTTGTATTTCAGTGATAACTACCTTATCATTCTCAATAGATAATGTTCTGATAAAACTTTCGAGAATAGATTCACTCTTTATACTCTCGCCGAGTAAATACGTTGAGCTGATTACACTATCAACTCCCAATTTTTTGAACAAATCAACTCTTTTGGGGTTCCTTACAACGCTAACAACACGTTTGACTCCAAAAAGTTTCTTTGCAGTAATGCAAGTAACATAATTGTCTATATCATTTTCGGAAAGTGCAATTAATACATCCGCATCTCGAATATTCGCATCATCTAATGTATATTCTTTTGTCGGATCTCCAAACAAAACTGGAATATGATTTGAGTTGCTTATGTATTCACCAAACTCTTTGCTTGAGTTGATTACGGTTAATTGTTGATGCTCTGCCTTAAATTTTTTAATAATAAAATCTGCTTCATGTGTCCCATTGGCAACTACTATTTTCATAATTTTGCACTCTCATCTCTTTTTTCAAGAAAATCTGTTATTGATAATGTGAAAGGATATATTCCTTGAATGGTTGTATTTTCAATCAATTTCCCTTTATCGGTATCAGAAAACCGAACATAAATATGGGGAATATCATAAATATAAAAACATACATGAGCAATAAAAAGATTCACATTATCGCTGTCCGTTGTGATAATAACTTCATTTACCTCTTTAATCAATGCTTCAGATTCTAGAATTGACAGATCTGTAGCATCACCAACAACATCATACCCACTAAAATTATCTGTCAGTTTTCGAAACGAAGAATTGTCTTTATCAACAATCAAAACATTGTATCCCATATCAGACAATTTCCCTGCTATACCTGACCCAAGTCGTCCCGATCCAATTACAAGGGATTTATCTTTCTTCATTTATCTCACCCTTAACTTGCATTGTTTTAATCGAATTATATGAAACATATAGTGGTCCAAGTGTAGAGTCAAGTAACAAAAAATGTTCAGAAAGCTTTATAACTTTCCCAGTTAATGTAATAAACCCGTGTGTGTCGTTCAATGATATACGCACATTCAATCCTAATAATTCATCCATTTTAAATCCTCCTTTTGAAACTTCAAAGCCAGTATACATTTTTATATATTAATTAAGTGTAGGTGTTTTCGTGTTTTGTATTAAGATTATATAAAGATGATCTCGATTTTATAAATATGAATCAAAATGTATTTAGTAATTATTTAATTTGCCCTACATGAACATATTTAATAAGGTAAAAACACAAAAAGGAGGTGAAACACTAAGTGGTAGTCATCTGCTTTTTAATCCTTCATTATGTTTTCCAATTCAAGATTAAATGATAAACAGTATGTTTCACAATTAAAATCTCACTAGAAAACATCAAAATAGACCACCGAAAGTTATTTCTAACTTCAAGTGGCCTAGTTCATTCAATTAATGTAAAAATAACATGTCATCAAGTGGTCATCAACAGGAAAGGAAGGTCATTTTAGAGAAAACAATGAGACAGACTCCACGTGCCTCGATGCTACTAGATTGCTCAAAAACAAGAAGTTGTTTGTATTCAATAAATATCTGAGTTTAGTGAAATGTTATCCTCATATTGGTCTTTTAATCCACAAATATTACAGATACAAAGGTATGCTGCATATTTCTTTGCTACTTTTTTAGAAGTTGCATAGGCGGTCTCTTCTATTACATGACTTCTAATGGTACATCTGCATGACCATCTTGGTTCATCATTACTATCATAAACTTGATCTTCAGGCAGATAATATTCCGGTAATGAAACATATCCTTTTTGAGCTAATTCTTGAAGGGTGTTGATTGAGTTTTCTAGTGTTAATTCTTCTGGAAGTTCAGACAAAATTGTAAATAGTTCGTTATGTTCATCTAGGTCGTTATAAGCAAGTTCTGCTACATTGGCTCTTGCTTCAGCTTTATTACTTCCTTCAGAATGATAGCGAAGTGATCCTCTTTTAGTCTTTAAAGTTACATAAGCTCTAAACCCGCCACTGTAAACTTCTTCAAATTCATACTCTGGAACTTCACCATTTTCTTTTTGATTCCACTGTTGAACTAATCCAACATAGTCATCGTCTTCAGTTAAGCCGTGAGTCAAGAAGTGGTCCATGTTTAACATAAAGTTTACTGAGTTCTCTAATTCATCTGGATTCCAATTAGAGTCAATTGCTATGGCACCTAATATCGCTTCAAACAAATCTTCTTTAACTGATTCTTCATTTTCTTTATGCTGTTGGATATCTCCTTTTCCCATAAATAGAAATTCTTTGAATCCTAGCTTATCAATTCGATGTGCAAGCATCTTTTTATTGACTAGCTTTTTCTTTATGTTTGTTAAACTACCTTCATTCGTGTAAGTATCGACCACAAACTCATCATCATCTTCATCTGAGTCGTAATCATCTAACTGAGATTTAGTATAACCATATCTATCCATAAGTATTTTGGTTACATAAAAATCTAGCACTCTATCACCAACGAATTCTAAAACCTCGTTGTTCTCTCCACCATTTTCCTCTGAGTAAGAACGCCTTGTGAATGCCTGAAATAACAAATCAACATTGTCAAACCAGTAACTGATCTGTCTTTGAACATCTTGTAGATGCTCGTTTAATTCTTTCATTTGAAATCCTCCTATTTTTTTATTTGTCAGGAAGATAAACAAAAAGCCTATCAAAGAAGGTAGACTAATCCCACTAGAATGGATTGTTACCTTTTACCATAGGCTTCTAACTTTGCAAAATGTTTATATAAATCATGATCATTTAGTTGCTTCCCACTTGCATAAGAAACATTAAATCGATTCTGTTTTATATCCCAATTTTGAGACCGTCAAAGCCGTTTATCTTTTGACACTATTATTATACTATCTTTTGTAAATATTGACAAGTGTAATTCAAAAAATCCACCTGTTTTAGATGGGTAGATTTCTTTTTTATTGTATTGTAGCATCATTTCCATTTTGAAATCTAAACGTTATACTTGAATCTCTATGTACTGTTGCTCTATCAACCATGAGCATCCAAAGACTCTCGTTCCAATCATCAAGTTTATCTTCTGACTGAGATAGGTTTGCTAGAAAGGACTTCATCTTGAGTGCCTGTCCTTGCTTATTGCTTTTTACTTTAAGTAATTCTTCTTGCTTGGTTTGTAATTTTTCGTAGCGATTTGATAACTCATCATACTTCTTATTGTAATCATCCAAGCTGATACTCGTTTTAGAGTTTTCTTTTACTAATTTATTCACCAATTCAGCAGTTATGATTAGTTCGTCATTGATGCTTGATATTTCATCGTCTATCTTTGTGGTGTCAGTTAATAGTTCGATAACCTCATTTGAATCTTGAATGATTCTTTCTTTATCTTCCATTGAAAGATTATAAGCACTAATAAATTTAAGTTTAATGTCTTCCTCTGCTAAATTAGGCGTTCGGCATTTGTCTTTATGCTTATGGAACTTGTTATTACATTGATAAACGAACCTTGAGTACTTACTGTTGGAGTGCCATTTCTTTTTGCCATAGAATCCACCACAATCTTCACAGATGAGTTTCGATGCGAATACATCAGATGATGAGTACTTAGCACCAATTTTATCTCTTCTTTCTATCTCAATTTGAACCAGTTCCCACATATCTCTGTCAATGATCGCTGGATGACTATTTTCAACGTAATATTGAGGAATTTGTCCGTTATTCTTAACCATTTTATGATCGAGATAGTTTTCAGTAAATGTCTTTTGAAGCAGTGCATCCCCTTTATACTTCTCATTGGTAAGTATTGAGTTCACAGTATTCTTTGTCCAGTTAGTTGTTTTTCCTGTTGGCGTTTTGATGTGTTTTGACTTTAGATAGTTTGCTATGCCTGTTGCAGTCTTTCCTTCAACCAAAAACATCTTATAAATCATTTTGACAATCTCTGCTTGATCTTCATCAATCACAATCTTTTCATCTTCTTTCTTATAGCCTAGAAACGATTTATAAGCAAATGAAACTTTACCCTGTTGAAAGCCGACTCTCTTACCCCATGTCACGTTTTGACTGATTGAACGTGATTCTTCTTGAGCGATTGATGCCATGATCGTTAATATGAGTTCACTTTTGGGATCTAGCGTCCAGAGATTTTCTTTTTCGAAGAACACCTCAACACCGTTATCTTTTAGTTTTCTAACATAAGATATGGTGTCTAATGTATTTCTTGCGAATCTTGATATGGACTTAGTAATGATTAGATTTATCTTTCCATTTAATGCGTCTGCGATCATTTTATTAAAGCCTACACGTCTTTTTGTATTAGTCCCAGAGATACCTTCATCTGCATAAACGTTTATATACTCCCAATCTGGCTTATCTTCTATAAACTTCTTGTAATAGGTGACTTGAGCTTCATAGCTAGTATATTGTTCGTCTGAGTTGGTAGAAACTCTTGCATAGGCTGCGACTTTCTTAACTGCCATTTGATTAAGTGGCATTTGTGTTAATGGGTGAATCGTAGATGGAATGACAGTAACCTTAGCCATGATGAACACCTCCCTGATGTTGTTTCAATGCTCTTTGTTTTGCCTTCTCCCTCATTTCAGGCGTCCAAGCTTCACTTCTTGAGCTTTTGTTCCAAGACTGTTCAACACTTGTTTCATCTTTAAATTGAAAAATAAGTTTGTTTTCGGGCATCACGAGTACCTGCTTAACTTTTGATTTTAATACTTCTTCATCAAAGGATCTAATTTTCAATATTGTTTTAGCAGCTTTTTTAATTTCTCTGTCTGGTACTTGTTTAGATGGGCAAGCTTCTATTCCTTTCGTTACTGAAAGTGAACATTTCCATATTTCGTTATGTGGTGTGGTTTTATGAGTATACGCTCTTCCACAAATCCCACACTTTATCATGCCCTTGAAAGCTTGAGGTTTTTTATTTATTCTTGGTTTGATTCTTTCAGCTCGTTGTTTTCTTATTTCTTGAACTTTATCAAATAGATCCTTGCTAATAATCGCCTCATGATTCTTTTTAACTGCATACTGGTCAAGCTCACCTGAATTGATGATTTTTCTTTTAGATAAGTGATTCTCTCTAAATGTCTTTTGAAGTATCAGATCGCCTGTGTAGTTATAGTTGGATAATATGGTCATGATGCTTGATCTATTCCATTTTGCTGAATTCTTCGGAATGATACCTCGTTCATCAAGGATTTTGCCGATTGTATCGGCACCATATCCAGCAATGTATAATTGATAAATCTGTTGTACGATCTTAGCTTCATCTGGTATTACGATGAAACGTTTGTCTTCAAGTGCATATCCTAAACATGGTTTGCCGCCCCATAGAATACCTTGCTCAAAGTCTTTCTTGATTCTCCATTTCATGTTCTCCGATGTGCTTCTGGATTCCTCTTGAGCAAATGTCGCAAGGAACGTTAGAATCATTTCACCTTCACCGCTCAAGGTATGCACGTTCTGTTCCTCAAAGAACACATCAATACCTAATGACTTCAATTCTCTAACGGTTTCTAATAAAATGACTGTGTTTCGAGCAAATCTTGATATCGATTTGGTGATGATCATATCTATCTTCCCCGCTCTACTATCCTCAAGTAAATTTTGAAACTCCAATCGTGAATCTTTAGTACCAGTTAACGCTTCATCTGCATATACACCAGCAAATGACCACTCACTATTATCATGGATCAGTTTCTTATAATGGTTAACTTGAGCAGAAAGCGAGTGAAGCATAGCATCTTTACCACTTGAAACTCTAGCGTAGGCTGCAACCCTCATCTTACTCGCTAACTTGGGTAACGCGTTTACTTTTGTTACTGTTTTCTTTGTCATGATTTACCTCCTCTTCCGACACACTATATATCACTCTTTTTAAAGGTATAGTCAAGTCAATAAGTCGGTATAGATTACCTTTTTTGATACAATACTTATCTGCTAAATGTGACTCTGCTTTTTGATAATCTTGCTTTGTCATGATGCCTTTTTCAAACATTGTTTTTAAGGGAGTTATGGATAAAAGATACTTTTCAAGATTAGATCGTTTCATGGTGTTTTTTCTCTTTTCGATGTTGATTCCAAAACTGATACCTGCAATGATCAGAACAGAATACTTTTTTCTTCTTTCCCTTTACAGATTTCATGCTGATACCACAATATTTGCAAGTGCTAACTAGTAAATCTTCTTCATTTATTTTTGCAAGTGTATACCTTACTGCGCTCGCAGTTATAGATAGCTCTTTAGCGATTCTTTTATATCCATATCCCAGCTCTTTCAATTCGTTTATCTTATTTCTTAAATCGTCATTCATAAGATCAACCTCCTTCACTAGTTAAATGGCAAGGTTTGATCCTATTTGCCGGTAAAAAATTAAAAAAACCTCACGTTTTGGATATTTTCCATTACATGAGGTCTATTGTTATTTATTTAATTGTTCTTTGATAATTTTTTCTGCTTCAGATAAAGTCTCTTTCCCTTGCATCTTGTTGCTAAAGGAAACATAGTCGTCTATGATTGCTTCAATCTTTGATTGATTCGTCTCAACAAACTCGACTGCCTTTTCTGTGGAACCTGTCATGTTACTAACCCATTCACTTAAACGTGAGATAACAGCTAACTTTTTATCATCACCAGCAAGATATGTCTCACCTTTGGTTTTCGCTAACTGATTCTTTTCTTCCACAATCATAATAAATTCTTTGATCGTCTTTTGTACACTATCATCAAAAACAATATCTTTTGCTTTATTGACAAGATCATATACATTTTCAGCAGTGTCTTTAAGGTCTTTTTTAACCTCTTTGATAATCTCTTTAAATGATTGATCCTTACTTATTTTCGATGTCACATAAAGCGCTAGTAATAATAGTGAAATTATCAGAAGTAATATTTCAAGTGTTGTCATTTTCTTTTCCTCCTAAATGTTTATAGATGTTAACTTGAGAATCTTCTAGTCTTGATACCCGATGTTCCAAAACGTTTACGTCTTTTTTCAAAGATTTTATGTCTTGTGAATGAAGTTCCAGTAGATTGATCATTTTCACATTTTGTTTTTCAATTTTTAATAAGTTATCCATAATTTCATCATTTTTGAATTTGTTGTTTTTCTCTTGTCTGTTGAACTGCTTTATAGTCGTTAGAATGACTACAATCATCGTTACAATCCAATAAATCAAATTTTCCATCCTAAATAAATTTAAAAGGTTATCCCAATCCATTATCCATCATCTCTTTTCGGTAATTTTCTAAGTAGTCCAGTTGATTTTGAATCTCATCAACATACTTCTTTGCTTTTTCATTTTTATAATTGGATTTATAATCTAGCATCGTTGTATACCAGGGCTCATCAATTGTAAGATCAAATACACCGGTTCTATCATAATGATCAAGCATACCTCTTAATCTGAATAAATGATAATGCGTTTTGGAAGTCTTATTAATTTCATACTTGCTTCTTTCATAGATGAGCAGCGCCTCGATAAAATTGCAAATAAAGTTTCGATCAATATTATTCACTAACTTTTCAAATTCATCACTGAATTTTGGATTAAGATAGTATTCATTTGAATATATACCCATAATGTTATCAGCTGCTTGTCTGTGATAGGCAATAATAGAATCATCAAATTGTTGTCTTTTGATAAAAGTTTCCTTAGAAAACACAAAGAAGTCATATTCACCAATAAGTAAATGTAAAATGCCTTTGAATCCATCTAACACCACAGTTAAATCAATATCGCTTGATTCGTCATCTAAGCCATATGCTTTTGAACCCCCATAATATATGAGTAAGATCTCAGTATCTGGAAAAACCTCTTTAACCATATTGTATATTTTATTCATCTGAGGAACCTTCTATCAAAGGTGATGGTTCGACTGAATCAAAATCATCCGTAGCATCTTCAAATCCAACTACATTTTCTTTTAGCCAAAGATAGCCACGTTCAATTGGATTCACATCTAAGAATGTATGATAATCAAACTGAGGTATTTCAATATCTATTTCTTCAATGGGTTCGCTATTGTTTTCTCTTGCTTCTTTTGACAGATAAGTTGCAACACATAAAACAATGCTTTTTTTTGTGTAGCTAATATTGAATGCTGTAATTCGATGATAGGAAGCTTGCAACCCAAACTTAGTATCTAATTCTTTAATAATTGCCATAAAATCCTCTACTTTCTTTTTACTCGATAAACAGATATCGAGAGACTATCTGGTGAACCAAGATTCAAGCCTGTGTTGATATAAATCTGTCCAAGACTACCATTGACAGAATGAACAAAATCACATGATTTAATCGTTGTATCTCCTTGTCCTGATAAAGTGGTTACACTTTTTCCATATGCATTCCATTGTGCAGTACTTAAATAACTTGTGCTAAATGTCGGTGATAGTTCAAATGATATAACCTTTGTAATACCACTGGTTATCGTTGGTCCCGATTCATAGCTATCTTCGATATACTGAACAGTTGTGTTCTTAGCACTTCTCGTTTGAAAAAGACTGTTTTCTGTGCTTGCGTAATAGTTTAGATAACTTCCCAGCAAAGTTGAAGATTCTGCTGTTCTATAATAGAAATATGTATCAGAGACATCTGCAGATGCACCATAAGTTGAAGAAATAATATGAAACTTGTAAACGTAATCCGGATCAAAAGGATAATTTAAAGTATGTGTGTAAGCATATCCTTCATATGAATAAACGAGTTCCATTTCACCACCAATTTTAATAACTGAAGATGGTGTTCTAGCATATAGTGCATTATTGTTATAATCAAATGCTAATTCACCTAAATAGTTCAGTTGTGCAGTTGTTGGTTTGGTAGTTCCTCTTTTAACTCTGATGATAGCCATTAATAAGTTCCACCATCAATGATTGAAGATGGCATAAGCACCTTAGACTTATCAATACCTAATTTATAAGAAACTCTGGTAGGTGAATAGTTTGAATCAACTACAGCAACATAAACTAAACCATCAACGATGGAAGCATTAATATAATCTGCTTCTGAAGCCGCAACTGCAATACCATCAGCATCACTGATATAAACATTCTTCACATTACTTAAAATTGTTCTTTGATCTTCGGTTAAGTGAAGATTACTAGCGACATGTGTATTATAAGTTGATGATGCAACACCACCTAAACCAGCAAGCGTAATTGAAACTGCACCTGTTGATCCATTTACACTCGTAACAGCATCTGTTGGTGTTAAAAGTTCTTGCCAGTTTGCAAGGGTTGAGTATGGAGATGCCTTAAGAATAAATGATTTGTTTAAGTCGGTTCTAACCGCAACGTCACCTTCTTGTGCGGTCGATAAAGCTAGCATTGCTGTTTGTGAAGCAACTACAAACGTATTTGTCATCGCAATTTTTGGTACAACACTATCAGCTAGTTTTCCATTTGCATCAAGTATAGGAACATTGCCATTACCTGTTCCTGTATTTTTAGTTGCAGCCGTTCCTAAACCTAAAGCTGTAATCTTTGTATTAATTTGGGTATCTACCTTGCCTGTAGATGGTATTTTTAAATAATCGCTATCTGCAAGTGGTACGGATACAGATGCAGTTTTATCTGCCTTTGCAATATAGAGATGCTCACCAGTAAAATCAACTAATGGTTCACCGGCTTTTACACTACCGGTTGTTCCAACAAGTGGGCCTGTCCCAGCAGAAGTTCTTCTTTTAATTTGAATTGTTGCCATTTAAATCCTCCTTATTTTTTTAAGTAAACTGATGTTATATTGTGCGCTGTACTACCACATGATAATGTGACAACACCATTTTCATAAACCACAGAAAGGGAATAATCTCCTCCTGCGTATCTGTAGCTTACATTCCTATTTGAACCAATATGAATAAATAAGCTATCTCCAGGGAAACTAATTACTGTTGTATTGTTGATAAATACATAAATGATTGATTCCCTAAGTTCTGTTGAACTTGTTCCAAAAAATTGATACACACCGTTGGATACTTTAGTTAAGCTTTTACTTTGCGGTATGTATTTAATTAATAATCTTTGTTCTAGATCATCAATGATCGTCTTGGGACTTAAAATAAACTTCCTTTGGTAGGTTTGATTAATAGTGACTGATGTTGTTGTTTTAGTGTAGGCACACAATACAAATTCATAAAGTCCATCATTATTTATTAAGTTAGTTAACGTCAGCGATGGATAACCACCTGTTTGTTCTTTTAAATATAAATTCACTTCATTTGTTGCGGTATTAACGCCTAAAATAACATACCCGCTCTTACTTGAATCTGGTGTCACACCAATGGTTGTTTGGTTTTCGATATAGGTGACTCTACCGTAGATTGAAACATAGCCATCTTGAAATGTGATTGTATTATTGGCAAGTGTCATCGAGCATTCATTTTTCAAACTCTTTAAAATACCAACATCATATGAATTAAAGAAATGATATAAATCTGCATCGATTTTTGCAGTGACATTCCCACCTTCAAATGTTATTTTTTGTAACCCCATTAGAATTCTCCTCCATCTAAATCTGTATTCGTTATTGAAATATGACTCACCTGTTGTGATTTAGCTTTACTCAATAACTGCACCTTTTCTGTTAATTTCACTCTGTATTCTCCAAGAGTGACCTTAGCAACTTTGAGTGTATCCTTAAAAACAAGTCCAGTCACAACCGTATCATATGTTTTTTTGTTATGTTTAAATGAGATATAATCTCCTAAGTTAAAGTTCTTAAACGGCATAAAAACTTGATTATTCAAATCTAGATTAAATGTGATCTGGTGATCAAGCTTTGAAGTTACCATTTCACTTCTTGCTTTAGTTTCCAGTGATTCATATTCTTGATCACTATAGATAAATGTTTTTGTCATCACTGCTTGGTAGCGCAAGACATGATTCATATCTGTTGTGATACTACCATCTGTTAATAAGTAAAAAACCATACTTGACGTATGGATTTGGTTATCGCTTCTTGGATAATAAATGACCTTATTAATGACTTGGCTTGATGAATCATTCGTTTCTACATTTAAAATGGAAGAGAAATTACTCTTCATGACCAGTCCTTCTTGGACGTTCACAATCTTAAATAGTATATTCGTGATTCTCCCTCTCAGATAAACAACTTCTGTTTGAAAGCTAATTCCATAACTTTTTGAAACCAACTCGAATATTTTTGAAATGTTTTCAACTTTATCGGCCTCAAAGGTCAGTGATCCAGTAACACTGGCTTCTTTTTGAATCGTTAAGTAATCTAAATTCTGCAAAGTATCTGGATTTGTTTTAAAGTGTGTAGAAATAAGTTGATATAGATAATCAATGAGATCACCAGTGAAACTTGTTACTAAGACATCCAAGTTGAAGATCTCTCTAAAATCAAGTGTTCTAATAATCGTTGTGTGATCATCTTTTTGTTCGATGCTTTCTAGTATTCCAATATATGAAAATTCATCATTCTTGGCGATAACAATATCTCCGATTGAAGTCTCGATATTTGTCTTGTTCAGCTTAAAACTTGAGCGCTGAATGAGAACCATGTCCAGGATGATTTCATATTCTTTTCCCACTGGGGCATAATCCTTATAAGCTAATGTTTTACGATCTAAAAATATGACTTTCATATCAAATACCTACATAGCCTTCAAAAAGTGTGACTCTACAAACCGTTGTTGAACTAACACCAGGCTTAAATTCAATCTCATACTCTCCATGACTCACAAACAAGAAATTATCCGCCTCAAAATCCTGTAAGCCATAGACATCATAAGTTGATCCATTTTCAATCATCTTAATAACTTGTTCACTGGGATTTGATATGACAGTTAATGTTGCATCTTCTGATTCAACATATAGTTTAAGTCTTTGCATGATATTACCATTCTTTTTAACTGTAATTTCAGGATTTAAAAAAGCACCATAAATCTCAATGTTGAGTGGTGCTTCATCTAATCCTTGATTGTTAATATGCGTGATGCCTTGATAAGAGTTTGCATAAATAAATGGATATTGGTAGGGATAAACTTTGCCATAGCTACTGCCATTGGCTATTATCTCGTACGTTTTCTCTTTGATCCAAAGTGATAGTTTTTTAAAGATGATTTGGCTTTGAATTGTGCCACTAACAAGCTCTGCTTTAGAAAGACTCGATACATCCACAAATGTATAAGAAGCAAATGCTCGTGTAACATAGTGAAGTTTATGTTCTTTCTTTGATTTTGATAAAAAGTCAACAAATGCTTTGTATCCTTGATATCCTCTTAGAAAGATTAATGTTTCACTGATTTCAGTCATCGGTAGTTGATATTCCGATTTCGCATACATGCGGTCATATTCAAGATACTTGATGTCTAAAGCAAAACCGAGCCCACTTGCTTGGGTAATTAGTGTCTGATTTCTGTAATCAAAGTAATAAATTTCACCATATTCATTCTCTAAATAAAATTGTCTGATCAAATCACATTACCTCCTAACGCTCTGTTAATAGAATCGATATCAAATGTTGGAGATGTTGTGTTGATGGTGATATTGTTTGTATTCGTTGATGATGAATTTGAGCTTGAGTTATTAACCGTACTTGAACCTTTTAAATTAAAGGTATCACTGAAAAATCCTCCAACCTTACCAAAGAAACCACCTACTTTATCTGCAGCCTTACTTGCAAAATCGCTTATACCATTTGTTACATTAGATGCGATATTACTTATACCTTCTGTTACACTGCCAAAAACGTTTTTAATCTTTCCGCCAAAATCACCGATTTTAGAAGGTAGATCTCCAATCCACTCAAATATTTTCTGAATAAATTCAATGATCTTTTGAACTACTTTTAAGATTGGATCTAAAACTGTTTTAAGTACTTTGATTGCAGGAACTAAAATAGCTTGAAGTATTTCTCCAAGCGTTATAATTAGCGGTGCCAACATCTCTAATATCTCAGCAAACATACCCACTTGCATAATCAGTGGCATCAGTATGACATCTAAAATAGGTACTAGTAAATCAACAAGCATGACAACTAGATCAATGATCACATCTAAGATGGGCTGTAATGCTGTCATCAGAGCTTCGACAATCGATAAAATTGGCGGTAAAAGCTGCATGAAAGTTTCCATGAGCCTATCAAGCAATGCCTTAAACTCCTCACTTTGTAGTAAAGCCATCGCTAAAATTGCGATTAGCGCGCCAATACCAAGTGTAGCAAAGTTTATACCTGCTCCTGCGAAAAGCCCCGCAGAACCGACACCTTTAAGCGTCATGGCCACAATATTGAGGAGTGGTCCAACCTTACCAATAATGGCTAGAACCGGACCAACAGCAGCGACCAGACCTATGAGGGTTGCTACCATTTTTTTTGTATCTGAATCTAAGTTATTCCATCTTGCAATCCAATCTTTAACAACTGGAATGATCTCATCTCTTACTTTGATGATCAATGCCTGTAAAATCGGCATCATGGTTGTTGCAATATCTACACCCAAACTTGACAATGCTTGTTTTGTTCTGTCAAGCGCGTCTGTAAACTCACCTGCCTGTGCTGCTTGTTCATTAGTGACAATTCCAAGATCTCTTGCTTCTTGTCTTAAGTCTCTAATCGTAGAAATTTCACTGGAAAGAATAGGTATAAGTTCAGTCCCAATTTTCTCTCCAAAGAATTCATTGGCAACACCTACTCTTACTGCTTCATCTTCTACTTTGCTTAATGCTTCACTAATGATTTCAAATGCCTCATCAGCATTCTTACCCTTTAGATCGTCAACAGTTAATCCGATCAAAGCTAAACTATCAACGACTTTATCAGCATTACCTGTAGCAATATCACCTAAGATACCATTAACTTTAATGAATCCTTTATTCAAGCTTTCGGTTGACGTTCCCATGATTGTAGCAACATGATTCCATTCCTGGAATGCTTCTGCAGATAAACCTATTTTTTGTGCTGTATCGCCAATTTCATCTGCAGTATAAGCCGCTTTGACTGAAAAGGCTGTTAAAGCAGAAACGGCTCCTAAAATAGGAACCATTACAGATTTTGTGAGCGTTGAACCGAGTTTACCAATCTTATCGAATTTAGCGTTACTTAATTCTTTGATTTTACCATTAGTTTTACCAATCTCATTATTTAGTTTTGAAATTTCAGCTTCTGTATACTGTACATTGCGTTTGAGTTTATTAAACTCCTCTTGGCTCATATCACCAATTTGAACTGCTTTTTTAGCTTTTTCAAGTTCTAGGTTTTGATTGTCAAGTCGCTTTTTAGTTGTCGATAATATGTTGTTAAGCTTATCTTGTTTTGATTTCCAAAGGTCTAGATTAGAGCTATCATAACGAAGATTTGTATTAATGGCTTTGAGGTCTTTGTTTTGTTCTTTAAGATCCTTTTTTATGCCATTAAGTTCATTTTCTAGATCTTTACCATCAAGTGTTAGTTTGATATTTAACCCTTTTACTGTTTCTGCCATAAATACTCACCTCCAGTGTAAAAGAAAAACACATCGTATTGGATGTGTTTGATTGGATTGTAAAATCTTACTTAATCTTATTGGTGTATCTGTAAAGGAATAGGGCTCCAGCAGCTGACAATATAAAACTTCCTATAACAGCTATAAAGAATCCGGATCTAACATCAGCTAGAGGAATAAAATTAAAGTTCATTCCATAAAATGAAGCAACTAATGTAGGTATAGATAAAACAATTGTAATTACCGCTAATGCTTTCATTACAATATTTAAATTGTTTGAGATAATTGATGCGAAAGCATCCATCATACCAGCTAAGATATCTCTATAGACAGAACACATCTCTATTGCTTGATTAATTTCAATTTCAGTATCTTCAAGTAAATCTAAGTCGTCTTCATATTTTTTAAATTCTGGACTTCTTGTTAACTTATGTACAACAACCTTGTTAGCATTTAAAGCTGTTGAAAAGTATACTAAGGATTTGTTCAATTCCATCAAATCAAATAGCTCTTTATTTCTCATCGAATGATGTAACTCTTTTTCAACATCTTTTGTTTGACTATCAATTTTCTTAAGAAATGAAATATAGGTCATAGCAAGTCTATATAGGAACAATAATGTTAATCTAACTTTTTTATGGGGTTCAATCTTTTTATTTTTAATTAGTAAATCTTTGATGAGATCAGTTTCTTGTGCACTTACCGTAATCAAGTGGTTTTCTGTATGAATAATTGCAAAAGGTGTTGTAGTATATGAATTCTTACTATTCTTGATTGGATCATATAGTGGAACATCCAAAACTATTAATTTTGCATCATCTTCCGAATCAATATGAGCAGTTTCTTCTTCATCTAGCGCACTCATAATAAATTCAGTAGGCACATTTAGTTTGGATTTTAACCATTCTACTTCATCATTTGTTGGTGCGGTTACTTCAATCCATGAACCACTTATTAGTTCTGTAACTTCTAAAATATTGATGTTGTTTTTCTCTAATTTTTTACCTGTTTCAAAATATTGTCTAATCATTGCTCACGCATCCTTTTGGAGCAGATAGACGTGATGTCTTCTTCATTTTCTTTCCTCCTAATTTTATTTTTTAATTCCATTAGAAGGTAATTTGAACGTGACTAACTAACATTCTCGTTATCAACGTGCGAATGTATAGTTAAAAAACCATAAGTCATTAGATTCAAATTACCCTTTTGTATTCGCTCGTGATCCGATTCCATTAGTTATTCACCTCCTAAACATCGTTGTTATTATACCACTTTATCTATTAATTGAAAACCTCAAATTACAATAAAAACTTGTCGATATCTTTTTGATTTGCTAACCTAGAACCTTTACTACCACTGATGACTTTCATTTCTAATCCTACTATCTCAAAATATGTCTCCAAATCAAAGTGCTTTGAATCTTCAATTGATATTCCTAAATGTGCAAGGTTAAAGATGATGTTTGCTGTGACATTTTCTATTTCTTGGTTATTTTCACTTGTTGGTTGGGGGTGTGCTTTTCTGAAACGTCCCGAGCATTTCACCTATCGCATTCGTCAGATTTTCAAGTTCACCTTGATTGCTTAAAAGTGAGAAATCGAGTGACATCAAGAAGTCATTATAAGATTGTTTGTAGAATGGTCGGTGTAGTATATAGATAATCCTAAAGATCGTATCAATTACTGTTGACAGATCTTCTTCTTTTTTTGCACTAGATTTCTCTAATTTTTTGATATCACTAAATAGTTCAGTTGAGAATACATTGCGATAATCGATGATAGTATAAAGTGATGAGTGCAAGCGATAATCTTTATCACCAAGTTTAAGTGTTTTTTCCATAATCTACTCCTTAAATAAATGTCGGTAGTGCTGGTGCTGTTGTTAAAAATGTACTGTAATTAGCATCTCCAACACCTGCAATAACTCTCAAGATTAGATTGTTTCCGGCTTCAATCGGTCTTGCAGTAATACTTAATTCAATTGAATTCGCTTCAATAGAATCACCTTTTGATTTGCTTGAATCTCCTGATGGCGTTGCAGTACATAAGTAATACCAAATGCGTCTAGCTTTGATATCTCCTTGAATTTCGTAACCTAAAGCAAAGGTTTTTGTTTCAGCATTTAGAATCTCCACTAAGTTTCCATTTGTGTCTTCTAAGAAACCAAAGATATCCTTTTTGAATGCTTCATCAATTTCTGTAAACTTAAGCGTCACATTAGAACCTGCATTGGAAACCAAAGTAGCGATGACTTTATCATCTGCATACACTTGTGATGTTCCACCTATGGCTTCGGTTGTGATTTCTTGAGCACCTTCTAATCTTTTAGGTGTTGCAAAGGTCCAACTACCATCTGCTGCTTGTGTTGCGAGTGCATAATGCACATTAGTTAAACCAAATGTTACTTTATTACTCATTTAAAATACCTCCTGTTTAATTTCATATACTCTGTTGACTGAACCATCTTCATTGATGAATTCAGATAATAATTCATATTCATATCCCATAAAGTATAGGGATGCTTCTAATCTTTCTTCTAATAATATATCCTTTTTTTCGGTAATCAAGCTCACCTGAAATGTTGCAACTTTAGCTATGGACTTATCATCAGCATAAACGATTGTTCTATTGGTTAGTTCTTGGTAAATAATATAGTTTGGATCAGCTTCTAACCCTACTCTCGTTCCATACGAAACTTTACCTGGTAATACAGAGTTAAGGGTTTCAAATAAAGCTTCTAATTTTTCTTGCATTAGTCATCACCTTTTTCAATAATTCTTTTGATGTCTTCAAGCATCTTAGGTGTAAGTAAATCATAAGCGGGTCTCATGAATGGTCTAGGCCCGACATATTTACCACTTCGGTGTGTGAAACCAAACTCAAGTAAGTGTGTGAGCTTCCCTTTTTCATTAGAGAATATAACAATTGATTTATTGATTCCACTACCTTGAGGTTCAGCGATGAACGAATCAGCAAATGGTTTTGAACCACCACTTCTTGGTGCGTTTGATCTGATGTACTTCACAATCTCTTGTGCAGTTTCATCGAGTCTTTCTTCAAGTTTAATGATGATATCTTGAGCATAGTCATCCACCATGTTAGAAATTGCTACTCCTAACTCATCAAGCGTAATCAATGATATCACTCTTACTGAGTTTTGTTTTGCTTAGATAAAGCTCAATGAACTGTCCTATTTGATAGGTTCGTTCAATCTTGTAAATGTCATCATCAATTTCTGCATACTTGCTGTTATCATATAAAAAACTTTGAATTTTAAGTGCTAGATCAATCTTTATGTCTGATCTTTTACTTTCGTAGTATTCGTTAGATGCGATGCTAAAGTTAATGCCTATAACTTCCTTCGAGTGTTGAAGTTGATAGATTGAGGATCCAATAGAATTTTGCACCAAAACAAGAGTTAGTAATTTTAATTTGACATTGGGTGAATTAGGATACATGCTCTTCTACTCCTTTTGTCAGTGCAATTTGACCGACTAACATATCAAAAGTCTTAGGTAGTTCTTTTGCACTACCATCATTCTTAAATCCAAAGAAAGTCTTTACATAGATAATGATTAATGTACTTACCATTGGATTTGATTCGTCATTGATGTAAGAAGGATCGATCCCACAGCTCATTAAGTATGATTTGCAACTACTAATATGAGTAGAGAGCTCGTCATCAGCATACGTTTCTGATAGTGGTATAAGTAGTGCTTTTTTTACAATGTCTAGTATCGCCATGAGATCTATCCTTTCTTATTCAATCAATAAGCTTTAGCTATTAGGCTGCAGCTTTCTTTTTAATGCGAAGGAATCCGTTATACCCAACTACGTTGCCTCCTGTAAATACTGATGCCTTGTAGCTGATGATTCCATCTTTAAATTTGTAATCAGTAGATTTACCAATTTCAACTGGTGAGAATACGGGTACTTCATAGTTCTTAAGTGCTCCATAAGCAATACCGTATTCGCCAGCAACTGTATTACTATCTGAAATAGCTTTACAATGCGAATTAATGATATATGGGATACCATCAATGGTTTTATTGACATAATCGATCGTATGTACTTTTCGACCTTCTTGAGTCTTAAGTCCTGCAAATGCTCTTAAGTCATTCTTATTCAAAATAAGAACTGCGCCACCTTCGACTTCTTCATCGCCACCATAGGCAAAGACGATATCGTCAAGTGTCGAATCTGTAATCGCTGCGATTTCAAGGGCTGCTTTATCTGCAAGTGCCACTGCTGCATCACTAAAGATTCCAGTGAATGTGTTGGTTGTTCCAGCACCGCGTAAGATTTGTTCGCTGATCTTCTTTTTAAGTGAGATGTTGATATTTCGCAACACTTCAGCTTGATAAGGAATAGCTGGAAGTTTTTCTAGCTCTTCTGTGATTTCTGTGTAAGCAGTAATCTTCACTTTTGAAATCGTTAAATATCCAAATGCTGGTTCTGTTTCACTATAAGGTTGACCTTCAAGAGTTGTTCCTGCGGTACCGTTGCTCTTAACAAATGACTTTTTATAGGTTTCACCACCATTTAAGTTAATCACATTAACGCGGTCCACAAGTGTTGATACTTGAGCAAATGGAACAGGTGCTAGTCCAGAGGCTGTATGTTCAGGCAACAAGATCTCTTCACTTGATACTTGAATGACACGATTTTCACGTAGGCTTGCTGCACGTTTCTCGAGTTTTTCTTTATCCATTTGATTACGATTATCAATGATGATTGGTTTGATTTCTGTTTTGGTAGCAATCGCCATTTTCTTATCAATCATTGTACGTTCTTCTTGAAGTTCACTGGTTTCATTTTCTAGTGTTTCAAGTTTAGCAATATCTGTTTCATTATCGACAAGACCTCTGATTTCAGTCAATCTTGATTCGATTTCTTTTCGTCTTAATTCTAAGTTCATGATTTATTTCTCCTTTTAGATTTGTGATTTTATTTTGATACGTTTTTTTATGATTCTTGATTGTTCTTCTTGCTCTGCTAACTCCATAGCCTTTAGTTCTAACTCCATAGATTCTAAAGAACGAGCGTATATACTTGTTGCATCATATGCTGGTGTATCCACGACCGACACATCATACAAACGTTCTATCTTTGTAATAGTTCTTTTTGGAATTCTACCTTCACGATTCCATACTTGTTCATCAACCGTAAAAGCAAAACTCATCTTATCCAACAATCCACTTCTTACCATTTTGTAGATGTCTTGATTCGTATTGGTATCGAGTAACTCTGCACGAACCTTAAGTCCAATATTATCTACAGTTAGCGATAAGGACTGGTTCTTGGTTCTGGCAATAATTAAAAAGGAGTCCATATGATTGTATTTCATAGGAACATCCTTCATTTTGGCATCACTTAAAGCTCTTGAATCGATTTCTTCAATGAATCCATATTCTTCATCACCAATTAGTGTTTCGTTATGAAAGACAAGTGCATAGCCTTCCAAGATCATTTTGTCTTCTTCTTCATGAAGTGTGACATCTGCTAGTCTAGTTTCTTTGATCATCTTTTCTAACCTCTACTTTCTTAGGTTTTGTTATTGCTTGTTTTTGATATTCATATTCAAGCTCGGAATCCTTATAAAATAATGACTCTAGCTTTTCCTTTTTACAATATTCATCAATAATAATTGTCTTTTGTTTTTGTGTTTCCAAGATGACTTTAAGTGCATCTTCTGAAATCTTTCCATTAACTGTTATTTTCATTTTTAGGTTCCTCCGTTCCTACTTGATACTGATTTGCTTTATCAGCATCAACAAAGTTTAATGATTGAAGGCGTTTGTTTCCACCTTCTATAGGTTCTAGTCCGAGTAGTGCTCTTGATTCATTGAGTGACATAATTCCTAGACTCATCAATTTTTCAATGGCTGTAACTTTTGTGTTCCATGAAGCGTACTGCAACCTTTCGCTATAAAAGATAATTTCTTCTCCACGTTCTAATTGATTATTGGTAAGTAAGCCTATAGAAAAAGCCTCGCTAAGTTTAATAGCTAAGGGCTCAATGGTTGACTCATAAAATGAATTAAATTCCTCTTCTGAATACTTGCTTGTGAATATTGGGACAGAGACACCAAAATAATCGAGTATTTTTGATTGCAAGAATTCTAGTGTATCTTTATCGATTAATTTCGGATCAACATCTAAAGGAATATATTCACTCTTTAGATCAATCGGAATGATAGAACTTCCCTTTGTGTTGACTGAATCAGAAAGTGCACTATCAAATAGTTCTCTTTGTTTTTTCTTATCTGCTTCTGATAACATCCCGTTCATCTTAACTATACCTTTAATCTGCATCGATGACTTAATCGCATTATCAATACCTTGCAACAAGCTATCATTGATTGAGATTGTTTTAAGAATTGCTTCATGATCGCCACTTGATCCATTACCACCAAAGATATCGTTTTGTCCAAAATGACGTCTTAAATGGATAATATTGTCGTATGGTAGAATGTATGATTCTCCATTATCAAATAGCAACTTGATGAAATAGGTATCAGCATTATCAACAATCATTTCAACTGTAATTGGTCTTAATGGATAGATACCTTTAAGTTCACCTGTATCCTTATCGAACTTCGGATAAACAAACGCATTATCATTCAACAAGAGTAATGTGATAGTTTTATAGATGAAATCGTAAGGTGTCATAATCTCATTTGGTTTATACTTCAATAAAAAAGACAGCCTACCTTTTTTCTCGGTCACTGTCTTATCGTTTTCGGTTTTGATAAATCTTGGTTTAAGCTTAGCACATTGGCTAGCAACCCTATCAATACATATCTTAACCACATCACTTTTTGAAATATTTGTTCCAAACGGTGTATAAAATGTATTTAAATTACTAATTAACTGGAGTGCATCAAATGATCCAGTTTTACTTTTCCTTTTAATAAGACCCATGTGCACCTCCTAGATCATATTTTCATAATCAGTTTTATATCTGTTCAGAATTACATATGCAATGATCAACGCAACTGTACCATCAATTCGCTTGTATTTAGAATTAAGTTTTGATGGTTGTATGTTTCCATTTAAATCAACCTTGGCTTGAGTATTAGATAGACACCATTTCATAATTGGATTATTATTGTAATTAACCAGGTTGTTCTTTAAATCAGCTTCCAGAATTTTCATGGGTTCAGACAACGAGTAGATACCTTGTCTAACTTTGTCCATATTAAATCCTAAATCTTCCATTTCTTTAATCCAATACTGTGAATTCCACGGGTCATATCCAACCCATAAAGGTCTGATCCCATACGTTTGAATCATCTTCATGAACCATTGCGTAACCAAACTAAAATCATTTTGATTACCTTCGGTTAAAGTTACAAAGCCTTTCTTAATCCAGATATCATAGGGTACATTGTCTTCTTTGATTCTTTTTTCTACAACTTCGCTTGGCATAAAGAAGTGGGGAATCACATACTTTTTATTGCTATCTCGTTTTTGAATGACAAGTACTGCAGCTGTTAAATCAGTGGTAGATGATAAGTCTACACCTCCAACCGCATATGAGTCTCTTAGCTCATCAATTGAGTAAGTATCTTCATTGTTTAAATCATCAAATGATAACCACGATCCTGAGTCTGCTTGTTTGATATTAAAGTCCTTACAAAGCATCGTTACTCTAGTTGATAAATCATGTTTCGATTTGTTCATTACATCTTCTAAGTATAAAGGCGTTTTAACCACACCAATACTCGGATTTGACTTTTGCCAAGTTGATTGATCTTCATATATTTCTTTGGTTGAATCTTGAGTATATAACCAGGGCAATACTCTGTGATCTGAAATTTCACCTTTTAACATCTTTCTAGCATAATCTAACTTACTATCTAAAAAACCACCAATGGTTGTCCCTTCAGTGGTTATGATAAATATGAGCGGTTCTTTTTTAGTTGACTGTGATTGTTTGATTGCATCATAGACCTTAGAATCAGTCATTTCATGAACCTCATCAATACAACCAACCTCGATATTATAACCATCTTTATTTCTTGATTGTGCTGATAGCTTCTTTATCTTATTCTTTGTTTTTGGTGAGTAGATATGAAAGATGTTTTTCTTGCTTCTAGTATCTTTGGATAAAGCTGGAGATTGCTCTCTCATATTATTAATCTCTTCAAAAAGAATGTTAGCTTGTTCTGTTGTATTAGAAGCACAAACGATGTCCACTCCACCGCTCGAAAGAAAGAACTCAGCTAAATCAATGCCTGCAACAAATGTCGTCTTTCCATTTTTACGTGCAATGAGCAATATAACCTCATTGAATCTACGTAATCTTGAATCAGCCATTTTAAATCCATAAGCTGTTTGGAGTAATGCTTTCTCCCATAACTCTAGTATGAATGGCAATCCATTGAACGGAGATTTTGTGTGCTTACAAAAAGTTTCAATAAAGTCGATTCTAAGTTTCCCAGGTTTCTCATCAAAGATGTAAACTGGATTATGCAGATCTTGTATAAGTTGATCTAACTCCGTTTTCAGTTCTTGCCCTACGATGATATTACCATGCTCAATTTCATTATAGTATTCGATTAAATAGTTCATTCGTTTGCTCGCTTAAGAAATTCATCAAATGCATCATCTCCATCATCAACTTGAGTACCAAGAATTGTGTTCAAGGTTTTAATCATCGTGCCGTAGGAATTCACTAGTTTCGTATAATATTTGGCTGCTTCGGTTTGGCGCTGAGTACCTTTACTCGACACTTGGATAGCTCCATGTTTTCGAATCTGTTCTTGTAACTTATCAAGTTCCACTTTCATAAACGCAGCTTGATAAATTAGATTATCTACTAATTCTGTCTTTGATTCATCAACCAAAGAAAAAAGCGACTTGAGTCGCTCGTATTCATTTACTATTTGATTCATAATGACCTTTGTAATATTCCTTTGGTTACAAATTCTTGAATATGGGTTTCATCTGCACCTTTTCTTCTTAAATACAAAATTGTAATTAATTTCTCCAAAATTACAAAAGAATATGGGTGAATTAACAAGTTAACGTCAACTTCATTGCCGTGAGCCAAATCATTTCGATATCGGGACATGGCTTCGGCAAACTCATGCGCTTTATACTGTCCAATCTGTTTCTTGAATTCTTC
This sequence comes from uncultured Mariniplasma sp., assembly GCA_964655445.1. Lineage (GTDB taxonomy): Bacteria > Bacillota_I > Bacilli_A > Acholeplasmatales > Acholeplasmataceae > Peloplasma. Next base: position 158,649 of record CAZZMZ010000002.1, on the reverse strand, counting down.
TTTTAGGTACTCTATGTTTGATAAAGCATATCTAATTTTATCTGCTAAAGTATAGTCAAATGCTTTGACATTTTTTATGATTTCTTGATAGTATTTTTTACTTGCACCACTCAAATTATTTGTAGTCTCTAAAACAGAAAGTGCCATGTCTTTTGCAGTTTTATATTCTGCTTTTTTCAATCGACTATAATTAGGAAATGACCTTCTGAATTCTCTCTCAAAGGCAGTAAAAACAGACATTATTCTATAATCAGTGTAAGATAATCTCTCATTCTGGTTATTGGGGAAGAATGAAGTGTCAATGTCACTGGAGTATATCTGATCAAGAACATTACCGATAACGCCTTTTAGGTAAAGAAAGTGAACAGGTTTTAGCTCTTCGGATTCTGGTTTTTCGTACAATTTAATCTTTCCTGAGTGAATCCCATTCAGTTCTCTAATACTAAGATTGAATTTTATGTATTCAAAACTAATATTCTTGACATGAAATAAGAAACAGAAAACTTTTTTGATACGCTCTATCACTCTGCGTATATCTTTTAATTCAAAAGGCGGTAACTTCAGTTTTGGAAACACAATCATTAAATATGATTTAAAACCATCAAGTGGCATTCGATCTTTGCTATTATAGGATTGGCTAATTCTAAAGGACACTTGAGTTTCATGCCCTCCATACTTCAATATAAATTCTGTTGCTGAATCTGATTCTTCTTTTACTTGTACATCAAATCCCGGATATGGCTGTGAGCCAATTTTAGTATCCTTGTGTATTAATTCAATAGCGTGCTTAGGAGGATATAACTTTTCAATACTGTCTCCGTAGATATAAAGTACTTGTTTGCCTGGGTCAATTTGAGAATTTCTATTATCGATTTCGTAAAACTCAAGAACAAAAAACTGGATTCCACTTGTTCCTATTGATTTTAGATATACAGAAAAGACAACGCGATTTCCACCCGCCAAAAAACCAAAAATGTGTTCTGGAAAATCATCTAGATCATTACTAAAGGCTTTAGCTTCAATCGCATGTAAATCCAAGATATTATGAGGTATTAGGCTAATAACAAACAACTTTTCATCAAATGAAAAGTAATATTCTTTACCTAATATATTGCAATATCCTTCCATTTAGTCCTCCTATTAAATTTCAGTCAAAAAGAAACTCAAAATTTTCAAAAAATCCGCCTTGTGTTTTTTAATTGCCCCCCTGTGCGGTACCCCTCAGAATATATTAAATGTTAAGACGGGGGGGTTATTCTTGACAGTGTTTCGCAATAAAGTTTTTGATTTCTGAAATCATATCTTTGACTTTAGAAACATTAATCTCTCCAATTAGTTCAGGACTATCAAAATCTTTTAAATCTTTATGAACAAAACGTAGTCTTGTATATTCAACATTAATCTCAGTTACAAGATTATTAATTTTACTTCTTAGTTCTTTTTGTTTTGATTCATCAGTATAATTTGTAAATAATAATCTTTTAAGTTTGACTAACTTTGAATGTATATCTTTTGCTGCTTGACAATAACTCATTAGATTTCCTCCGTTTTGTTTAATTATACCAAACATCATTTATTTATTCGAGTTCATCTTTGAATAAAGTTTCCATCTTCATCAAATTCTATCTCTTTAGAGAACCGCTTGTGTTCTGCATTGTGGCATTTCTTACACAAGAACTCTAAGTTATCTTGATTTAAACTAATCGTTGGATCAATGACATTCTGTACAGTTAACTTAATTATGTGATGTACTTCTTCACCTAATGCACCGCAACGTTCACACTTTCCATTAGCTTCTCTTATCTTGATTTCTCTAGCCACTTGCCATGCCACTGATTTATAGAATCGATGTAACTCTTTAGGCTTTCTCATATAACTTTCTCAACTCAGCAATCTTATCATCTACATGCTCCCATCGAACATCTAAATCTTCTCTACCAAAGTGTCCATACTTCGCTAACTCCTGGAACTTAACGCTATCTAGCTCAAGTTCTTTTTTAATGTGTTGTGGTCTAAAATCAAATGTTTGATTGACAAGATCTTGTATTTTCTCATCACTAATAACTCCAGTATTAAATGTGTTCACATAGACACTGACTGGCTTAGCAATACCAATCACATAACCCAGTTGTATCTCGCAATGTGTGGCCAAAACTGCCCCTACAACGGCTTTTGCTACGAATCTGGCATAATAAGCCGCACTGCGATCAACCTTGCTTACGTCCTTACCAGAAAAGGCTCCACCACCATGTTTTGCATAACCACCATACGTATCAACGATAATCTTTCGACCAGTTAAACCTGAATCTGCATAAGGACCACCTATCACAAACTCACCTGTTGGATTAATTAGAATCTCTGATTCTCTGATTGTTTTATCATCAAGAACTTTCGGTAAAACTTCATTGATTATGATATCTTCATATAGTTCTCTTCGTATCCAAGATTTTGTTTGTGCTGAAACAACGATTGTTTGAACTTTTTTAGGTTTACCTTTTTCATATAAAACGGATACCTGACATTTGCCATCAGGACCAAAGATATGTGCATATTGTTCTTTACGAGCTTTGTCCATCTCTTTAGATATTTGATTTGCTAGCATAATCGGTAGTGGCATTAACTCCTGTGTTTCGTTACATGCATAACCAAACATGATCCCTTGATCACCAGCACCTTGTTCATGTGATTCACTTGAATCAACTCCAAGTGCAATATCTGCTGATTGCTTACTAATCTTTTCCATGACTTTGAAACTTTCTTCATAACCGATTTCACGAAGTTTGCTTTTGGCTATGTCTGCATAATCGACTTTTGCAGTTGTAGTGACTTCACCAAAGACAAATACCAAATCATCTTTTATAGCAGTTTCAACTGCGACTCTAGCGTTTTTATCTTGTTCTAAAACAGCATCCAGTATAGCATCACTGATTTGATCACATACTTTATCTGGATGTCCACTAAACACTGATTCACTTGTTATGACTTGCATTCCATCATCTCCTTTATAACCGAGTAAAAAAGAGCTTGCGCTCCCAATTATTTATTTTGTTATTTCCCATGCTGTATAAACCGATCGGTATGAACAATCCCAAGTATCAAGTATCACACCATCAATGCAAGCTGTAATGTGTCCAGCCATTTTTAAGATGTAAGTTCCTTTTGGATGCAACTCACAAAAGTCGCTACCTTTGATTCTTGGTTCTCCTTTAACTGGCTTAAATATGAGTCTTGGATAATCCTTCAAATAATCGTATAGAAATTTTGTATCTTTGTAATTGGAGTATCCAAGTTCTCGCTTTGCTTGATTAAGTTTTCTTCTACATTCGAGATAGTCTTTGCCTGTTGCAGTCGCGATTGCTCTTACGACACAATCTGTTGTTTTGATACCTTTTGGATGTGCATTGAACTCTTTATACATTAATCGTTCCATCCTTTGTTTAACCATTTAACAAGTTCTCTCGATGAGTTTGTTTTATATGCAGGTTTATCAAATCCATCAAGTCTTTCATAAACTGTATACTTTGAATCATTCCATACACAATCAATTTGAATGACGATGAGGTTATTATTAGTTTCGATATCTGCAATTCTAAAATCATCATAGAGTGGACCGTTCAGTGGGCAGTTATTCTTGAACCACACATAACTTGTCTCAAGATCTACCTTTCCGCCTGGTTTGATTTGCTTAATGATGTTACCCATCTTCTTAGTTTTATTGGCTAAGCTTGTATCTCTACAAAACCAATCGAACCATCCTGCATTAATTTGAGTTGTTGTGTTAGTTCTGTCAAACTCGCCTGATTTAAATCTTTCAATCCATTCAGACAATTTAATCTGTTTTTCCATAACTTTAGTCTCCTTATAATTTTTTGGTTACTCTATATATCACTCTAAAGAGACTTAATAGCAAGCACTTTTTTCACTATAGTGACTTATTTTCAAAGTAATCAAAATCGCTAAGTGGAGACCTTTTTCCATTTCTAATCAAATAACAATTATCATTAGATGCCTTATGTTTGATATAACGTCTCACAATGACATCAATAAACTTTTCATCAAGTTCCATGAGATATGATTTTCGATCCAATTGATCAGCTGCGATCATCGTTGATCCAGATCCACCAAATAAATCTAATACCGATTCATGACGTCTTGATGAATTGCTGATGGCTTTTCCAACTAATTCTAAAGGTTTCATGGTTGGATGTTCTTCATTTTTTCTTGGTTTGTTATATTCCCAGATGGTATCTTGAGATCTGTCATCAACAAAGTAATGAGCAGCTCCTTCTTTCCATCCATATAAAATAGGTTCATGTCTCCAGTGATAATCTTGTCTGCCTAGTACTAGTGCATTTTTTACCCAGATAAGACATTCTGCTAATTTGAAGCCAGAGTTCTTGAATGCATTTCTAAAGTTTAATCCTTCAGTATCGGCATGACAAACATAGATAGCGCCACCAGGTTTTGTATGATTGAACATATTCTGAAATGCACTGTATAAAAAAAGATAGAAGGTATTATCTTCCATCTTATCGTTTTTGATTTTTCCAGCTGTTCCTTCATAGTCAACATTGTAAGGCGGATCGGTAAATAACATATCTACTGTGTTACCATCAAGTAATGTTTCAACTTGTTTTGCATCTGTTGAATCACCACACATAAGTCGATGAGGTCCAAGTTCATATATATCGCCAATCTCAGAAAAAGGTATCTCTGGAATTTCATCATCGATATCGAAATCATCATCAGCTGCATTATCTGGAAGCAGTTCTTCCATTTCTTCAAATCCAAACTGAAGCATGTCCATGTCAATGCCAGCTAACTCTTCTTCAAGTCTTGATAAATCCCATGTGGCAAGTTCAGCTGTTTTATTATCCGCTAAGCGAAAGGCTTTGATTTGTGCCTCATTTAAATCATCTGCGACAATACATGGCACTTCTTCTAAACCAAGCGACACAGAGGCTTTTAGGCGCGTATGTCCGGCTATGATGACGTTGTCACTTGTAATGACTATTGGAACCTTAAATCCAAATTCCTTTATTGAGTTAGCAACTGCTTTGATCGCTTCGTCATTGTTTCTTGGATTGTTTTCGTACTCTTGGAGTACTGATACTTGTTTCATCACGATATTCATTCATCCAAACCTCCTCACCATTTTCTATGCGTTTTTGCATAAGTTCAATTTCTGCTTTCTTTTCGTTATACTCAATACCAAATTTCGTAATGAGTAAGTATTTAATTGCTGTGATATCAGGTAGTGACTGCTTCTTAAACTTAGTAATGCGCTTTTTAGTTCCAGTCTTTGTTTCTTCAATCACTGTTTGTGTTTCTTCATATTCAAAACCTATCGCGCGTTGATAAATGGCATCGAGTAGTTTCTGTTTTAATTCTTCATCACCATATTGAAAGGCTGCATTAAACTTTGGATGTGCTTTCTTAAGTTTAATAATTGTTTTCTCTGTAATTCCTAGATATTCAGCAATCTGTTTTTGAGTTGCTCTTTTAGATATCATTTCAGATATGGCCTTTAATTTAACCTCTAAGTGTCCTGATTCATCCCATCGCTCATATAGATCAAGCATTTTTCCTTTCATTCAATCACTCCAACTGTATACAAAAAATTGTAATTATTCACCAGTTGGAATACTACAAGTATCTCTGCAAAAACAAAAAAGAACTCATCTCTGAATTCTTTAAGTGTCTCTAGGCTGGTTTTAAAGCCAGTATTCCATGTTGTTTATAGCTTTGCTCAGTTTAATCATAACACACTCTTGACAAATTCACAACGGTTCACGACGGTCCATAATGGTCCATAATTATGAAACCAAAACAATCTAAATAAAAAGGTTGGGTGGCATTAAGGAACATAGCCACCCTGGTTTTAATTATCCTATTTCGCAATTAGTGCAAGCACCATTACAAAGATTAGTATAATTGTTCCTAAACTTCCTACTATTAAATGTCAGATACTCTTTCTTTGCTTCTCATCGCTTAGGATAAAGAATCAACATCAAAATATTGACACCATAATAGGAAGAACAATTACAAAACTTTGCATATTGTTACCTCCTTTACTTAGATTTAGCCACAAAAGTGACTAGATTTTAATTTTACTACATTTTTTTAAATTTTCATAGACATTAAAGCATTATTGTGCCATCTTTTTAGTGTCGAAATAGATACAAACATCTTTGCGGCTATATCGTTCCAACTCAGCCAATCTATATATCGATAGATCAAAACTTTTCTTAGTTCAGTGTCTTCAAGTTCATCAACAACTGATATGATTTCACCTTTTATGATTGGAAGTCTCCTTCTCAAATCCACAATTAAGTTTTCATTATCTAATGCCTTACGTATCCATTTCTCAAAAGGTGCTTCTAGACTTTTAGTTCCATCAACACGAATCTGATCAAAATTAATACCTGGTATAGAGTTTGCAAGACGAATGTATTCTTCAACTTCAACTTGCAAACGTGATATTTTAAGTTCTGTATTGTGATATCTACTTAAGTATTCTTTTACATTCATCCTGTTTCCTCCTTGAATTTGCTTAATACATCTATTTCTATAGAGATGCCAGTCGGATCATCAGACCATACCTTTTCAACATGCTCTATCACTACCTGTGCATCATCAATCCAAAATCCAATCTCAGTCATACAATCTTTCAACATCTTTTCCAAATTATCGGTATCCGGTCTTGTTACTCTCCATTCAAAGTGTTTGTGTCTTTTACCCTTAGGAAATCTCCATATGACTTGAAGCTTAATCGGACCTTCAATTGGTTTTTCAGGTTTGAATGGTTTTAAGTGTTTGATGATTATGCTTCTTGCCTCTTTTAATTTCTCGGGTTTATAAAATACTGGTTTGTTTTTGACAAGTGCAATTTTATTTTGTTGCGCGGTAACTGTAGGCGGATCTAGTAACAGGAATATTTTCATAGTTACCTCCATTTTTTTTATTTTTAGGTGCAAATAGGCAAGTGCTGACGATGATGCATTTGTTTGGGATAGGGCAGGCTTACAAGCCCTATCCTACAAACATGCGTCAGTGGTAATGGAACATACCTATATATAAGCCCTATATTCCACTTTTTTTCTAAAACGGAACAAAGGTAGATTTTTCCTTTATTCCATATTCCATAATTTAAGACGGAATTAGTCATTTTTTCCTATATTCCACTTAAGGCTTTCTAGGTGAAATTACACCATGTTCATTAATGTAATTATCTTCGAATTCTTGTACACGTTTTCTGATTGTACGATCAGTAACTCCTAAATATTCTGCAAGTACTGATACTAAACATGTATTGTCTTCGTTCTTATTTATTTCAAATGCAGCATCGAACTCATCTTTTCTAGATTCAGGTGTCTGATTTCTCTTACCACTTTTTTCTAAATTTGCTTTAGGGTCACCTTCTGCATAATGTTTCTTTAATATACCTTTATCATCAAGTTTATGAATCGGATACTCAAACCAAAAATTAACTGGCTTGAAGTTACCAAATTCTCTTAGACTACTTTCAAGTCTCCAAGCTGTAGATGTTTGTATATCTGCATATTGAGCCATAAATTCATCGGTAGTTTCAAGTTGAATCATATCGAGTTGTGCATCTGGATCACGCGCAAATACTCCTGAACCAGAAGCTCTATCCATCGCTCTTTTGAATCCTTGTGATCCTTTTGAATGATGATGACAGTAGATAGCTGCACATCCTGTTTCGTTACAAATTTTGTCAAATTGATTAGAGAAAGCTCCCATTTCAGAAGCATTGTTTTCATCGCCTGTAATTACTTTATATATTGGATCTATGATGATTGCATCGAAGCCTTGATTTGCAACTTTTCTGATGAGTTTTGGTACAAGTTTATCTAAAGGCATTGCTCGACCACGTAGGTTCCAAACTTTGATATTTCCGCTATGCTTAGGAGCAAGTTTTAATGCCTTATAAATCTTATCAAAACGATGTAAGCAGCTTGCTCTATCTATTTCTAAATTCACATAGAGGACTTTTGATTTCTTGCACTGAAAACCTAGCCACTTACCACCTTCAGATAATGCGATAGCTAGTTGCATTAATAAGAAACTTTTCCCTGCTTTAGATGAGCCTGAAATAAGCATTTTATGTCCAACTCTAACAACACCTTCAATAAGTTCAGGTGCTAGAGGAGGTAAATGCGATAACTCTTCATCCAATGAATCTAGTCTAGGCATCTCATCGACAATACCTTCAGCAAAATCTAACCATTCATTCCAGTTACGTCTACCAATGTTTGTATCCACCAATGTTTGAATAATGCCATTTCGAGTTACACCAGGTAATCGTGATAATCTTGATGGGTTTCGATTAGCTGTATCAACCTTGAGTCCATTGTTGTCTAGGAAACCATATAAGTATTCCACACGCTTACGGTATTCTTCTGCATCCTTTGCATCGACTCTAACGATGGCATGTAAACTTCTACTTCCACTATGAACTAAACAAGCGATAGGAAGTTCGAACTTTCGATAAATAGCATCTTGTTCTGGAATTGGTATAGTGTCTGATTCAACTAATGCATAGGTAAATCTTGTGATATTTTCATTCTTAACACCACTACCATCAACAGGATTAAATCTTATCCATGCACCACTTTCATCTTTCCAATCGCCAATCACTGCGCCAATATCATCTGGATGTTTTTTTAGTAAATCAATTAATTCTTTAGCTGTTCTGTCAAACTGACCTCTGCCTGGCATCCATTTGCCATCAGCATTTTGCCAAACATCCGTTGTCACATATGCAACATATTCATCACTTTTAAATAATATTTCAAGATATTTTACAAGCTGTTCAGTTGGGCTCATACTAACAGTCGGATCATAGATCATGCCATCTCCATCGTATTCGATGATGTCATCCCATTCCATAAGTCCACCGTTTTCATGAACATAAGGAACCCATCCTGCGTCTTTTGCCATTTTTATAATCGTTCCTCCGGCTATGGGATTAGAGGAGCCAGCAAAGCTCCTCCATTTTCTATCACACTCACCTTGTTTATAGCGAGCATCATTTTGACTCCAGTTATCCCATACCGAGCAATCATATCCTTCAGCTTTAAGTGCCATGCCTATATTTATCCATTCTTGATAGGATACTTTTGATACATCAATCTGTTTTAAAGCATCAAGTAAATTGTCCATTTAAATCCTCCTACGGTTGATAACTTGTAGCATTGATACCTCTTGGTAAAAACCAGTTGTTTTCTGCGATACGTGTAATCATTTTGCTTGCTGCATCAAATGCCCACATACCAACATGTAAGAATCCATAACGTTCCAAGAAACGAATCTGTTTTGGTGTAGCTAAGCCTTCAATTTGTCTATTCTTAAGTTTTTCAATAAGCATGCTAGCCATCCCACAACTCGTGACTGCTTCTGGATAAATGCCATGTTTTTCTAAGTAATCAAGTTGTCTTTCAGTAGCAGGTCCCATCTCCCACATAAATGCAGGTTCATAATTCGCTAAATCTTCTGCTGCAATAGAGAAAGCATATTGAATCGGATCAACAAGTTTTGTTTTCTTTCTACGCATGGCTGCAAGTTCTCTTGCGAGAGCATCTTCGCGTTCTTGTATCACATCATTTTCAGCTTCTTTTTCAGCAGCAAGTAAATCAATACCACTTTCTTTATCCATCATCTTTTGATCGATACGTTTTGCAAGTTCTGCATCCTTAGAAATCAGTGCTGATGGTCTACATAAATCATGGCGTTCTGTCATCCATAGAAAATCAAGTAATAACAACTCTTCTTTACCTGGATGAAGTCTCATCCCGCGACCTACCATTTGTTGATAGAGACTTCTGATCTTAGTTGGTCTTAGCACAATGATGCAATCCACAGCTGGACAGTCCCAACCCTCAGTAAGAAGCATGGAATTACATAACACATCATATTCACCGTCTTCAAAGTCAGCTAAGATTTCATCACGATCTGTGCTGTTTCCATTGACTTCTGCTGCTTTAATACCATGTAAATTGAGTAGTTCACAGAACTTTTGAGATGTTTTAACTAATGGTAAGAACACAACAGTTTTTCTGCCTTTGCAGTATTTAAGCATCTCGAGTGCAATTTGATTTAAGTAAGGTTCTAAGGCAGATCCGATTTCACCTACTGCATAATCACCATTTGAAACACCAACACTGTGAATATCAAGTTCAAGTGGAATCACCTGTGCTTTAACTGGGCAAAGATAACCTTCTCTAATGGCTTGATGAAGAGAATATTCGTAGGCTTTTGAGTCATAATACTTTCCTAGACTTTTCTGATCGGAGCGATCTGGAGTTGCAGTTACACCGAGTACATTAGCACCATCAAAGTGTGTGAGTATGCGTTGATAGGTATCACTCATCGAATGATGCGCCTCATCTACAACAATGGTCTTAAAATGATTCTTAGCAAATGCTGTGAGTCTTTTTTCTTGAGATAATGTTTGTACTGATGCAACAGTCACTCGCTTTTTTGAACCGATGGAACTAGAGTCAGCCTTTTCCAAAGCTGAATCCAATCCACTTGTTTCTTTTAATTTATCTGAAGCTTGATCGAGCAACTCTCCACGATGAGCAAGAATTAATGCGTTACTTCCGTCTTTAGTTTCCTCTTCAACAACCTTTGAAAACACGACTGTTTTGCCGGTACCAGTTGGAAGTACTAATAGCGTTTTTTGATGTCCCTCTTTCCACTCATGTCGAATTGCACTGACCGCTTCATTTTGATAAGGTCTTAATACCATGACTGATCCCTCCTAAAATGGGAGATCGTCAGGAATGAAGAACTCTTCATTGTAATCAATAAAGCGATCAATATCATTTGTAAACTTCTCTTCACCTTGATTGTTCGTGTATGAACGTTGCTTGAAATGAGCTCTGCCTTTAGATCCAATCACTTTATTCCAATCCATTGTTAACTTTTCACCATGTTTCTTCTGACCAATACATCTAAAGAATGCTGAAATACGCCATTCTAAAGAGCGATATAAAAGCAAATCAAACTTAACGGTTGAAATCCCTTCTTTGGTATCGACTTGGACAGTAATAGTAGCTTTATTACAAGCGGGTACTTTTGGTCCACCAGGAAATCTTCCGCGTTCAAAATTTGTAACTGTAAAATTGTAATCACCTTCAGGTAGTAAAACATACTCCTGACCGTCTTTTTCGATGGCATCGTTCCAATCCATCAACATATCTTTGTTATCTATCATGGTTATTGTTCTCCTTTATTTTTTTTAATAGTTTCTACGATCTTCTTCCAATTAGGGATGATCCATCTGGTTATAAAATCGTCTGAATAATTGGTAATCGGTTCTGTTTCTTGATAATGACCTTTAGCTGCAACCACCTGTTGTAATTCAATCGCTGATATATCCGAATCTTCAATCATTTTTTCTAGTTTTGTTACAATTGAAACACTCGTAATATCTTTAGGATCAGGAAATGGAACTTCAGGGTTTGTGAACTTTTGATCTTCAAATAAGTGTGCAATGGATGAAAAGCTGAGTTCGAGTTCTTCTGGCAAGTCATATCTGTTCTTGGCATCATAGGTTGGATTATGTGTTGTGTATAAAACACGCTTTCCGCCTTGAGCTTTCTTGGAGTTATTTTCTGTTGTAATGACATAGATTTTGTAGTTCACAAAGAAGAGTGCATCAGACCATTCTTTGATAAGTGGTGCGACTTGTTTAGATAGTTTCATTTCGTAGCGGTCAAAGGCACCTTGTTCTTCTGGGAGTTCGAACTTTCTAGGTTTTGCATGTGCTGTAATAACCACATTAATACCGACTTCGATCAGTTGATCCATCAGAGTGAGTAGTTTTGAAAACTCATCGACTAAGTAGACATACCCTTTACCATAGCCAAAATCTTCTATATTGTTTTTTCGATACTTCTCACACACTGCATTAGTGCATAATGATTCAGCCCAGTCTGCCGTATCTAAAACAACTGTTTTACATATCGTTGGATTAGCAATAATTTCTTTCACTACTGTGATCAATTCATCCCACGATTTATTACACCTGATTCTTCTAATATCCAAATTGCTTGTACCACCTTCGGTGTCAATAAATAACGGATCTGGAAACTGACTGGCAAAGGTTGATTTACCTATCCCTTCAGGACCATAAATGACAATTTTTAGTGGACGTTTTTCTTTACCTTCAATAATTTTTAACATCTTTTATTTATCTCCTTCTTCGATAATATTTGCCTCTTCACGAGGATCTGATTTTGGTACTAAAACTAATGGGCCAAGTTGCATATTGATATACGCTCCGATGAGGCCATCAACTTTACTCTTACCTATTCGTTTGGTAAGTTCTGTAATCCCAGCTACCTTCTTTGGCGCATAAGGATCGATGCCTTCTTGTTCACAAGCCTTGATGACACCTTCTTCATCAGTAATCTTTCTTGATCCTTTAGTATGAACGAGTTTGTACTTAGACCACCTGTGACCATTGAGTGCTTTCTTGATGGCAAACTCCATCACATCTTTTGCGTATTGAATGACTTCATCCAAGTGTGGTAGTAATGCTTCGATATCATCATCTGTCATAGTCGTTACTGGTTTTTTTAACGCTTGTATGATTTCTTTGTTAGCCTCAGCTCGCTTTGCACATATCGCTTTACCCGCACAGTATCTGCAGTACTTACCAGGATGCGCTTCTGGGTTTTCTGCTTTTGTTCTTTTCACTGCTGGAATTAGAACATTCGATTCAAACTGAAGTAACTCTTCGATCGGCATCTCATGGTCATTTGTGTTGTTGATCACTGGTTGGTAGATAACAAGTCTAACTTTTTTTACTGGATATAAATCCTTGTAGGCTTTGTAAAAGTAGAGCGCATAGATACCTAGTTGAGAGTTAAACAGTCCCGATTCACTATCAAATGCATAAACTGGTGTTCTACCGGTTTTCAAGTCAATCACTGTGAGCGTTCCACCATCCAGAGATGATATGATTCCACAATCTAAGGTTCCTCCTGCATCATCATCAAAATCCATATCAAGATGCTGCTCGATGACAACGAGTGGTTCTGTATCTGTTCTCTTCTTTTCAAACTCAATGGTCTGAATCACAAAGTCTGCGTATCCATCAGCGATTTCTTGCATCTCTTCTGAATACATATCAAGCTCTTTGATGACATCCTCAACCGATTTAACCTCACTGTCATAGTCGAGTAAGTTGAGTGACTGACTAATGAGTGCTGCACCTAATTCATGGCACTGTGTTCCAAATTCAGCTTGTGGATTTGTCTCTTGGCTTGACCCATCATTAAGCAATGTACTAAGTGGACAGTTTAACCATGTACTACTCTTACTTGGGCTATACTTTCTACTGTGAATCGTTGGACTTCTTGACATTTGTAATTCCTCCTTCTTTACTATCCGTTTCTTCTGGAAGCAACATCACTTCCAGTGCCAATGTTTTAGTCGTCTCACTGATAAGCAGTAATGTTTCGACTAAATCCTTATCCGTTAGATAGGGCTTATCGGCTTTTGATTCTTTCTTCATTTCTAAACCTCCTTTGGTTTTGAAAAGGTCGTTCTTCCTCTTCAAAGGATTAATGGCGAGGTTTGTTTTGGTTTGCCGGTGATTTTTTATTTTTTTCATATATTTCTGTAAGCATCTTGATTAATTTGGATTTGCGCTCTTGTATAGTGCTTCTCGCTTTATTCAGTTCAGAAGCTATTTCAGCATCAGTTTTTCCTTCGTTGAAATATTTTAAGATCAGTTGATCTGTTTCGTTAAAGTCACTTACGAGATTCCAAATGAAATCACTTTGTTCTTGTTCCTTGAGTTGTTCCTGATGTTCTTCGTAAGTGTCGTCTTTGAAATCGAAATCGTAGTTCTCGCGCATGTAATCAATAGAGATAGGACGGCCATCTCTTACCTTTGGACACAAACTGCAATCAGCACGACATTTCACCAATCCAAACTTTTCAGATGGGATTAGACATCGAGATTCCGTATCTCGTCTACGTCTTTCGTTTCGTTCCTCATTTCTGTGAAAGTGAAAATACTCCTCATCGCAAGGAATGAATCTTAAATCACCATCTGCATCCTTATAAGGAATCCAATGTGTCAATGAATTATTCGGATCACTTTGAAGTTGCTCTAAACTTCCATAACCATATAGTTTAGGATTTTGATTCTTTTCTGTTTTAGTTAGTTTCATAAAAAAATACCTCCGTTTTTTAGATTTGTTTTCTAAAAATGGAGATATTCTTTTCTCAGTCATGTAGGCAGTTCAAAGGGGTCGCAAAAAGAAGGGTTAGATGAATAACTCCATTTCCATTTGCAGACCTCTCTTCACAATAGATCGACTGCATGATTTAATTGTTTAGATGATCCTGTTGTGAACCTTATATGGGTAGCAAATCCATATAAGCAGAATCATCAAATTTGCTGTCATTTACAGAATAAATACCGCGTTCGCTGATTTTCTTTCGCTTTCACTGTATTGTGGTATTGTTGCTTTATTACAATTATGATAAAATTAAACATATATGCAAAAGACAAATAATTGAATCCAATACCAAACTGCTTGACACTTATATTCTACTTAAACTTCTATTCTTAATCTTGGTAGCAATTTTGCGGTGTTTTTGCAGTATTTTTTCATTAACATGAGGAGGAAACATATGGACAAATTCAATATTGCAGAATACATAGCAATAGTAAAAAACGGACTAGTATCTTGTCGTAGTCAAGGTCCGGCAGGAATATTATTGCTAGAACAGATTGGCAACTTGTTAAGTCCTATTATTTATTTTGACGACACCAAAATAAGTAGATTATCAAAACACTTAAATAATGTTCCAAACGAAGTCATCAATGCTGTGAGTGAACCAAGTAAAGTTGCTGGCGTAATTTCTGGATTTAAATCAAACGTTGCTAGTGATTTCAATTCAGCTACAATAGATAATGTGTGTCTAAATCTTATTAGATTAATTAGTAGTGAACCAAATTTAGCTAGTTCATATAAGACTGTTCTAAACGATTCATACAACACTGGTGATAATGCTACTTTTTTAGCTTTAGCCCTTGTACATGTGGTTGGTATGGAAAATACAAACGATTCAAAAACAACTACAACTGATGAAGTCCCTTATTTAACAGAAGCCAATAGCCACTGTCCTAATTGTGGTAAAAGCTTATTTAGAACTGTTAGAGGACGAAGAGTAAGCGATTATGGAATTTCAAAAATATATGATGACACCTTTGATGATGCAATAAAAAAAGAGCTAGAAGCTGAATATCCAGCTCCTAGCCTACTTGACTCTATTGGTAATAAAATTGTACTGTGCACCACATGTTTCAGTGACTATAGAATAGATCCAACAGCTGACAAATATTCTAAACTATATGAAAAGAAACGTGATTTTGAGAGAAATTTGGAGATTAATAGCGAGTTATACTCAATTGACATTGAAAATGAACTTTATAACATTGTAAAAGATCTTGGTGAATTTAACCAAGATAAAGAGAGTGGATTGATCCCCCTTGATCCTTCAGAACTCATAGAAAAAATACCTGATGATGTATTACTTAAAGATGATGTTACAAAATGGGTTCTGAGATACTACAAATATATTGAAAAACAATTTTCTGATCTTGATGCGACCGGGATCAGTAGATTTAAAGTAATTGCCTCAGAGGTATCTCTTGCATATGAAACCTTAGATGCAATGGGTACACTTACTCAAAAAGAGATTTTTAACAGACTCTCAATGTGGATGGCAGATCAATTAAGTTATCCTAGAGATAAGATTTCAGTTGTAAATATCATAGTTGCATTTTTTGTGCAGAATTGCGAGGTGTTCCATGCGATTTCCTAGTAAAGTGACATCATATAATGATAGCATCATAGCAAAATTCTCGGTCGTATTAAAAGAACTATCTAATACAGATATGACTCCAGAAGCTCTATATTCAAAAATAAAAAATAAAGTCAATGGAGTTAGTGAATTTATGGAAATAATTGTGTGTTTGTATGCATTAAGTGAAATTGAGCTTATCAATGAGGAGGTACTGCATTATGCTAAAAAGTATTAGTTGTGATAAATTTGAATCCCATGGTAAAGTTAGAGAACCAATAAATTTTCATACAGGTTTAAACACTGTTTTAGGGAGTTCTGATGCTAAGAACTCTATAGGTAAATCTACTTTCTTAATGATCATTGACTTTGTTTTTGGTGGTGATGATTACCTTAGCAAAGAAACAAAAAATTCTGTCGACAATGTTGGTGCACATACTATTAACTTTAGTTTCGAATTCAATAATGAGCTATTATACTTTTCAAGATCCACTGATAATCCTTCATTCGTTAACATGTGTGATTCTGATTACAATATCATAAAAACGATTTCTGTTGATGCCTATAATAATGCACTTGCTAATAGATATGGTTTACTGGAAAGCAATATTTCTCTACGTGAAGCTGTAGGTCGTTTTTTCAGAATCTATCACAGAGACACCACTGACGAACATTTCCCATTAAGAGCTGCAAATAGAGAAAGTGTAAATGCTGGTATTACAGCATTAATGAAATTATTTGAATCATATAATCCAATTGTAGATCAAGACAAGATAAAAAAGGATGCTATAGATAAATCAACAACATTAAATAAAGCAAGAAAATATAGCCAAATAAAGGCAGCATCTACTAAAACAGAATTTGATAACAATAATAAGCAATTAGAAGAAATCCAAAAACAACTAGATGAGCTTGCAAATGAGACTCAAAATGGATTATCAGATTTAGATGCAATTCAAGCTCAAGAACTGGCCGATATTAAGAGTGAGTTAAGTAATTTAAGAAGACAAAGAACACAGCTGAAGTCTCAACTTGATGCCTTTAAAGAAGACAAAGAATTTTCAAAGAAGAATTTAAAACATGATTATGACTCTTTGAAGGAGTATTTTCCTGAAGCTAACTATCAAGAACTTGAAAGAGTTGAAGAATTCCATAATAAACTATCGAAAATTCTTAAAAAAGAGTATAAAGAAAAATCAGATGAAATTCAACTTCTTCTATCGGTAGTAAATGAAAAGATAACTTCTTGTGAAACGAGAGCGAAGCAGATCAAAACAGCGCCAAATGTATCTAAAGCTATTTTAATCAGATTTGCAGAACTCACAAAATCGGTCGAGCTGCTTAAAGAAGCAAATAAGAATTACGTTGAAAGTCAAAAACTACAGAAAATAGCTAAGGATGAAAAGGAAAAGTACGAAGCGTTAGTTAAGGATACTATTTTCTCGATACAAAACACTCTAAACTCAATTATGAAGCAGTATACAGATTATGTCTATGCTGGAACAAAAACGTCACCTAAAATTGAAATAATAGATTCTAGTCATTACAACTTCTATACCCCTAATGACACAGGAACAGGTTCTTTATGTAGAGGTTTAGTAATCTTTGATCTAGTTGTTTTAAATAATACGAAGCTACCTGCCGTTATACATGATACTGTGATTTTAAAACACATCGAAGACGACACATTAGAGAAACTGATAGAGCTATATAATAACAGTCCGAAACAAGTATTTATAGCTTTTGATAGGGATACTACTTATAGTGAAAAAATGCAGACTATCCTAAATGACTCTAAGGTTCTTAAATTATCATCTGGAGGAAATGAACTGTTTGGCAGAGCCTGGAATGAAATTAAAAAGGAGGAATAGAATATGCGTTTTTCATATAACAAATTATGGAAATTATTAATTGATAGGGACTTAAGCAAAAAAGAGTTAGCAGAAAAAAGTGGTGTGAGCGTTACTTCAATCTCTAAACTTAAAAAAGGTGCTAACGTTAACACAGAAATCCTCTTGAAAATATGTAATACATTAAGCTGTGATATATCTGATATTGTAGAAATAGTTAAAGAATAAAAAAAGCGACTCAACTCAATTAAGAGCTGGGTCGCTATTTTTTTATTGAACAGATACCTGCCCGTTAATTAGCATTGGAAATAAATAGTTCCGAAGTTTTTCTAATTCCAAATTTTCATGCATACTTGTGTTCATAGTTTTTATCATTGGCAGTATTATAGAATTAAACTCTTCTAAAACATTTTTTGGAGGAATAACCACTTTAAAATACTTTAAATCGTTATTATTAACTGCTTCTTGTGTTGCACCATGAGCAAGCCTATTTTTTACAAATTCAAATATATCTGAGTTTATAAAACAATGGATATAAGACAAAGCATAGGGTTTCGTCTTTAAACCAAGAAATCCTGTCGAAAAAATATATTTATCGATTATCCACTTATCATCACTAGTCACTGTAACGTGTTTAACAGTATTTTTCATTTTCGCAAACCATACAGAGTTTTCTACAGGTTGCATATTAGCCCTGCTTTCTCTTTCTTCATAATTTATCCACTCGCCATCAACGATAGATATGTTATCTACATTCGCTGTTGCAAGGTAATTTTTCTTGGAAAAATAATCGATGCCTGGTTTAATTATTTTAGTAATCTCACTATGGTTCATAGTAGCTACTTTCCAATTTGCTGGAATTTTCCGTTTTAATTCTTCATTATAAACCATTTCCCCATTTAAGGTTTTATAAGCTTTACCAATGATATTAGGGAAATCAAACTGTAAAAACCAGTAATTATAGATCGCTTTAGTTATTTTTTCTATCTCTGAAACAATCTTGTTATTCATCTCAATTTTCAAATTTATTGAGTCAAGTATATGAGCTATACTTCTTTGAATATTAATATTTTCAGGAATGACAGCAATACAATCTTTTATTTTCTTTGGTGATGTATGCCTAATTTTTGTTTGTTGTGAACCTGCATCAAGTTGTTTTTTAACTATAGGTGATGAAACTAAGTAATATGCAAATCTTTTATCAATCTTCGTTTCATCCGGGATTATTAGCCCTATATCACCACTCTGAATAAACAAGTTATCTTCTGGAATAGTAGCCGTAGTGCCAAGTAATCCACGAACTTGCTCAGTAAGAGGAGTTATAATATCTCCTTTATTCATTATGTACTCTGGTTTAATTTTACCGGTAAAAAATAAATCCTCTTTAGACGTGTTTAATTTAAACCCTCCCCCTGGATAGTTAAAATTCCCTAAGGTCAAGCGCAAATAATCACCTGTGATCGAATAATGCTCACCAGATAAAGATTGCCCTCTTTTGACATCCAACACCTCACCTAACTTAATCTTCTTCATGTTCAACTTTAGCAATTCCTTTCAAAATCTCATTTTTCAGCTTTTCACTTTCTGAAAATAAGTTACTTAGTCTATCAGTGAAATCACTAATTGTCTGTTTGAATTCTTGAGTTGAAATATCAATATAATCTATCTTCACATCAAAATATTGACCAGCTGATAATGAATATTTTTCTTTTAACTGTTCATAAGTTACATTAACACAAAAATCATCTATGTCTTTCTTATTTGTAAATGCATTAACAATATAATCTATTTCGTCTTGATTTAATCTCTTTTTCTTAAGTCCATTTTCTTGGTATTCATCGCCGAGATTTGAAGCATCAATTAACACAACCTTCTCTTGCTTCTTTGAATTATTAAAGAATAATACAGAAACGTTAGTGCCAGTATTTGCAAACACATTTGATGGCATAGAAACACATCCAGATATAATCTTTTCATCAATTATTCTTTTCAAGATTTTTTTCTCAACACTATTTGAAGCAGTTAGAAAACCAGTAGGAACAACTATTGCCCCTTTTCCATTTTCAGATAGTGAATTTATAACATGCTGTATAAAACATGTATATATCGCCATGCTTTCTTTTTTCTTTTTAGGCACGTTTGGTACTCCAGCCCAAAATCTTGCTGGCATAGCAGATAATTGTTCTCTTGTATCTGAAAAATCCATCTTAAAAGGTGGATTTGAAACAACAAAATCAAACTGTCTTAGACTTTGTTTGTCTTCACTTTTATGATAAGGGGCAACAAGTGTATCTCCTTGAATAGCATGATCAAGTGAAGACACCAGGTTATTTAAAATCAAATTAAGTTTTAGCATTTTATTGCTTCGCTGAGATATATCTTGTGAATAAATTGTACACTTATCTTCACCCACTTGATGAGCTAGGGCCATAAGTAAAGTTCCCGTTCCTGCTGATGGGTCGTAGCATTCGATGTTATGAAAGTCATTCTCCGTGCCTACTAATAATCGTGCCATAATGGTCGCAATTGAATGTGGAGTATAGTACTCTGCGTATTTTCCCCCTCCAGCAGTGTTATAATCTTTGATTAAATACTCGAAGATTGTTGCAAAAAAATCATAATTTTTGGTGAAAGCTTCTTCGAAGGAAAAGTTCACCAATTTATCAATCAACGCTCTGGCAAAATTGGCTCTTGCAGAATCATCAGTAACAAACTGTGAAAGTTTTTCAAAAAGCGGAATTTTAGTGTTCGCAGATGTTTGAGTAGAAAAAATATCTATATTCTTGTCTGCAATATCTATCATTGTACTATCAAATATTAGATCAAAATCACCTTTGCTTTGTTGATTCCATAGATTTGCAATCAAATGCTCAGGGTTCAACCTCGGAACATCTGGAGATAGTTTATCAAAAAGATCCAATCTTTCTTCATTCGACATTTCCTTATACACATTTTCCCATTTTGAAGCATTTGCTAATTTGGTTGAGATGCTTTTTACTTCATGTCCAAATTTGTCATTCAAAAATTTATAAAGAAACACTTGAGTGATTATTTTGTATTCATTTCCGTCATTACCCATACCATACGTTTGACATGTTGCTTTTAAGGCATCAATCAAGTTCGTAGTCTTCTGTCTAATGTCCATTTACTTCCTCCTTCTAGGCTACACCGTACGTAGCATTATATTGATTTAGATACTGTCCAGTTAATCTACTTTGGATAAATACCCTATCTTCTCTTTTGTGTACTAACTTCATAGTGTCTAATTTTGTAGTTATCTGTTGCATAACTGTTCTTTCAAAATATTCATCTTTTTTGAGAATATCATTTCTATCATATACCTTTTGATCAATATCTTCTTTTATTGATAATAATACATTTTGAATTTGATCATCGTACTTTGAAATAATTGGGTTGCTGCCTTTATTGGCTCTATCAATGTTTTCTTCTCTAATTCGTTTATGCACGCGTGCATATTTTGAATCACCCCGATATTTTTTCAACAAAGCTGCATTTTTAACACTGAGTTCTGCTAATTTCTTCAATACTTCGTCAAGTTCTTTGTTATATTTTTCAAAAGCTGCTACTGTGTCAACAACAAATCCGTGCTCTTTAAATCGTTCAAGAAATGCTTGTCGTAACGAAATGTACTCTGGATCATCTTGATCGATATTTTCAGTAAATGCATGAATACTTTGCTTCCATTTTCGATCTAGTTCATTACCATTCGCAATTATTCTCAATTCTTCAGGTGTAAGTTTACTAAATCTAAAGGAAATGTCTTGCATCGCTTCATTAATTAATTGCTTAGTTGCATCATTTTCTGCAAGTGATTCTTTTTGATTAATACTATCAATGCAATGTTGCACTTCAGATATTAATGAAGGTAGATTTTCAATTTCAATTTTTGCAAATTTAGCTTTTAATTCTTCATCTCCAAATGTCCTTACAATATTAAAGCAATCTCGAGCTGATATCAAGGCTTTCTTTAATAATAGTAACTCTTCTTTATCTTCAATTGTAGATATTTCAGAGCTAAAAACTTCCGCATTATCAGTTGTGTAATCAAAAAGGAGAGATTTCACTTGGTGCATCTGGTTTAAAAGTTCCTCATGATCTTCAATAACTTGCTTGAATGTATCGGTTTCATTTCCTTGTCCAACCTCGTCTGGATCATTAAACCTATTGAGTTCTTTCATGTATGCCTCATTAGTTTCTTCAAAATTTTTCTTGATGTCAGCGAAATCCACAATGAACCCATATCTGTTATCTTTATAGGGACGGTTTACTCTAGTAATAGCTTGCAATAAGTTATGGTCTCTAAGTTTTCTACCAAAATATAGTCTTTTTAATCTTGGTGCATCAAAACCAGTGAGCAACATATTAAAAACTATTAAAATGTCTACAGTCATGTTCTTCTTGAAATCCTTAACTATTAATTTTCTAGTTTCTTTATCATCACTATCATGTAGAATGAGCCCGACTTTAAAAGAGCTTTTTGTTGATGATTTGTCATTTAATTCATTTTGGACGCCATCAAAATAAGCTACAAGTTTTCTTGCCTGTTCGCTTGTCTCACATATTACCATACCACCTAGTGAATTATCACCTTGTAAAAGTCTAAATTGTTTTAAATCTGATACTATATAGCGAAGTAGCTCTTTAACATAGATATCATGTTCTATGATTCTACTTCTTTGAACATCTTTTTTCTGAACCAATGTCTCAAGTTTTTCATAAATTTCTGATAGCTTTTCTTTATATGATGTTTCAACAGGTTCTCTTATAACTTTTAAAGTATATCCATCTTGAATTGATTTATCATAATAGTACGTGTGATAATATTGACCAAATACCTTCCAAGATGCTCTTTCTTCTTGAAGTAAAGGAGTTCCAGTCAATGCTATTTTTACTGAGTTTAGATCTGCATCAAATAAATTTGCCAAAAAACTACCTGTCGGGTTATAACCTCTATGTGCTTCATCAATTATAAAAATTCTTTGTAAATTGATTGAATAATCAGGTAGTACTACTTTCTCTTTATCTTCTTCAAATCTTTGAATATTTACAACTGTAATTTCATTTTGGCCAGAAGTACCTTCTAAGGATTGGTTTGTTCTAAATTGTTGCATTAACTCAGCTCTTGTGTTAGCCGTCTTTACTACAAGTCCACGAGCTTCAAACTCTTGTGTTGCTTGTTCAAGTAAATCTAATCTATCAACTATAAAATAGAATTTTGCCACTTTATTATTTTTTGCATAATAATCAGTTAACACATAATTTAAATGATATGACAAGGCCGTTTTTCCGCTCCCTTGTGTATGCCATATCACACCTGAAGTCATACCAGAATGTAACTTCTCTCTAATTGCCAAAGCAGCAAATAGCTGCTGATACCGCATAATATGTTTTTGATCGGTAATTTCAATTTTTCCATCGATTTCTCTTTCACTATTAACATATGCAATACCATACTTTAATATAAATAATAGTCTTTCCTTGCTGCACATTGACGTTAATATTCTATTCGTTGGAGTGTTAATATTAAGATTAGTTTGATATTCTGGTGATGTATGAATAACCTGACAATTATAATCTGTCAGTATCTTCTTTTCAACAAATGGGTCAATTGGATTATATGGGTATGCTGATGTATATGGTGCGATTGATAATCCAGTTGGATTCTCTTCTCTAAACACACTGAAAAAAGCTTTATCTTTGGCTGCTGTACAATAAAATGCCCCTTGAATAGGTACAATACCGCCAAGAGTATCATACTCCATATTATTAGAAAATATCATTAGTTGAGTTATATTTATAAATCTTCTAAATTTTTTATTTGGGAATCTGAGATTATTCATTCTTGAACTCTCAGCTATAATTCCACCTTTATTATTGGGTTTTTTGACTTCTATAAAAACTAAAGGTAGACCATTAACAAATAAAGTAATGTCTGGTCTAAATTCATCTTGATCTCTTTTACAAGTGAATTCAGCAGTAAAATGATATTCATTTTTTGTTAAGTCGTCAAAATCGATTAATTTAATAGGGGATACACTAGTTAATCTTTTGTAAAAACTTCTACCTATATCATCGTTATCCAATTCTTGACGAATATCTTTTAGGACTTGTTCAGCTTGTCCTTCATTATTAGGATTCAAATTTCGAAATTGCTCTAGAAAAACATCAATTAATATATTTGTTTCTTTATCATATAATTTATTAGCTTGATCTTCAGAAAGTTTACCATAGTACTTATAACCAAGTCTTTGCAAATGCATCATTGCTGGCATTTGAACTCTTGTTGCTTCATTAAAATAATTAGCCATTATTTATCCCCCATTTTATCTTTAATTTCAATATGATTCGATTCGCAGAGCTCAACTATCTTTCGTTTCACTTTGATAGTCGGTTCATGTCTTCCGTTCTCCCACCTATTAACTGATGAAAACGAAACATCGAGTAAATTAGCTAATTCTGTTTGTGATAGAATAAGTTTCTCTCTAAGGATCTTAATTAAATTGGAATATTTCATAGTTTTTACCTCTCAAGATAAAACATATATTATGCCATAATTATAGCACTTTTGAAGCAATATTACTATGCCAAAATGCAAATCGTGTAAAACACATTCAAATCGTGTAAATTGACTTGTAATCGTGTAAAAATCAATCAAATCGTGTAAGCCTATTATCAGTCTAATATTTTTATCCTTATTTTTGGTTACTTTTAACATCAAAAATTACTCTGCAATGTGATAAAAAGCCCTTATTAAAGCAAAAAAAGGCTTGATACGAATTGTATCAAACCTATGCTTCTTATATGGTGCGGACGATGAGACTTGAACTCACACGGCCTTACTCGGCCACATGCCCCTCAAACATGCGTGTCTACCATTCCACCACATCCGCCATTAAAAAAGGTGCGAACACCTTTTTACATGATATTATTCAACTGCAAAGATATATGAATATATATCTTGTTTGCCTTGAATTGTCTCAACTTCCATGTCTGGATTGAGTTTCTTAGCATGTGCAATAATTAAATCTAACTCATCTTCATCTGCATCATTGCCATAGAAGATAGTGATGATTTCTCTTGATTCATCAACCATGTCATCTAATAATTTTTGAGCAGTTTCTAATCTAGAAGACGTCGATACTTTAATTTCACCTTTGGTGATACCAATAAAATCACCGTTTTTAATTTGTACACCATTTAATTCAGTGTCTCTCACAGCATATGTGATTTCACCTGAACGCATGTTAGATACAATTTCCATCATCGCTTCAACATTATCATCAATTTCTTGTGTTGGATCAAAAGCCATTAGTGATGAATAACCTTGAGCAATACTCTTAGTCTTAAGGACTCTAATCGAACGATCAGGACATAAGTCTAATGTTTGCTCTGCTGATAAGATGATATTTTTATTATTAGGTAAAATAATGATATGCTCTGCAGCAAGCGATTCAACTGCTTTAACAAATGATTCAGTAGATGGGTTCATAGTTTGACCACCATCAATGATTAAATCTACGCCAAGTTCCTCAAAGGCATTATGAATACCTTCACCTGAAGCTACTGCGATGAGTGCATACTTGCTTTTCTTTTGAGGTTTTTTATCTTCTTCCTTAGGTTGCACTTCAACTGGATCTGCATCACCCATGATATTTGAATGTTGCAAGCGCATGTTTTCTATCTTAATTGTTTGAATGTCGCCATATTTTTGTGCAAGTGTTAATGCAACACCTGGTTGATTGGTATGCACATGAACCTTAAGTAAATCATCATCTGTGACAACAACAAGTGAATCACCCATTTGTGATAATGGATCTTTCATATAATTTTCATTGAATTTTTCAGGTTTATGGAGTTTAACGATAAATTCAGTACAATAACCAAATTTAATATCCACTGCGCCTAAATTTTCAGCACCATGATAATGTTCTTTAGCTTGTGGTTGTAATTGAACGTCTTGCTCATTTAGCATCTGACCCTCAAGTGCCATGATCCATCCTTCAATGATCTTAATAAATCCAGCACCACCACTATCAACGACACCTGCTTCTTTTAATACAGGTAATAATTCTGGTGTTTTCTCTAATGTTTCTTTAGCTTGTTCTAAATACATTTTTAAAACTTCTTCAACACTATTTAAATTATTTTGCTCACGGAGTACTTTTTCGGCAGATTCTCTTACAACAGTTAAAATAGTTCCTTCAACAGGATCCATCACAGCACGGTAAGCCATTTGGTAGCCACCGACTAATGCTTGAACGAATTCTTGAATCGTCGCTGATCCATTGTTGATTTTTGCGATTTCAGAATATACACCGCGGAAAAATTGGGAGAGAATAACACCCGAGTTACCTCTTGCGCCCATGAGTAGTCCACGAGATAAAATTTTTGAAATATCGACGATAGATTGAGAATCTAAACTATTAACTTCTTTAATACCTGCCATCATCGTCATTTGCATGTTCGTTCCTGTGTCACCATCTGGTACAGGAAAGACGTTTAAATGATCGATTTCTTTGTGATTATTTTTTAAATTTATTGCTCCGTTAGTAACCATTTTTTTAAATAGAGTTCCACTGACTGATTGATTCGCCATAAATGATCCTCCCTCGTATTTGGAAAAATGTGATCTATATCAATTTATAAAATGTTATTTCATGTGTATTTCATTTAAATACTTTCATAGTATAGCATTATTGATTTGAAATTGCAATCATTTTTAAAACCATAATAATCCAATAGTATTATACCATATCATGATGAAATCATGTATCATTTTGTGTTTTGCATGTTCTAGAATATATGATGCAAAATTTCTTTTAAAGGATTTATGCATTTTAAGTTGCTTTTTTGATTTTTTTATGTTAAATTAGGTTGTGCAGTTAGGAGTGAGAATATGGCTGAATGCTACGTAACAGGTAAAAAAACAGTATTTGGAAACAAACGCAGTCATGCGTTAAACGCGACTCGCCGTATGTGGAAGAGTAACTTACAAACAGTGCGAATTAAAGATGAGAATGGAAACGTCATTAGAGTAAAGGTTTCTGCTCGCGCACTTAAAAAGAACAATTTAGAACGCGTTTAAAAAAATAAAAAGGCCGAAGCCTTTTATTTTTTTATTTTGACGACATAACAACTAATACTTTGCCTTCATGGATAGTAATCACACCTTCATCTTGGATAAGTTCATTACTGATGCAAAGTGGATCATAAGTTGTTAATCCATAGGATGTTAACTCATATTTAAACCCTGACAAACTCAGATTTGCTTTTGGATAGGCAAAAAACGAATAATAAAGATTTGGTTCCTTTAAAACATGCATCCCTTTCTCTAAAAGAAAGAGGGTGCTATTTTCATCTTTGATGATTAGTTTTGGAAAGTGATTAAATAGCATGGTATGGACTATAAAATGCTCAATGCGTTCTCCACCAATACCACCTATTAAATAACATGCGTCATGCTCTATTTTTGATGCTTCAATCAGTGCTTGATAGGTATCTGTGACATCCTTTTCTTGACTCAGTCTAACGACATTGAGTTGATTTAATATGCCATGATTCGTTAAGGAATCAAAGTCACCAACTGCTAAATCGATCTTGATTCTTTGTTTATAAAGTGCAAGAACTGCTTGATCAACAGCAATGATATAATCAGAATCTTCTAGCTTAAAAAACTTCTTTATATCTTTGGGTGTGGGATATGTTACAACGATGACTCTCATTTTAAGCTTAATATGCCTTTCTTACGATCTTTCATGTTAAATAAATATGAACCTGCAACCACCATATCCACACCAGCTTCTTTGCATAATGAAATGGTCTTTTCGTTCACACCACCATCGACTTCGATTAAGAAATGAAGTCCTAATGACTTTCTAATTTCAACGAGTTTTTTTACTTTATCAAGCATCTCAACCATAAATGATTGTCCACCAAAGCCCGGTTCTACTGTCATCACTAATACAAGATCGATTTCATTGATATAAGGAGTAAGTCTAGTCAAAGGTGTATGAGGTTTTAAAGAGATACCTTTTTTTATATGATGATGCTTAATTGTTTCTAGGGTTTCACTCACATGATTTGATTCTACATGAATCGTAATGTATTCAGTTTTTGGTAACGCGAATTTTGAGATCCAATCTAAGGGGTCGGTTACCATGAGATGCACATCAAGTGGTACATCTGTTTGCTCGCTAATGTTTTTTGTGATGGCAGGTCCAAAAGAAATATTTGGAACAAAATGACCATCCATAACATCAATATGAATGTAATCTGCAGTATCAATGGTCTTAAGTTCTTCTCTTAGGTTGGAGAAATCTGCTGTTAATACGGAAGGTGCTACTTTCATTAAAAAAACCTCCTAGTACTTTTCTTTTTGATTTTTGACTTCTTCACAAAACTGTACATAGTTTTGATAACGTTCATTTGGGATTTGTTGTGTGTTTACTCTTTCTTTTATTTCACAGCCCGGCTCAGATAAATGTAGACATTTATTACCAAATTTGCAAAGATGTGATAATGCTTCAAAATCATTATAATATGATTTTACTTCGTCTACATGGTAAATTTTAAATTCTATTTTTGAAAAACCTGGAGTATCTGCGATATATCCACCTTCAAATGGATATAAAGCTGTGTGTCTTGTTGTATGTTTTCCACGACCTAAGGCATCAGATATTTCCTGGGTTTTTAGGTTTAACTCTGGCATTAAAGCATTTAAAAGGGTTGATTTACCAACACCTGTTTGACCTGCTAATACGGTAATTTTATCTTTGAATATATGCGTTAACACATCGATTCCAATGCGTTCTTTGCTATTTACATAGTAGACATCATAGCCTAATTCTTTATAGTATGTTAAGCCTTTTTTTAAAGATATTAAGTAATCTGGTTCAACTAAATCTATTTTAGAAATAATGATGACTGGTGTGAGCTTTTCTTGGTTCATAATGATTAAAAACTTATCTAATAAATGATAAGAGAAATCTGGACGAATGGCCGAAAACACTAAAAGCACTTGATCAACATTACTGATATCTGGTCTGATTAAATCATTTTTTCTTGGTTCTATATCCAAAATCCAAGTATGCTCATCTTTATCTTCATATATGACACTATCGCCTACTTTTGGCGATATTGTCACAATTTTAGATTCCTTTTTCGTGCTTTTTGTAAGTTGTTTATTAAAGGATGAGTCCTCAGCAACACGCATGTGTCTTAATTTACCACGTGCTTGTGCTATTTTTTCTTCTTTTGTCTCTTGATCGATTAAGGTGTACTGATTAGAGATGATTTTAATGATAAAGCCTTTTCTCAAACAAACCCTCCTATAAATGCTGACTTCTTAATTGGCCACAAGCCGCATTAATATCATGACCTTGTTCTTTTCTTAAGGTCACTTGAATCTTGTTTTTCTTTAATATGTCATAAAAAGCTTCCATATTTTCTGTTTTAGAGCGTTTATATGGCGCTTCTAAGACTTCGTTATAAGGAATGAGGTTCACATACACATTTAAGCCTTTAAGCACGCTAACGAGCTCTAAAGCAACTTCTTTAGTGTCATTTAATCCATCAATGAGAATATATTCAATCGTCACGCGGCGATTTGCAACATTAAGATAGTATTTAATCGCTCCAATGACTTCTTCAACAGGATAAGCTTGATTAATCTTCATGAGTTTACTTCTAATCTCATTATTTGGTGCATGCAAGCTAATTGCTAAGTTAACTTGTAAACCCATATGTGCATATTCTTTAATCTTAGGCACAATCCCTGATGTAGAAACCGTGATATGTCTTGCACCAATGGCTAAACCTTTTGGATGATTAATGGTATGTAAAAACTTCATTAAGTTATCATAATTATCAAATGGCTCACCAATCCCCATAACGACTACATAAGAAATTCTTTCTTTTAAGATACGTTCTGTTTCGATAATTTGAGCAATAATCTCACCAGCATTCATATCTCTTTTTTTCTTAAGTAGACCAGATGCACAAAATGAACATCCAATGTTACATCCAACTTGTGTTGTGACACAAATCGAATTACCATAATGATGTTTCATAAGTACAGATTCAATTAAGTGACCATCATGTAGTGCGTAAAGTGCTTTAATGGTTCCATCAGCACTCACATGTTTTAAAACAAGCTCTAATGCTTGCATTGTATAGTGTTCTTTGAGTAAAGAAATAATCTCTTGAGGTAGATTGTTCATGTCATCAAAGCTTTGGACTTTTTGTTTATATAACCAGTGCCAAATTTGTTCAGCACGATATTTTTTGTGTCCGTTTTCAAGTAAAAATTGTGTTAGCTCTTCAAGCGTAACGTTATAAATTAGCATATCATCACCTATCATGTATTATACACTACATTATGGCTTTTTATAGAATAAAAACCCAAAGAAATGGGTTTTTATTTACGGATTTCGGCTTGATATGAAAAACTCAAGCGATTTGTTATTTTTTTCATCATTTGATCGACATCTTCTGCACCTAGTGTTTTTTCTTGATCATTAAACACTAAAGAGAAAGCGATCGATTTTTTACCTTTTTCAATGTGAGTACCTTGATAAACATCAAATACCTTTAATGAAACCAAGTTCTTTTTAACTGTTTGTTTAATCATGGATAGAAGTTCTTGGGCAGTTACTTCTTCAGAGACAACAACTGCTAAATCTCTAGAGATATTTGGATATTTACTTATAGGTTGATAACTAACTTCATAAGGCTTTGATAAGATGGGCGTTAAATCAATTTCAGCGACAACTGAGGGTTCAATGCCGTGTTGTTTTAATTCGTTTGGATGAAGTTCTGCAATCACACCTATCTTTACACCGTCTAATAAAATGTCTGCTTGTTTATGAGGATGGAATGCACTAATCTCACTAGATTTTTGATACTCAAAAGCAATACCAATCGTATCGAACAAACGCTCAACCAAGCCCTTAAGTAAATAGAAGTCAGGTGATATTTTTTCTTTTTTCCATGTGTTTTCTTGCCATAGACCAGATAATGCGATTGCTAAATGCGTCTTTTCTATACCAGCTGCAAACACATGACCGATTTCAAATAATGCTAAGGATTCAGTTTGTCTTGATTGATTGTAAGAAATTGATTCTAAAAGACCATGAATTAAGCTTTGTCTAAGTGTGTTTTTATCATCTGAAAGTGGTGATAATATTTCAATTTTCTCACCTAGTTTATGATATCTATGAACATCCTTACGGTCAAGTAAGCTATATGTTATCACTTCATTAAGTCCCATAGCTGCTAAATCGTGTCTTAAGGATCTTAAGCGTTTTTGCTTGAAGCTTAGTTTACCTGGATTCGAATTTTTAATGGGTGTTGTAGGGATTAAATCAAGACCATAAATACGTGCTATTTCTTCAACAAAATCAGCTTTAACTTCCAAATCTTGACGATAGGATGGTGCTTTTAAGATAAAATGACGTACATCATTTTTAACTTGATAATTTAAGCGTTTAAAATAGCCTAATAGTTGATCCTCTTTAATTTCAGTTCCTAGAGCACGATTAATATAATCTTTTTCAATTTCAACTTCAGGCGTGTCTTTTTGGTGATGAATGGCTGTACTAATACCTTCACTCACTTTTGCATCTGCTAATTCTATTAAGAGTTCTGTTGCGCGTTCAAGACCCATAATCACACGTTCATCATCGATACCACGTTCAAATCTTAAGGATGATTCACTTCTTAAACCAAGTCTCTTTACAGTGTTTTGAATAGTTTTGGGTTCAAAATATGCTGCTTCAAGTACTACATTTTTTGTGTGTTCATCAATCATCGTGGATGCTAAGCCCATGACACCTGCTAAAGCGATTGGCTCTTTACCATTGGTAATCACTAAATCTGAGGCTATTAGTTTTCTCTTTTGGTCATCTAAAGTGATGACTTCCTCACCAGGATTAGCGTCTCTGACTAATATGTGTTTTGATCCAATCTTATCTGCATCAAACATATGAAGTGGTGTTCCATATTCAATTAATACATAGTTACTGATATCAACCACATTATTGATCGGTTGAATGTCAGATGCTATAAGAGCACTTTTTAACCACCATGGTGATTCTTTGATGGTGACTTCTTCAAAATATCTTGCGTAATATCTTGCGCAGCTATTTGATTTAATGTCTACAGAAAAAGGATTTTTATGTGATGTTGTAGTCACATTAAATGATGGTTTTTTTACAGGCACATCCAACATAGAACCCAAATCAAGAGCAAATCCATAATGTGATAACAAATCAGCACGGTTTGGTGTTAAACCAAGCTCCATGACAAAACCTTCTTGATGGAGTGCTTTAAGACCAGAACTACCGATTTTTTGAGGTTGATCAAAAAAGTAAATACCGGTTTTAAACGCTTCCGGTGCGTTTTTGTCATCAATACCTAATTCCTTTAAGGAACAGATCATACCATTTGATTCAACACCCCTAATCTTGCTTGCTTTAATTTGGAAATTGCCAGGTAGAACACTACCTACTTGTGCAACAATCACATACTGGTCTTTTCCCACATTCGGTGCACCACATACAATTTGCTCGACTCTATCACCTAAATCCACGGTTGTTACATGAAGATGATCAGAATTTGGGTGTTCATCACATGTTAATACTTTACCTATGATTAAATTTGTAGCTTCATTCATTGGGTAAAAAGCATCAACTTCTATGATCTTTTGATTTGTGATTTCTAAAATATTTTTAGGTATATCAATGAAGTCTTTTAAGATATTTTCGATGATTTTCATTTGTTTACCCCCTTAAATTGATTTAAAAATCTGATATCGTTTGTATAAAAATGACGAATGTCATCAATATGATATTTTAAGATAGCGATGCGCTCAACACCAACACCAAACGCAAAGCCCTGATAAACTTCTGGGTCATAGCCACCCATACTTAAAACATTGGGATGCACACGTCCAGCACCTAATATTTCAATCCAACCTGTTGTTCCATCTTTTTTCTTATATGAGACATCAACCTCTACTGAAGGCTCTGTAAAAGGGAAATATGAAGGTCTTAAACGAATGGTTCTCTCAGCACCAAACAGGTGTCTTACCATCGTTAAAAGGGCACCTTTTAAATGAGCAAATGTTATATCCTTATCAATGACTAAACCTTCAATTTGCATGAATTGATGGCTGTGTGTTGGATCATCATCGTCTCTGCGATACACCTTACCAGGACATATAATGCTTAATGGCTGACCTTTTTTCTCTAACATCATACGTGCTTGTACAGGAGATGTATGTGTACGTAATAATGTATTTTCATCGGTATAAAATGAATCTTGCATGGCTCTTGCTGGATGATCTTTTGCTAAATTCATCATTTCAAAATTATAGTGATCATTTTCAAGCTCTGGTCCTTCAGCAATTTCATAGCCAAGTCCAATAAATAAGTCTTCAACATCTTCAATGACTTGATTTAAAGGGTGGATAGAGCCTTGATAAAATTGATATCCAGGTAATGTCACATCAATTTTTTCTTGTTCTAATAGCTTTGTTAAAGCTAAATCTTCTAAAACTGTTTTTTTATTGAATAGTTTTTCTTCAATCTTGTTTTTTAAATCATTAACTGCTTGACCAAAAGCAGGTCTTTCTTCCTGTGGTAAGTTTCTTAATTCACTCATTAATAAAGAGACATCACCTTTTTTGCTTAAATACTTGATACGTAATGCCTCAAGTGATTCAAGGCTATCCGATGCTTCAATAGCTAGAATGGACTCATGATAAATACGTTCTAATTGTTCTTTCATCTTTTTCCTCCAAATTAAAATAAAAACGTCCTTAAAAATCTAAGGACGTATAATTTACGCGGTACCACCTTAGTTCTAGTATAACTAGCCCTCAAAAACTCTTAACGCGAGCAAGACGGGTGTGATTAGCACCTCTCAAAGACGAATTCGTTAGATTGTGTATGCATAGTTTCCACCATCCTATGCTCTCTATGAAACACTTAATCTAATTACTACTTCTTATCATCGATTGATATCTTTATCTTCTACTATTAGCAATAATTGCAATAAATCTTAATAACTCCAAATAAATCCAAACGATAGTAACCATGAGTCCTACAGCTACGACCCATTCATATCTTTTATCTGCGCCGCTCTCAACAATCATTTCAGCACGATCGAAATCTAGTGTTAACATCAAAGCACCAAACACAATGAACACACCACTAACGAGTAATACTAAAGGTGTTGAAAATTGAATCGTAACGCCTACTAAAGATAACAACAAGGATAATACAACAAAGAGTAAAATCCCAAATAAAACTCCATACATGATACGTCTAAATCGATGTGTTACACGGATGGTTCTACTCGAATAAAGAAATAACATCACAGTAAATATCGCACCGGTTGCTAAAACAGCAGCGGTTGCTACACCAGGAACAAATGCTTCAAATACCATGGTGATTACACCAAGCAATACACCTTCAAATAAAGCATAGGTTACAGAGAATATGGGTGCTAGTCTAACACTCATACTTGCGATAATCACTGAAATAAACGCAAAGATAAATGCACCTATTAAAACACCATAGAGTGTTTCAACTGGTAAATAAGTAATGGCTAAAAAACCACTAAGTACAGCTGTAAGTAATAAAATTGCTGTTTTTGTAACAATACCGCCATAGGATGCTGCATCCACTGACTCATACGCATGACTTCTTTCAATTGAATTAAACACTGGATTTGAACTACGCATGTTAATCACTCCTTTAGTCCTTCAACTCATATTATATAATAATATCAAATTATAGTGCAAATAATCCATCATCAATTACATTATTTTCCGTATTTAAGTCCTTAAAGGCACCAAATGCTTCAAGTTTCTCAAAAACAGTTTTATTAATCTTTGTTCTGTTTTTGACATCTTCTCTTGATGTAAATGGTTTTTCTGTTCTTTTTTCAATCACATCATAAGCAACTGATGCACCTAAACCATCAATCGAAGAGAATGGCATACGGAGTCCATCTTTTTCCATAAGGAATGTTGTCGCATCCGATTTATTAATATCAATCGGTAGGAATTTATAACCTCTTTTAGTCATTTCTAAGGCAACACCTAATGTAACACTCAAGTTTTCATCTTTGACTTTTGTATTAAACATCTCATTAATGGATATGATGCGGTTTCTAATCGCGTTTGGTCCAGCAATCATGGTTTCGTAATCAAACTGAACAGCACGCTTAGAGAAGAATCCACTGTAAAAAAGGAGTGGCTTATAGACCTTAAACCATGCGATACGCATTGCCATAATCACATAAGCAGTCGCGTGTGCTTTAGGGAACATATACTTAATTTGACTTGCAGACCAAATATACCATTCTGGCACATTGTTTTTACGCATTTCTTGTTCATAGTCAAGCCAAGTAGCTTTATCCTTGGAAGGTTTACCTTTTCTAACAAACTCCATAATTTCAAAAGCTTTGAGTGGTTGAAGACCTCTTTCAGATAATTGAACCATGATATCATCACGACAAGCGATAATCTCTTCAAACGTAATTTTACCGTATTCTGTTGTGCCTTGTACAAGACTTTGAGCATTCTTTAACCAAACATCCGTTCCATGAGAAAGACCTGAGATTTTAACGAGTCCTGCGAATGTTTTTGGTTTTGTATCAATAAGCATTTGTCTTGTAAAAGGTGTACCAAATTCAGGGATTGCATAAGATGCAACTTCACTCATAATTTCGTGATCTTTGACACCAATGATCTCAGTGCCTGAAAAAAGCTCATAAACCTTTGGGTCATCTAATGGTATGTCCTGTGCTTTGTTAAATGGGAACTCATTAGGATGAGCCATCACGTAATCCATTAAGAATTTAATCATGGTTGGATCATCATGACCTAGAATATCTAATTTTAAAAGATTTGACTCGAAACTATGGTAATCAAAATGTGTCGTTTTCCATTCGGAATTCACATCATCAGCTGGATATTGGATAGGTGTAACATCATATATTGTTTTTGATTTAGGCACAACAACGATACCACCAGGATGCTGTCCAGTAGATCTTTTGACACCTTCGATTTTTTTAGCAAGTCTTTCAATTTGTGCACTTCTTGCTGTTAAATTCTTATCTTCTAAATAACCTTTAACGTAACCATATGCATTTCTTTCAGCAACCGTTTGAATCGTACCTGCTCTAAAGGTATGATCTGCACCAATTATATCTCTGACATAAGCATGTGCGATTGCTTGATAGTCTCCTGAGAAGTTTAAATCAATATCTGGAACTTTATCACCATCAAAACCTAAGAAGGTTTCAAAGGGGATATCATGACCGTCTTTGATGAGCTTAGCTTGACATATTGGACAATTTTTTGTTGGTAAGTCATAACCTGATTGAACACCTTTCATAAAAGGTTGAAATGCTTTTTGTTCAGGTGATAGTCCATAATGGATGACTTCTTCATCCGAAAAATAAAACGCTGTAAAATCGCCATTTGGACAGCGATAATGAGGTTTTAATGGATTCACTTCTGTAATATCTAAGAGGGTTGCGACTAAAGAGGATCCAACAGATCCACGTGATCCAACTAAATACCCATCATCTAATGATTTTTTTACAAGTAAATGAGATATATAATAGTTAGGTGCGAACTCATTATCGATAATGTTTTTAAGTTCCCTTGTGACACGTTCTCTGACAAGTAGATGTGGATCTTGACCATAAAGGTATTGCATTTTATCATAAACGAGTCTTTTCACTTCATCTGCAATACTTTCAATACCTAATAAATCCTTAAAGGCATCATCAGGTAATGAATAAAGTTGTTTTGGAAAAGCTTGGATTTTATCAATCATTTGATTCAATAACTGTGTATTCTTAACGACAATTTCGTATGCTAATTCTTTACCTAAAAAAGACATAGATTTAAGCATTTCATCTGTGGTTAAAAAGTATTGCTCAGGCATAACCTTATATTTTGATAATTCGTGAATACCCCCACCAACAAGTGGTGTTCTTATATATATCTCACGATATAAAACATCTTTTTTCTCTAAATAGTGGACATCACCTGATGCAATCACTATTTTTTGCTGTTCTTTCGCGTATCTTACAATTTTGGTAATCACCGCTTCGATGATTTCATCACCTTGTTCACCCATTTTATCACTTAAGTGTTTATAAGCTTGTGGTGGTTGAGCTTCAATATAGTCATAATAGGAAATAGCTTCCTTTAAGTCTTCATCTGAGCGATTGAGTGCCATCTCAAATACATTACCATTGGCACAACCACTACCAATTAAAAGACCTTCTCGGTATTTTTCAATAATCGACTTTAATGCTCTAGGACCACCATAAAAATGAGTAGTAAGTGCATCGCTAACGATTCTAAACAGATTCTTATATCCTACTTGATTTTGAGTCAAAATATTCACATGATAAGGCATGACGTGCTTCCATACTTCATTGATATCGAGCGCTTCGTTAATTTCATGATAATACTTAATCCCTTTTTGAGATAAATCTGACATCATTGCTAGCCATATTTGTGCTGTGACATTCGCATCATCTTCTGCTCTGTGGTGCTGTTCTTGTTTGACTTTAAATAATTTTGCCACAGCTTTTAAGTTATAGCGTTTTAAATCGTCATTATAAAAATAACGAGCAAGATTGAGTGTATCAATAGCATATGCGTCATCAAATGATAAATTTAAACGTTTGGCATTTTCTTGAATATGACCAATATCAAACATTGCATTATGTGCGACTAAAATACTTCCTTTAACAAACGCTAAAAATGAAGGTAAGACCTCATCAATGGTAGGCGCGATAGATAGCATTTCATCAGTGATATCTGTAAGCTCAGTTGTAAAAGCTGAAAGTGTTTCACCTGGGTTAACAAATGTTTGATAGCGCTCTGTGATAGAGCCTGAAACAATTTTAACAGCACCAATTTCAATGATTTTATCTCTAGTGTTTGATAAGCCTGTTGTTTCTATATCAAAGACGACAAATGTCGCGTCCTTTAAAAGCATACTTTTTTTAGTCGGTGTCGTTACTTTAAAGTCGACTTCATTGACAAAATCTAACTCGACACCATAAATAGGTTTGATATCTTTACCTTTGGTTGCTTTAAAGATATCAGGGTATGCATATAGGCCATTATGATCTGTAAAAGCTATGGCTTCATGGCCCCATTTGACGGCTTGATTGACATATTCTTCTACATCTGTTACTGCATCCATATTACTCATTTTTGTATGGATATGAAATTCAATACGTTTTTCTTTTGCTTTATCTAGTCTTTCTTCTTTTTTCGTTTTTTGTATAAAATTGATGGCATTTGCAAAGATGACAACATCTTTTTGATAGGTATCAAATTGAGCTATACCTTCTACTTCGATAAGATCACCATCATGAAGAGAATGTGCGAGATCTTGATCTTTTTGATTCTTAAGAAATCTTTTGACATAAATAGCATCATCTTCGTCACCTATAACAAAGCTCATGAGTGTTGTATTCGTTAATGCACGTATTTCTAATTTTGAAATGACACCTTGAATGAGAAAATTGGTGTCGCCTTTTTCGTTTTTATATTTATCGAGTTGATATTGATCAAGTGGAATTTCTTTAATAGATACTGCTTGTGGTGAGCCTTTTCTTGTAAATGATTTCTTCACCTTAACAGGAGT
The DNA here is from genome assembly GCA_964655445.1 of uncultured Mariniplasma sp. Taxonomy (GTDB): domain Bacteria; phylum Bacillota_I; class Bacilli_A; order Acholeplasmatales; family Acholeplasmataceae; genus Peloplasma. The sequence continues at coordinate 120,236 of CAZZMZ010000002.1, read as the reverse complement.
TTGTTTAGCAATCATCTGTTTTTGTTCCATCACTTTTTCTTGTTCGACAATCGAAGATGCAATGAGTTTTGATGTTGGTGTAAGTTCATCTGTAATTTCTAAGATGACATCAAACGTAAGGCCAAAAGATAATAACATCTTTTTGATATCTTTTAAGTATTCTTTGACATAAGTACTATCTTTATCGATGTATAAGACAAAATGTTCATCTTTGAACTCTTGTTTAAAGTTTCTTAGAACAGAATATCTTGCTTTAGATTTAGCAAGTTCAATCACTGCATACTCAAAATACTTATTTGCATAAGTTTCAATGTTTTTTAAATCCTGATATGTGATTTTTACATCAGTTTCTAACACAAGTTTTGGGATGTAAAAGTAAGATTTTAACGTTTGTAAGAATGGTAAAAGCACTTCGGGTTCAACAATTTCACGAAGTGTAATAGAAAAAGTCCATTTTTTGTTTTTCTCATCCACCAAAACATCATTTAAAAGAGATGTTTGTAGAATTTCAGAATTAAATTTGGATTGCTCAAGAAAGATTTGATATTTATGCTTACCCACTACATGACCCCCTTTGAAATGAATCGCATAGAGCGATATGCCCACATATGATAGATACTGACAAGTAATAAACTAATGATTTCTAATTGTGGTACACCAAAAAGCATAAAGATGAGTTTAGATATAACATAAATGGATGTAAGATATATCGATAATTTGATGCGATAACCAACCGGCAACTGAATACCTTGAATAAAAAGCATCGAGAAAAACACCATGAATAATGCATAAAAGAGATAATCAAATAAGCCTACAAAATAAAACAAAATGATATCAAAGATCATGAGTTCGTTTTGTGCATTATAAAACGTTCTGATGTATGATGCTAAAATACGCGCATTTTCAGTCGTTCTTATATTAAAATCAAAGGATTCTAAACCGAGTGCTTCATAGGAAATACGTGCTATTTCAACATTCGACATATATAATATAACTGATGAATCTGTCATTAAAAAAGCAACCGAATCCATGGCAACCTGTTGATCACCTACATAAATCGTAAAATAATCAAAACTCGCTTGATAAGTTTCTGATGCAGTCAATTGAAAATCATCGATGATGTTATCTTCTGCCCATAAATTTCTATGAATAGCTTGTACCATGAGATCATATCTTTCAATAGACATACCACTATTTATAGATTGTGAAATGATATTTGGAATGATTAAAAAGAGCGGTAAGAAAAAGAGATATAAAATGCTTTTTCCCCATGAATCTTTCATAAAAAAAACCGCTAACGGGGGTTTTGTTATACTTGTTGTTAGTCTCTTAAACATGCCTTCAACTCCTTGTGTCTTATTATAACATAATAAAGGCTGATGTGATAAAATGAATATGGTGAAAAAAATGAATTTAATGAATCATGAAAAGCATTATAATACCTTAAATAATTACTATCTTCATAAATATCAAAGAAAGGTATTTAAAATAGCGCTAAATGGTGGTTTTACATGCCCAAATATTGATGGTACAGTTGCATCCGGCGGATGTACTTTTTGCTCGTTTAAAGGTTCTGGGGATTTTGCCGGCAACAAATTAGAACCGCTCAAAGTTCAATTTGAAAAAATCAAAGCAATGATGCATCAAAAATGGGAAGATGGACTTTATGTTGCTTATTTTCAAGCAAACACGAATACACATGCACCTTTAGATAGACTTAAAGCTCTTTATGAGGAAGCTATTACGCTAGATCCAAACATTGTTTTACTATCAATTGCAACAAGACCCGATGTTTTGCCTGATGATGTCATAGCGTATTTAGCCGAATTAAATCAAAGAATGCCTGTTCAAGTTGAATTAGGATTACAAACCATCCATCAAAAAACTTCTGATTTAGTCAATAGAGCACATGATTTAGCTTGTTTTGATGATGCTGTTAAAAGGTTAAGAAAAAATAACATTGAAGTCGTTGTTCATATTATTAATGGTTTACCCTATGAAACAAAAGACATGATGGTTGACACCGTAAAACATATTAATAAACTTGATATTCAAGGTATAAAAATACATATGTTGCATCTCATGGAAAAGACAAAAATGGGTTATCAATATAAACAAAATCCTTGGGAATTAATGACTTTAGAATCCTATGTAGATGTTACAGTTGATCAGATTTTATGGCTTCGTAAGGACATTATTATACATCGATTAACAGGTGATGCACCAAGTTCAATGCTGATTGCACCGATGTGGACAAAAAAGAAGTTTGTCGTCACCAATGAGATTGATAAGAAGCTTAGAAAGCTTAATCTTTATCAAGGAGACTACTATGAAAAAGAGATCAATCATCACAAGACTCGCACATGAGCTGATTAAACTATATGTTACAAAAGATGATGTTGTTATAGATGCTACAATGGGACATGGATTTGATACGATATTTCTAGCAGGCATCGCAAAAAAAGTATATGCATTTGATATTCAGGAAAGTGCACTATTTAGCACTAAAGAGAAGATTAATCCATTACAACAAAATCATATACAATTAATTCATGATTCGCATGAGCATATACTAAATTATGTAACATCTTTTAAAGGAGTTATCTTTAATTTAGGGTACTTACCTCATGGTGATAAAACAATCACAACCAACAAACATACAACCCTTAAAACAATCGATTCAATTCTGCCTTACATACCTTATCAAGGATTTATATCTATTGTTGTTTATCCTGGTCATGAAGCAGGCTATGAAGAATCACTGGCTTTAAATGATTATTTAAAAACTATAGATACAAATACCTATCATATCTTAAGAGTTGACCTGCCTTATCAGAATAATAAACCACCTTATATTTTAATGATTATAAGAGAAAAAGAGGATGTTCACACAATGTGACATCCTCTTTTCATCATGTCCCATAAGGGGGGATTATGGGCGATTTCCTTGGAATTGATCAATACGATCTTGAATTTGATCTTTACGATCTTCCACGTGGTTCATAAAATCTTCAAACGCTTCATGTCTAGCAGCTTTTCTTGCTTCAAATTGCATTTTGTATTGCAATCTAAGTGCAAGTGATTCTTCTAAGTAAGATTCTCTTAAAGCTGTCATATCAGCGATAAATTGATCAACAAGTGCTTGTAATTCAGCTTCAAGCGCTGCTTTATCTTCTTCAGCTGCTGCTTCAATTTGTGCTTCTAATTCTGTTTTTGCTTCAATAAATGCTTCTTTTAATGCATCTCTTTCAGCTAAGAACTCTTCTCTTAAGCCTGCTGCGATATCTTTAACTTCTTGTTTTGCAGTTCTTAAAATAGCTTGCAATTCACTTGGTTCCATAGTTAATGCGACTTCTAATGTAAGCTCATCATCAACTTCAATAGCTTTTTTAGCCATGAACAAGAATCCTGGTGTTACACCATAAGTTTCAGCTTCAACAACAAATTCTGGTAAGAAACCTTTGTCTTCAGCGCGACCAATCATTGCACGTTTATTAAATGCTGCATTGATGTGTGCTTTAACACGATTACGGACTTGTTCTTGATTTTCTTCATCCTCATCAACAATGTCTACTTGTACAATGACTTCTTCTGCAGTAAAATCAATAAATCCTAACTCAATGGATGTTTCAATGATGAGATCGATTGCTGCATCTAATTCCATGCCAATTAAATCTAATTCTGCGAGTAAGATCTCGCCATCTTCATTCAGTGCATTAGCATAAGTAACGATGTCATCATCAGATACGATAAGTTCAATGCTTGGGTTAATATCTAAAGTGACATAGCTGCCAGTTTGTGCACTTACTTGTTCACAACCTGCAAGTATACCAATACCTACGAATAAGATTACTGCCATAAATACAATTTTTAAACTTTTCATTTGAAATGCCTCCTTTTAGGTTTTTCACTTAATATACAAAAGGGATTGACCTTTTATTGGAAATTTTTTATTTTTTATTGAAATGGTCCTCTATTTGGCATATTATTTCTACCTGGTGTTACGACAAAAGGTGGTCTACCTTGTGGTGTGATTTCAACTTCATATTGCTCATTTTGATTCTCATTGATACGAATAATAATGACGCCTCGTTCAGTCGTCTCCGATTCAATGATATATTGAACGCGCATGATAGGTTTCAAGTTTTCAGTATCTCTTTCAAAACGATAGATACCTTTTTCTTTATTGTTTTGAAATTGAATGCTGATGAACTCAACGGAATCTTCTATTTCTTTTGTCATTAAGATACGTTCAATTCTAATCCCTGATCGATAAATTTCAACATGTGCTGTCATATCTTCTTCCGTGATATGATAAGAAACTTCAATATAGTTTTCTTCATCTTTACTTAATCGATAAAGAAGTCTTGATTCATCATGAACTAATCCAATCATTTTGATTTGATATGACGTTTCACCAATCATGAGCATGCCTTCTGTTAAAAAGTGTGCATCATCAATCAGACTTGTGTTGAGATCCAAGCTATATGATAGTTCTTGATCTAAAAGATCTTTTGTTTTAAACGTTACACGTTTCTGAAATTCTTTTTTTTCGCTAGGTCCAATTGTAAATGCATCGTTTGATGTATTACTTGATAAAAGTTTTTCCATCATATCTAGATATTTAGATAGTGCATCGATTTCATCACTGACCATAGGATCTTCTGATTCATGCATCATTGCATACATATTTAAAGATAATTCAGTTTCTAATAAACCTGAAAGAGATGCTGTAGAAACTGAAGATAAAACAATTGCATCCTCATAGGTTTCTAGTTCTATGTCAATAGGCGTAATTGGTCTAGGTTGAAAGGTTGATGCGAATAGAATCGCCATAATAAGTGTTGTCATTAAACTAAGAGATCCAAGTAAGATAGGCTTTAGTTGCCATACTTTTTTAGGTGTTTGCATAAATTGTTTTTCATTTTGTGGTAGGTTTTTGATGCGTTCTAAAATAAGATTGCTTTGATCTTTAATTTGAACTTCATCTGCTTTAGTTTTTATAAGTTGTATTAAGTCTTTCTTTTTCATAGAACATCACCTACCTTTTCTTTTAATTTTTTGATTGCCTTATTATAGATCCATAAAACAGTACCTATGGGCTTATCAAGCATATCGGCAATTTCTCTAAATTTTAAATCATTTATAACATGCAATGTGACAACTTCTCTTTCTTGATCATCTAAATGGCCTAAGATCCATTCGATATCGATTTCATTTTCTTCTACTTCATGTTCTGAAGGGATTAAATCAATCACTTCATCGTTTTTAATAACTCTTTTTTCTTTGTTGTAATAGTTGATAGCTAAATTTCTAGCTATTGTTGATAAATAAGCATAAGGATTTTTACCTATATGATATTGATCGATTTTTTCAATGAATTTCACATAAGTGTCTTGCATAAGGTCTTCAGCTTGATCTTGATTTTTGACAATCGATACGATAGCAAAAAACACTTGTTTTTTTGTCAAGTGGTAAAAATCATCAAAATGTGTATAATCTTTGACTAAAAACTCTTTAATGATGTCATTGATTTCCATAATAACCCCTTACACCTTATATACAAGGTCAGTTTAAATTTATTGGTAGAAAATGAAAAATACACCACAAACGTAGCGTATTTTTACGTTTTTTATGAAGTTGCAACGATATTAACAAGCTTTTTAGGAATCATAATGACCTTTTTAATTGTTAATCCTTCTAAGTGTTTTTGTACATTAGGATTTTCTAATGCAAGTTTTTCAATTTCTTTGTGATTTGCATCAAAAGGTACAATTATTTTACCTCTTAACTTACCATTGACTTGTACAACAATCTCGATTTCATCAACGATGAGTGCCTTTTCATCATGAACTGGCCAATCCGAATAAATGAGTGCTTCATTCATTTTTAGGATTTCATGATTAATTTCTTCTGTGATATGTGGACATACTGGATTAAGAAGCTTTAAGAAGCCTCTTGCTTGTTCCTTTGAAATCTTTTGAACTTTATAAACCTCATTAACGAAGATCATCATTTGTGAAATTGCTGTATTAAAAGCGAGTTTTTCATAATCTTCAGTCACTTTTTTAATGGTTTGATGATAAATTTGATTTAATTCAGGCACATTTTTTTCAATGGGAAATTCAAACATACGCCATACGCGGTCAAGGAATTTTTTAGATCCGTTGAGTGAATCTGTATTCCATGGTTTATCTTGATCAAGAGGTCCCATAAACATCTCATATAGTCTAAGACTATCTGCACCATGGGACTCAATAATATCATCAGGATTTACAACGTTTCCCTTTGATTTACTCATTTTAGAATGGTCTTGCCCTAATATCATACCTTGATTATATAGTTTTTGGAATGGTTCTTTGACAGATGTTAAGCCTAAATCATGTAAGAATTTTGTCCAAAAGCGTGCATAAAGTAAGTGTCCTACCGCATGCTCTGTGCCACCAATATATAAATCGACTGGTAACCAGCGATCCATTAATTTCTTAGCTTCCTCTGAATTGAGAGGTACAAATCCTAGATGATGCTTTAGGATATATCCAATAAAATACCATGAACTGCCTGCTAATTGTGGCATAGTGTTGGTATCTCTTCTACCTTTAATGCCATCATAATCAACATTGAGCCATGAAGTGGCATGCGCTAATGGTGATTCACCTGTGCCACTTGGACGGATATTTTTTAAGATAGGAAGTTCAAGTGGTAAATCCTCATCATGTAATAGATGAATTTGATCATCTTCATCATAGATGACTGGGAATGGTTCGCCCCAATATCTTTGTCTGGAGAAAACCCAATCTCTTAATTTATATGTACTGTGTGCATATCCTTCTTTCGTTTTAACTAAATAGTCAATAATTTTTTGTTTTGCATCTTCATTATAAAGACCATCAATGATCCCACTATTATAATGAATACCATCACCTGTATAAGCACCAGTTTCATCACTTTGAATGACTTCAACGATGTCAAGTCCATGTTTTTGTGCAAATTCGAAATCTCTTTCATCATGTGCTGGTACAGCCATGACAGCACCCGTACCATAATGAGGTAAAACATAATCAGCAATCCAAATCGGGATTTTTTTATGATTTAAAGGATTGATGGCATAAGCACCTGTAAAAACGCCTGTCTTTGATTTATCAACAGCACGGTCCATATCATTTTTTTGTTTGGTTTGTTCGATGTAGTTTTTAACTGATGACAATTCATCTTCACATGTAATGGATAAGACAAGTGGATGTTCAGGAGCTAAGACTGCATAGGTTGCACCATAGATAGTATCGGGTCGTGTTGTGAACACGTCAAAGCTTTCATCAGTATGTGCCACTTTAAATGAAATCATAGCACCATTAGATTTGCCGATCCAGTTTCTTTGCATTTCTTTTAAGTTTTCTGGCCAATCAAGGGTTTCTAAATCTTCAAGTAAGCGATCTGCATATGCTGTGATTCTTAATACCCATTGACGCATAGCTTTTTTTACAACTGGATATTGTCCACGTTCAGATACCATCTTGCCATCAATGATTTCGATTTCATCATTAGCGAGCACAGTACCTAAACCTTCACACCAGTTCACTTCTACATCTTTTAAAACAGCTAAATCATGTTCAACCATTTTCTTAAAAATCCATTGGGTCCATTTAAAGTAATTACTATCAGCAGTAGCAAATTCTCTGTCCCAGTCAATACCTTTACCTGATTCTATGATTTGTCTTTTAAAATTTTTAATATTTTCATATGTAAATTGTCTTGGGTCTTTACCTGTAGATAACGCATATTGTTCAGCGGGCAAGCCAAAAGCATCCCATCCCATCGGATGAAGGACATTAAAGCCTTGCATACGCTTAAAGCGAGACACAATGTCTGTTGCTGTATAACCTTCAATATGACCAACATGTAAGCCTGCAGCTGAAGGATATGGAAACATATCTAAGACATAAAACTTTTCTTTGAGTCTGTCTTCTTGTGTTTTGAAGAGCTTTTCTTCATACCAAATCTTTTGCCACTTTTTTTCAATTGCTTTATAATCGTAAAACATAGATGACACCTTCTTTCAATGCTATATCTATTATAAATGAAAATGAGGATTTTTCCAATAAAAAAAGGGAATTTCAATTCCCCTTTTGCTGTTAGTTTAAAGCCTCAATGTATTTGACTAAGTCGCCAACTGTTTTAATGTTTTGTGCTTCTTCATCACTGACTTGTACATTGAATTCATCTTCGATGTTCATGATGAGCTCAACAGCATCAATGGAATCTGCACCTAAATCTTCTGCCAATCTAGCTTGTAATGTTACTTTTTCTTCTGGAACATTAAGTTCCTCGATAATCATTTCTTTAATACGCTCAAATATCACGTTCATATCCTCCTTATTTCAGCACTGTTATTATAGCGTTATTTTACCATAAAGTCAATTTATTATACATATTTTTTGATGTTCAAAGCTTTTTATTGTTTTGTTAGGTCATGAATGCGTTTTCATTCAGAAGATAATTCAAATATAGTTATTCAATGTACCTAAGATAAAAGTTAGAATTTTTTAATAGTTAGAATTTTTCTGGAAAAATGCCATCTTCTATGAGCCTTTTTAAATCCCAATTTCGATGTGATGGTCGATCTATTTTATAGTTCCAAAAATAATAACCTAGCCCTTTACTATATGCATAAAGCTGTAGATTACCTAAAATACGATCATAGCTTTCCTCTAAAAACGTATCATCTTTTTGAAGTTTATCATAGTTGATACCTAGTGACCATTCACCAACGATGACTGGCACAAACTTGTGGATTTTTGTAATTCTAGGGATTCTTTTTTTGACTATTTCATGAATATGATCATCGAAATTCCCTTCAATTAGCTTAGGGCTAAAGCAATGATATAGATGTAAATCAAAAGCAATATTTTTCATCTTATGCATTTTGAAAAATGGCTTCCAAGAGGGATCTTCAGGTCTAAACGCATCATGAAAAACGATGAGTTTATCTGTTTTTGAACGAATAAGTTGATAGCTTCTTTGGTAAAAATTTTGAATGATTTCTAAGTCAATAGTGACGAAAGGTTCGTTTAATACCTCAATGCCCATAAATGACTTGTAGTCTTTAAATTGATCAACAATGAGTCCAAGCTTTTCAATGGTTAAATCGATATTTTTAGGGTCTTTATGCCATTCCATGACACCTTGTATACCTCCGTTGTCAAATCCATTTTGACAACCAGGTGCTGTGTGTAGATCGAGTAAGACATCAAGCCCATATGTGTCTGCCCATCTCATTGCTTGGTGAATATAACTCTTTGATGCTTGATATATACCATCTCCCATAAACCACCATGGAATCGGTAATCTCACTGAGTTTAATCCTATTTTTTTGATATAGGCAAAATCTTCTTCTTTAATAAAGGTTTCATAATGCTCGATCAGTTTTTGATGAGGATTTTCAATATGTTCCATAAAACGTGTTTCGTCTTTATAATCTGTGTTTTCAAAAAGTGATGGTCTCATCCAAGATTCTAAGACAAACCAACCACCTAAATTAACACCCTTAATGAATGATTGATGCATGTTTAAACTCCTTTAGTAAAAAAGGATAGTTTAACTATCCTTAATATCCTCTACCATATAATAGTGTAAATGATTTAATCTTTTTTAGCAAGTCTTTCGTGATTTCAGATTCTAGCATGCGCCATCTCCAATTGTTACCGGTTGTTGATGGAATATTCATACGACCTTCATCTTCCAATCCTAGATAGTCTTGCATAGGAATGATGGCTGTATCAGCGATACATCCAAGTGTAGATTTGATCAGAGAATCTACAGGACTTCCTACACCTTGATGGTTAATGTAATCAAGACAATATTGCAAATCAGCTTTAGGTAGTTTTTTGAACCAGGTTGCAGTTGTTTCATTATCATGTGTACCTGTGTATGCAATAACATTTTTATCATATAAATGTGGAATATAATCACTTTCTTCTCTAGAGTCAAAAGCGAATTGTAAGAGCTTCATACCAGGAAAGCCTGTTTCTTTTAAAAGCTTTCTTACATCATCAGTGATGACGCCTAAGTCTTCTGCAATAATATTAACATCACCTAGTTTTTTCTTAATCACATGAAATAAGTCAATACCTGGACCTTTCTTCCATGTACCCTTTTGTGCAGTTTTATGTCCATATGGAATAGAATAATAGTTTTGAAATCCAATAAAATGATCAATTCTTACCATATTAAATTGCTTAACTGAGGCTTCAACACGGTCAACCCACCAGCTATATTCATCTTTTTCTAAATGATCCCAATCATAAAGTGGATTACCCCAAAGTTGGCCATCTTTTGAGAAATTATCTGGTGGCACACCAGCAACATGATAGGGTAATCTCTCTTGATCTAATTGAAAATATGTCGGATTAGCCCAAACATCGGATGAATCATATGAAACATAGATTGGCATATCACCAATAAAATGGACGTTTTTAGCATTCGCATAAGCTTTTAATTTAAAGAATTGTTCATAAGCTTTAAATTGTAAAAACTCATAGAATTTAATATCTTCTTTTAAGTGTTCCTTATAATAATTCAGTGTTTCTGGTTTTCTAAGTCTAAGATTTTCTTCCCATGTGTCCCAAGGTCTACCTTCATGATGACCCTTGAGTGCCATAAAAAGCGCATAGTCTGGTAACCATTTTCTTTCATCAAAAACAAATTGTTGAAACGCATAATCATTCATATTAAAACGTTTAAAGGCTTTTCTTAATACTAGAAATCTTTCATCATAAAGTTCTTTATAATCAACATAACGAGGACTATGAAAAGTTGCTTTAATCTCATCTTTTTGTAGAAGACCTTCTAAAACAAGCATATCTAAATCAATAAAATATGGATTATTTGCAAATGCTGAAAAAGTCTGATATGGTGAATCACCATATGAGGTTGGTCCTAATGGTAGAATTTGCCAATATGATTGTTCTGCTTCGTGCAAAAAATCAACAAATTCATAAGCTTTTTTTCCAAACGTACCTATACCATAAGGGCTTGGTAAACTGGAAATGTGTAATAAAATCCCCGTTTTTCTCATAATTTCTCCTTGACTTCTAAGACCACTGATTCATATGGTTTTAGGATAAGTGTGTCTTCATTTGCATGTAGTTTTTGATAATTAGATATGACTACATGCTCTATGTGATATGTGTTTAAATCAATGGTTTGTTTTTTTCTAGAGAATGAATGTATACATAGTAATATTTTTGCTTCATTTTTTCTTAAATAGGTTATATGATTTGGATTTTCTATATCTAAAAATGTTACATCACCATATGTGATTACATCATGATAAGCACTTTTTTTTCTAAGTGATATGAGCTTTTGATAATGATACCATAAACTGTTTTCATCTTTTAGGTTTTTATCAACATTCACTTTTTTATAATTAGGGTTCACTTTTAACCAAGGATTTTTGTCAGTGAATCCTGCAAAAAGACTAGCATCCCATTGCATAGGTGTTCTGGCATTGTCTCTTGAACTCATGCCTGCTTTTCGAATCGCTTTAACAGGATCGTCTGGTTCTTTTTCTAGGTGTCTGTAGTAAGCTGCGATACTTGAAATATCTTTAAAATCTGAGACATCATCAAAAGGATAATTGGTCATGCCAATTTCTTCACCTTGATAGATAAATGGTGTACCTTTGAGCATATGTAAAAGTGTCGCTAACATTTTTGCTGATTTTATAGGATATTTTCTATCGCCATATTGACTCATTAATCTAGGCTGATCATGATTTAACCAATTGAGTGGTAACCAGCCCTTGTTTTTAAAAGCTTCTTGCCAGGATAAAAAGACTTTTTTGAGTCTTAAAACATCTGTTTTTAAGTGTTTGGGATGACTGATTTCCCATAGATTATTACACCAGTTATGATCAAAATTAAAGACCATAGATAATTCATTTCGATCAAATCCGGCATATTTCAAACCCTCATCAATGGATGCTGCACCACCTACTTCACCAATGGTAAGAACATCTCTTTTTTGAAATACTTCTTGATTTAGTTTTTTCAAGTAGTCATGCACTTTTGGTAAGTTTGAAAACTTATACCAATCAAGTGGATATGGATCATCTGATACATCGGTATCTTCAAATTGTGCGCGATCTAGATGTGATACTGCATCTATTCTAAAACCATCGATGCCTAGATCTAACCAAGTATGCGCAATTTTGATCATTTCATCATGTACTTTTTCATTTTTCCAATTTAAATCTGGCATTTTACTTGAAAAGATTTTCATGAAGTAACTATCTGTTAAGTCATCATATTGCCATGCACTACCACCAAAAAAGGATCCCCAATTCGTTGGTTCTACTTTGTTGCCATCTTTGATTTTTCCCTCATGCCAAATGTAATAATCACGATAAGGATTATCTTTTGATTTTCTTGATTCTATAAACCATGGATGCTCATCAGATGTATGATTTAAAACAAAATCTAAAATGATTTTAATATCTAAATCCTTTGCTTTTTGGATGAGTTTTTTTACATCATCCATCGTCCCAAATTCTTTAGCGACATTAAAAAAATCACGAACATCATATCCGTTATCATCCATAGGTGAATCATAGAAGGGACAAATCCAAATGAGGTTAACGCCAAGATTAGATAGGTATTCTAACTTCTCTATAATACCATTAAGATCACCGATGCCATCACCATTGCTGTCTTTAAAACTTTTGGGATAGATTTGATATCCAATACGCTCCATCCACCACTTCTTTACCATCTTAACGACTCCTTTGTTACCTAAAAATATTGTATCATAGATGATACAAATAAAAAATAATGTTAGCGGTTTCACATTTTAAAGAAATGATATAATGATATAATGATTTTGGTGATCAATATGAATAAAATAGCTTTATGGCATCGTGCAAAATCAGAGTTCTCTTATGCCTATAACAAGGAGACATTGCACATATTATTAAGAACTGCAAAAGATGATGTTTTTTCAGTGGAACTCATTTACGGTGATCCTTTTGAATGGGATGGAGAAAAAGGCAAAGTTTTTTGGAAACATCAAAAAGAAACAATGATCAAAAGATATCAATCAGATGATTTTGATTATTATTTTATCGAAATTAAGCCACCTTTTTTACGGACAAAGTATGCTTTTTTCATCAAAGATTATGATGGAAAAACTTTTTTATTTGGTTCAAAACGCATCAAACCTGTTTTATCTGATGACGATTTATATGCTGTCTTTGATTTGTCTGAATATTTTAATTTCCCCTATTTAAATTATGAGGATTTACACCATACACCTCTTTGGGTTAAAGATACAGTTTGGTATCAAATATTTCCGGATCGTTTTTATGGAAAAAATAATCAAAGTACTTTAACATGGGGAAAATTACCTGTTAATAATCATGAAATTTATGGTGGAAACCTTCAAGGCATTATGGTCAAATTGCCTTATCTAAAGGATTTAGGGATTACAGGTATATATTTTACACCTATTTTTTTAGCACCTACTGCACACAAATATGATACAACCGATTATTTTCAAATTGATCCACAATTTGGTACCAATGATGATTTTAAAAAGCTTGTTCAAAAAGCACATAAGTTAGGTATCAAAGTCATGCTTGATGGAGTATTTAACCACTGTGGTTATGATCATCCATTTTTCCAAGATGTTGTTAAACATGGTGAACAAAGTATATATAAAGATGCTTTTTTCATCGATCAATTTCCTGTAGTTAATTTTCCTTTAGATGACAAAGGAAAACCTATCAATTATCATAAAGTGAAGTTGAATTTTAAGACATTCGCATTTACACCTCACATGCCAAAATGGCATACAGATCATCCACTTGTTAAAGCTCATCTTTTGGATGTCATTGAATATTGGATTAGAGATTATGATATTGATGGTTGGCGTTTAGATGTCAGTAATGAAATTAGTCATGATTTTTTAAGAGATATTAAAAAAAGATCAAGAGCCATTAAAAAGGATACCTTTATCTTAGGTGAAAACTGGGATAGTTCTATACCATGGCTCATGGGTGATCAATTAGATGCTGTCATGAACTATGATTTATCTTATCCATTATGGAAATATTTAGAGCACGCCATTGATTTATCTACCTTTAAAGATATGGTTATTAATTATCTTGCATATACACCAAAACATGTCATGGAAAACATGTTCAATTTGGTAGGTTCTCATGATACAGTACGTATTAAAAGACGTCTTAAAGATGATCCAAGACGTGTCAAATTAAGTTATCTATTTATGTTTTTGTCAGCTGGTGCTCCAAATATTTACTATGGGGATGAAGTTGGCTTAACCGGTGAACATGATCCTGATAATAGAAGATGTATGCTTTGGGATGAAAAAGACTTTGATCATGATTTCTTAGCTTTTACCAAAAAATTAATTGAACTCAGAAATACTTATGATGTTTTTCAAGCACCTGATTACCATTTTATTGATATAGATATTCTAGCATTTAAGAAACATTCAAAAAATCATACACTACTTGTCTTTATGAATGATGATAAAGATGTTGATTTAAACCTTCCAAAGGATCTAGAAAAAACGTATATCAATCTCTTTACATCAGAAAAGCTTTCACTTCATGATAAAATATCATTAAGACCTTATGAATTTTTAGTCTTAAAGGAGGTTTAATCATGAAAGCTACAATTCGTGATGTTGCAAAAAAAGCGAATGTCAGCGTATCTACAGTTTCTCGTGTTATTAACCAAAAGGGTTATGTACATGAAGAAACAAAAGTACTCGTGAATAAAATCATTAAAGAATTAGGTTTTATTCCAAATCAGTTAGCACGTTCTTTAACCAATAGAAGCTCTAAAATTATTGGTGTTATTGTTCCACACATTGGACCTTCCTTTTATGGTGAGCTTTTAGAAGGCATCGAATCTCAAGCAGCTGCTTATGGATATAAAATTATGTTTTGCCATACACAAGATGATCCTGACCGAGAATTAGAGTACTTAAAGTTCTTTGAACAATATAATATTGAAGGCCTTATTATCGCATCTAATTTTTCAAATAGAGATAAGCTTGCTGAACTTAATATTCCTGTTGTTACAGTAGATCACATCCTAGATGAAAATATTCCATCGATTACCTCAGATAATGTCAAAGGCGGAACTCTTGCTGCTAAAAAACTGATCGAAACTGGCTGTAAACACATTTTGGTTTTTAGAGGTCCTTCTTTCTTACTTACAACCATGGAACGTACCATAGGATTTCTTAATGAGTTAAAACATCATGATTTATATGCTGATATCTTTGATTTTGATTTAATTAATCCTGATTTTAAATTGATTGAAGAAATCTTAAAAAACAATCCACATGTGGATGGTATCTTCACGTTCTCAGATACACTCGCGTTTGCAACACTCAATATTTTACAAAAATTAGGTAAAAAAGTACCTAAGGATGTATCACTTGTTGGTTATGATAATACGCCTTATTCTAAATGGGTTACGCCATCTATAACAACGATTCATCAGTCCGTGAATTTCATGGGTAAGCAATCTTTTATCAATTTGACAAGACTTATTAGAGGTGTTGAATTAGAATCTTTACACGACATCATTGATGTTAGATTAATCGAAAGAGAAACCACAAAATAAAAAGTAAAACCGCTGGTTTTACTTTTTTTCGTATCTTATGACGATCCCTGATAATGGACCTAATTTTGGTTTGATATAATAATCAAACTGATTTTTTTTACCCTTGAAAGTCTTAAGCGGTAAGCCATTGTATTGATGACTACCATAATAAATATCTTTATCACTATTAAGTAGTTCAACGTATGTTCCTTCATATGGTACACCAATTTCATAAAAATCATGAACTTTAGGTGTCATGTTTAAGATAATGATTAACGTCTCATCATCACTTCTTCTAATGTATGAAAAAACACTTTGATTTTTGTCATCAACAACAGACCATTCAAAACCTTTTGGATGATGATCATATTGATAGAGTGCAGGATGATGTTTATAAACTTGAGCTAAATCCTTAAAATATCGGTTTGCTTTTTGATGAGCAGGGTAATCAAAGAGATGCCAATCTAATTCTTTTTGGAATGCCCATTCAGAAAATGATGCGAACTCTTGACCCATAAACAATAACTTCTTGCCTGGATGTGTCATCCATAAGGTTAAAAGTAAACGCCAGTTTGCAATTTTTTGAAAATAATCTCCTGGCATTTTATTAACGAGACTACCTTTCATATGCACCACTTCATCATGTGAAAAAGGTAGGATAAATTGTTCATTAAATGCGTAGACAAGGCCAAATGTGATCTTATCATGGTGATACTTACGATTGATTGGATCCTCTTTAAAATATCTTAGAACATCGTTCATAAAGCCCATGTTCCATTTATAGTTAAAGCCGATACCACCTTGATCAACGGGATGTGTGACATAGGGATAATCTGTTGAATCCTCTGCCATCAGTAAGATGCGATCATCCTTACCAAAGAGATGATAACTGAGTTGTCTAATAAAATTGATTGCATCTTGATTGACACCTTTATCTTTAGTTCCTAAATAATAAATGAGATTAGATACAGCATCAATACGATAACCATCGATATGGAAATAATCCATCCAGTATGTTAATGCAGATAACATAAAGCTGCGTGTAATACCCTTGGAAAAATCAAGATTATCTGTGCCCCATGTGAGATTTTCTCTTCGGTCTTGATCATCAAACTCATAAAGTGGTGTGCCATCAAAAAAGGATATGCCATGGGCATCTTTGCAGATGTGTCCTAGTACCCAATCCATGATGACACCAATACCAGCTTGATGCATACGATCTACAAAATACATAAAATCCTTAGGTACACCATATCTTGATGTTGTCGCAAAAAAACCTGTTCCTTGATAGCCCCATGAATCATCTAATGGATATTCATAAATTGGCATAAGCTCAATATGTGTGAACCCTTGATCTTTGACATAATCAATCAGTTCATCAACGACTTCGTTATAGGGCTTAAATTGACCATATTTACGTCGCCAAGATCCTAAATGTACTTCATAAATGAGTAAAGGTTCTTGATAACTTTTCTTTTTTTCAAAGAACCATTTTTGATCCTGCCACTGATAATCATAAACATCAGACACCTTAGATGCTGTGCCTGGTCTTACCTCTGAAAAATGTGCAAAGGGATCTGCTTTATAAAGTGTTCTACCATCAGGTGTATGGATTTCATATTTATATGTTTCCCATTCCAAGTTTAAAGGTATTTCAATGCGATAAAAACCCATGTGATGGATTTTAGTCAGCACATGCTTCCAACCTTCATATTGATTAAAGCCTGCAACGAGTCTTACTTCTTTGGCGTTTGGTGCGTATACTGTAAATTCAGTCGCTATAACACTACCTTTTTGATCTCTTATGAGATGTGAGCCCATCCATTCATGTAAAAGAGATGCTTGCCCTAGTAAGAACTCATTGACCATTTGGTCAGTAATCTGTCTCATCTTTTACCTCTCACTTTTTTATATGTACAATATAAATACCTGGTTCATCAACTATGATGTCTTTTGCATCTAATAATGTAGGTTGAGAAGGAAATATTAAGCTACCATTTTCAAGTGGTAATTTTTCAATCCCCTTATAATTTTTAATGTAATGAATCAAAATGTTTTTATCATCTTCTAATTTATATAAAAGCATATGATTTACTTTTTCAATAGACACATGCGATGTGTATGATGTTTTTCGATAAAGTTTGTATTTTTTTCTAAGCTTTAACAATTTCTTTAATTTAAAAACAGCTGGATCTTGTGGTTTCCATTGTATTTGATTAATCTCATCTGGTGCATTATACGAGTTTTCGACACCTTTTTTTGAGCGATAAAACTCTTGACCTGCGTGATAAAATGGAATCCCTTGTGAAATAGCTATTAAATGATTTGCAAAATCCTGTAAAATTTTAAAACTTTCTTGTTCATAACCTGTTGTTAATAACATCTTATCATAATATGTCATATTATCATGACATTCGACATAGTTAATTGACTGATTTGGACTGTCAAAAATCTGTGGTGAACCAATGATAACATCCATTGCTTTTTGAGATAAATGTTTATTACCCATGGTAAAACCTAAGCCTGGTCCGTGGAGTTCACCCTTCATTGTATTGCGATATGTATCATTAAAATGCGCAAACCCTGTAAATGACTTGTTATTAGGTATACTTGCTTTTTTAGTTTGTGGTAATTCACTTGCCATATGCCATCCTTCACCATAAAGCATGATGTTTGGATTGATTTTTTTTAAGGTTTTTTCAATATGAAGCATGGTGTCAATATCCATAAGCCCCATTAAGTCGAAACGAAACCCATCTATTTGATAGTTATTAACGAAGTGAACTAAACTATCTGTAATGAGTTTTCTGACCATGTAATTTCTTGTTTCTACA
Source organism: uncultured Mariniplasma sp. (assembly GCA_964655445.1). GTDB lineage: Bacteria > Bacillota_I > Bacilli_A > Acholeplasmatales > Acholeplasmataceae > Peloplasma. The sequence continues at coordinate 101,770 of CAZZMZ010000002.1, read as the reverse complement.
TCATTACCACAATATGAACTATCGGTCATATGATGCTTATGATTGTGTCTGTAAAAATAGCCTGGGACGAGCTTTTCATATGGAAATGTTAAATGTTGATACACATGATTATAAACAACATCCATATTGATACCTAGCTTTAATTTATGTGCTTCATTCACGACTTTTCTAAACGCATTGATACGATCATAAGGATCTTCTGGGCTTTTAGCATACCAACCTTCCAGTGAAAAATATAAGCTAGGATTATATCCCCAGTTATAAAGATCTGTTTTATTGACGTCATCAACACCTTCAAAATCATAAACTGGTAACAATTGTAAATGTGTCATCCCTAATTTCTTAATGTAGTTTAAAACAGAGCCCTTAAGAAGATTGCTTCCTTCAGTCAACCCTAAAAATAAACCTTTATGAGGTACATCAAGATTGATGGTTAAATCTCTTACATGTCCTTCATATATGACTGCATCAACATAGTTTTTAAGTTTAATAGGTGTTGGATTGATAGGCTCTAATGCTTCGTAATCTATGACGTAAGCGCCATCTAATGCTGCACCTACTGCATAAGGATCTAAAACGTTAAAAAACTTATCAACAAGTCTTACTTCATAATGATATTTCTTACCTCTAAAATCACCACAAATCGTCACTGTATAAATAGGTTCTTGATAGACCATTGGAAATTTTTCATCATTAATCACGACAAACATTTCTTTTGCAACTGGTGAAAAAACTTGAAAAGTCGTTGCCTCTTTTGAGTAGATGGCACCTAAAGGTCCATCATATCTAAATCTTTCTTCAAATGCCTTTGATAAAGTAACAATCCCTATTTCTAGTGGATATTTTTGATGGTTAACGAAAATATGATCATCCAAATGAAGCCTCAAAGGCTCTTTGGTTCTAAAATATTGGTTATAGCCTTCGTTTTTAACCCAAAAAAGTTCATTATCTCTGATATGAATGTCATGTATATAGTCACAAGATTCAATACGTACTAGTTGAAATTCGTCGATGAATATTCTCATATGATATGTTCCTTTAGTGTGTCAATAATGATAGGTCTTTCGTCTAGTTGAATAATGCCTTTTTGAACAATGATATCTGATTCGTCATAAAAATTTGTGTAAACACCATCGTTTAAAGGTACCTTAATAGCTGTTTCATGTTCTAAATTAAAGATACCTAGTAAAAATTGATGTTGATATGTATATGACATCACTGCAACCTTTTCTTTGTGATGCATATGAAAATTTCCATGCATGAAAATTGGTTGTTTTTTGAGTGCTGCAAATCTTTTTATAATAGGTTCTATCGATGCATCATTATTCCAAGGTACTAAATCATCTTCAAATAAGCTAGGTTCTTTTGTGACTTGATGCTCTTCACCTGCATAAATAAACGGTGATCCTTTGAGGAAGAAATTTAAAGCAATCATTTGAATAAAGTGTGCTTCATCTCTAACCTTTGAGCGCAATCTTTTTTGATCATGATTTTCAAAGCTTCTGAGTTTAACATAGTTTCTTGGATAAGAAACATCTTGTCTTTCTATTTCTGATAGCCAGATTGGTAGCTTCTTTGGGTCTTCTAAATATGCTGTCATATGATCAAAAATGTCATAATCATAACAAATATCAAATGCTTGATACATTTCAGCATCACTGAAACAATCATAGCCCATATCTCTTAAATATTTGATAAATCCAGGATGCACAGATTCAGTGAGCCAAATCATATTAGGATTAATTTTTGATACTTTTTCTCTAGCTTCAAGCCAAAAATCAAGTGGTAGCAAAGGCGCCACATCACATCTAAATCCATCAACCATTTTTGCCCAATACATTAAGACATCGATTAAGTAATCCCATACACCACGATGTTTGAAATCTAAATCCGTAATATCGCTCCAATCACCTACACGATTAGCGAAATCACCATGTTCATTTTTATAAAACCACTCTGGTTTTTCAAAAACTAGTTTAGAATCTCTTGAAGTATGATTAAAGACAATATCAATCATCACCTTAAGCCCTCTTTTATGGCTTTCAGAAACGAGTTGTTTAAAGTCCTCAAGTGTCCCTAAATCTTCATGAATTTGATAGTAATCAAGGATTGAATAAGGACTTCCTTTTGATCCTTTACGTGCTTTTTTTCCAATTGGATGAATAGGTAAGAGATAAAGGACATCTGCACCTAAGTCTTTAATACGATCTAAATCATCGATGACACCTTGAAAATTTTGAGCTTTTGAATGCTGTCTAGGAAATACTTGATAAAATGTATATGTTCTTAACTTTAAATCTGTAGATTTTGCCATCCTTAAAACCTCTTTTACAGTATTATTTTGGTTAACTTCCAAATATCTCTATTGTAGTCATTAATTGTTCTATCTGATGTGAAGAATCCAGAATTTGCGATGTTCATTAATGACATCTTTAACCATTTTGAACGATCCTTATATGCTTCATTTGCAAGCTTATGAGCTTCTTTATAAGCGTTATAGTCTTTCATGACTAAGAAATAATCGCTGTTTAATAGATTATTTAAAATATAGTCAAAATGTTGTGGATTCGGATTGAGTCCTCTAATAAAGTTAAATACTTTTTGTAAACTTGGATCTTTTTCATAGATTTCTCTTGGCTTATAGCCATTATTTTGATAAATATGTGTCACTTCCTCAGCTGTTAAACCGAAGATAAAAGCATTTTCTCTACCTGCATAATCCACAATTTCAACGTTTGCACCATCCAAAGTGCCAATTGTAAGTGCACCATTCATCATAAATTTCATATTACCTGTGCCAGATGCTTCTTTGGTTGCTGTTGAAATCTGCTCTGATAAATCAGCTGCTGGCATAATGTATTCAGCATACGTTACATTATAGTTTTCTACAAACACAACTTTTAGTAAATCATTTGTTTCTTCGTCTTTATTTATGATATCTGCTGCTGTGTTGATCAGTTCAATGACTGCTTTAGCCATGTGATAACTTGGTGCTGCTTTTGCCCCAAAGATAAACGCATGTGGATAATAGGATTTTTTAAATCCTTCATCTGATTTTAAACTTAAATAGACATCAATGATGTGAAGTATATTCATAAGTTGTCTTTTGTATTCATGCAGTCTTTTTACTTGAATATCAAAAATCATGTCTGTTTCTAAACGAATACCTTGTTCAGCAAAAATACGGTCGCTTAATGCTTGTTTTTTTGCTTGTTTCATTAGATCAATTTCTTTAAGTGTTTTTTCATCATTGATAAAACCTTCAAGCTTTTTAAAACGCGTTAAATCTTCACGCCAGTCTTTGCCAATCTTTTCATCGATAATGTTTACTAATTCAGGATTTGTGTGAATCAGCCAACGACGATGCGTAATACCATTTGTTTTATTATTAAACTTATTTGGATAAAGTGTATAGAAATCCTTCATTTCAATGTGCTTTAAGATTTCTGTATGCAATGCTGCGACACCATTGATGCTAAATGATCCATAAATACAAATATGTGCCATACGTACATGGTTTTGACCAATTAAACCCATGAGATAAATTTGTTCCTTATTAAAACGTCCATCGGTTTCTAAGATACGTTTGAATCTACGATTCATTTCTTGAATGATTTCGAAAATACGTGGCAGTAAGTTTCTAAAGATACCAATATTCCATTTTTCTAAGGCTTCTGCTAAGATGGTATGATTTGTAAAGGCACACGTTTGTGTCGTAATTTGCCATGCTTCATCATATCCGATATGTTCCTCATCCATTAAGATACGCATCATTTCAGGTATTACAAGTGTTGGATGTGTATCATTAATTTGGAATGTATAATACTTATGAAAATCTCTCAAATCTCTACCTAAACGCACATGTTCATTGAATGCAGCTTTAACACCTGCTGCACTAAATACATATGATTGCATCAAGCGTAAGGTTTTCCCTGATTCTGTTGAATCATCTGGATATAAAACGTCTGAAATATTTCTTGTCGTTTCAATATAGTCAGGTTCTTGTATTAATTGTTTATCGCTTGGTTCAGTTGCCCAAAGTCTTAAGTTTGTGACAACACCATTTTGATCTCCAACGACTTTCACATCATAAGGCACAGCTTTGATCCAAACTGGATTGATAAGCTTTGTATGTTCAACATAGCCAAATAGAGGAATATCAATCGCTTCCTCTTCTTTTTTAGTTTCCCAAATAAATGGTTCGTTTAACCAAGGGTCTTTATGTTCGACTTGACGATGGTTTTTGATTTCTTGAATGAAAAATCCATGTTGATAGCGTAAGGAATTACCATAAAGTGGTAATCCTAAAGATGCTGCAGAATCCATAAAGCATGCAGCAAGTCTACCTAAACCACCATTGCCTAATCCTGCATCTGTTTCAGCATGTTCGACTTCATTTAAGTCTATGCCTAAATCCTTAAACGCTTCTTTAACAACATCATAGTGTCCGCTATTTTGAAGATTATTTGTTACAAGTCTTCCCATCAGGAATTCCATGGAAAAATAAATCGTTTTCTTTAGATGATGCTTTTCAATATAATTCACAGTATTTTGACTTGCTTGTTCTAAATCTTGATTTAAAAGCTTTGCAAGTACTGTATAACGCTCATAAACAGTAGAGTCATTTAAATCCTTATTAAACGTTGTTTTTAATTCATGCAAAAATACCTTTTTAAAGGTCTCTTTATGTTCAAAAGTTGTATTCATATGTCTGCTCCTTAAAATAATATACATTATTATTTTATCATCTTTTGTGCTTTTTTAAGTTATGGCATCGTTTTCATAAATAACAAAAGGGTGATTTTTCACCCTTTTGTTGCCCCAGCCATAATACCTTCGATAAGGTATCTTTGAAAAAGCATATAAAGTATTGTAATTGGTATACCAACCATAAGTGCACCAGCAGCAAATGCTGAGTAGTGAATGTAGTTGATATCATTAATAAACTTAAATAAACCAACTGCTAAAGTCCATTGCTGAGTAATATCATAATCAGCACCAGCCCATGCGGGTTTAAATCTTAAAAGATAGCCTGGAAGCATATAATCCATCCAAGGTCCCATAAACATCGAAACTGCAACGAACGTTAAGATTGGCACAGCAAGTGGCAAAATTATTCTAAAGAAAATTTGTAGCTTAGATGCGCCATCAATCATCGCAGATTCATCTAAATCCTTTGGAATCTGAGATAAGAATCCTTTAATGAGCCATAGATTACCTGGTATGCTACCGCCGATGTATAAAATTGAAAGTGCTCTAGGCTGACCTAGTAGTCCAAACTTCCAGAATAATACATACATTGCGATAAGCCCCATAAAGGATGGGAATGCTTGAAGCACTAAAATAGCTAAAAGTCCTGCTTTCTTACCCTTGAAGCTAAATCTAGCAAAGACATAAGCAGCACCGGTGATTAGTATTGTACCTACAAACATGTTAATAAGTGCAATACTTAATGTGTTCCAATACCATCTTGTGAAATTCGTTTCATCAAATAGATATCTAAATGCTTCCCAGTTTGGATTGTCTGGCCATATTTTATTTGGAATATCAGATCTCAAATTAGAGAATGCCATACCAAAAATATAGATGACTGGCACTATGACAACAACTGCAACAAGTGTAATCTGTCCATAAACGAAAATTCTTTGCATGAAATTACCAAAGCTAAAGACTTGTCTGATGGCTTCTTTTGAGACATTACGTCTTTTTTCCAAATGAGCATAATGAATAAAACCATAAACAGGAATAAGTCCTAGTAACCCAGGCATAATGCCTTCATAGCCACGTTTAGAAGCATATTCAACAACAGTGCCTTGATGAATGAGTAAACCTAGAATTACAAGGAATATCGCAATCATTGTTTGCAATAAATTGTTAGATAAAGCAGCATAAGCGAGCATCGTGATAGGAATCATTATAATGTAGAATCCTAATAATAAGCCTCCATATATTAAAATACGTTTGCCTAAGATGTCTGCACTATATAAGTGCTTCATTTCTCTAGATTCTGTTTCTATACGATGTTCTAGATTTGCTACATAATAATTTCCATAAAATGGAATAAATGTAATGGCACGTATTTTTCGGCCTTCATGTCCTTTTTTAGTTGCAACATCATAAAGTGTGCCTTGATTAACCCATATAGCAACGAAAACAATATATGAAATAAGTATATAAGTAAATGTCATGTCCTTAATCCTCCTGGAATGCTCTTGTTCGAGATAGGTTCCATGCTGTGATTGAACCAACAAACAAGAAGATCAAGACAGAGAATACAGAAGCCATGTTGAAGACGGAGTAGTCAACGGTTAGTTTATACATCCATGAAATCAAGATGTCTGTATCACCTGCAAATCCACGATTGGCAAAACCATTATTTGGACCACCTTGTGTAATAAAGTAGATGACCCCGAAGTTATTAAAATTACCTGAGAATGTCATGATTAAAATCGGTGCTGTTGAGTATAAAACAAGCGGCATTGTAATCTGAGATATTTTTTGGAATCTATTTGCTCCATCAATATCTGCAGCTTCATAAAGTGTTTGATCGATTGCAGTCATAACACCCGTCATTAAGGCCATAAAGTATGGAAATCCTAACCAAATGTTGATGACTATTAATGAAGTACGTACAAAGGTTGTGTTAAATGGATTACTAAACCATTGAACATTTTCATAACCTAAATATAGCAGTTTTTGGATACCTTCGAGTGTTTGATACTCTCTACCTAGTAGTCCTAAATTAATCAAAATGTCATACATACCAATATCTCTTAATAATTGGTTGATAAATCCAAACTCATTAAACATAACAGAAAATACCATTTGTGATAATAATGCTGGAATCGCCCAAGGTAAAATTAAGATGGTACGCCATAGTTTTCTAAATACAACTTTCTCACTGTTAAGAATGAGTGCTTGGAAGAATCCACCAAAGAATACAGTGAATGTTGAGAATATAGCCCAAACAATCGTCCACCCTAAAACACGCCAGAAAGCCTGACCAAAGGATGCGCCTAATCCTGATGTAAAGTTAAAGAGTGCAAAGAAGTTTTTTAACCCTACCCAGTCGAAAGTATTTTCCATGGATGCATTACCCTGAATACTTGTAAATGCCATAATAAAGCCAAATACAATCGGCATGATGGAAATGAAGCCTAAGACAAATAAAGCTGGAGATAAAACTATATATTCAAAGCTTCGCTCGTAAACATCCTTGAAATATTTAACATCAGATAACACTTTTTCTTGTTTTCTCTTAGCTTCGCTTACGCGATAAGCATCAATAATACCCCATATTGCAAAAATTGAGAAGAATAAAGATAAGATGATACCAATCAAACCTTCAAGCATCAGCATTGTAGATACGTGCCCTCGAATAGGCACTTCTTCTAATGGTTGAGCTGCTGGCATATTAAACATTGTGTTTGCCGAAGATGCATTACCAATCATTGCATCATAAAGTGCCATGTGACCTGTATAATTGACCTTATCGGTTGTACCTAAGGTGTAAACTGCCCAGTAACCTCTTACAAATAAACCTGCTTGATCATAGAAAAAATCATCGAATTCAGTTTCAAATGTTTCTTTAATCTCCGGGTTAAGCTCAAAATAAGTACGAATCATGAGTCTCGTCATGTCACTTCTCGTGTATCCATACCAAGTAAATGAATATGTATTTTTCATGGACTGTCTAAACGCTACAAAAAATGGTGTTTCTTTGTATTGTAAACGTGCTGAATTATAAATGAGTCCCGGTTCAAAATACTCATAAATCTCACCGTTTAACACATAAATCGGTCCAGAAACCTGAATTCGTGTTGATGGCATATTATCAATAACTTCTCCGGTTAAAATGTTAATCAATTTTAAGTTTATGCCATCAAGATTAGCTCTAACATAATACACACCAGAATTACGATATATTTCTCCATTTTTATTAAATGTAAGTAGTCCTGTTCTATTATCTCTTACGTTAGCTTCATTGAGTTCACCAGTTAACACGGATGTTTCGACATATTCTTTTTTGTTTGACCCGTCGGCTAAAGTGACATTTCTTTCAACATAATATATGTCATTTTCATTATCATAAAATAAATTTTGTCTTCTTACAATGTGAATCTTACCTTCGTCATTAAATGTTTCAGCTAAGAATGTTTCTTTTGAATCAATATTCGTATAAATAATTGGATTATTTTCTTTTAAATCTTTTGCCATGAACTCAATGAACAATGATTCTGTTAGATTTTCTTGTCCACCAATTTCAGCTAAAAATTGATTAAATGGTGCATAGTTGACATTGTCAAATATATAATCCGGCATAAAGCTATTTGTATACCATGTATCACCAAAGTTTTTACCAATCATTTTGTCATATGCATTCGTTTCTTCAAAATAACGACTAGTGGCAAGTTCGATCGTAATAAATCCAGCGAAAAAAACAAAAAAGAATAAGGCCTTTAAAAATTGCCCATTAAACAATTGCCCAAGTCCCCAAATGAGACCTGAAAAAATTGCTTTGATGATGCTTATTACTTTCATCTTGTCCTCCGTAAATAAACTAAATGAGGGCGGCAATTAAGTTTGCCGCCTTCAACATAGTTCAATTTAAATAAATATTTCAATAGATTTAAGAAGCTAAGTTAGCGCGTGTGCGATATCCTTGTTCAGCTTCTTGAGCTGCTGTTGTAATGTTAGCAGTTGTGTTCCATACTTGTTGCAATAATGTTTCACCTGGTCCCCAGTAATAAGTTACTTGAGGAATTGTTGGCATTGGTACTGATGAGTTTAATTGCTCAGCCATTGCCATTAATAGTGAATCTTCATTAACGCCTTCAATGTTTTCTAATAATTCAGACTTAAGCGCTGGTAATTTACCTTTGTATTCATATTGTAATTGCATTGCAATGTCAGAATTTAAGAATTCAACAAATGCGATTGCTTCTTCTTTATAATCTGAATACTTGTAAACTGCAGCCATCATAGCGCCTGCAAATGTTTGAGTTGCATTGCCGTTAATGGTTGGCATTGGAGCAACAGCATAATTTAAACCAGCGTTTTTATATGCTTCATGGTTCCATGGACCAGCGATAACGTAAGGAATTTCACCTTGTTCGAATAATGAACCACCAGCAACTGAGTTATGTGAACCATTACCAGTTGTTCTTGGTTTTAACTCATTTCTAATCCAAGTTAATGCAGCAATTGCTTCTGGAGTTTCAAAACCAACTGCAGATGGATCGTCTAAGTTTTCACCAAATGGATAGAATCCAAATGCTGAATAAATAGCTTGTGTGAAGTAACTATCTGCCCAATGGCTTGAAGTTCCTAAGTAGAATACACCTGGATCAGCAGTAGCATTCCAAACATCAGCTGCAGCAAATAAATCTTCAAATGTAGCAGCTGGAGTTGTAATCATATCTAAGTTATAGAATAATCCAACTGATTCAATAGACATTGGTACAGCATATAATCTTTCAACAGCATTTGGAGATGCTGGGTCGAATGATTTAGCACTTTCATCATATGATAAAGTTGCAATGCTTAAGCCTAGTTCATGAGCTCTAGCTTCTAACTTCGTTTTAGTTGCAGTTGGAAGCGGATAAACTAAATCTTCTAGAACAGCTTGTGCTAAGTGGTCATGTGGGAATTGGAATACGTCAGCACCATTTCCTGAAGGACCGAATGTTTTTAACATTTCACGAGCGTCTACAGAGCCATAATGTTCGTGGTTAACGATAATATTTGGATATACTTTATTGAATTCTGCAATGACAGCTTCCATGTATTCGCCAGCTTCATCGTCAATCCATACAGTAATACTTGTCTTTTGAATGATTTGATCACCAAAATCGATTCTTTGACCATTATTTGAAGGTTCAGTTGGAACAGATGGATCAGTTGGAGTTGTATCTCCTTCTTTACACGCTACTAAACCTAATGATGCGAATAATACTATCGCGATTAATAATAATTTTTTCATGGCGTGCCTCCTTAAGGTTTAACAACTCTGAAGGTGAATTTTTCTTCAGTGATGTTACCCCATCTATCAACAACTCTTAACATAATGACATAATCGCCTTCAGTTCTTGTATCTAATACAGAGAATTCTCCTTTAGGTACATAAACGAATGGAGTGATTTCGCCATCACGGTCATCGATAACTCTAAATCTTGGGAATAAGTTTGGATCAAAAGGTTGTCCCCAAGCAACAGTAATAATTCTTTCAGCTTCAACTTTATCTACGATACCGGTTGGCGAAATAAATGTTAAGACTGGTTTAGAAGTATCCATGCTAACAGCTAGTGATGCAGCTAAGTTCGCAGGAACTGTTGGTGCAACACGGTCTGGAGCAGCATATTTTTCAGCTGGAGCATCAATATCAGCCCAAGCTTCAACTTCATCTTCAATCGTAATAGCAGTTACGTTATTTGGAACAATAAGCTTACGATTTGAAGCGATAAATTCTTCATTTGCCCAGTCGCCACGTGTCCATTTGTATTCATATGTTGTGAATGGATCAGTAACAGATACTGTGAATGTTAAAGTATAAACATTGGTTGTACCAACTTGAGTTGCTTGATAATCAACTGCATTTGGTGACCAACCTTGCATACTACCTGCAATACTTAATACTGCTTCAACAGGTGTATTCGCTGGAACTGTAACTTCGATTGTAACATCTACATCAACAGCAACGTCTAAAGTTTCCGGGAAGTTAGTTTCAAAGAAAATTTCATAATCCTTAGTATTGTCTAATGCTTCACCTAAGATAACAACAAATGCATTGATTGTTGCATTAGATTTAGCAAAGTCAACACGTTCGATATCTAGTGGTTCACCATAGGTGTCTACACCAGTCATTTCACGAACTGTAAACCATGATTCTACTTGTGCAACAGCTGCAGCTTGTTCTTCAGTTGTTGTAGCTTCAGCATAAGGATTTGTGACTAATTTAGAAGTTTTAACAATAATAGTTGTTGGATCAACAGCATATGTACCTGTCTTATCATCATTGTTAAATTCAATAAGTCTAAATGAGAATGCTTGAGTCACGAAATCAGTGTTATCGTTATACCAAACGTTATCATTAGCTGTATAAGCATCTCCCTTGCTTAGCACATAAGCAACACCTGTATCACCAAGAACTGGTGTTTCAGGTAATGCTGCAGATAAGTTAACATCGCCAGTTTTCTTTGTAGAATCATCGCCAGCATAGATGAGTAATCCTGCATTTGGAGATGAAGCACTTAACATAGCAACCTTAACAATTGAACCATCTGATGCTTTACCACCATCTTCAAATACTTGAGCTGGTGATGCCCAACCTGGTTCAGTAAAGCTTGTCCAACCATTCCATGCATGCACACCAAGTGTTTCTTCATAATTTCCTGTTGGATCATAATACACTAAAAGCATATTATAAGCAGCTGGATCAGCTACGAAGAATGCTGATGCGTTTGGACCTGCTGTATCTAAGCCTTCAAATACGTAAACATGAACTGTTTCGTCTTCGACTAAGATATCACCAAAATTAATATCAGCAGTGAGTTTGTTTTCCCACCATTCTTTGCCTGCTTCTTGGAAATAAACGATACCAGCTAAACTACTGCCAATTGCGATATCATTATATTCGAAGTAAACACCAAATTCGTCAGTTCCATCAACAGCAGCTTTTGTTGTGAAAGGTGCAGTCCATGTGAAGAAACCAACGTCAGTGTAATCGCCATCCCATTTTTGGAAGTGGATGACTAAATTCCCTGTACCAGCAGCAAACGATCTAGTTCCTAAGAACCCGAATGCTGATGCTAAAAGGATTAAAGCTAATAACACTTTCTTCATTTCTTTCCTCCTATAAATTTAAAGATGTTATTCATCCTTGCAACATCATCTTATCATATATATATGAAAAATGTAAACGCTTTAGTCATGAGTGCATTATGCAACCGTTCTCTTTTTGAAATCGCTATCAAAAAATATGATAAATCATATATTTGCATGATATAGTTATATTGAAGAGGAGGTATGAAGTTACATGAAAAAAATAGTCATACTGATGATGTTTGTTCTTTCTATATTTACATTAGGACTAACATCTAAGGCAAATGAACTGCCAACAACACTCGTGATACATTATTATCGATATGACGATAATTACACTGGTTTTAACATGTGGGTTTGGGAAAATCAACCCGTCTCAAGAGATGGCATCAAGCATGATTTTGATGTCAATCAAAAGGATGAGAAAGGTGTCTATTATGAACTTGATTTAGCATCTGATTATCCTGGTGCTACACGTATTGGTATTATCATCAAACAAGGAGAATGGGATGGTTACCGTGAAATTGGTGGCGATCGTTTTATTGAATTATCTGAAGTTGAGGTTATTGGAGGCGTTGGTCATGCTTATTTTGTAGAGCAAGATATCAACATTGGTCTTTCAGAAGCAGACCTAGAAAATAATATACCTGACTACAGAGAAAAGATTTTAACTGTTGCCTTTGACAAGGATCAACGGATTCAAGCAAACTTAACTCATATTCCAACGGGATATGAAGTCTATGAAAATGATACATTAAAACTATCTAGTACAACCACACCAACAAGTAAGAATTTACTCATTACTGTGCCAGGTGTTGATATTTCTAAAACATATACACTCAAGGTGATGTTTGAAAGTGAAAATATCGCAGAAAAAATAGTATCTCTACAAAATTTATATGATACAGCTGCATTTGAAGATTTATATACTTATGATGGTACGCTTGGTGTAAGTTTTGAAGACGAATTTACCATTTTTAGATTGTGGGCACCACTCTCAAGTGCTGTTTCATTAAATCTATATCATCAAGGTCATCCAATGTATAACGATCAAGGTGTTGCTAACGAAGAAAAAACACCTTATCAAGTTGAATCTATGTATAAAATTGAAAATGGCGCTTGGGAAGTTAAGCTTACTGGTGATTTAGATTTTAAATATTATACATTTAGTGTGACGAATAATAATGTTACCCATGAAGTCACTGACCCATATGCTTACTCAACTGGAGCAAACGGTCAACGTGGCATGATTGTTAATTTCGATGAAACGAATCCTTCAGGTTGGACATATAATAGTCGTCCAAATACGATACAAAATCTCACAGATTATATTGTATGGGAACTTCATGTAAGAGACTTAACTGCTCACAGTTCATGGCAAGGTACTCCAAGTTACCGTGGCAAATTTATGGGACTCACCGAAGGTGGTACGAAGTATACACATACAAATGGTGTGACTGTAACAACCGGTTTAGATCATATTGATGAATTAGGTGTTAATGCTGTTCAACTCCTTCCAATCTTTGATTTTGGCTACGTGGATGAAATCCAAGTTGCTTTAAATCCAAATTATCAAAATGTCTTTAACTGGGGCTATATGCCATATCACTTTAACACTCTAGAAGGCTCATATTCAACCAATCCATTTAATGGTAGAACTCGTATAGAAGAGTTTAAACAAACCGTTATGGCATTCCATGAAAGAGATATTAGAGTCATTATGGATGTTGTTTATAACCACACAGGTGAATCAGAAGGTTCTAACTTCCATAAAATCGTCCCTGGCTATTATCATAGACTCACCTCTACTGGTGGATTCTCAAATGGTTCTGGTACAGGAAATGAAACTGCTTCAGAACGTTCTATGATGCGCAAATTTATGGTTGATTCAGTTAAATTCTGGGCAACAGAATATAATTTATCAGGTTTTAGATTCGACTTAATGGCACTTCATGATTATGAAACAATGAACGAGATTCAAGCGATGCTTGAAGAAATCGATCCAACCATTATCGTTTATGGGGAACCATGGAATGGTGGATCAACACCACTTCCTCAATCAATAGATGCAGGTAAAACAAACATCAAAAATATGAATCTTGTTGGTGCATTTAATGATATCACAAGAGATGCAGTGAAAGGTTCTGTCTTCCAAGCATCTGAAAAAGGATGGATTCAAGGTAATAGCTCAGATTACAATGTTCAAGGCATTAAATATGGTATTTTAGGTGGTATTTCTCATTCATCCTTGACAATGATTGATGAATGGCACTTAAATCCAAACCAAACAATTAACTATGTCACAGCACATGATAATAATACACTTTATGATAAGCTTCGCTTAACAGGTATCTCTGTATCTAACTCGCCAAGATATCAAATTCAAGCAAACGCGATCGTACTTACCTCACAAGGTGTACCATTCTTACATGCTGGTGTTGAAATGATGCGTTCTAAACCCTTACAATCAGGTGGCTATGATCACAACTCTTATGAGTCTCCAGATTCAGTGAACCAATTAAGATGGGATAGAAAAGCACAATACGTCAATGTCTTTGAATACTATAAAGCACTCATTGAGATTAGACAAACATTTAATCACTTTAGAATAGATAACGCAAATGATATTAGAAATCGTGTCACATTCTTAGATACCAATGCTGGTAATGAGGCGATTGCTTATAAGATTAGTGGTTTAGCAGGAGAACCTGAAATCATCGTTATGCATGCAGGTAATCCAAGTTCAGGTTTAGCACGTGTGAACTTAACTGCTGGAAAGACATATAAATTATTAACATCTGATGTTGCAAACATGAATGGCATTGAAATTATATCAGATGCTGCATTTGCACCTTCAAATACATCGATAATTTTAGTTGAAGTGATGGATCCTTCTATCACAATTACAGCACCTGTTGTTACAGTAGCTAAAGGTGCAAGCTTTGATCCTGCATCTAACGTCACTATTCATAACGCATCTGTAGAAGTTTATTACTCAAATTACTTTGATACCAACACACCAGGTCTTTATACGATTACTGTTGCAGTTAAAGAAACCTATGGTCAAGTTAATTATTATACTTATCAACTGGATGTCATAGGCAGAAGATTTAATGTTGAAGTTAAAGCAGGAGGTGAATCATGAGAAAATTTATATTAATGATAGCTTTCTTACTTTTTACATTAGGACTTGTAGCTTGTAAAGACGATAATGATCCAACACCGATTGTGATAGCTGATTTTTCAGTCTTAATTGTTGACGAAGTCGTCACTTTTAATACCATTGATACGTTTGTTGTGATCGAGGATGAGATTACTTCAATCGATGATTTAAATGAAATCGTCGCATCACTTTCTGGTCATATTTATGAACAACATAAAGATGATATTCGATCAAAAACATATGTATTAACCATTTATTTATATCCAACTCAAGAAGCATATGAGCTAGAAGCGAACGATTATGGTTATATCGCTTATTGGATCAATAGAAATCTTGAAACACCTGGTTTATCACTACATCAAAGCTCCATTATCTTTGCTGAATAATTGCTAATAACATGAAAAAAAAGAACTTCACTATCATGAGTGAGGTTCTTTTCGTTTTGATGAAAGTACTTATTATTTAAATGCTTTTTTACCGTTAACAAGCATGTTAATCATCGTGCTAATGCCCATCCCAAATTGGAAAAACACAGGTGAGAATGTGGGCTCTATAAAGCCAATAATAAAGCTTAGTAATGCTGGAATACCCATAGTGTAAATCAAAAACTTTAATGAATCGATATACTTAAAATATGTAGAAAAACCAAATCTAAATAACTGCATCACAAGTGACAATAATAGTAAGAAAACGAGGTTCAAAGCGATACTTATGAATGTATTTGTTAAAACCGTGTAAAAGACAATATAAGCACCAAATGATCTTTCTAAACTTTGTCCAAAATCGATAAATGCTAAAGCTTTATCATCGGTTTGCATTAAGTTGATGGACCTAAAATTTAAATCTTCTTCAAAACCAGAGTAACCATATCCAACCATGGTTGCCCCTTCGCCATTTGTATAGACAATTTGATCAGTGAGTAAGTAAACCTGTTTCTTTGTTGTATCAAATGTATCTGATTGATAATTGATATAGTAGATTATGCCATCATGTGTAAATATATAGGATTCATCTATTGTGCATTCAAGTTTTTGATTCCTTATATTGCACGTTTCAGGTAAAACCCAATCTGGGGTTTCTTCTCTAAAACTTTCCTCAATGAAATCAAGCCTCCAACCTTGTTCTTGAACAATTAAGTAATTAAGTGGAAAGACAGCAATCAGTCCTAATAAAATGAAATAAATGATATACTTCCAAAACTTATCCTCAAGCTTTTCAAACATCTTGGAAAATTGAAAAGATGTTTTAAAAAATCTCACTAAAAACATTAGATATAATCTCCAATCAATGCTGAATCAATCTCTAAGATAAGTGTTTGATAAGGCTCTAACGTCGTACTTCCGTAGATAATTTTTAGATGTGGTAAATCAATTTCTATTGGGCTGCTAGATAAATTATGAAGTACAAGAACTGCTTGTTCGATGGATTCGTACTGATAATGTCTCACATAACCTTGTAGATTCGAATTACCCTCTTTATAGGGAGCAAAATTGCTACCATACATGAGTGCAGGATTATCTTTTCTAATTTGAATCATCTCTTTATATTGGTTAAATAGAGATGCATTATCGGTCATTTGTGTCGCCAAACTAGGTGTCATATCATTTGATCCATCGCTTGGTAACCAGGTTGTAGTAATGGCTGAGTCTCCCCATAAGAATGGTTGTCTTCTATACTCATCATAAACGACACCATATCCAGGGATATTGGTACCTTCATATCGATACCCTTTCATACCTAGTTCATCACCATAATAGATAAACGGACTACCGGGTATGGTTAATAATACACGCATAGCTTGGGCAAGCTTTAAAGCACCATTCGTACCTTGAAAAGCTGACATGGATGCAACACGATCTAAATCGTGATTCCCAATAAATGGAGCATCGATAAAGTCTGGATTGAAAGCTCTAAATGCTTGATAAGCTCTACTTAAATTAGATGCTAATAAGAATCTTGAATTTCCAAATCCTACTTTGTCCCATATAGTCATAGCAGCGTGGAAATTAAAGACACTATCAGAGCCAATAAAGTAATCAGCTACTGAGTTATAATTATAATCAAACACTTCAGAAACGATGTAAGCATTGGGGTAATTATTTTTAATATGTGCATTTAAGCTTAAAAGTAACAGTGAATTATTCAGTGTCGCATTAATGCCTTCAAATAGATGCTTAGCAGCATCAATTCTAAAACCATGAACGCCCATTTCTAAATAAAAATCCATAATGTTTTTAACTTCTTCAACCACAGCAGGGTTATTAAAGTTTAAGTCCTTCATACCGCCCACAAATGATTCAAAGGCTGTATTACCATTCCATACATAATAATCTCTATACTCACTTTGAGTAGATGCTTGTGCTGAAACAAACCAAGGATGTTGATCAGATGTATGATTGATGACTAAATCGATGACAACTTTTATGTCTCTTTCAAGTGCTAAATCAATGAGCTCTTGAAAATCTTCTAATGTGCCATAATCTGGATGAATATCATAGTAATCAGTAACATTATAGCCATGATAACTTGGTGATGGATTAATGGGTAGTAACCATAATGCAGTAATACCTAAATCTTCAAGATAATCAAGTTGCTCGATAATACCTTGAATATCACCAATGCCATCTTGATTAGAATCTGCAAATGATCTTACAAAGATTTGATAATATATGTCGTGCTGAGGGTTTACTTCATTTAATTTTATAGTAGGTTCTGTAGGTATTGTTGGTTCTGTTTTTGCTTCATCACATGCTATTAAACCTATAGCAAGTAATAGCATCAAAAAAATATATAATAACTTCTTCATTAGAGTCCTCTTTTTCTCATGTATTCTGATTTGCCTAAATAATTGTTTTTGCCTTGTACTTCTTCTAAATCAATCATTTTTGTTTTAAATATAAAATCATGAATGGTTCTACTTGTTCTTTCATTGAGTGCGAAATAACAAATCACTAAATAAATACCAAATGTCAAAATACTTAGACCTAATTTAAAAATATCTCTGCCAAAAATACGCCAAAGTGGTAAATCTTTACCATGTGTATCAACAACTTTAATCTTTTGGACACGCTTTCCAAAGGTTTGGCCATTTGAAAAAAGATAAGGTAAAAAATAAAACCCTATAAATGCTGTGCCGATTAAAACATGTGGCAAATATCGCCAAATGACTCCTAAAAACGTTGACAATATAACGACAAGCATAACGCCTGAGGTATCGATTGCAAATGCGCGTATGCGTTTTTCAAATGATGGTACCATATTTTATACACTCCTTAATTTTATCTATCATAATTATACCATATTAAAAACTATGAAACCGTTTTTAATCGGAATCAAAAAGGCCAAATTTTGGCCTTTTATGCTTGAATGGAAATGATTTCTATCATTTCATCAAATTTTAATAAAACTGTGTCGTGAAGCTTCGATAATACCACAGGTAGATTGATATCAAAATGTGTATGCGTTTCTGCTTGTTTTCGAAGAACCGCTTCTAAAACATCTCTGATAATAATGCCTGTATCAATGATATCATCACCATCAATAAATGGATTATCTGTTTGGTCAAAAACATATTCGTTTGTAGCAACCACATAATATTGATTAGGATCAATGGTTCCTAAGCTCAATCCTTGCTCATAAACGACTGCTGAACCGCTTGCACCATTTTCAATAAAATCAATAATGATAGATCCTTTTAAGCGTGCTGTTTTTACTTTATTATCAAATGGGAAAATATCATATAAAGTTGCTACAGTAATGTTTTGATTTTGCTCTAAACTTGACCTTGTGCCACCAAAATTGTGCAATCCAATCGCTGCCTCGCCTGATACTCTAATGAGTTCTGCCATATAGTAAGTTAATTGATCTCTTGAATATGTTTCTTTGGATTTGATGATGACTTCATTTAATAAGGGCTCAACTTGATCATAATAATAGCTAATTTTAGCATCTATGATAGCACTTTGTCCTGATAATCTTGCATCAGAGCTTGCTGTTAAATTTTGTGCTTGATAATTAATAACTTCTCCTGTTGTGCTTAAGTTTAATGTAACTTTACCAACAGCTCTACCATTTGAGCTTGATTGAATGACAGGCATATCAACACCAGTCCTTGCTTCAAAACGGACATAATTTTGGTGAGAATGACCA
Source organism: uncultured Mariniplasma sp. (assembly GCA_964655445.1). Classification (GTDB taxonomy): domain Bacteria; phylum Bacillota_I; class Bacilli_A; order Acholeplasmatales; family Acholeplasmataceae; genus Peloplasma. Next base: position 82,638 of record CAZZMZ010000002.1, on the reverse strand, counting down.
TTGAATGTTGCATCGACTCTTGATTGTCCAGTAAGTGCACCTATCCCTTGATTCGTATAATCTGAAGACCCATGAATAACAGCTAAAACAATATCGACATCATGATTTACCCTAAGCTCTTCAGCGTAGTATCCTGTCCAATAAATAGGATCTTGAAATTCATAATCTTCAACCATCGCAGTTGCGATTGATGGTTCTAGTCCATAACCCATCGTGCCGATGATACCGATTTTTATATTCGCTTTCTCAATAATTTGATAGGCATCAATAAAATCAGGACGAATGGTTGTGTCTTTATAAAACACATTTGCACCAAGCAAAGGAAAATTTGCTTTAATGCCTTCATAGGATGGATCAAAGTAACGTGTTACTTTATCTAAGCTCCAATCAAATTCATGATTACCAATGGTAAAGCTATCTAATTGCATCGCGTTTAAGATATCAATCGTTGATTCGCCATAAAAGTAGTTAGATAATAGTGAACCTTGCAAGATATCACCACCAGCAATGAAGATGGTGTTGTTTGGGTTTTTAGTTTTTTCATCCAATATGAGATGACCAATTGCAGATAAACCCATATATTGCCCATCTTTTAAAATAGCGCCGTGTGTATCATTAATATAGAAAATATTGAGATGATCAATCACTTCACTAAAGACTTCTATGTGAATGGTAACTCGCGTTAAATTCCCAGAACTATCTCTAATCTCATATATAACATCATAAATCCCTGGCGTTTCATAATCTACACTCGATTGATCGATATTAATATGCTCTGTAATATTGCCATCTTTGTTATCGAAAGCTGTGATTCCGTGACTTAAATGAGGGAGTGGATCTCCTATGAAATAGGTTAAGTTTGATGCTCCAATAATCACAGGACTTATGTTATCTACTTCAATATTTTCTAGGACAATGACAATCACTTTAACAAAGCTTTCATTGCCACTTAAATCCTTTGCATAGTAGTAAAGATCATAAATCCCTGGCGTTTCTAAATCAACTAATGAGTCATCAACAATGATGCTTGAAGTAACATCACCATCTATTGAATCGATGGCTTCGATACCGTCTAAATAGTTAGGTGTGTCATCACCTATAGTATATGTAATATTTTGATAGCCGATTAATGCTGGTGGTGCAAAATCAGTGACACTTTCTTCTTGACATGCAAAAAGCGTAAGTGATATTAAAAGAATTGATATGAAGCTAAATATTTTTTTCATGTCTAAGCCTTCCTCTCGCAAAAGTATTATAACACAAAGTCTTCATTCAATTTAAATTATGTTATAATTTAGGAAGGAAAATGAATTGGAGTTTATATGATGAAAGATTTAAGTTTCTTAAAAACATATCAATATGCACATCGCGGTCTATTTACAAAAGATCAAAAAGTACCTGAAAACTCGCTTTTAGCCTTTAAAAAAGCACTTGAAAAAGGCTATGCAATTGAGCTTGATTTAAATATTACAAAGGATTTCATCCCAGTTTCATTTCATGATTTCAACTTGAAAAGACTATGTGGTGTTGATCAAAATATCGATGAAATTACTTACAATGAGCTTCAAAAAATCACATATCAACCATCTTTAGAAAAGATTGCTACACTTCGTGAAGTTTTAGAGCTTGTTGATGGAAAGATGCCTTTACTTATTGAGTTAAAACCGCATGGCAATGTGATAAAACTATGTGAAAGCGTTATGAAAGAACTCAAAGATTACAAAGGTTTATATGCGATATTTTCTTTTCATCCAAGTGTTGTTTATTGGTTTAAAAAGCATGAACCAGATGTCATTAGAGGTCAAATTTCTGAAACATTTAAAGATCAAAAACTATCATTCATTCAAAGATATCTTTTAAGAACAATGTTTTTCAACCTTTTTACAAAACCGGATTTTATCAGTTACGGTATTCATGATTTACCCTATCAAAAACTTGATAGGCTAAAGAAAAAAGGCATGACCATCATCAGCTATGCTGCGCGTAGTCAAGCCCAATATGATTTTGTTAGATCGAGATACGACAATGTCGTTTTTGAATTTTTCTTACCTAAGGATGCTAAATAAGCATCTTTTTTTAATCCATATCTACATCAAAGTTTTCTAGAATACTCTTCTTTTCTGCCTTAGAATCACCGTGTTTTGTGAAAAACATAGTAACAAATGCAATCGCTACAAAGAATGTCGCGTAAGGAAATAATGCTTTTTGGTGAATTGAATCCATTAAGAATCCTGACAAGATTGGTGTTAAGATTTGAGCTGCCATTGAGAATGTATAATAATATCCTGTGTACTTTCCAACATTAGAACCTTTAGCAAGTTCAACGACCATTGGATATGAGTTAACGTTAATGGTTGCCCAACCAATACCTGTTAAACCAAAGACGATAAACATAATCCAACCTGTATCTTTCGTTAAGAAGAATACTGAACCAAAACATAGTGTAAGTAATACGATACCTGCTAATATTGTTTTTCTTCTTCCAAATTTAGTTGATAGAATACCAATAGGAATAAACGCGATAATTGCAGTGACATTAGCTACTAATAAAGGTAAAGTAAAGCTTGGTAATTGTAAAATTTTTGGTGCATAATCAGATACTTTTGTCATGACTGCGTTGTATCCCATAAACCATAGGAATACTGAAATTAAAATTAAGTATAAAGATAGTTTTTTATCCTTTGGTAATTCATGCATATCATGTACATCATCTAAGTCTTCAGATAAACCAAATTTTTGATCGAGTGCTTCTCTTTCTTTAACAAGCTTTGGCTCATTGACTCTCCATAAGAAGAAAACTAATATGAGCAACATAATGACACCAACTGAAACAAATGCCATGGTGTAATTCACATAAGATCTTCCACCTAAACCAAAGACTGTTAATAAAACAAGCGATGTAACTCCAGCTGCAGCGCCCATTAAATTAATGATTGCGTTTGCTTTACTGCGTAATGGCTTCATGGTGACATCAGGCATGAGCGAGACAGCAGGTGATCTGAAAACTGACATTGCTACAAGAGCGATGAATAAGACGACAATGAAAATAACGAAATTCATTGGATTGGATGCTGTGACTTGCCATGCTAAGTCACTTAAATAAGAATGATAATATCCATCCATAAAGGATAGTTCAATTTGATCTAAATCACCTGTTATTCTACCATTAATGGTGTTTAACATGGGTTCATAAACACCTGAATACCATCTATCATAACGTGCTTGAGATATTTCATTATTTGCTAATGCGAGATCTCTTTCCACACGCATATCTAGTATTAAACCGTTCCAAAATAAAATGGATGTTTTAACGTCTTGTTCTTGATCAACAATGAGTTCATATTTTTGGATAATATCAGTTTCTTCAATCTTATTGGTTTGGTATGCATCAACAAATGATAAACCAATAAATGCGAATGCCGCAACCACTGTACCGACAATGACATAAGGTGTTCTTCTACCTAAGCGGTGATTGGTCTTATCAGATAGTGCTCCAAAGAGAGGTAACATAAATAAGGCTAAGACATTATCAAGTGCCATGACTGCACCTGACCATGTTTGATTAAGTCCAAATTTATCAATTAGAATCTTAGTAATAATCGAATCATAGGTTTGCCAAAAAATCGTAATAATAAAGAATGCGAGTCCTACATAAAACGTCTTCTTATAATCAAGTTTCATATATGCTTTTTATCTCCTATTTTTGATTGTTTGATATATTATAGCATGATTTTATCAACCATAAGAACTCTCATACATATTTTGAGTAAAAAGGGTGCAAAATCGCACCCTTTAAGATTGTAATATGGGTTTTCCATGAAGATTCAACCAGTCAAATGGCTCATTTGTAACCCCTAGATAGGCTTGATTTAAATAGCTTTCTAATTGATTGACTGAAACCAGTTGATAGCCTGTGTAAGGTAAATTAGAGATGGTTGACCATGAAAATGGCAAGATTGGTTCGCTATTTGCCCTTATAAATGGTGTATCAGGATCTTCAGATGAGCCAAAGAACATATAATCATCTAAGATGAATAAGCTATCTAGTACAAGATACTTACCTGTCATTGTTGGATGTCCAGTGTTTACTTGATTGGACTTGATCACTTGAGTCACGCCTTTGATGATACTATTTTCCATTAAAATTGCACCTTGTTCTGTTGTAACTAAGGCTTGATTAGTCAATTGACGGTTATATTCTGACTTAGCGAAGAGGGCTGCATAATTTTCTCTGACATAGTTTCTCATCTCATAAACATCAGTCGCATCATATATCGAATTGAATATGTGTACGTCACCACCTCTTAGCCTTGGGAAGCGGTCCTGTAGGTTTTTAATGTAACTATTATAAATTGTGAGTGTAAAAACATTACCCGCTCTTCCTGAACTACCGCCTAATAAGAAGCCTTTCTTTTGAAAACTATTGAGTTCCATAATTTCTTCTTTTGTCATGCCTGCATTACGCATTTGATTGTAATAATTATAGCTAGAGCGGTTTTGCTCAAGGTAATCAAATTGAGCACGTATGAAATCATTGGGTTCAAAAACCAAGTTGAAGTATGAGAAGGTTGCGTTAATTACGGTTTGTGATATATCAGATCCTGCTTTAAAATCAATTAGCCCATCATAAGCCTTACCTAGTTCAATATGATCAAACCAGATACCATTCACAACCTCAATTGTGAAGTAATCCCAGTCATTAGAATCATAATCACCTTTAGTTGCTTCATCCCACTCCCATAATTCATCGAACTTTAAGTTTCGAATCACGATGTTATTAGAGCGTTTAATTTGAAATGCAGCATGTTTGATTGTGTGACCTTCTTCTGAAAAGATGACTAGCCCTTCACCGTATTTACCTGTTGGATTATTACGGTCTTGAATAACTATTTTAGAAACGCCTGTTTGCTTTAAAATAGGATGCATCTTAGGTAATGCATGCTGATCGAGGTTTTTAAGTACACCATATGCTTGTACGACTTCGTTAAATCCTAAATTTAAGTCTGCACGAATTTCTATAACTCTCGCAGCTGTTGTGCCTTTTGATGTTGAGTTTTCTGCGTTAATTGCATCCATTAAGTCTTTAGCATTGTAAACCACATAATAACCAGGATCTCCCTCATTAAGGTCTGGGATGGATACATGACCTTGTGCAAATCCATTGATGTGATAGCTTTCTTGACTAAAGTCAACAGAGCCTAATAAGGCTTTCACCGTAACTTCAAAATCTTTCACTAATGTATATCCACCTTTTGAGATGGTTGCTGTTAGGCTAACGTGCATATCATCTTGTTCGTCTCTTGTTACGATACCCTCATTCGTTATAATGTCTGTATGAGATGATGTCCAAACAATAGGTACAAACGAAATAAGTGTTTTTAATATCAAATGAGATCTTACATCATCTTGAAAAGGAATTGATAAACTATCATAAATGGATTGAATCAGTGCTTCATAATCTACTGGTTCTTCGGGATCAAATGCTGATTTGCCATCTGCTGTATCACTGCTTGATTCAATTAAGATATTGTCAAGATATACATAAGGTTCACTTGAAAGTGATGTTGTTCCAACTGTACGTAATTTTAACGTATTTGGTATGCTATTTTGAATAAATGAGACACCACCAACTGGTGTAATTTCTATCAGTTCATCATTAAGACTTACATAATATTTGTAGTAATGATAGGTTGTATCAAATAAGATGATTGCTTGGTATGTCACATTTGGTGTAACTGATAAAGTTGTTAATGGTACTGCAGTTTCAGAACCATCCTGATTTCGATAGGTAAATCTATTTTGTCTATTTGCTCCTATACTGAAGATACGCGTTTGACCGTTAAGCAATTCAATGGTAAATGATGCACCACCAATACCTTGCATAAAATCATAGACTAAGACATATCTGCCATCACCAATTTGTTCAACCGGGATATGATAAACTGCTTCAGATGAACCTTCAATAAGTTTTAATTTTTGATTTTCAATCAATGCTTGTCCAGCCTTGATTTCCGTCCAATCTGTGTCTTTTAAGAGTGTACTATTTGGATAAACATCAAAATCTTCATTAAATATTTGATCGCCTAATAAAGCGAATTTTGCATATAATGTGACATCTTCAGTAAGATACAATTGATCGAATTTAACTGAAAATTCTTCATCTAAATACCATCCTATAAAACGATAACCTTCGCTTGTTAGTCGGTCAATATCAAATACTTCATTTTCAAAAATGATGACTGGATTTTGTGTTATATTTCCAAAGGATATTTCATATGCTACTGCATCTCTAAACCTTGACTCTATCACTAAATCACTTGTGATTGGTGCTGTAAAATCAAATGATGTCTCACCAACAAACCAACCGATAAATACTTTACCAAACATGGTTGGATCTTGAGGTTTTGTTGCAAACTCGTTTTCTAAAACGATTTGAGTCATACCATCAATCGTTACATCATAGCTTGGTAAAGCTTCAAATTTTGCATATAATGTGATGTCTGATATCACTTTTTGTGATGCTATGTATGGAGCTTCAAAAGATTGATCATAAAACCAACCTATGAACGTGTACCCGTAAACAAAAGGTGTGCCTAAGGTGCCAAGTGGCTCATTTTCGGTTACGTAAATCAATGTCGGTAACGTATTACCTACTTCTAGGGTTACTTTAAAACTATTTTCTGGGATAAATGTTTGTTGATTGAGATGAAAGATACGATCAAGATACATCCAATCATTATGATCTACGAAAGCTGGTAAATAGGTTTCCCACCATTCAAGATTGATGTCCTCAATATTTGATATGACTGCTTGGCCTGTAAGTGAATCTCTTGTTAATGTACCTTCAATAAGTAGCTCTACAGCATAAACATTGTCTAAGCTTGAAATAGGTTTTTCTCCAGATGTGTGACCAAAATTTTGATATGAGGAGGTCATTTTTCCTGTGATGAAAACATCGGATGTATGAATGCCTGTATCAGACTGATTTCTACCAACAATGCCACCCATATATTGAGTCGTTGTTGTAAGATTGATATCTAAGAAGACACGCGAGATGTTTAATACAACAGAGGATCCTTTAATTTCTCCAAAGATACCTCCTACACGTCCAGCACCATGGATTAAAACGTTTCTTAACTGAATATCAGAAATATCTATTGAACCACTATCAGTCATACCAATAAGTCCACCTGCTGCAGAACTTGAATTGGTAACAAAAGTATCCTTAATCAAAATGTGATGAATAGATGCACTAAATCCTGGTTTGATATAACCAATGAGTGCTCCAACACCATTTGAAGATGCGCCACTTACAGATGAATTAATGATGGTGATGTTATAAACCTCAACGTTGTTACCATCTTGTTCACCAAATAATATACCTGCTCTATTTGTTGATGTCACATGAATGTTGTTTAAGGTTACATCAAAAATCTTAAAATTGTTTACTCTTGAAAAGAGACCTGTTCGATCAGTACCATGAATGGTTAAGTTTGAAAGTGTCTTTCCATTACCATTAATGGTTCCTTTAAAGTTATGTGTTGTATATGTCCATGTGTGATTTGAAAAATCAATATCATTGGCTAAATAATACACACCATCTGCTCCGCTATTAGACAAATGGTTAAAAGCTTCTGCCGTAAAGATTGGTGTACCTTCAGGGACGTTTGAAACCCAATTTGCGTAAAGTATGATACTAGATGTAATTGGTGTCTCAATATCAAATAGTGTCGTAAATGCCTGATCGATATACCAACCTATGAAATCATGATTCTCTTTTTCTAGTATAGGTAATGACAAGAGAAATTCGTTTTCTAAAACAGATATTGCATCGATTGTGTCTGTATGGTCTGTTTCAAATGACACCTCATAATAGATAGGTGTCATATTTAAAATCCATTTTGCATAAAATGTAAGATTTGTATATGCTTGTAATCCTGTTTGGAAAGGTGTGCTTAATGCGTCATCTAAATACCAGCCATCAAAGGTATGATTCTCTTTAATAGGCGTAGGTAATTGATCAATTGCTTCTCCAGAAGGTATAACTAAAGCATCGTAATTTGTGCCACCATTTGATTCAAAAGTAATAATCACGGTTTCTTCTATAGCATCTTCAATCCACCTTGCATAAAGCGTGATATGATTTAAAATCGTTTCAGAAACATTGAATAATTCTGTTAACTGTTCATTTTTATACCAAGCAAGAAAGGTAAATCCTGTTTTTGTTGGAGTTGGTAAGCTTGCTAAGCTTGCTCCATCATACACTTCAATTGGTTCAATATTTGAACCACCATTTGTGTTAAATGTTACAGTATAAGTATGGATGATTTCATCAAGCTTAATGACTGTTACATCAAATGTTTTTGTGAGAGATTGGTCTAAATATGTTAAAGAAACAGTGAGTGTCACCGTTTGATCTCCAAGTTCAAAAGAAGGTCTTGTGACAACACCGCTATGTGATATATAGTTTGTATTGGCTGATGTCCATGATAAATCTGCTGTATATGAGTCATATGTGAGCGATGTCGGTAAGGATAAATCAGTCTCTGTTGAAAGAGGTATTACTAATTCTTCACTCATCTTAATCAATATCGCTTCAATTTCAGCTTGAGATAAGCCATCTTGACAAGCAGATATGAAGAGTGAAAAACCAAGTAATACAGTCCAAAATATTTTTTTAATCATGTAAGCATACTCCTTCTTGCTGGTTACAAGTAACCGTTTTCATAGCATCAATATATATGAAAAAAAACCAATAGTCAATCATTTTTCTTAAGAAAGTCATTTTTATCGTACGTCGTCTTATATATCGTACATACGGTCATTATGGGTTAAAAAAACCACGGTACATAGTATCCGTGGATTTTTCCTTTGATGTATTTAATTGATTGATTCATATCCAACACATAGCGCTTTTTGATTGACCGGGAGCATATGTGTTTTCTTTTCTCCTAAGAAATATTTAAGAGAATCTATAATAACATCTTCTTTGAAAATATCAACTTTCTTTAAATAAGCACCAAGCATGACCATATTTGCTACTTGAGGTTTATCAAGTGATTGAGCAAGCTCTGTCATAGGTACACCATAGCTATGTGTATGTTCTATTTTGACATCATGCTTAATTAAAGATGAGTTATAAAAAATATTCCCACCTTCTGCAACTTTACTACCAAACTTCGTTAGTGAAGGTTCGTTAAAAATAAGTAAATCATCTGAATTTTTAAAGACAGGTGAATAAATAGGTTTATCACTAATAACAATCGAGCAGTTTGCTGTGCCACCACGTGTCTCTGGACCATAGGTAGGTACCCATAAACTGTATAAACCTTGTTTATTTGCCGCATAGGCTAATAGCTGACCTGTAAGCATAACACCTTGTCCACCAAATCCTGCAACACGAATACGTCTAATCATGGCTAGCCACATCCTTATAAACACCGAGTGGATAAATAGGAAGCATGTTTTCTTTAGACCAATCAAGTGCTTCTTTTGGTTTCATACCCCAGTTTACTGGACATGTTGAGACCACTTCAATCAGTGTGAATCCTTTTTTCTCAATTTGATACGTAAAAGCTTTTTTAATCGCTTTTTTAGCCTTTCTAATGTTTCCTATGTCGTGAAGTGCGACACGTTCTACATAAGCTGCAGCTTCGATTTGACCAAATATTTCAGATACTCTAAGTGGTGCCCCGTGTTGTTCACGTACACGTCCATGTTGAGAAGTCGTTGAGTATTGACCTATAAGTGTCGTAGGTGCCATTTGTCCACCAGTCATACCATAGGTAGCATTGTTTGCCATAATGACAGTAATATTTTCACCGCGATTGGCAGCATGAATTGCTTCTGCAATACCAATAGATCCTAAGTCACCATCACCTTGATATGTAAATACGATGCGGTCTGATAAGACACGTTTAATACCGGTTGCTACAGCAGTCGCACGACCGTGAGCGGCTTGTTGGAAATCCGTTTTGAAATAATCATATGCAAAGACTGAACATCCAACGGATGCAACACCTACTGTGTGATCTAAGACATCAAGTTCTTCTAAAACTTCAGCAACTAGTTTATGTAAAATACCATGTGTGCATCCTGGGCAATAATGGGTATGGACATCAACGAGTCCTTGTGATTTTTGATATCGGATCATGATTCCACCACCTTATCTTCAAAATGAATAATTGCATCCGCAATTTCTTCTGGCTCAGGTACAACGCCACCTGTACGTCCAAAGAAGGCAACAGGTAGTCTTCCTTTATTAGCAATTAAAACATCATCAAGCATTTGTCCTAAACTCATTTCAGCAACTAAGATACCTTTAACTGATTTAGGTATTTGATCAAATGCTTTTTTAGGATATGGCCAAACGGAAATCGGTCTAATGAGTCCAACTTTAATGCCTTTATCATGTAAGATCTCAAGTGCCGAACGAGCAATTCTTGCAGTTGTTCCATATGCAACGATGACATAGTCTGGATTATCCATGTTAATCATTTCATAACGCGTTTCATTTTTAATAACTTCTTTATATTTCTTTTGTAATGCTAAATTGTGATTTTCTAGTTGAATAGGGTCTAAATAAACTGAGTTAATGATATTTCTACCTTCATGGTTTTTCGTACCATTTGCAGCCCATGATTTTGGCTCAATCGTGCGTTTTAAAACTGGTTTATCCATGTCAACTGTTTCCATCATTTGACCGATTAATCCATCTACTAATATCATGACAGGATTACGGTATGTGTCCGCAATATCAAAGGATTCTTTCATAATATCAACGGTTTCTTGAATGGATTCAGGTGCAAAGACGATGACATGATAATCGCCATTACCCCCACCTCTTGTTGCTTGATAGTAATCAGCCTGTGATGGTTGGATACCACCTAGTCCTGGTCCTCCACGCATGACTGAAACAATCACACAGGGTAATTCAGAACCTGCAATATAACTAATACCTTCTTGCTTTAAAGCAATACCAACTGAAGATGATGATGTCATAACTCTTGCACCAGCACCAGCAGCGCCATATACCATATTGATGGCAGCGACTTCTGATTCTGCTTGTACAAATACACGACCTTCTTCTTCTAATAATTTAGACAAATATTCTGGAATTTCATTTTGTGGTGTAATAGGATAACCGAAGAATGCATCAACGCCTGCTAAAACTGCAGCACGTGCAATTGCTTCGTTTCCTTTCATTAACACTTTGCTCATGCTTCTCTTACCTCCACTTTAATGACTGAATCCGGACAAACAATAGCACATTGTGCACATGCAATACATTTATCCATGTCACTCACTGAAATGAGGTGATAACCATTTGAATTTATGCGATCTTTGTCTAAGGATAATATTTCGACCGGACAGAAACTTACGCAAAGTTCACAACCTTTACATGCTTCATTGTCGAAAGTGAGTAGTCCTCTTTTCACGTCATCACTCCTTATCTTTTAATAAAATTATCTTGTACGTTATTAATGGTTTCAATACGTTTTTTAGCAAACAATTTAGCTGCTAGTTGTGTATGTACATTTTCTGCTTCAGCAATTGAGAAGATTTGAAGTAAACGATCATAGATTTTTTCAATATCTCTTGTTGCTCTACCTATGTTGTATTCTTTTAATTCATGGTAAACGTTGATTAAACCACCTGCATTAATCACGAAATCTGGTGCATATAAGATGCCACGATCTTTAAGCATATTGCCATGAATATCTTCTTCTAATAAGACATTATTCGCAGTGCCTGCAACGATTTTAGCATTGATTTGTGGAATAGATTCATCATTTAAGACGCCACCTAATGCACAAGGTACAAACACATCAACATTTTGGCTATAGATGAGCTTAGGTTCAACAAACTCAACTTCTGGATGCTCTTTTTTCAAACGATCAATATGTTTTTGATTGATTTCTGTAAAATAGATTTTTTTAGCTTTCATTTCAACGAGTTTTTTAATCAGATAGTAACCTGTTTGTCCCGCCCCTTGAACTGCAAATGTGTAATTCGAAATTGTTTCATCTTGAAATTTATATTGTAAAGCAGCACGTATACCATGGAATGCACCAAGTGCTGTCATCGGTGATGGATTACCTGATTTACCTTCTAATCCAACCACATAATCTGTTTCCATAGCAACAAAGTCCATATCTTTCGTGCTTGTGTTTACGTCTTCAGCTGTAATATAACGGCCGTTTAAACTTTGTACATAACGTCCTAGCGCTCTGAAATAGCCTTCACTTTTAACTTTTTCTGGATCTCCAATTAAAACTGTTTTTCCCCCACCTAAGTTTAAACCTGCAGCTGCTGCTTTATAAGTCATCCCTCTTGCAAGTCTTAAGCAGTCAATGACTGCATCATCTTCGCACGCATAATTCCATAGTCTAGTACCACCAAGGGCTGGTCCTAACGTGGTGTTATGTATGCAAGTAACACCTTTTAATCCTGTTGTTTTGTCGTAAAAATATACGACTTGTTCATAGCGATGTTTCGCCATGTAGTCAAATACTTTGAGTTCGCTCATGTTATTCTCCCTTCAAATTTTCTAAAGCGCTTACATTAAACATTATAACATACACTATATGATAAATCATATAGGTATTTTAATAAAAATGATGGAGCGTTCTTCATAAACCTTTATGAAGCCATCATGTCACATTTGAATTCTATTTCATATCAAGTAAGGTGTATAAAAAAAGAAAAGGACATCACTGTCCTATAACTGATTGAGTCTTTCTTGAAGCTTATTAATATATGTGCCAAGATGATATCCATCGATAAATGCATGATGAACTTCAATTGAAAAAGGCATGATTTTTCTGTGATTATCAAGCTTAAATTTTCCCCAAACAAGTTTTGGTATTGCATCCTTTTTGTTTAAATTGTGTGCGTGGGATACTTGTGTGTAAGTTGCCCATGGAAAGGTTGTGATATAGACTAAATCTTGTCTTTCCTCTGCTTTCATATCGATAAATGTATCACCTTGAGATTTTGATTTTTCTTTTGCTAAAAGGTTGAACGTTCTAAGATTCTCGCAAAAATCACATGTAACAATCTTAAACCGTGTGGTGTTTTCAATCATATCCGTAAATGATGGATGCACGCAATCAAAGAGATAGACATCATTATCAATGAATCGATATCTAAATGCTTCTAATTCATTCATGACAAAAAGTGCTTGGTGCATAAATGAAAGATAAAATGAAAGTTCATGCTTTTTAACAAAATCATAGAGGTTTGTCACATCTAGATCAAATGTCATTAAATATCTTGGCATGTCTACGTGTTCATAAAATTTAAAGGTATCTTTTCGATCCCATGTATCTATGTTTATTTTTTTCATATCGTTTCATCCTTTAAAAAGTCAATGCGATGAGCAATCATACGCTTCACCATTCTACTAAAAAAGACTGCATCATACCCATGGACAGTTCTTCTTGTGTGATATTCAACAACTAGTACGCCAAAAGACTCTAATTTTCTTGCATAATCGATTGCTTCATCTCGTAAACAATCAAATTCAGCTGTTTCAATATACGTTTTTGGCATATCATGTAAATCAGCTAAAATCGGTGATGCATACTTAAGCATGCCTAAATCACCGTTTTTAAGATATTGTTCCCACATCGCTTTGTTTAAAACTGAGTTCCACATCGGTGTATCATCAAACATCTTCATGGAATCAGATGTTTGTCTTACATCAATCACTGGATAAATTAAAAGCTGTTTTTTAATATGTGGTCCTTTATGATCTCTTGCATATAATGCAACGCTTGCGCACAAATTTCCACCCGCTGAATCACCAGCAAGTGTGATATTTTTTGGATCAATCTTTAAAAAATCACTATGTTCAACCATCCAAAGAAGTGCATGATAAGCATCCATCAAAGCTGTTGGAAATGGGTGTTTTGGTGCTAGTCTGTATTTTACATAAACAGCACGATGTTTAGATGCCCTAATCATATCTTGCATCATCCCAACATGGACTGGTGTGCCTTCCATTTGGAATCCGCCACCATGTATGTATAATAAACCAGGTCTTATACTTTCATCTTTTTTGATTTCATATACATAGACTTTTACTTTCTTATGTTGATAACCACGTATGATAAACGTTCTTTTTTTCATCCCTCTTTTGGGTTTAGTGAAAAGCATCGTCAAATTAATCACAAGATTGGCGAAAAGTCTTCTTGTTTTTGTGTACTTTTTGAATCTTAGTGGTTTTAAGATTCTTAATTGTTTATCGACATGATACTTTTCCATACGTCCCCCTATGATGTGAAAAGTTCTAAATAAGCTTCATAGCCTTCTTTTTTTAGATCCTCTTTTGGAATAAACCTTAATGATGCTGAGTTAATACAATATCTTAAACCACCTAATGCTTTAGGTCCATCTGTAAATAGATGCCCAAGATGGGAATCTGCTTTGATGCTTCTCACTTCAGTTCGAAACATACCGTGGCTCATATCTAGCTTTGTTTTAACCTTTTGAATCGGTTTAGAAAAGCTCGGCCATCCACATCCACTATCAAACTTATCTTTAGATGAGAAGAGTGGTTCACCTGAAACGATATCTACATAGATACCTTCTTTTTCGTGATTCCAAAATTCATTTTGAAATGGTCTTTCTGTTCCATTTTCTTGTGTTACATGAAATTGGATTGGTGTTAAAATTTTCTTTAATTCTGCTTTATCTTTCATAATAATCACCCATCTTTAGTTTATCACGATAAATGTTATATCTTTGATATAATGCTATCTATCACAACTTATACGTGAATGCTTTGAGAAGTTCGATGAGTTTTTTTGTTTCACTTAATAATTGTTTATATAATGCATCCATAAATTCCAGGTTTTGATGTTTAGCATGATCCATGATGAGGTTTATAAGCCATACGATACGTTGTGCACTTAAGTAGCTACAAGATCCCTTAAAATAGTGAACGTGTTTAATAATGTGTTCAGCATGCTTAATATGGATACTCTCTTCAATTTTCTTCATATCCTTTGGATATTCATTTAAAAAGGTTTCAATCACCTCTTTAGCGATATCCATACTTCCATTAAATCTTGTGCTAAATTCATTTTCATCAAAAATGTATAAATTCTCAGGAATCATAATTTCAGGTGAAGGCTTTAAATATTTTCTTAGTACAGGATTTAAGCTTTCTGTTTTAATCGGTTTAAAAATGACATCTGTCATTTGAGATGTTTTAAGTAAATCATAGTCATTAAAATAAGCGTTTGCAGTAACTGCAATAATCGGTATTTTTTGGTAGGTTTTACCGAGTGCGCGAATCCGTCTGGTTGCTTCCATACCATCCATGTTTGGCATTTGAACATCCATTAAAATAATATCAAATGTTTCTTTTTTTACTGCATCAATCGCTAAAAGACCACTTTCTACTGTTTTTGATTGAACACCTTGCTTCATTAAAATTGATTGTAATGCAATACGATTTAATCTGTTATCATCAACAATGAGTGCATATCCTGATAACATAGGTTGATAATCAGGTTCATATGTATCATGTTCACTTGATTGAAAAAGTGACTGCATGATTGAAGTTCTTGAAATTGGATATAAAAGCACTAAATCAATACCATGTGTTTTTCTTGCATGTGTTTCTGAAATTAAGACACATTTTGTTTTTTGATCTGCATATTTTAATTGATATGCTTTTAATTCCTTAATAGTCTCATCATCAAAAAAGATAAAATCTGGTGATGCATCCTTATGTGATTTAAATCCCATAGAAGATATCATATGATTATTCATTTTCTTAAAAAAAGAAAGCATCACGTATGGATGTGTCAAAGAAAAATGAATTTCATCCCCAAGTTTAAACGAAAGCTCAAAAGAAACCTTGGTGCCTTTGTTTACCGTTGATTCAACCTTCAACGCTCCTCCTAAGGCCTTAACATAAGCATTTGCAATCGTTAATCCAATACCTAAACCACCTATAGTTCTTTGATCAGACATATCTTTTTGAATATACGCCTTTGATAGATGTGATATGGTCTCTTCATCCATACCTTCTCCCGTATCTTCAATTGTAAAAGAAACTTTCATTGAATCTATTTTTTTGACTTGAAATAAAACAGAGCCTTGATGCGTAAACTTATAACTATTATCAAGAAGATGTCTTAAAATGCTTTTTAATTTTATAAGATCTCCAATATAGAATGTTTTAATGTCATAATCAAAATTAAAGATAAAATCGATGGATCTTAGCTTAAATTGAGCTGCATAAAATATGATGAGTTGAATCAATTCTTCTTCAAGATTAAATACTTTCTCTTCAATCTTGATGTCTTCTATTTCTTTTAATGAAATCAGTGCATCAATATGCTTAGATAATTGAAGTAATGCTTCTTCACCTATAGAAAGATATGATTTTTGCTCAGCCGTTAACCTTGTTTTTTTAAGCAGAAAAAAGGTATGTTCAATACCTGATAATGGTGTTCTTAATTCATGAGACAAGTTTTTAAGTATTTGATTTTGTGTTTTTTCTTTATGCTCATTCATGGATTTTTTTGATTCACTCATTAGATCACCTCGATGATACCTATTCTTATTATAACTTAATTATGATATGATTCAAATCATTAAAAAAAGTCTCTCATCGAGACTCTTTAGTTAAGCAGCAAAACGATGTGCAATTGAGCTAGCTGCTGCTGCAGCAATCGCTCCAACAATATCATCTAAAAATGTATTGCATTTATCAGGTGCTTTTCCTGCTTCATCAAGCTTACCAATGATACCTGGCTTTGTTTTGTCGACATAACCAAAATTGGTAAAGCCGATGGATCCATAGACATTAACGATCGATAATGCCATAATCTCATCAATACCATAAAGGCCATAATCAGAAAGCAACATGGATGATAAAGGTTCGGAAAGAAGACCTTTTTCAGCAAGTATATCGAGTTCAAGACCCGTTAAAACAGCATTTTGAACTTCTCTTTTCATCACAACTTTTTTAACATGCTCTAAGCATAAATCAAATGTAAGATTGGGTAAATATTTGATTTGTAGATCTAACGCAATTTGTGCCATATCTTCTAAAAGCACACCACGCTCCTCTAGTCTTTTAACAACAATATCATATTTTGTTAAATCATTTAATCGATTGCTATCTTTTGAAGTACTCATATCTTTACCTCCTTGGTCGATTTTATAGAGTGTAATATCTATTATACATGAAAAGATGATATTGACAAGCCTTTATTTTTTAATATGATCTTTCAATGCTTTAAGTACGATATGATAACCTTCAGCACCATAAACGAGTGCTTTATTTACTCTAGAGATGGTTGCTGTTGAAGCATGTGTTTGTTTAGCAATTTCTTGGTAAGATGCTTTTTCATCGAGTAATTGAGCTACCTTCATGCGTTGTGCCATATCTTGAATTTCTTTTATCGTGCATAAATCCTCAAAAAACCGATAGCATTCTTCTTCTGTTTTTAAAGTGAGAATCGCTTTAAACAAATCATCCATATCTGGATTTGCAAATTTGGGTCGATAGCTCATATAGTATCTTCCTTTCTTATAATCATATAGGTGTTGTTTAAGAAAATCATGTCACTAGTTGGTAAATCTTTTCTACCTACTGTAAAATCTGATGTCAAGATTTGAGCACCTGAGTTAATAGCATCTAAAAATCGATTGACATTAAAATTAAGTCCTGAATCTATTCTTGTTCTTACAATTAAATTTCGATCAATCATACTTTGGATGGTTTCGATATCAGGATCATTATGAACAACAAATGATGCATAATGTTCGCTTGAAGATTCAAAATAAGTACCTATAAACATCTTTTGAGATTGTAGGGTATCATCTAATGCAAGGTATCTAGAAGTGAATGAACCTGGATGTAATACGAAAATGAATTTACCTCTTAAAGATGATACACTCGGCCATCCATCGTTTAAGATAGTCTCATATAATGATCTATCATCATTGATCATATCTTTAGGTTTAAAGAGCTTATCGCCTAAGGTTTCTTCGATTAAAAGATCAAGTCTTAAGAGTGCTTCATCATCTATTTCATTTAAAGCATGGTCTAAAATCATCCAATCATCTTTAATTTCCATCAATATAATAATCGGCAGATGATCTTCATGATAATCTGAATAAAGTTTAAGCTCACTTAGAGCCATATCAAATCTTGGTGCTACACTACTGTTGTCCACTAAGGGCACGTGTGTTAACATAAAATGTGTTTTTCTAAGTCTTACATCAAACTCAAACGATCGAATACCTAACTCTAATTGATTTGTGAGTTTTTGATAGCCATATTTCATGGCTCTCGCCTCATCAAAGCTATCACCTAATCCCACAAATAAATGACCTAAATCAGAACCTTTTTTCTTATAACTGTTATGTGATGCAAGCATTTGGATTTGGTTTAGTTTAATCGTTTCATCTGTTGGATCAAAATTAAGAAAGGACGATTCATCAATCACTGGTGCTTCACCTTTTTCATACATCTTTTCAAGTAAATTCATGTGATGAATTTGAGCATAGGTGTCATAAATTTTAATCCCAAAAAGTCTTGTAATAATCAAAAAAAACAGGATGACTATTGATAATACTGCAATCATTGATATTTTTAAGACCTTTTTCATATATAAACGCTCCATTTTTGATTTATTATATCATATTTTGGTTGCTTCAATCTCATTAATCAGCCTTAATATCTCATCTTCTAAGACTTTTGGTACGTCCATATGTTTTTTCAAAAACATGAAGATATGAAAAGCAGATTTTTCTAATCTTTCATAACCCTGTAAAAAATTTTTTAATGTGTCTGAAAATAATGGGTAATGCACTTCAAATCTTCTTTCAATATTATAGTCATCTTCAAAGATAGCTTTTTTCTCTTCATAGTGATGCAAGATCGATAAAATATTGTTAAATGCGAATGTTTCAATAAATCGATAACCAGATAGTATTTCACCGCGACGCACTCGACATAAGCCTACATAGATATTGGTAAGTGCCTCATTCAATGCAAAATTCATATCTTTCTTATAAATTGTTGGCTTAGGGCCTTTAGATTGAGTTAGTAGTGATGTATCATAATCAGCTCTTTGCCAAATGATCTTTCCTTCTGATTGATATAAATTTGGTACTTCACATAAATCAAATACAGCAAACTCACCGTATATGCCATCTTTAAACATAATTTTATAGCCGTCTTTACTGTTTTTAAATTGATATCCGAGAGGATAAGTCTCTTCAAGCCAATCTAAATGATCAATATACTGATTTTTAAAGCCATTTTCAACAATTAAGAAAAAATCAAGATCAGAATAATCATCTAATCTATCACGCTCAACACCTATAGAACCAAGTCCCATAAGTGCGATGGTGTGAATCCTTTTTGATAAGTGATAACCTAAATCATTCATTCTTTTGATTAACAAATCTTTTCTTTGCATAGAATCCTCCTTTATCTCTTGTGATTATGAATGCATTTATATATAATGATTTTAAGGAAGTGATGATATGAAAATACGTTTAACATCACAAAAGAAACCTTTTTTAGTTGATCTTAAAGCACATAAAGACTATTATTTTTGTACATGTGACAGAAGTGATAGTCAACCTTATTGTGATAACAAATCTCATCGAGGTACAGGAAAACTACCTTTTTATTTTTCAGTAGAAAAAGATGGAAAGTATTTTTTATGTGGTTGTAAAGAATCGTCACATTTACCTTATTGTGACGGGACACATAAAAAGCTCTAAATTATCCAAGATATCTTCCAAAAACATGAGGTGTTGTAGGCTTTAACATATGATCAATGGTGAGTGCCTTTTGAAAGTCAGCAATGACTTTTTTTGTTTCATCATAACTTTCAATCGTAAAATCTAGTCTAAGTCTTTTAATGTCATATGAAAGTATCTCTTTTATATAGCTGATTAAATGAATAGGTTTATCTTGCATGATATTAAGCTCACAAAACCCATTATGCAAAAGAGGTAAAACTGCCCCTTGTTGTGTTTTAAGTGCATACTGATTTTTTTCACATAAATGACAATGAGGAAGTGTATCAAACGTTTTTGCTATCGGACAGTATTTCGTTGTCATAAGCTGTGCTCTACCATATACGATATATTCTAAATTGATACGTTTTTTAAAAGTTTCAAAGTACTTTTTGTGAAAGTTTTCTAAATGCTTTTTTGAAAGCTCTTCTGATAAAGTGATTGATGTTGGATGATAGGATTTAAGAAGTCTTGCTGAATAGATATTTGTGATATTAAAATGATGATCGGTGATGAATGATACACCTTCTTTGATACGGTAAAGCATACCTGATTCAGATATTATGACAGGCTCTTTAATCTCTTTACTGATATGCTGAATGTTCGAAAATGCTTTATATGAGAAAGGATTTTCTTTTTTTAACCGATAATCGATATATATATCTTTGATGCCCATGGATAGTGCAGCTTCATATTGATCATCTGTTCTTACTTTAACAACTAATGTCGGTTCGCTTAAAATATCGTCATCACTGATGTTGAGGTCATGATGAATGATGCGTTTTTGTTGTCTTTTTAGACGTGCTTTTAAAATATCATGAATCATCTTTCTTCTCAGTTCATTTAATATTTTAACAGGAACAAAAAGATGGTCTTCAAGGTCAATCTTAAGGGATTCAAAATAACAAGGCGTATCGCCTAGTCTTGAAAGTTTTTCTAAGACTTGAGTATGCGTTGTGTGCTGAGTAAGTCCTTGTTCAATCTTGATGTCACTTGATAAGTGAAAATCAGCTTCTTGATCTTTCACCTCAAAATATATCGGTTGGTCTTTTTTAATAATGCAAATCCCTTTAAGTGGTATTACTGGATAATGTTCATCCATGTATAAAGATAATTCATCTTCTAAGGATTGATCAAGTGTTTTTAATAAAACAGCGCCTTTTTCGATCTTTTCTTTAACATCGATTGTTACGACATCGCCTTTTTCAGCTGACTTGATAAGTGCTCCATCTTTGATGATTCTTGTGATGATATTTCCATAATCTTTATGATGAGATATGATCCTATACCCATCATGCATGGCTAATCTATCATTAAGCTTTACTTTGACTTGATGGTTGTAATATGATAGGACTTCGCCAATTTCTACACCCATGTGATTCGGTCTTAGATTTTGATTAATCATTTTAGGTAATTCATTAAAAAGATATCCTTTGGTAAACGAACGATTAAATAGTTTTGTTAAATATAAAATATCTTCTTCTAAATCAAGGGATGTTTTATTAAAATATGCATCTCTTGCTTTTTTGTAGGATAACACAGCTTGAATCACATAATAAGCTTTACGCATTCTACCTTCAATTTTAAATGAATCAATACCTGCTTCTATTAAAGCGTGCATGTATTCTAATGTCATTAAATCTTTGGTAGATAAAAGATAGCTTTCCAGAGATACAATTTCATGATCTTTTAGAAGTGTGTAGGGAAGTCTACAAGGCTGTGCACATTCACCACGATTACCAGATCTACCACCCATCATAGAACTCATAAGGCATTGCCCTGAATAAGAAACACATAAAGCACCATGAACGAAGACTTCAACTTCTATGTCGACTTCTTTTTTGATAGCAATTATGTTTTCAATAGGTGTTTCTCTTGCTAAAACGATGCGTTTCACACCTAGTGATTTTAAAAATTTGACTTGATCTACGCTATGTGTATTCATTTGTGTTGAAACGTGGATATCTAAATCTGGATATCTTTTTAAGCAAAGATCAAGGACACCTAAATCTTGAATAATGAGTGCATCAACGCCAATCTTGACTAAAAAATCTGTATATAAGATTAAATCATCCATTTCATCATTATAAACTAAGGTATTAATTGTTACATAAACTAAAACACCACGCATGTGTGCGTAGTTAATAACTTCTTCTAAAGCTTCGTTTGTAAAATTATCTGCAAATGCACGTGCACCAAATCTTTTACCTGCAAGATAAACTGCATTTGCACCACTTGAGATTGCACCTATTAAAGCTTCTTTTGAGCCTGCAGGTGCAAGTATTTCTGGATATTTCATGTTTCATCATACCTCTTTTTCAGCCATGCTCATTATATCAAAAAAACATAGCGTTTGTGCTATGTTTTTATAAGTTCATCATATGAAATATGTGTGCATGTCTCCGAATAATCAAAGAGTCTATCTCTATGTGTTTGATCATAGGTAATAGGATTCGACTTTATGCTTTCACCCTTCTTGATATAGTGTCCTGATAAGGTTTTATAGTCAGGTTTGGTAGAAACATCAATCATAAATTTTGCTGGGTAATAAACATCAGTGCCTCCTTTTTTTCTTAAATTCCAAACGAATGCAGCGAGTTTTGATGTATTTTTTTGGCCGATATCAGTTTGCACTAAACCTGGGTCGATTGCAAATATAGGCACATCTTTAATTTTATGTGCATATCCTTTAACAAAAAATACATTGTAAAGCTTAGATCGTTTATAAGCCTTTAAGATATTGTAAAACTTCTTATTTTGGATATTTTTCCAGTTAATGCTTGCTCTATAATGAGAAAGAGAACTCACAACAAGTACTCTTGGATCTTTTGATTTTCTAAGAAGAGGTGTCATATAGTAAGTAACAATAAATGGTCCTAAATGGTTAATCTGAAAAGTTCTTTCGTTACCATCTTCGTTTTCATGATATCCAGAAGTCACGACACCTGCAATATTCATTAAGATATCTAATGTGCCTTGATATTTTTGATCAATCACTTCTTTTAAAGATAGACTTGCATCTTTTGCAGATGAATTATCCTTTAAATCACCAACGACAACATCTAGTGAAGCCTCTTTTGATATGAATGCATGCATATCATTTAGAAGTTTCTCTTTTTTGGGTTCATCTCTAACGAGTCCTACGACAGAAATCTTTTCTTTTAATAATAATTCTACACAGGCTTTACCAATGCCTGAATTCGCACCTGTAACAACCGCTACTTTTTGCATGTTATCTCTCTTTTCTTTAAAGTGATATTTCGATAATGATTGGTATCTATAATATCACAGTCTATGATTTCTTTAAGTATATCAAAAGTTTTAGGTGTATAGAATCCAACATGCGTTACATCTCTAATATAAAACCAGTTAAAGAAGCTTTCTTGATCTTTTGGATGAAAAAGCGTCATGATTGATAGAATGCCACCTTCTTTGAGTAAGCTTGATATGTGTTTAAATGATGTAATCGGATGATGAAAATGTTCCACCACTTCTGTGGATGTGATTAAATCAAACGTTTTTGTTGGCAATCCTTTATGATAAATAGGATCATAAATCTCTACATTAAATCCATAGTTATGATTTAAAATATGGGATAAAACAGGTGTAGGACCACTACCATAATCGAGTGCATCACCATTTTTGATAAAAGGGATGACTGAAGTATCAACAAAATTGGTTAAAAAATTAACATACCCTTGATCTTCTAGTGAATTTTGATGAAAATCATACATTTTTTCTTCAGTATTCATATCTGGATATAGTGTATCATCTTTAAAGATGAACTCACAAAATGGACATTCATGAAAAAGCATCTCAAATCTGGGATGCTTATAAGCTATTGTTTCGTGTCCACAAATTTTACATTTCACAAAAATATCTCCTAAAATAGACTCATGATTAAATAATAGATAATCGGTAAAAATAAAGCAGGTAATAAGTTAGCAATTTTAATTTTCTTTAATTCCATAAAGTGAATACCTATGGCTACTAAAATTAAATTTCCTACTAAAGATAGGCTAAGCATCATCTCTGGTGTTAAAAAGCTTTCAGCTTCTTTAGCTAGTAAAAAGATTGCTCCTTGATAAATGAGTACACTAACTGCTGAAAAGATGACACCGATACCAAGGACTGCAGCTAAAATCATGGCAGTCACAAAGTCAAGCATACTTTTAATGACAAGCGTGTTGATATCACCATATAAACCATCTTGAATAGAACCTAATATAGCCATAGCACCTACACAAAAGATTAAGGTTGCAGTAATAAATCCTTTGGCTAAAGGCGGTAAATTATATTTTTTTTCAACTTTGAGTGCAAAATTGGTTAATTTTTCATCAATATCAATCCATTCACCAATCACAATGCCAATCACTAAAGATAAAATAATAAGCATATCATGTTGTGTGCTGATTGAACCATCTTCTGAGATTACTAAAAAATCAGAAAAAAACCAACCTAAAGATAATGCGGTTAAACCTAATCCAAGAGTAAACATTACACCTTTTTGAATTTTTTCTGGTAAACCTTTCTTTAAGAAAACGCCTAAAATACTTGCGATGATAATAGCGACTACATTGATGATTGTTCCCATCTTGACACCTCATGTTATAGATACATATTTATTATAATATGAAAACATCAAATCACTAAGAAAAAAACGATTAGTCACCTAATCGTTATCTTCATCAGTTTTTTTAGCTTTTTTCTTAAATGAGTGATTTGCAAAGGGTAGTAATGGTTTGATTGAATCATAGTTGCCTTTTTCTACCTCAAGTTTGACTAAATGATCGACAACATCTGAGCTTAAAAAGGGCAAAAGTGGGATGATACTATGTGTGCCATGCTTTTGATAGATGGATGTTGCTAATACATCTAATGTATCTTCATCTAAAAATGGTGCAAGCGCTGGTAACATGTGTGATTCTACCTGATCTTTTTTAAGCATCGCCAAAGCGATTTTGCTTAACCCTTTTTCTGACATGAAAGGTGCAAGTCCTATAAGCTCTAATGATGCATTTTTTTCATATGCTTCATAAGCTAACTCATCGACTTCTTCTTCATCTAAAAATGGTGCAAAACTAAGTAATACACGTGGGTCATCAATAGGGATATCTTTAATTGATGATTCAATTTCTTTTGGCTTCATCATAGGGATCACGTCAGATAGTGTTTTCGAGTCATGTTTGGTAGCATCTATTTTTTGATCTCTTATAACTTCTTCTACAGCACTTGCAAGTGGCTTATAGTCTAATATTTGATCGATTGTTGTCTCAAAAATCTCTGCAAGCTCACCTAATTTACTAATATCTGGCATGGATTCACCACGCTCCCAATTGCTAACAGCTTGATAACTAATGCCTAATTTATCTGCAAGCTCTAATTGTGTCATATTTTTGTCTTTTCTTAAAGACGCAATTTTCTTACCTACTTTTAACATGTCAAACATATCTAAATCTCCTTTCGTTTGATACTTTCATTTTAAGACGATTAAAGAAAAAAGGCTATCAAGCGTTACTTGAGTCCATCAAAAGTGACTCAAATGTTGCTTGATAACCTTGTTTTAATTACCAAGGAAGTGGGTTATCTTTGATGTGGTCATGATATAGTTTAATCATTTCTTGTTTCATATCATCGCTGATTTTAAAATCATGATGTTTTATATGATCTTTTAAGTGTTTGATGTGTTTAATACCAGGTATTACAGTGGTGATTTCAGGAAACGATAGAATAAAACTTATAGCATATCGTGTAAGTTCTTCTTGTCTAGTAATTTTTTTGAGTTCTCTGACAAGCATAGCTCTTCTTTCAATCGTTTCATCATCCCAGCGTGTGCGTATGCCTTCAAAATCAGAGTTTTCATCATATTTACCTGTAAGCCAACCTGAATCAAGAGGTACTTTAGCAATAAGCTTGATACCTTTTTCATGTGCTCTTTTAAAACAAGGAATAACGTCTTGGAAGAATATATTAAAAAGTATCTCGATATAATCTACATTTAAGTTTTCTAAGACAAGTTCAAACTCTTCTTTGGTATCGATTGAAACACCAAATCCTCGAATTAAGCCTTCATCTTTAAGTTCTTTAGCGTATAGATTGTGTTCTGTTTTACCTTCTAAAATCTCAATAGGTGGATTATGTAATAGGAGTGCATCAACATATGTTGTATCTAAGCGATCAAGAGATGATTGTAATTGCTCTCTCATTGAAAGTGGTGAAAAATCTGTTTCACCATCTGCAGTATGTCCAAACTTCGTACTAATAAATACTTTTTCTCTTTGATCCTTAACTGCTTGACCAATGATTTGCTCACTTAAACCATGCGCATAGCCTGGTGCAGTATCGAAAAAATTAACCCCCATAGAGACTGCTTCTTTAACAAGTTCGATTCCGTCTTCTTTAGACATATAACCCCAAAATTCTGTATTACCTAATTGCCAGGATCCAAATCCTAAACGATGAATATGTTTGCCCTCTTTAGCGTAGTTTGTTTGTTTCATAAATACCTCCCTACGTTTCTACTATCATTTTAACATAAATTTTCAACCTCATGTTAAAATAGATGATAATAGAAGAGGTGAATCTTTATGAATTTAATCAAACACAGTTTACCAATTGTTACATCAAAAGAAAATAGGACAATTCGCGTGCTTTTGCCTGATGATTTTGATCCTGAAAATAAGACTTATCAATTACTAATGATGCATGATGGACAGAATTTATTCGAAGATGAAACAGCATATGGTGGTCACTCATGGGGGATTTATGAAACACTTAAAGCTCTTCAAAAAAACGATATAATTGTCGTTGGTATCGATAACTCTGAACTGAGATTCTTTGAGTATGCGCCTTGGGAAAGTAGCGAGGAAACAACTAAGCTTGTTGGTTTTAAAACAGGGGGCTTAGGTGATGTTTATGCATCTTTTATTCACGATCAAGTGCTGCCATTCATCATATCTTCATATCCAATAGATCAAAACAAACCTATCATGATAGGGGGAAGTTCAATGGGAGCCTATATTTCAGTTTATATTGCGCTCAAATATCCTCTTGTGTTTAAAATAGTTGGAGTCTTCTCATTAGCTTCATGGTTTAATGAAACACCTTTTATCTCGTATGTTAAAGAGAGTAATATCAAAGAAGACACAAGATTTTTTATATCCATTGGAAAGCATGAATCATCTTCCTCACTTAAAAAGGATTTTAATGAAATTTACTTAAATAATAGTCGGAACTTAAAAACGCTTCTAGAAAAAAAACAAGTTCAAGATATCTTCTACATAGAAACAGAGGATATGCATAATGAACTTGCTTGGCGTAAGGTATTTAAAGATTTTATTCAATGGGCAACATCTTAGTTTTATGATTTAATCCAGTTTAATACAGATAAGATTTGAAGATCCCAATATGCCCAATCATGTGTGCCATCATTTTCGATGGACACATGGTTGATTTTTTCTTTATCAAGAAATGCTTTAAATGCTACATGATCTTCAAATAGAAAATCATCTTTACCGCATGCAATATAAAGCTCTGGTATGACTTTTTCTTTCTTTTTCAACTCTAAAATGACATGCTTTAAATCATTTTCTGTATTTTTTGTTGTTTGATCTCCAAAAGTCGCAATAAAAAGTTTATGTCTTGGTGTACCTTCAGTAATCGTTCTAATATGCTCTAAATCAACAGCACCTGATAAAGATGCAGCTTTACTAAAGTAATCTTGTTTATGAAGACCAATCTTTAATGCGCCAAAGCCTCCCATGGATAAGCCTGCAATAAAATGGTCTTCTCTTTTTTCGGATATTGGAAAATATCCATGCAAGATTTGAGGTAACTCTTCTGTCATATATGTAAAGTAATCAAGTCCTCTATCCATATCTGTGTAATAACTGTTATTATTTGATGGCATGACGACCATCAAGCGATGTTCCCATAAATATCTTTCAAGGGATGAAAATCTTAACCAATCCGTATAATCACCCATATAACCATGCAGTAAATAAAGGATTTTAAACTTTTCGCCTGGTTTTATTTGATCAGGCAAAAAAACATTCACTGATGTGTTAAGTTCTAATACTCTACTATTAAAATTCATATCTATCCAAGCCATGTGACACCTCGTCTTATTTAATAAGTCTATTATAAAACAAAAATGATGGTTTATAACAAAAAAAAGAGTCCTAATGCCTGGGGGGGATGTAGACATTAGGACCAATTCACGAGCTTTCCCATACAAAAGGTTGGGAAGCAATTTGATTATACATAAATAGCTATGATTAGTCAATATAATTGATTAAAAAATCATTTATATTAAAGCATCTTAAGATGAGATAATTTTGTTTTTTCCTTCATGTTTTGCCTGATATAATTTGATGTCCGCCTGATGGATAGTTTCTCTTGCAGAAAAACCTTCAAATGGTACAACACCGACTGAAATGGTAAGTTTTTGTTTGTATGATTGACCGAGCTTTTCAAAATCAATTCTTATATCATTTAAGATGTTTTTTGCATCTTGAAGTGCTGTCTTTGGAAAAGCAATTAAAAATTCTTCACCACCATATCTAGCAACAAGATCATCTTTTTTAGTATGATCTTTCATGATACGTGCAAGTTCTACAAGTATTTGATCACCATAAACATGACCTTTTTGATCGTTGATTAATTTAAAATCATCAATATCAATCATTGCTACTATCAACGGCTCATACTGCTTGATATGATCCATCATATATTGTAATTTTTCATATAAAGTGCGATGGTTATAAAGTTGAGTCAAAGAGTCTCTAGAAGATTGTTCTCTTAAGAGCTTATTTTTTTCTTCTAACTCTTCTTGTACGCGCTTTTTCTCAGAGATATCAAAAACAATACCTGTCAAAAAGAGTGGTTTCCCATCTTTTGATCTAGATGTTACAACACCACGATCATAATACCATTTATATTCACCACTTTTCGTGCGAATTCGGTATTCAACTTCATATGCGGGTGTTAGTCCTTTTAGGTGCATAAGCATATTATCCATGACCATATCATAATCTTCTGGATGAAGCTTTTCTGTGAAAAACTGATAATTTACTTCCTCTTTGATTTCAGATAATTCATATCCAAGTGCAGTAACTTTAAGTGGATTATATGTTACTTTGTTAGTTTGATAATCCCAATACCAATGACCAAGACTTCCTGCCCAGTTATATGAAAGCTTTACATCTTCCATTTGATCTTTTAAAAGTTGATCATTTATCTTCTCTAAAGCTTCAATTCGTTCAAGTAATGCCTCATATGATTTCTCTTTCATATATGAACACCTCTCTTCTCTTATATTATATAAGAAGTTCCATGGATTGAACTTATAAAGAGATATTAAGTTTTTCTTAAGTTCAAAAAAAAGAACATGTTTGTATCACTACAAACATGTTTATTGTCTAAAGCATGAGACACACAATCTTAAGCAAGGTCATTCATTATTTTTTGCCTGCTGGTTTGGTAGGTTGTGGTGTTGGTTTTTGAGCTGGTTTTTGTGGAGCTACAACTTTCTTTTCTGCCATATATGTTCACCTCGCTTTCTAAATGATTAAAAACGTATATCCACATGATGACACGTCAATCAAGCGATAAAAGCGATGTTTAAATATGGCAATAATCGTTTTAAGGTGTTGGCTTGTGCATCATGGAATGATGCTATTTGATAACCAGCTTTATTATATATCTTTGTTATGATTTTGTCATCATTTTTTTATCATTTTATCAAAGAAAATGAGCATACAAATTTTTACTGTTTATGTCATATAAAGTCTTTTAAAAAAATAAGATTTATTGTATACTAAAAAAAGGAGATGACCATGAAAATCAAAGTTAATAAATTCTCAAAAGTACCACTTTATATTCAAATCAAGGATGCTATTTTAGAAGCCATTTTAAGTAAAGAACTTAGACATCTTGATTTAATGCCTACAGAAAAGGAATTGTGCGATGCACTTTCTTTGAGTCGTTCTGTCATTAGAAAAGCCTATGATTTACTCATTAAAGAGGGTTATATCTTTAGAAGACAAGGTCAAGGCACGTTTGTGAACCATAGATATACCTTTATTGGTCCTATGAAAGAAATCTTTAGATTTAATCATCTAGCATTGAAAGAGATTATGTTGATGGGGTTCATAGAAAATGATCATTTGGTTTATCCAGCTTTAAATCTAAAACCTGGCGAGATGGTTTATGATATTTGCTATAGATTATCTATAGATGGTGATCCTGTTTCTGTTCAACATGTTTATTTTCCCTTTAAGTATTTTCCAAATGTTGATTATTATGTCCAAAAATATGAAGATTTAAGAACAATCATTGAAAAACAATACACCTATAAGATATTGAGTGTTTTTTCAGAGTTTAGTGCACACCAAGCTTCTCATGTGGATGCTCTTTATCTAAAAATTCCTCAAAAGCATGCCATGCATTATGTGACATCAATCATTAAAGATGATGATCTAAAACCCATTGTCTTTGTGAAGCATACATTACCTGCTGATTATGTTAGGTTTGAGGAGGTCGTGCGATGAAACAAGATAAATTAACGATTGATAAAAGATCTGGTATTCCATTGATTCATCAGATTAGTAATTTTTATGAGGCACAAATCATTGAAAGAAAATTAAAAAAGTCTGATCTACTTCCTT
The DNA here is from genome assembly GCA_964655445.1 of uncultured Mariniplasma sp. Classification (GTDB taxonomy): domain Bacteria; phylum Bacillota_I; class Bacilli_A; order Acholeplasmatales; family Acholeplasmataceae; genus Peloplasma. The sequence continues at coordinate 52,189 of CAZZMZ010000002.1, read as the reverse complement.
TACCTGAAATACTAGCTGCAGAGCTTGAGATTCCAAAACAAGCCGTAAAGGCTTCATACCAACGATTAATCGATATTAAGCTTGTTAGCATGAATAAACTTCGTCAATATGAAGTGACTTACGTCGAACTACCTGATCAGTTTCATACCAAGCTAACAAGCATGACCGAAGCGATTCAAATGATGGGACTTAATCCATCTATAGAGCTTATAGAAAAAAAGATCATCGAAGATGAGCAAATGAATATTTCCATGGGCTTTTCAAAGAATGAAACACTTTTCATGATGAAAAGACTTTATTTAGGTGATGGCATTCCTATTTATTTAATCATCGGTTATTTTCCATTAAGTATCTTTAAGGATTTGGATAAACTTCCAATTGATGAAAAAACATATTTAAGTATGTTTAAAGAACATTACCAAATTGATATTGTCGAATCATATCGCATTTTCTCACCTTATAATGTGGATCAAGAGACTGCTGATTTACTTCAAATATCCAAAGGTAAAGCTGTTTATCAATCGATTACTACTGCAAAAGATCAATATCAAAGACATATTGAATACGGTATTGCATATAGTACTTCACATCATAGAATTCCATTGATATTAGAAAAAACTGATATTGAGGTATATTTCAAATAAAAATCCCGGAATCGGGATTTTTTGATCTAAGGCTTGATTTTAGCTGAGTTTTGGTTAACAGAAACTAAAGGAACACTTTCTACTAATTTTGAAAAACGTGTATAGCCTAATTCTTGGTATGAAAAACCAGGGTACTTCTTTTCAAGTTCTTGTTTAATTTTCGTTAAAATCATTTCTTTTCTTTTATTTTTAGAGATAATTTCAACAATTGACTTCGAAACATCCTTTAAGGATAATTTTGAGGTGAGTGTCACAAATGTCGTTGTTTTTTCTTGTGATAATGATAACCCACTAATAGTATTCACGAGTGATGATAAAGTTTTATGTCCGTATTTTCTCGCATCAAAATCAGAATATCTATTAACGATAATATCGCCTAATCTTGAGAGTTGAATGCGATTATCAATACCATTTTCAATGACGATATTTTTTATCATAGGTGCAATGTCATCATCAGGTGTAATGTGAGAGATGCTTGCTTCTTCCACTTCATCTTCATCATCTAAATATTCAAAATATTTAAATTCATTGCATGATGATCTAAATGCTTGAGACACTTTATCTTTCTCACCAATACCAATTACAAACATACCGCCTTCTCTAAGCTTCACGGCAAGCGGTGTAAAGTCACTGTCTGATGTGACTAAGAAAAAGGCATTCACCTTTTCTTGATACATCATTTCTTGTGCATCAAGAGCCATCGCAAGATCAGCAGCATTTTTACCTGTTGCAACATTATATTGATGCACAGGCTTGATAGCGAAATCTTGCGCAGTTTTATGCCAATCTTTTGAGAGTTTATTGATATCTCCATAAAATCTCGCAATAACAATACGACCGTATTTTGAGATTTCATTAATGACTGAGTGAATATATTTTGGAGATACATTTTCTGAATCAATCATTAAAGCTATTTTATAGTCTTTTGTTTCCATAACGCCTCCTAAGGATATTCTTATTATACCTTAAAAAAACGTATAAAACCATCGTAAAAGAAAAAGCGCTTTTCAATGAAAAACGCTTATCAAACATCATTGGAGTCTCTGTTAACCTTAACTGGTAAGAAAATGACCTGAAGTGGAAAATAATGGAAAAACCGAGAAAGCAATGATACTATTATTCACATTTTGTGAACTTTAACTAAAACCCCTACTACAGCTTTAGCTTTTCAATATCAAACTTATTTTTTGATTCTACTATATATGATTTGATTTTTTTGTATATCCAATCCCTATCTTTATCCTCTTCATATTGAAATTCATCGTAATCATCTGGTTCATCTATAGAGCATGATATGTTTATTTCCTTTGAATAAAATTTAATATCAATATCGATTCATCAATTGCTTGAATACCTACACACTCAAATCCTGGGTGCCAATCTACATAAATTTCGATTTTAGATAATCCGATATCATGTAGTTTTTTCTTTAAATGCTTGTTTATAAAGTCATCGAGGACATATTCAAACTGAGTTTACAATTTCAGATTTTTTTCTGCTAAGAATCTCTAAATATTTCTTGCTTTACCTAACATATTCCTCCCCCCGAATTTGATCATTCTTTTTCGCAATCTAATCAGCTAAAAATGAAGTTAAATGCACTATCTTTATCCCATCGACTACGCCAACATCTTTATAATCATATGTTACGATTACTCTCTCATAATTATCTTTTACTACTAATAAGTTATCTGTTTCTCTGGTGCTATTTTCAGGCATACTTAACGTCACTTGAACATACTTAGTATAATGATCTTTGAAACAAACAAAATCTATTTCTAAATCATCATACTTCCCAACAAAAACATGCCATCCTTCTTTTATAAGTTTCAGATATACAATGTTTTCTATCATAGAACCAAGATTGCTATTCATACGACCTAGCATGATGTTTTTTAGTCCAAGGTCAACAACATAATACTTACCTAATGTTTTTAAATGTTCTTTACCTCGAATGTCGTATCTCGTTGCTTTATAAAAAATAAAAGCATTTTCTAGTAGTTGAAGGTACTTATTAATAGTTTCCGGTTTTACGACTTGATTCATGGATTTAAAATAATTGGAAATTTTGGGACTTGAAACAGGTTTACCAATATTATCTAACAAATAGAGTGAAAGTTTCATGAGCACATCAACTTGAGTAATATTACCTCTAATCGAAACATCTTTTAAAAGTATACTATTATAAATGCCTTTCAATATATCACTTTTCATTTGCTCATCTTTAGTAAGTACAACTGAGGGAAAGCCTCCATATTTGATATACTCATGTAAGTATAGATCGATACTATCTTTTTCAGTAAATTCCTTTAATTCTACCAACGACAACGGATAGACTTTTATTTCTACGTATCGACCAGATAGATAAGTTGCAAGTTCACCGGAAAGCATATTCGCATTTGACCCTGTTAGATATATATCGCAATTAAAAGCAATTCTTAATCCGTTAATTAACTTTTGCCAATTATCAACTTCAGCTATTTCATCAAATAGAAAATATACTCTTTCATCCATTTTTACTTGAGTTTTGATGAATTCATATAGTTTGTCCGCCGTTTGAATACCAAATGTATCCGGATGCTCAAAATTGAGATATATCGTTTTTTTATTCTGTTTGTGCAGGTGTTCCTCAAGCATTTTCAATAGAAATGACTTACCAGATCTTCTTACACCAGTAATTAATTTAACGAATTCTGTATCTATGTACTTGATTAGCTTATCTAAGTAATTGCGTCTGATTTTCATACATAACACCTCTTTCACTCATATTTTATTATTATTTTTACCTTTTGTAAAGTAAAACTTGTATTTATGTAATATTTTGCCTTTACATGGTGACTTATACAGAAGCAATTAGTTCAATAGGTATTATGTATTTATTTATGACTCATCTATTCAATCATTCGACCTTGAATTGGAATGGAAATTAAACAGTGGATTATGATGCCATATGCATAGAAAACTAAAAAAGTCTAGTAACCATGTCAATCCAATATTTTGAAAGCGGTATTTGGCCACCAGATTTTTGAAAGCTTGATATGCCTTATGCCCCCTAATTATATAAAGAGCATATTTTTAACCCAACAGACTAAAACTGAGGATCATTTAGATTGTGTTCAAAATTTTTAGATTCCCAAAAAATTCCTGATAACTCAGAAGGTCCAATAGATGCAATCACTAGGTTTTGATATTTATACACGTAATATGAATGACTACTAGCCAGTGCACTGTTTCTTTCGTACTGAAACAGAATTTCAGCATCCATAGCATTAAAAACTTCGTAAATATATCCCCCCCTAAGCTGAGAATTTTGGTAATATCGATATGCGTGAATATCTTTAAAAGAAATATTATAGCCAGTTTCCATATATTGAATGGTCTCTTGATATGTCATTCCATATTCTGAATAATAAGCAATATAAACTCCTTGGTACCTTAGTTCTTCTAAAAACGGATGAGAACCATTCAAGTAATGATAATCATATTGATAATTGTATTCAAAGACTTGATTACTAAAGATATCTGGGAAATCACTATCCACTGCATGACTCATCTTAAAAACATATAAATCAATCTTATAGATGAACCAAATATTTAATGCGTTATATGACTCATCACTGAATTGATTAAATAGCAACTCAGAACTAGTTAGGTCTTCTAATTCAAATAAGTAACCAATTTCATTGGTTTCGTCTTTAATGGTATAGTAATCATTTAAAGATATGTTATCAAGTTCAAACTGAAGTTTTAATGCAGCAAGAGCAGATTCATAGTCTTCGTCTTCTGTCATACCTAAAGATACTTGATAGTTCAAGTCTGCTAAAGCAGTATAGATGCTATATGTTTTTTCATTAACTGATTTACAGGAGACGAGTAGTCCAAGTACCAATGAAATTATTATAATCTTTCTCATATCATTACTCCTTAAAAAGGTTTAATTGCGAAATAATAGGTGTTACCATTATAAAAGTTTATAATATACGACGATTAAAATTCGTTGTATCCACTTAAATAATATAACAGAAAAATTATCAATACTCTATTCCATTCCCAAATGCCCATGCTGAAATTAGTGCTGCGTTAGGTACATAATCAATTTCTTTAACTCTTTTGTTTCCCACATTCAGTTTCATGAAATTGTTTTTTATAACTTCAAGAATACTCGAATCTTTAGAAAACACCTCGATATTCCGATAATCACAATTAACGATTGATATGATGTAGTCAGATGATAAAAAGTCTTTATAATTATTAATAACATAGGGTTTCGAGCCTAATTTTCTGATATGAAGTTCAACAAACTCAGGATTTATTCTATTATCTTCAATGAAGATTTTTCTTAATGAGAGTTGAGATGGTATAATGTCCATCGTATTAAAATCACAATCTTCCATTGTGACATCATCACTAAAGGATTCCCAATGAGTTATATCAATCTCAAAGGATAACAAGTCTATTCCTTCAAATAGTGATCGAATCACATTCTTTACTCTGTTTTCAAATCTTAATATCAATGCTTTCACAATATCCAACTCCATTCCAATTCATATTTTTAAGGGGTTAATCCCGCAACAATAAGGTGAACTAAGTGATTTTTAAACAGATGGTCCTAATCGTCATATTCATACAAATTATATCATTTAAGAGTCTGATATAAAAGCCTGAAAAATTGTCGACATATGTTTGAAAGACATAAGACACATTGGTAGATATAATCTGATTTATTTCTTCAACCACTTTCTTGGTTTCATCATCTTTGATTCTTCCATTAATCCACTGAGTTAGCTTTGCACCTAATAATGTTACTAAAGGTATTACAACGCTTGTGACAACTACTGCTATGACATTAACAACCGTTTCATTCAACTTTCTTTCCTCCTGGTCTTTTTATGATTTGCTCATCAATACGTTTGTGAGCTGATGATACACTTTCTTCAACTCTTGCTAACCTTGTGAATACACCATCAAACTTAGACTCAGAGATATCGAGTCTTTTTTCTATTCTCTCAATACTTGATTTGATATATCCGAGATCAGATATTACTGTCCCGCTTTCTCTACCAATCTGTTTTGTTTCTGAATTTACGTTTCTTCTAAATGCAAGATACCCAAACGAAATGTAACTAATCGTTTTATGTACAGATATGATAGTTAATGCTATTACAGTCGGTAACATGTTTTCTAACCTCCTTGAGATACTTCAAAATATCCCTAAGTTCTTTCATGTAATCTATTGAGTTTGATTGTTAGTTTTCTTTAAATACCATCTTTTTTTCTTTGACTCTTTCATCTATAGCAATATAAAAAGAACTAATAACATTATTTGTCTATGGTTCAATCACTTGTAATGGACATGAAATCGATTGGTTCAATCACTTGTAGTGTTTAGAAGTATATTTTACATGTGCATTCCCTCAACCAAATTTGAACTAATTGATTAGTAGTTATAAATAACAAAAAATGCCCTAAATGGGCATATATTTGTTTAATTAGTCCTTTTTATCGAACCAACTCAAGATTATTTTGGAGTCTCTGCTAACCTTAAAGGGTCGTGTTTTTAGGGGCTCTTTAACCTTAACTGGTAAGAAATTGCCAAATCGAGAAAAATCGAGTAAGTAGTGGTATCCATGGGTAAATAATGGAAAATAGTTGACCTGCTACAACTGGTAAGAAAATGACCTAAAATGGAAAAAAGAGGAAAAATCGAGAAAGTAATTGCCCAAAATTACCTATTACAATTGATTCACATATATCCCATCTACGTATTGTAGCATTGCTTTCTTCCTTAAATTGTATCATGTACCTAGCATTCAAGTTATTCGTGTCCACTTTGCTGACAATAAAGCGCAGCTGATAAAATTAAAAAACTATTATGATGTCATGGATTATTCTTCCTAATATGTAATATGGTACAAGCTTTGATTTAACTTAAAAAATTACTGATAAAAAAGTGGGGAGTGTTTCCCCACTCCTAAAAACTGATACTATTTGATCAATCAAATTGGATGAACAAGATTCTCCCATTTTAAATTAAGCAATGAAAATGTGTATAAATTCAATAAATACCCTCCAAAAACGAATGATAGTATTAAACCATAACTATCTATAAATTCTGAGATATCTATTAAAGAAGTAATAAAATTCAATAGAAGTACAACTATTAAGATTGAAAGAAAACCAATAAGTGCACTGCTTATAAAATATGAGTGAAAATTCTTTTTATTAATTTCTCCTTTTGACATTTTAATATAAAGCCATAAAAGAATTGCTACAGTACCGAAAATTGGTACTAAAGCTAAAACATTGAGTTTCTTATTCATACATATTCCTCCTATTTAAATAAGTTATTCCAATCTATGGTAATAGAAACTTCATATCCTAAACCTAAACCTGCTCCAAATTTAAAACCATTACTAAAATCAAATGAGAAGCCTGCTCCAACATAACCTTTAACGCCAATGCTAACAGAATCACCAAACTGCACACCTATTGTACCAGAAATAATCTCAGCTGTTCCAGATATACCTGCTCCTAGTGATGCATTGGCATTCCACGCTCCAATACCCAAATAAACATTAGGGTTTGCCAAGTGATCACTACTAAGCGAACTAAACCACTTTGGAGTATGAAATGTGGAATCAATTACTCCAATGCTCAATGAAGCAATTGAATATCCTTCACCAACTGTATACCCCCATCCCAGACTGCCCTTTATATAAAATGCATGAGTTGACATCCAATCAGGCATTGAATAATTTTTTGGAGTAACTAAACCTACAGAAAATGACAAGGGTGCATTGCTCGATTTACTCGTATTCTTACCTAAAAAGTTAATACTCGCATCATTTAATCCAGCTGATCTGGATGTTAGTGCTTGACTTTTTCCATTCAAGTTAAATGTAACTGTTTCATTTTTGACTTTAATAGGATTGCTATTACTAATTGCAGAATTTAATACGCCCACAATTGATCTTGGCTTTAATGAAGATATATCCTCAAGATCAATAAACTTGCCTATTAATGGACAGTAGTATCTACTTTGTTGGTAGTACCAATCAGTTTCTACATCATAATAATATCCCTTGTATCTAAATGGGTTAATATTACCAATAAATGATGAACTTGTGTTTTCTGCATTTGATGAATCATAAACCTTATGATTACCCCATGCATCATATTTATATGTTACCACAATGCTACCATTAATATCAATAACATTTCTAATAACTCCTAGTAGGTCTCTAACATAAAAATACTTGCTTTGCTGATGTTCAAATCCAACTAATTGGTTTTGTTCATTATAGATGTAATGTATGGTTTGACCATTCTTTTCTTCTGCTATAATATTCGATCCTTGTAAGTAATACTTTGTTTCAACGTCATTGATGTTTTTCTTTGTTCTTAAGCCTTGCTCATTGTATGTGTAATTAAACACATCATCACCATCAAGAATTTGCTTTAGTCTTCTTCCTTCCCATACGAGTTCTTTTGAACCGATTTCTGTTGGGTTACCAAGATACTTAGGATCATACGAAATATCTAGAGGTGTTTCATTTCCACCTTCCACAGTTCCAACATACACTAGTTGATCTTCTGCATTCGTTAGAAACTCTATCTGTTTAACCATAGTTAAAGTTTTGCCTGCATAATATCTCTTGAATATCATGTTCTGCTTATCGTATTCCATCTTGATGGTTTGATTAAGCACTGGATTATATTCTTCAATGAGTCTTCCCATGAAATCATACTTGTACTCATATGTGCCTTCAGGCGTATCCATTTCAGTAACATTACCCAAGGCATCATAGTTGTAGTAAATGTTTTGGTTTGCTAATGTCTTCATGTGTTCAACTTCGAAGGATGTCTTTGTTTGATCACCATAAGGTCTTTTATACGTATAATCTGCAGTACGTTTTGTAGCACCAATACTTAACTCATCTTTTTCTTTTCTGCCTAATACATCATATTCTGATTCATAAGCGATAGTTTGATATGAATTTCTAATCAATGTAACTTTTGCGTCATCAAAAATTTGATGGCTATGTGCTAGCATTTCAAACTGACCATTAAAGTGATATGATGGCACACTACTGTTAATCAATGCTCCAATTGAAACTAATGCATTTTCATAACTTAAAGATTTAGTTCTAGATACAACAGTATCCCCATTCAAGTAAATCCATAAATTTGTCTGGTTCCATCTAATGACTAACTGATTCCATCCATTTGTAATGATTGTATTATTTAATGTTTCCAATTGATCTTGTGTTAAGACAAGTTTATTAGCACTATTTACATATAAACCTAGTGGTGTTTCCGTACCTTTTTGTAACGATAGAATCGTTCTTAACTCTGTACCTACATCTACTGGTTTAAATCGAATAGATAACATACCTGTATTCTTCATATTAAAATCATAAACTAATTTTGCTTTTGAAGAAATTAAGTCTTTATCGTTTCCATAACTACCATAAACATGAATATTTCTTGAATCATCATATTCAAATAACTTTGTCTTATCAAGCTTATATGTTCCTGCTTGATATCCAAAACTTGATGGATGGACGCCTTTATGTGAAACAAGAGTGCCTTTAAGTGTAACAACATCTAACCCTTCATAAGCTTTATGATCGTGATATAGGACGCCTGAACGCTGTTTGCGAACTATAGTTCCGTTAAAATATGGCAATGCGAGATTATAGATCTTTGTTATATCTGCATCTGTATAATTGAATGCACCCACTTGCATATGTGCGACTCTAAATTCACTAGTTACTAATGGAAATGCATCGGGATTGTAAATACCTAAAACGAGGTTGCCGAAATCACTAACTTTCATATCTACTGTATTTCCTGGCAACACTTTAATGTTTTGTGTTACTTCAAGGCATTTTGATCCATTGATATACACTGTTGATTTAATGTTGTTTCCAGAGTTTTCAAGTTTTAACCCTAACATTACCCAGTTAGTTCCTGTATATGTAAATGTACTACCACTAATCAAATGATACTGTCCATTTACTCTGAGTTTGATTTGTCCATTAGATTGTAATGCAAGTTCGATTTGGTTTAAATTATTGTGACCTAAAACTGAAAATACCGGTTGATCATATGTTCTATTTGTTGAAAACTTAAACCATCCGAATAAGGTCTTCTTAGAATCAAATCTTGATTTCCATTCAGAGTAATTAAACTTTTGACCTGTACTTCGAGAAATTGATCTTCTTTGGTTAGCTCCTGATAAACGGTATCTTGCTTCACCGGCATTACTACTTAACACTAATATTGGTGTTCTAAGCACAGTATCATCTTCAATATTATTCAGACTACCACCATAACATTTTAGTCCGGTTTGACCATTATAATTTGAGTCAATTAATGCATAATCGTCGTCATAAGCACGATCAAGTCTGTTTAGGAATCCATCAAAGTTGTATTGACTGGTTTCATAAGGCATAATGTATTCAAAACTTCTAATTACACCATTAATATCAATGATAGATTTTTGAATAGCATCTATATTATCAAAGATGTATCTTTCGGATATACCTTCAGAATTTGTTTTACGAATGAGTTTTCCGCTTCTATCATAAGAATTATAGGTAGTTACATCTTGATATCTAACTTCCGAGATGCGGTCTAGTTCGTCGTATTTATATGTGCAGCTTGGAGTTGTTTCCCCATTGAAGGATACTGAAATCAATCTACCACGTGTATCATAACCAAAAGTGTAATAATCACTATCTACATGTGAACCATATTTTTGAGTAACTATTTGGTTTTTAGTATTGTAAGTGTACTGAACGATTGTTGATGAGTTGATGTTTATTTTTTCAATTCGATTTTTTGTATCGTAGAAAAATTCATAATACTTAGTAGGATCAATAATGATCTTCTTTAAATTTCGATTTTCATCATATTGGTAAGATAATGACTCACTACCACTTTGAGAATCTTCACGAATAATCTTCATTAACTGATTGAATTCATTGTATTCTTTCTTGTCTTTATGTCCAAGTGGGTCTGTTGTTTGAATGTGTCTAAATTCTGTATCATATAGATTAATCGATTCACGACCAAATTCATCTGTCGATTTAACCAGTTGATTTTTTGTGTTAAATGTTTTTGAGTGGGATACTTTTCCAAGTGATGAATTCAACTCCATCGTTATTGGGTTTCCTTTAGAATCATAAACATGAACGACCTTATTACCATTATTATCTTTAACCTCGGTCATTTGTCCTTTAATATCGTATTTATATCGATAGACTTCACCTTGTTTATTAGATGATTGAACGGTTTGTCCTAATGCGTTACTAATAGATTCACTTGATGCTTTTGCAGATGATTGATCCATAATGTTACCTAAATCATCGTATGCATAGTGAGATTCATTGCTGTTTACATAAAGTTGTAGCGCATCAAATAAAAGAACATTAAATCCTCGATATTCAATCGATATCTTAATTTGTGTAAAGTCTGTTTTTGCTGCAAACCCACGACTGACATTTTGCCAACCAGAATCATTTGGTTGAAAAGAAACTGTTTGTACATCTGTAACAGTAGATTCATTAATAAATGATACGATAACTTTAGCTTCTTCATTTGTTAAGACTTTTCCTCTAAACCATCCTGAAAAAACGAGTTCATCTCCGAGTGTGCCTTTAACATCAAATGTTTTAAACAACTTCTTGGTTTTTGTGAAGTCACCAGTAAATCTCATTGTTCTAGTGCCAACGAATAAGTGATATGGGTAATCCAAACTTGAATCAACAATTTTATCATAAGAATCTAGATTTTCTCCTGTCCATTCTGTTGGCAATGAACCGACGTTTTCTTCAAAATAGCCGTTTGGAATTAGATTGAAGTTGACTACGTGTTCGCCTGCAGCAAGTTGGAAATCATCAAGTAATAGATCACCTGAAGTGTGTGATGCAAATATTTCTAATTCAATTGTTGAATTGGTTGCACCTGTTGGGATAATGATGGTAGGTAAAACAAATTTTTGCCATTTATTGGTGCTTCCTGTTAATGCGGATGTTGATACAGATGTAGTTACTGTATCACTTACCCATGAATTTCCTGATTCATCTAGGATACCTGTTTCAGAGCCTTGAGCAAGTCTTAAAATCGTATAAGTGATGTTTGCTTTAACTACTGGGTTACCTGAGATATTGATTCTCTTCTCAAAACCGATAAAGGAATAACTACCAGGATTTACGTTAATCAGCTGAGTAATACGTGTTTGACCTGAACCAGTTTTTCTGACAAGAAGGCATTTGTTTCCAAACACACCACCATCCATTGTTTTCACAATATTGTTCGTATCAGAGTTTTTCTTCCACCCTTTTGTTGTGGTCTTATATTCACCAATTTGATTATCAAAACTAAAATCTACAATAAGGTTACTTCTGTTCGGTTGAATTTCTGATTTACTGGTTACTCTTCTTGTTGTGCCATCTAAACCTACAAGTTCATATTCGGCTTTAATTGATTTGCCTTGATCGTCAATTTTGTGCTTAACTTGGCCGTAGTCATCAAAATATAAGTATTGCTTGTTACCTAAGAAATCTTCAATGACTGTTTTATCTAATTCTCTAGAAAATTGAACTTGATTCAAAATATCGCCAGATGCATGCTTCTTATTCACAACAGAATATACTTTTTCATCAGCAAGTTGAAACTCTGTTCTATCATCATTTTTAACATCAACGACTGTATAGTAAGGTTCACTCTTAGTAAAAGTAGCTTTTTCAAGTTCGGTATAGATTTTATCTCCAGATGATGATTCAGGGTCGAAAATCCATTTCTTAAGTATGATAGAAGTTATTTCTGTTTGATTAGCATCATAAGTGATTTGAAGTAATCTTTGCTCACTGACGAAATCAATTTCGGAGATTTTCCCATTGCTATTGTAGTATAGATTCACTCTTTCTCCATCAGAATTAATCATATATAACAGTCTATCTTGTGCTGTATTCCAATAATAAGTGATTGTATCACCAGAAGGCATCGTAACTTTATGAATTTTGTGTAGATTGAGCTCAATCTTTGTATTATCTGGGTATCTGATTACAATAGATGTTCCATTATTTGTGGCGTAAGCATAACTTGATAAATCGACATAAACTTCACTTTCAAAAACAAAAATACCGTATCTTTCAGCTTCTAGTTTTGTCATTTTGGTAAATATTGACTCACTACCATTTGGTTGCACCAAATGTGCGTAGTCTGTCTCCAACTTGAACGCAAATTCGAAGTTTGCACTGAATTTAGAACCTAAAAAATATGTTTTCGAGTATCCTGATAGAGATTTATTGTGTCTAAATGCAGTAAATGAAATCGGTGCATTCTTAGATGATGTTTGTAAACTCATAGTTTGAAAAACGAGTTCGCCTGTTAAGTCATTTACATAACCAGTTCCTGAAAAACCACATTCAACTGGTGTATGGCTCAAAAGAGGTTCTAAGCCTTGTAGTTTTGATTCTTCCATAATGAAGAATTCATTGATACCTGTTAATTCTGTCTTTGAAGGATTAATAATCACACCTGGTGCTGATTTTGAAATCGTAATGCCATGAAATGATATATTGTTCTTCTTCCAATAATTAATGATACCTGTCAAATCGAGTTCTACAACTGTGTATGGAAATTGTGATGGATCCTCTGGCATCCAACCAGCTGCAACTTGTGTAAAAGGAACTAAGAAGCCTGCTTCAAAAGACGAAGCAAGTGATGGTTTGGATGTCCAAACAACAGTCGTCGGATTGAAATCAGATATGTTTCGATGAACATAAAAAGCCGTTTTCTCAGTTGGATTAGGCATAATTGTTGTATCTTGAGTTACAACCAATCTAAGTACAGCCCTACCAATTCTCTCTAATTGACTCAAATTGAGTCCGCTAAATTTCATGAGTATATGTTGATTGCTACCTGTTGCTAGATAGGTTTCATCAATACCCTTAGGAGTAGTATTACCTTGTATCACATATGTACTTTGTATACTTACACCTTGTTTATTTGTAATTCGTTTAATCATTTTTTATTTCTCCTTTTTTAATAGATTTTAATTGCTTGTCCGATACCTCTAGTACCAAACAACTTAATTGCCGATCTAATATCGATTAGATCAATTCTTATTTCTAAATTCTTTTCTAAATACTTTTTACATGACGCAATTAGTTGCACCTTTTCAAAGTATTCCAGTTGCTTATCATCCATGATGATTAATAAGTCAACATCACTTGATTGATTATTTTGATTTCTTGATAATGAGCCATATAAGTATATGTTTTGAATCTTAAAGTCATGAATCAATCTATACTTGTGATTGATTATTTCTCTCATAAATGTGTCTTTTGTAAATCTTAATGGTGTATCCAAAATCTTTAAATCGCTTTGTCTAATGTAAAGTTCATTTGCGACGATAAAACCATAAAGATATGTCCAGTCCGCTGCAAGGTTTCTTATTGCATGACGGTATTTTTCGATTTCACTTTGGAATATTGTGATGATGGCATAACCATTTCGAAGTAGCACATAATTCGTCAATAGCATTGCAAACTGGATTTTTTTAGTTTTAACTGTCTCATAGATTGCTTTGTGAATCATCGTTGCACAGATATGACCTGATTCCTCATGATTTGAGTAATAGGACACAAGTATCTTTTCAACTTTCTTTTCACTGAGTTTTGATCCAGTTAACAAATAATAACTATCCCTAACTAAATCAGGGTTGATGCCTGAACTTAATTGACTCATTACATATTTCAGACTTTTAATGTATGCTAGAATATCTTTTTCTCTGCTATCCTTTGCAGTATCCATATCGAACCAAAGTTTTTTATAAACTTCATGAAACATATCATACTTTAAATATTTAAATAGAAACTTGATAGATCGATAAATGGTTTTGTCTGCGATCTGATATCTGTTTTTCATCATCATTTTCCTTTCATTATGGTGGGGTAAAGATTCTATGCATTTTTCTTTTCCTCCTTGTCGTTGTCATCAGACAACTCTTCAAATTCAACAGGATCAATTTCAATTCCAATTTTCTTATTGAATCCGCGCTGTTCTTCGCCTAGTAATCGAACCGTATAAGTAATAATCTCAACCGTTCGATCCATGAGTGTTTTGCTACTCGTTAAAACAAAGGTTGCAACCATCGAAATAATCGTAATCTTTACCGATGAATCCATGTCGGTTGCAATAATCGTAAACAGTAATAGACCAACCGTAATTACGAATAAGAGGAATGCGAAAATCAATCCATGAGTAATACTCTTCATAAAAAACGTATTAAGTGTTTTGATTTTATCTTTCTCGAATTCGTTCAATGTTGGTCTTAAGTGCTCTTTTTCATCCATCATGTGTACCACCTCCTTATCTTTTCTTTCATCTGATTGAGTTTACGTCTTATGGTCTCTCTAGATGTCTGATGTATTTTCCCTATTTCTTCATAGCTAAAATTACTTTCGAAATAAAGGTGAAATAATTCTTTCTCCTCTACTGTGAAATAATCATCCATGTATTTGATCATTTCTTCTAGTTTTCTAGATGAATCATCTAATGTTTTTATGTCAATGATTTCATTTATCCATTCCTCATTAGAATTAACTCTTTTCTGATTAAGAGATAGATGCTTAAACCTTGACTCTTTCTTAAGGATGTTAATTATTGTTCTTTTTAGTATAATAAATATGTATGACTCCAGATTTTCAATCGAATCCTTATGAATTACTTGATCATACACATGTACTAACTTCATCCTAAGTTCTTGCTTGATGTCATCAATAAAGTCCTTATTTTTGACTTTGAATATTCTAATCATTCTTTCTATGATGTATTCATAGGAACTCACAAACCCTTCTATATCCATTTTTCATACACATGAACCCATTTGACGTCTATATAATCATTCCCTAGAAGACTAAATCTTCCATTAGCACCGACACCCCTGTCTGATCCGGATAGATTCCTGGTGTTTCCCAATCAAAGTAGTATTTGATTACCCTACACTAGTAAAGACAATCGAAATTCAACAATTGCACACAAAACATGCAATATTGTTAAAAATCAACCGATTACTGGTCCATTTGCAGGTGGTCCACCAGCATCGCCGAAGTCTAAAGCAATGTAATCTGCTTTTTCTAAAGCGGTGTCGTCTTTATGCTCTTTAGTCGAAACTAGAGATAAACTAGCAATAAGAATAACCATTACAAGCAATACTTTTTTCATATGTATCCTCCTCTCTCGTGTATGGCTTTAGGATATCTAAGGTAGCAACTACAATACAGGACAATTTAGTCCTTGAAATCTTGGGGGACATATGTTATTAAGAAATGGATTTATCATGGAAATATTGCGTGTAAAAAGAGATTTTAAGAGTCAAGAATCATTTGTGGACGGTATTTGTGATGTAAGGCAATATAGAAGATACATTAATAATGAATCTCAAATGCCATTTGGAGTATTGAGTTTATTTTTAGGGAGAGCAAACATGACAATGGATGAATTTTTAGGTTTTTACTCAGAAGAAGAGAGAAAAGAAACCATGTTTACACGAGGTATTTATAATCATCTAATGACAGGAAAATTTGAACGAGCAGATGAGATGATTCGTGAATATGCTGATAAAAAATTTATTTTGGAAGCAAATAAGACTTTATATAGTTTTTGCAAGTACTTTTATCTAAGGAAGAGAGATCTGTCTTTCTTGTTTGAATATAAGGATCACGTAGCTACACTTATCAACTATCCAAAAATACTTAATTTTCAACTTTTATCTCATTATGAAATGTTGATTCTATCAAATTACTCCCAAGACCTACCTAATGATGAAAGGGATAAAGTGATTGATAAATTGACTGAGGTGCTTTTCAATCACGAAGTTACCGATATGAATTCACTTGATTCTCATTTGATTATTTTGTATTCATTAATCCAACATCATGGCCTGAAGAAACATTTTACTGAAGCACTTAAACTCTGTGAAATTGGTATTAAGATATCCTTCGAATACCATCACCATTATTTGATTGGTCAGTTATACTACTTCAAATCTCTTTGTCATCATCAACTAGATCATATAGAACTAAGAAACGAAGCAATCGTGAAATGTGTCCAACTATTTGATTTGGATATTAACAAGAACTTAAGAGACCACTTTTACAAGCTGATTGAAAAAGATTTCGAGTTAAATCTAGAAGATGTAATGATTGATTACTGGCAAAAACAAAAAAGATAGCCTCTAATGACTATCTCTTTTTTCTTGATTTTAATTTACCCAATTATGTTAACTAAAAAGGCATCACTATTTTTTTAGTAAATATATGGTGGATTCAATTTGGGTAGTAATCCATCCATTAATATCTCCATAGTGTTCAAGGATGTGTTCTTTAGCAATGTCCCCTAAATCATTTAGGATTTTTTCTTGTGCATATCTTAACGCATAGCTTTGTGCCTTATCATCAAACTTATCTTTCTTCTTCAGATTTTCAACATATGTTTGAAAAACAAAAGACACATTGGTAGATACAATCCGATTTATTTCTTCAATGACTTTCTTGGTTTCATCGTCTTTGATTTTTCCATTAATCAACTGAGTTAGCTTTGCACCTAATAATGTTACTAAAGGTATTACAACGCTTGTGACAACTACTGCTATGACATTAACAACCGTTTCATTCAACTTTCTTTCCTCCTGGTCTTTTTATGATTTGCTCATCAATACGTTTGTGAGCTGATGATACACTTTCTTCAACTCTTGCTAACCTTGTTAATACACCATCAAACTTAGACTCAGAGATATCGAGTCTTTTTTCTATTCTTTCAATGCTTGATTTGATATAACCAAGATCAGATATCACTGTTCCGCTTTCTCTACCTATCTGTTTCGATTCTGAATTTGCATTTCTTGTAAATGCAAGATACCCAAACGAAATGGAACTGATCGTTCCGAGTACAGATATGATTGTTAATGCTATTTCAGTCGGCACCATGTTTTCTAACCTCCTTGAGATGCTTCAAAATATCCCTAAGTTCTTTCATATAATCCATCGAGTTTGATTGATAGTTTTCTTTAAATACCATCATTTTTCTTTAACACTTTCATCTGTAGTTATTTGAAACTGTCAAATGAGATAAATTGTCACTGGTCTGTCACTTGTAATGGAAATGAAATCTATCGATTCAATCACTTGTAACGTTCATAAGTATGTATTAAATCTGCTTCCCACAACCGGATTTGAACAGATTGGTTAGTCGCTATAAATAACAAAAAATGCCCTAAATGGGCATAAATTTGTTTAATTAGCTCGTTTAATCGAACCAATTCAAGATTATTTTGGAGGCCTCAAACGGATTTGAACCGATGATCAGGCAGTTGCAGTGCCTTGCCTTACCACTTGGCTATGAGGCCCTCTTGACGCTATATCATTATAACTTTTTAAGACCTTAAAAGTCAATAGAAAGCATATGCTATTTTTTTAATTCAGTCATGAAGAAATTTAACCACTTTTTAAGTCCATCTTTTAAAAGATTATACGTATCTTCATATAAACCAGTATAATAAGGATCAGGAACAATCTGATCTTTTTGATTTGGATCGATATCTCTTAAGAGGTAAACTTTGTTTTGATTAATGCCTGCATGTTTTTTAAGATATTTAATATTATCATGATCCATACCTATAACATAATCAAAATGATGAAAATCTTCTTGTGTGATTTGTTGAGACTTTTTGCCTATTAATTGAGCTTTTTCTCTTTCTAAAATGATTGCTGTTCTTGGATGGGGTTGATTACCTATCTCTAAAGTTGATGTCGCTCTAGATTCAATAAAAAAATGTTCTCTCAAGCCAGCATCTTCCACCATTTTCTTAAATAAGCCTTCAGCCATGGGCGAGCGACAAATATTACCCAAACAAACAAATAAAACGTGAATCATGTTATAACCTCCACATCTCACTTCATTGTAACACATCATGTGATTTTTTGTTAAACTAGCACTTATTTGTTGACAGTGCCAAACCAATGGATTATAATAGTATTGGCAATTAAGAGCAAAGACTGCCAAGGAGGACTACTATGAACTTTACACAAATGGATGATTATGGCAAAGATCCAAAAATCCTAGAAAAATTCGGAAGAAACATCGTCGAAGCAGTGCGCGAAGGAAAAATTGACCCAGTTATTGGACGTGAGGAAGAAATTCGTCGTGTGATTAAGATTCTTTCACGTAAAACAAAGAATAACCCTGTTCTAATTGGTGAACCGGGTGTTGGTAAAACTGCTATTGTCGAAGGACTAGCAAGACGTATTGTTGATAAAGATGTACCTATTGGACTTCAAAATAAGATGATTTATGAACTTGATTTAGCAGCACTTGTTGCTGGTGCTAAATTTAGAGGTGAATTTGAAGAAAGACTCAAAGCGGTCTTAAATAAAATCAAATCAAGTAATGGGGAAATAATTCTTTTTATTGACGAATTACATACCATCGTTGGTGCTGGTCGTGCAGATGGTGCGATGGATGCATCTAACATGCTAAAACCCATGCTTGCTAGAGGTGAACTCCACTGTGTTGGCGCAACCACCTTGAATGAATATAGGAAATATATCGAAAAAGACAGTGCATTAGAAAGAAGATTTCAAAAAGTACTCATCGAAGAACCTACAGTATCAGATACAATTAGTATTTTAAGAGGTCTTAAATCTAGATTTGAAGCACATCATGGTGTGCATATTTCAGACCCTGCAATCATTGCAGCTGCTACGCTTTCTAATCGCTACATATCTGATCGTTTTTTACCAGATAAAGCGATTGATCTCATTGATGAAGCTTGTGCATCTATACGCATGGAGATAGACTCCATGCCGGTTGAACTTGATACAGTTTTAAGAAAGCTTATGCAATTAGAGATTGAAAAGACAGCACTAGAAAAAGAAACAGATCCTATATCTAAAGAAAGATTAAATAAGATTAAAGCTGACATCACTGAACTAAAAACAGAAGAAAAAACTCTTAGATCTACTTGGGAAAAAGAAAAATCCTACTTAAATGATATTAAATCAAAGAAAAACAAACTAGAAACACTAAGAAATGAACTACAAAACGCCTTTAATGATAGTAATTATCAAAAAGCTGCAGAACTTCAATATAGTAAAATTCCTACTCTAGAAAAAGAAATACAAGCGATGACATTGGAACTAGAAAAAGCAGATAAGCTACTTACTGAAGTTGTTTCTGAAGAAAGCATTGCAGAAATTGTTTCAAAATGGACCCATATCCCTGTATCTAAACTGATGTCAGGAGATAAAGAAAAGCTTTTACACCTTGAAGAAACCTTAAGAAAACGTGTGATTGGTCAAGACCATGCAATAAAGCTCATTAGTGATGCAATCATCAGACAAAGAGCAGGTATTAAAGATGAGTATAGACCTATCGGTTCCTTCCTCTTTTTAGGTCCTACTGGTGTAGGTAAAACTGAGGTTGCTAAATCACTTGCTGAGGCGTTATTTGATAGCGAACAACAAATTATTCGAATTGATATGAGCGAGTATATGGAATCTCATAGTGTCGCAAGACTCATTGGTTCACCTCCAGGATATGTTGGATATGATGAAGGTGGTCAACTTACTGAAGCTGTAAGAAGAAAACCTTATTCTATTGTTTTATTTGATGAAGTAGAAAAAGCACATCCTGAAGTCTTTAATGTGCTCTTACAAATTATGGATGATGGTAGACTTACTGATAATCAAGGCAGAACGGTTGACTTTAAAAACACTATCATCATTTTAACCTCTAATATTGGTAGTGAATATTTACTAAGCTATGAAGCTGAGGCACAAAAAAGAGTGATGGATTTAGTGAAAACGAAGTTTAAACCAGAATTCATCAATCGCATCGATGAAATCATAATCTTTAATGCATTAAACTTAAAGATTCAAATGGAAATTGCTAAAAAGATGCTCAATGATTTACATGAAAGATTAATAGATAAAAATATCCATATCACATTCTCTAACGATATCGATAAATATGTCATTAAACATGGTTTCAATGATGAATATGGTGCAAGACCTTTAAAACGTTTCATACAAAGACAGATTGAAACACTCATTGCAACAAAAATCATCGATGGTTCGATAGAACCACACGTGCTCTATGAAGCAAAAGTTGAGCAAGATCAAATCATCCTTATCAAACCAAATGAAAAGGCGCAATAGCGCCTTTTATTGTTTAATTCTCTTAACAATGGGTGTGTATATAAAATATCCAACAACGAGTACAGCAAATCCAATTAAGGATGGTATCAGGCTTTGAATGAGTGCTGCAATAAGTAGTAAAACTAAACCGATAATCGCAACAATTGGTACAAATGGATAGAAAATAACTTTATAAGGTCTTTCTCTTTCGGGCTCTCTTTTTCTAAAGAGGAACACAGAAATAAAGATTAATGTGTTAAAAATTAAACCACCAAATGCCACAAATGTAATAAGAGAACGAATATCAAAAACAAGTAATATGGATGCCATAACACCTGAAGCTATAATAGCAATATATGGTGTACCATATTTTGGATGTACTTTTTTAAATGATTTAAAGAAATTATCATCTTCTGCCATTGCATAATAAATACGAGGAAATACCATCGTACTACCATTGAGTGCACCGAAGATCGAAATTAAAACAGCAATTAGAACAAACTGTACGCCAACAGTACCATATTTAATACTCATTGCTACCATCGGTATGTAACCTTCTTGATCAGCTACTGATAACAAGGTTGCACTGTCAATCATACGATAAATAGCTACAATAAAAAGTAGATAAACAACCATAACTAAACCTGTTGAAAGCGATAAGGCTTTAGGTAAGTCCTTTTTAACATTTTTCATTTCACCAGCAACAACATTAAGATTTGTCCAACCTTCATATGCCCATAATGTCACAATCACACCAAATCCTATCATGGATAAAAGTGTTAGAAAGGATACGGGTTCAGCAGTTGAAAATGAGAAATTCAGTGGTTCATTACTTAAAAACAAACCAATGAATATAATAGCGATAATTGGTAAAATCTTAGCAACCATAAAAATCTTTTGTACGGTTGAACCAAGTTTCACACCAAAGAACTGAACAATTGTTAAACCTAAAATCAAGATGACAGCAATCGGCTTAATAAAGTTTGCTGTAGGTAAGAGCGATGATAAGACCTCTGAAAAAATAAGAGCTAAAACAGCAATGGAACCACTATTAGATAAAACAAAGCCCATTAATCCACTTAAAAATGCTACTTTTTTACCATAAGCTTTTTTTAAGTAAACATAGTGTCCACCTGTCTCAGGAAACATTGTGCCAAGCTCAGCATATGTGAGTGCAGAAAATAAAGTGATAATACCACCAATCGCCCAAGCTAAAAGTGATAAACCAATAGAAAATCCTACTTGCTTTAAAACAATACTACCTAGTGCAAAGATACCAGATCCAATGATGATACCTGCTAAAATTGAGATACCACCAAAAAGACCAATTTCCTTTTTCAAATTTGACATGTTAATTACATCCTTTCTTCCAATAATAAAGTATCATATTTTACTTAAAATATTTGGTTTTTTGCATAAAAAAATGCCTACTGGCACTTTTTTCTAGCGACTAAGAATAAGTAATAATCATCCTTTTCAAAAGGTTTTAATAATGGACTTCCATATAAAGAAACATCAAAGGATGCTGATTCAAACAGTTTTCTTAAATCTTCGCTTGTATATGGATATAACGTCTCTTGTCCTTTAAAGGTTACACCATCATGAATGAGTTCTGTTTGAAACATTATATGATCTTTATGATATACATAAGATCTCATAAACTTTAAAGATTCAAATTCAACAAGTGGTAATGATGATGGTTTATGCTTTAAGATATGCTCATAATTTAAGAGTTGTATGATAATGACACCATCTTTATCAAGTAGCGGATAAAGACTATTTATCCAACGATTTAATGATACTTGATCAATATGAGGTAATGTGTTCCCAAAACAAGTCATGATCTGATATGTTTGATTTAAATCATTGATTTGAAGCATATCCATGACTTTAAAATCAATTGCAGAATATGAATGTTTTGCCACCTCAATCATATGTTCATTTAAATCAATGCCTATGACTTTCATACCGAGTTCAAAAAGATCATTTGCTAATCTACCAGTACCACAACCGATATCTATAGCGTTTCTTTTTTCCTTTGAAAAACCCTTTAAAAGCACTTTAAAAGCTTTATTATGGGGAAATATTTGATTGTAATACTTACTTAAATATGCATACATTTTTATAAAGCTCCAATACCTCTAAATATCATAATAATGGTAAATAAAGTGATGATTGAAAAGATAGATGACCATATAACGAGCTGCCCTGCCAACTTTTCATCTCCTCCCATCTCATGTACCATAATAGCTGATGATACAGCCAGTGGTGTACCAAAGAGTGCGATGAGTGCTGCATAGGCATCTTTCATGCCAGTGATTTGGTCTTCTAATAATACTGCTAATGTTAAGACAACACCTGGCACAATCATATTTCTCCAAGTCACGCCCAAAACAATTTTACTTAATAATGGTTTAATCACTGAAATTTCAAACTGACCACCTAAAGCAATGAGTGCCATTGGAGTTGCTGTTTGCCCAATAAGTCTTAAAGCATCATATCCAAATTTCATATCATCCTTTAATGTGAAAATAGGTGTACCTCCTAGAGGTGTTATGAGTCCTCTTAAGAAAATCACAAGCAAACCTAAACCGACACCAATGATTAAAGGATTGGTTAAAACGCTTTTGATCATCTTCTTTTTGCTGATTTTTTCACCCAACTCATTTCTTTGATAAATCGTTAGAGAAATGACGGATAAAACGTTCGCAAGAGGAATTGTAAATGCAGATAATAAGGATACAATAAGTAGTGCATTGATGCCCCCTAATGATTGTGCAAGTGGTATACCTATAAGCGCAAAATTGGATCTAATGACTGCTTGTAAAATAACACCTTTTTGGTTTGGATCTTTCACTGTAAAAAAGATTGATAACCAACCAACAAAAAACATTATTAAGATAGCTAAAACAGCAAATAAGATGACACCCCATTTGATTTCATCAAAGCTTTGTATAGAATACACATTATAAAATAATAGAACAGGAAGACCTACTCTAAAAACATATTTATTAAGCATATTAATAAAATGTAAATCAATGAATTTTATTTTTTTTAAAATATACCCTAGTGTAATAATTAATACAATAGGAAGGACTGCGTTCGCCGCAAATATAAATGTATCAAGCATGATTAGACCTCTATTAACTGTTCCTTTTCTATTGTATCATGTTTTTTTGATGATATTCATGATGATTAAAAAAAGAGTTAGCAAGCTAACTCATTCTTTCTTTGAATAATCTTGTTTTCTAATCGATCCATCTACCTTATGAATGACAACTGATGATCCAGCTTTTTCAGCAAGTTCTTCTGCAAATTCAATGGCTTCTTTTTGTGTGTCAAAGAACTTAATGGTCTTTGTAGAACCTTCTTTTCTTACACGCCATTTCTTGAAATTCTCAGAATCTTCATCCTTATTTTGAGATACGTGGTATTTTTGAGGTTTTTTTGATTTATCCTCTACCACTTTTTCTTCCTTAGGTTTGACAGGTTGTTCTTTGATGACATCCTCTTTAGCTATCGGTTCTACTGGTTCTTTAACAGGTGCTTGAGGTTCAATAGGTTTAACCATTTCATTTTGTTGAATGGGTTGTGGGTTAGGTGTTGGTTTCGCCTCGTTTATTGCAGCTTCTTGTCCTGCTGCCATTTGATTCATAAGCGCTTTTTCAGCAGCCTCTCTTCTTTTTCTTTCGCGTCTCTTTCTAAAAAAACACATAGACATTGCCCCTTCCTATTACTTTACTTCCATTATAATACAAGAATCACTTGATGCAACGATAGAACGTCTATTTTGTGTTTTTTCATATATTTTATAAGAAAAAGAGGCATTTTACCTCTTATTCTATGACATGAACGACTCTTTGAATGGATGATTCATTACCATATAGATCAGTTGCTGTGTAAGTAATGATATATGTGCCAATGCTATTTAATACTGAGCCAGATTGTGTGACTTCTAATATACCACTTAGATCTTCTGCAATCACACCCTCATCTATCCATGTTTCTCCAATTTTAATCGTATCTATACCTGGATTAAGATAAAGATTGGGCGGTGTTTTATCAACCACAACTAAGATGCGTTTTACGCGTTTGATAAACGTTTGATGTCTTGCCTCATAGATAATTTCATAAGTGCCAATAGTTTCAATATCTAATGAATTTGATATAACTTCAACCTCTAAATCTAAGACACCATACTTCGCTTTCGCACCTGGGTCTTGGTAAGATGCTCCAATTTCAATGGTGTCAACACCAGGGTTTAGCGTAAGTTGAATAAGTTCTGCGCTAGGCTCTTGACATCCTATGAGCACTATGGATAAAAAAACTAAAATGAAAATCATTTTATCGCGCATGATTTGTCACATCACTTTCCTTTGATAGTATTGCTTCATCAATCTCAAACATTTGATCTTTTTCTAAAACAAAAACATATCTTATTTTTTCGTATGTTTGACCTTGATGTGTGATTTGGTAGATGATTTGATGTATGCCTACATCTTTGAAGTTGGTAGGATAAAGGATTTCTATGTCATCATAGGATTCTAAAATACCAGTATCTTTATACACTTGACCTTCATAAAGTGTCGTAACTGCTGGAAGAAGCGTCATCGTTAAGGTTGGTTTAGGTACGATAGAAACATATCTTAATATTTCTGTCATCACTTTTTGTTCATAAATCACAACATAGGTAATACGATATAAGGTACTATTTAATGATTCAATATTAACTTCATATGTGACAGAGTCATCTATGATGATAAGTCCACCATCCACCCAATCATCAAAGTCAGAAATGGAGTCAATTCCTTTTGCTAAAGTAATAGATCCATCTATATAATCAACATCATATATTGGATATACATTCATATCTTGAGTGACATTTTGTGTATCACTAGACCAAGTTTTAAATGTGAAAATAAAGATTGATGTATTAGGTTTAATTGGTGCAGTTGGTGGCGTCACTGATGCACCTAACTCTACATAAAAAGTTTCTATGACAGTGATATGATCTGCTTCATAAAATGTTACTGCTTTTAAATCATTATCAAAACGTGCATAAAGATTAAGGTGAGCTGTGATTGGTTTTTGTTCATATGCCGTTTGATAAGAAGGATCTATATACCAGCCTATAAATGGATAAGTGCTTTCTGGTGTAATTAATGAAGGCGTTTCGCCGTAGTTATATGTCTCAGTTTCAATAATTTCTGTTTGATTATAATAGGTAACTGTATATGTGTTGATATTAAACTTTGCATATAGTGTTATGCTTTCAGTCATTTCAATGGGTTCATATGGCTGTGTAAATGATGCATCTAAATACCACCCAAGAAATGTATAACCTGTTTTATCTATTGGATCTGGTTCATACAATGTACCATGTGTTAACGTAACATTAGGTATTGATAAGCCTTCAGCAACAAATGAAACTTGGTAGGTATTGATTTCGTATTTTGCGTAGAGTGTCTGATTTTGATCTAGCGAATCTTCAGTCATGATAAAAGGTAAAGTAAAGCTTTGGTCCAGATACCAGCCTTGGAATGTATGACCATCTTTGATCGGATCATCTACTGTAAATGGCATGTCTTTGACGACTTGCATAGGCTCTATGATATTCCCACCATTAGTCTCAAAGGTCACAGTCACATAAGAGACTTCTAGTGCTAGCAAGAGCGATATAAGGCCATCTCCATAATATGGATCAAATCCAGTTTCACCTAAATCAGTGGCTGTACTTCTTAGTTTAGCAATAATTTGGTCATTGGTGTATGTTGGAAAATAAGCAAGCATCAATGCGATAGCACCAGTCACGTGTGGTGCTGCATAAGATGTCCCACCACCTGATGCATAGGCGTTATTTATAGCTGTTGATATAATTTCAACACCTGGTGCAACTAAATCAATGTACTCATTGTAATTTGAAAATGAGGCGATGATTTTGTTTTGATCTGTTGCACCCACTGAAACGACATTTTCATAGGAAGCTGGATATAAAGCAACATTTTCACCATCATTACCGCTTGCTGCTACAATAATGACACCTTGACTATAAGCATAATCCACAGCATTCTTAACTAAAGTATTTGGACTACTTCCACCTAAGCTCATGTTGATGATATCAGCACCTTGTTCGACAGCATAATAGATGCCTTCGATAATGTTTGAATCACGAAATGATTTAGCTTCGTTTTCTTCTGTTGATAGATTATCCAAGTTGTTTGCTTTAATAATTAATAAATCTCCTTGCTGTACAATACCAGCAATGCCTTTACTGTTGTCTTTATTGGCAGCTATAATTCCTGCGACAAATGTCCCGTGTCCTTCATCATCTTCTACATGAGAAAGACCCACTTCTTTTGTTCTTGCATTATATGATAGTGGAGATAGTCTGCCTAAAAATTCTTCATGATCTGTATCGATACCAGTATCAATTATAGCGATCAACAAATCAGGACTACCTGTCGTTTTTGTCCATGCTTCTGTCACATAGATATGATCTAGTGCATATTGATCCTTTAAGTATGGATCTTCAGTCGTTGTTGGTGGTAACCAAGGTCTTGTAATAAAAGATGTTTGATTTAAGACAAATCCTTGCTCAATTAAAGATAAGGATGTTTCATAAGACGTTTCATATAAAGCAAAACCATATGCTGAAAAATGTGTGAGTTTTAAGTCATGAATTAAAGCAATTTCTTCAGCCTCTTCTTGATTAAAGACTTCATACATAAGTTCTACATATAGATCGTTTTTAGGTTTCAATGAAACAGAAAAAAACAAGATGATTAAAACAAGTTTTGATATGATGAATATCCGCTTCATAAAAACACCTCCGTTACTATATATACATATAGTATAATATGTTTATTGGCACAAAGTGAAAAAAATGGAGTGTCATCACTCAAATCACATATTTTAACAAAAAAAATACCTCTCGGCTGAGAGGTATTTCAATTACTTTTTAGCTTTTTCTTCTTTTTCTTCTTTGCCTGGTTCGGGTTGATCTTGTTTGATTTCGCCTAGATATTTTGGTAATTCCATACCTGCCATATCAAATAAATCTTTCATTGGTGGAATGGATTTAAATAAATTCTGAGCGAAATTAGCTGTGGATGTTGAACCATCCTTATTATTACCAGAATCCCAAACAGTAATCTTATCAAACTTGATGTTCTTAATCGCTTCAACTTGAATTTGAACGAGTTTTTCAAGCTTATCTGCAATCAGTAATTTAACTGCAGCATCTGGGTTAGCACCAGCTGATTCAACGATTGCTTTAAAACCTTCAGCTTGTTTAGATAGAATTTCAAAACTACCACGAGCTTCTGCTTCTAACTTAGCATAAATCGCATCTGCTTCACCTTTAGCTCTTCTACGTGTTTCTTCTGCAGTTGCTTCAGCTTCGATAACTTTCTTTTGTTTTTCGATTTCAGATTTAACAATGACGTCTGCTTCTAAGGATGCTTTTTCACGAGCAGCACGTGCTTCTTCAGCTGTTTTTTCAGCTAAGTAAGATTCTTCAAGTGCTTTTGCTGCTGCAATTTTCTCAGCTGCCGTTGCACGTCTTAAAGCCTCTGCTTCAATCTCACGACGTGATGCGTTTGATTTAGAAATATCTCCTAAAGATACGTTTTCTCCTTCAACAGCTGTTGCATTCGCAGTAGCAACGCTCACTCTTTGATCTCTTAAAGCCTCTGCTTCACCAATTGAACCATCTCTATTTTTTTCAGCAACGCTCTTTTTAGCGTCATTGATTGCTTTAGCAGCTGCTTCTTTACCAAGCGCTTCAATATAGCCTGATTCATCATTAATGTCTGTGACGTTAACGTTGATGAGTCTTAACCCGATTTTCTTTAATTCTGTTTCTACGTTGTCAGAAACAGCAACTAAAAATTTGTCACGGTTTGTATTAATTTCTTCGATATCCATGGTTGCAATAACTAAACGTAATTGACCAAAAATAATATCTTTAGCAAGTTCTTGAATCTCAACTAATTTCAAGCCTAATAAACGTTCAGCAGCATTTTGCATCACAGCAGCTTCTGTTGAGATACCTACTGTAAATCTTGAAGGTACATCAATACGGATATTTTGTCTTGAAAGTGCCTTTGTTAAGTCAACACTAATAGATAGTGGTGTTAAATCAAGAAATTGGTATGCTTGAATAAACGGCCAAACAAATTTTGCTCCCCCGTGAATACACGTTGCAGATTTGTTTGTGCCATCTAGGTTGTTACCAACCTTACCGTAAATAACTAAGATCTTATCTGATGGACATTTTTTGATTCTTGATACTATAAAGACAAGAATCGAAAACAAGATAATAACAATTGTAATAATAGGTCCAATAATTTGGCCTAATGTAATACCTAAAGTAAACATGCTTTTTCTCCTTTATGTTATATTTTTTTGACAATGACAGTTGTTGAATCCTCAAGACCAATAATTTCTACATGTGTCTTTGGTAAAA
Source organism: uncultured Mariniplasma sp. (assembly GCA_964655445.1). Lineage (GTDB taxonomy): Bacteria > Bacillota_I > Bacilli_A > Acholeplasmatales > Acholeplasmataceae > Peloplasma. The sequence goes on along the minus strand of CAZZMZ010000002.1, from coordinate 22,868 downwards.
GTTCTTCCAAATCATTCGTAATGGCATCAATTTCAGCAAATCTATCTTGAACAACCATCGTAATTTTTCCTTTACCCTTTTTCTCTTTTGGAATCGTAATATATACGGTTCCTGTTTTACCTATTGCATTCTCGTAATTGATATTACCAGATGATTCTAATTTCATCATTGCCCTAAAGGCAAGTGCTTGTAAAAAAGCACCTATGAAACCGATAATCAATGCTAATACGATCACAAACGCTATATGCAATACTCCGTCCAGCAAATATGCTGTCCATGCGCCTAATGATAAAAATACTAGGACGCCTTTAATGGTGAAGATTTTTAAACCAGCAATACCTGTGAGTGGTTCATCATTTAAATAACCCAAGTCACCTTCAAATGCATCGCCACCATCAAAATCAGCATCATCAATCCCAATAATCATTAAAACTAAAAAGATCAACATAATAGCTGTTGATGTTACAGCGATGACAAACATTACCTGTTGGAATGTCGATAAAGCATCCCACCACATATCATTACCCCCTTTTCGTAATTTGAGACTATTTTATCATAAAATTTTAAGTTTGTGAATGAAAAATGAAATTATCGGTATTGATTAAACCATTCTGTAATTTCAGTTAATCGTTTAATACGTGCTTGTGGTTTACCGCTTCTTGATAATTCGTGGTTTTCACCTTTAAACCACACCATTTTAGTAGGTGTGCCTTGTTCTTTTAGAAGGGTAAATAGTTGCATAGCTTGTTCAATTGGACAACGATAATCTTGGTCAGAATGAATGATGAGTAAAGGTGTTTTCATATGTTTCACGTACTTAATAGGTGAATGCAACCAAAGTTTATCGGTATCAACGAGTGGATGACCCGCTGTTTGATCTTTTGAAAAATAGAATCCAATATCAGATGTACCATGAAATGATAACCAATTGGAGATACTTCTTTGTGTAGCTGCTGCTTTAAAAATGTCAGTATGACCAACCATCCAATTTGTCATAAAACCACCATACGAGCCGCCTGTTACAAATAATCTCTTTTGATCGATATGTGGCACCTTATGTGTTACAAGCTCAACAAATGACATTAAGTCATCATAATCAATGGTGCCATATTTACCGCGAATATCTGCAAAAACATCGCCTTTACCATCAGACCCTCTTGGATTTGCAAACATCACAAAATAGCCTTGATTTGCCCAGTATTGCATTTCATGATAATAAACTTTACCATAAACCGTTTTAGGTCCACCATGGATATTTAAAATGGCAGGATACGTTTTTTTCTCATCAAAATCTTTTGGATATAATAAGAACCCTTTGACGATATGACTGTTTTGTCTCACGTAGAAAGTCTTTGGTGATGCCACATATTTATTTTTTAGTACTTTTTGATTGAATGTTGTACGTTGGACTACTTTTTGATTTTCGATATCTAGCATATAGATTTCTTGTAATTTTTGTCGATATAATCCAACAGCGAATATTTGGTCTTTAAATTGAACCATACCATCAATACTACCGTTCATTTGAAAAACTGTTTTAATAGTGCCTAGATGATCCATGGTACATAATTCAACATGATCATCAACAGTCGATAAGAAATAGATATGTTCATCTGTTGAAAAATCTGATTTGGATGTACCTAATCGAACATCAGCACCAACAGTGTTACCAATGGTACCTCCATAAATGTTGAGTAACTCTAATTTTTTATTTTTTAGTTCATAGAAATTTGGATTTTGATTAATACCAAAGTCTTTCATATCTTTACCAGCAACAATGAGTTTATGACCAAGTAAATACATTTGATTCATTGAAAAGTCATTTTCGTGATATAAGATGTCTGTTGATTTATCTTTTACATGATAACAAAAGACATGGGTTGTCATGCTTCTAACACCCGTCATTTGTTGTCCACTATAGAAAATATGTTCTTTATCTTTAGATACGCGCACTTGACCAACGCTAAAATCTGAATCGACTAAAGGGACATAGCTTTTTGATACTTTATCATATAAGAAAAGCTGTTGTCTCTTATTTGCTATAAATCCTTGTCCATTAAAATAAAACGGAATTTCTTTGATATCTTCATATAACTGTTCTTTTTTAGCTTCTTTTAAGAATGCTTTTCTTTTTTCTTCATCGCTTCTATAAAGTGCATGTTCATCTACTGTAAGTTGTGCTGACAAAAGTAGCTTGTCATTTCCTAAAATATGAATAATTGTAGCTGGCATAGAAAATTGATAAGCAAGTTCAATTTTGCGGGTAATAAGGTTCATTCGATAATATAACGTGTATTTTTCTTCTTTAAATTGCTTTTCTTCCTTTTTAGTCTTAGCATATTGAAATAACACATTCTGTTCATCTTCAAATATAAACGATGCTTTATTTTTTAGAGACTGAATTTTTTGATGTTTTTTGCCATCACTGTAGTATAGATCATACGTATACTCGTTTCCTTTTTCATTTGCTTTTCCCACAGTAAAAGCCATAGCAGTTTGATTAGGGCTTTCTGTAAGATTTGAGATATACTTAAAGCTTAAAAAGTCATTCAGTTCAATTTGATTCATTCTTTGTCCTCCTATTCATATAAAAAAATGCCAAAAATGGCATTTTTAAATAACGAAATTTCCTTTTTCAAAAACCTTGATTTCCTTACCATCTTGAGTCACACCAGTAATCTCCATATCTTTACTTCCAAACATGAAATCTGAGTGAACCATAGAGTTGTTATAACCAATCTTTTCAAGATCTTCAATCTTTGTATTTACACCGTTTTTAACATTCATTGGATACGCACGACCTAAAGCCATATGGCATGATGCGTTTTCATCAAATAGCGTGTTTAAAAAGAGAATGTTTGTATTTGAGATTGGTGAATCATGGGAGATAAGTGCAATTTCACCAATATAACGGCTACCTTCATCAGTATCGAGCAAATTATCAAGTGCTTCTTTTTCTTTTTTGGCACCATGTTCTACAACCTTGCCATCTTTAAATACTAAATAGAACTCATCAATTAATTTACCTTGATAATTTAAAGGTTTGGTTGCTACAACTTTACCACGAGTTCCCCATTTATAGGGCATTGTAAATGTTTCTTCTGTTGGGATGTTTGGATTAAAATATGCACCATTTGTTGCATGTTCACCGCCACCCGCCCAAACATGGTCTTTAACGAGTTCAACAATTAAGTCTGTACCTAAATTGTTTTTAAAATGTAAATGTTTGAAATTATAATTATTTAAAATTTTGTTATGTGCTAATAATACTTCATTATGTTTTTCCCATTCTTTAATCGGATCATTATCAAGTCTTACTCTAGAAGCATCAAAAATAGCATTCCATAAAGCTTCAACTGCATCTTCTTCGTTTAGTTTAGGAAATACTTGCTTTGCCCATACTGCATTTGGAGCAGCAACAATCGTCCATTGTGCACGATTACCCATTAAGTGTTCTCTAAAAAAACCTAATGCTTTTTGTGCAGCAATGCCTGCTTTTTGAGCTTTAATAGGTTCTACATCATGATTTAACCCTGGAATTGGAGATGTTACAGAAATAAAACACGCACCTGCTTCAACAAAAGCTTTGTGTTGTTCAACAAGCCATGGTGAAATATCTTCTAAAGTTTCAACAGTCGCATGTTTTAAAGAGCTTTTAGAGACATAATCATCACTCCATTGTACATGAACTCTTTTAGCACCTTTTAAATAAGCTTCTTCTGCAATTTCGCGAATAAGTTCCTTTGTTTCTGTTGTCCCGCGAATGACAACTTCTTGATTTTTTTGAACATTTGCGCCAACAGAAACTGCTAATTTAGCAAGTTTATTGACTAGTATTTGATTTGGCATATGAATCTCTCCTTTATTGGTTTAAGTATATCATATATACGTGATTAATACAGTAATTCTTATGAAAAATAGGCCAAAAGGCCTATCTATTTCTTATATTATGGTTTTTTGTGTTTTTCTTTTATGCTCATACATGCGTTTATCAGCAATCAATAAGAGGTCATCTAATGACATATTTTCTTCAAAAGAAACATGCCCTTCACTAAACTTCAAATCACCAAAAGAACTTAAAAATGCATGTTCTTTAAATGCTTTTTTTAGTGAGGCAAGATAGAGGGTTGCATCCTTGCATTGTTCTAAATCAATTACAATTAAAAACTCATCACCACCAAGTCTAGATATGAGCGTACCTGGTGTAGACTCTCTTTTTAAAAGTTCAGCAAATTGAATGAGTACTTCATCACCTTTTTTATGACCATATATATCATTCACTGATTTAAAATTATCTAAGTCAATCATGATAACTTCAAATGGTTTTCCTTTTTCAATCATTTCTCCTAAATATGCTTCTAATACACGTCTTGAATAAAGTTTTGTTAAGTAATCTAAATCACCAGGAATGGTTTCAAGGAAAATATACATCACAACGACAGATAAAGCGAAAAATGGCCAGGTCGTTAGAATTGATGGATTGATAAATTGGGCTAGAGCGCCTGTAGCAGGTATAATCATGAAAAGGATTATGCCTTTAAGTGTTTGAGCTTTCTCTTTTTGTTGATTCGTAAAAATCAAATAAAGCAATCTAAAAAACAAAAGATATGTAAGCAGATATCTTAGGATATGAAGTGGTCCTTGGATGTAGTTATTTGGTCCTTCTTGTATGATGAAAAAGGTTGGTGTAAAAAAATTAACAATCAGTAAAATTAGGATAACAATTGCAGGTATTTGATAAAACTTAAATCTGTAAATTCTTTTTTTATCAAAAAAGAGCTTATAATCCAAATAAGATGCCCAAAGTCCAACCAATATAGGACCTGTGATGACAAGTATAAAATTAGAAATATATTCTAATACAAAAATGAGCATCCCACTTCTCGCATCGAAAATCCAAGTTAGCGGTTCTGCAACTAAACCAATCAAATTAAAAATGATAATCCATTTGAATAGATCTGATGCAAACATTGTTACTTGTTGCTTGATTTTTGCAATGACAAACATAATACCAAGCAAAATGGCACTCATCATACTTATATCAAATTGAATCATTTCTTGCATGTTAACACTTCCTTATTTAGGTACGTGATTCTTGAGTACTTCAATGATACGTTCTTGAGGCATGGGTTTGCAGAAATAATAGCCTTGAGCATAATCGACATTATATTTTTTAACCATGTCTTTTTGCTCGATTGTTTCTATACCTTCTGCAACAACTGAAAGTTTAAGATGGTGTGCAAGATCAATCATATATTTAAGTACAAAAAACTCTTCTGTATTTTCTTTTATCGTACTTATAAAGCTACGGTCAATCTTAATCGTATCTATGGGTAATCTTTGAAGATATGTAAGTGATGAATAACCTGTGCCAAAGTCATCTAGTGCAATCGTAAAGCCTAATCTCTTCAAGGTTTGAATGACATGTATACTCTTTTCAATATCAGATATAATCGCTGTTTCTGTAATTTCGATATTGAACTTTTGGCAATCAATTTTATGTTCTTGGATCCATGACATAAGATTTGTGATAAATTTATCGTTCATCAGCATGGTTGCAGATAGGTTGATTGACACTTTAAATTCTTTATGTTTGATACGCCACTCTGGAAACTTATCATGGGCTTCTTTAAATACCCATTCTGTAATTTCTTTAATATAACCATTCTTCTCTGATAAAGAAATAAATTCTAGTGGTGGAATAAATCCTTTAGTCGGATGGACCCATCTTATCAAAGCTTCTACACCTATAATATCTCCTGAAGATAATTCAATAATCGGTTGATAGTGTAGCGTAAATTCATCTTGTTCAATCGCCATTCTTAATTGATTAAGTAATTCTGTCTGCTGTTTAATGATATGGACCATTTCATCATCAAAGATGACGATTTGATCCTTACCTTTTGATTTTGCAATTGACATCGCTGCATCAGCATGACGAAATAGCGTAATGAAATCTGTACCATGATCAGGATAAAGTGCAATACCTGCGCTATAAGTAATAAAGAAATCATCTTCATCAAGTAAAAATGACTTTCTAATGTGTCCTAAATGCTCTTCAACTGTTGGTAAAAAGCTTTCAAGATGTTCGATGTCAAAAAATGCAATGACAAACTCATCTCCACCCATTCTCGCTAGCATGTGTGGTTTTTTAATGCCTAAACCTAACTCTTTAGCAACTTTTCTGATTAGTTCATCCCCTGTTGAATGGCCTTTGACTTCATTAATGTTTCTAAACTCATCAATATCAAAATAAACAAAACCAATCATACCATCATGAGGGTGTTGATCTATATAAGATTGAATAGTCTCTTCTAACATTGTTTTATTTGGTAAAGATGTAAGTGGATCATAAAAGGCTAAATCAAAAAGCTTCCCTTCGAGTGATAATGATTTTTGATGACCTTGATCTAATTCTTCATATGCTCTTTGCAAGTCATGAATCGATGATACGTAAAGGTCAACCTGTTTATGAATAATGTAGTAAAAGATGATGGCAGTGAATCCTACATAAAAGATACCTTTCGCACTTTGTAATAGACTGATGGATTCTGGATCTGCAACAAAAAGTTCTAATACATAATCAGATAATAAAATCCATGCAAAGCCAACAAGAATGTATAAAAAGATAATTTTTGATGTTGTAGCAGTGGCATTGAACTTTGAACTTACTTTATGCTTGTTGTTTTCTTGATTCTTATCCATATGGCTTCACACTCTTTTCATAACTCTATTATACATCATGGATGTATCTTAAATAAATCAAAAAAAAAAAAGACATCTTTACATGGATGTCTCTAGTTCTGGTTCTTTTGCGAGGTTTTTTACCCAGTATTCTTTTTTATATCGCCACAAACCAAATAGCATTTTTGGAATATCTAATGATTGAACAATTAAAAACATTAATGTTACAGCAAGCGATGTGAAATTTGCAAGTATCATCGCAATTGGTACAGTGACAACCCACATATAGCCTGAGTCTATCATTATGGTTGATAATGTGTCTCCACCTGATCTTAAAGTAAAATATAACGCAACATTAAATGAGTAGAATGGAATAAATAAAGCATTGACTCTTAAGTTAAATCGCGCAATCTCTTTGGTTGCTTCCTCAGCATTGTATAAATTAGTGATGAAAAAACTTAAAATAAATAAGATAAATCCAGCAATCATAGCTACAATGACTGCAGCAAACAAGAGTTTTTTTGCGTTTTCTTTGGCGAGTTCAAGCTCATTTCTACCCAGTGTGTTACCCACAAGCACAGCAACTGCGGTTGCGATACCACCAAATGTGACAAAGACTATTTGAGACACAACATTGGTGATAGTCATTGCAGCGAGTGCAGTGTCACCTCGACTACTATATGCCTGGAAAAGTGCGGTTTGTCCTGAGGACCATAATGCTTCATTAAATGTTAAAGGTAAAGCCATAATAATCACATTGATGAGTAATTTTCTGTCAATAACAAATAAAGATTTAAGTGATGTTTTGAAGATAGTTCCTCTAACCATAAGTAAAACAATTGTAAGCGATACTTCTAAAACACGACTCATTAAAGTTGCGATAGCTGCACCAAAGACACCAAGTGCTGGAAATCCTAAATAACCGAAAATTAAGATGAAGTTTAAAACAGTATTAGTTAAAATAGCTACTATGGATATCCATAAAAGTGGCTTAGTTATGCCAATTTCTCTAAAAGTGTTTGCAATTGAAACGGATAATATCCAAGGAAAAGCACTCCATTTTGCAATGCTTAAATATTTTAGAGCATCCTCTACAGTAGCATCATTTTGAGTAAATAATCTAATGAGAGGTTCTCCAAAAAAACTAAAGATAATAAACGATGCACTCGCAATCATCATACCAACAATAATTTTAAATCTAAACGTTTGTTTAAGCTTGTCAAAATCCTTAGAGCCAAAATATTGAGCAGTAAAAATACCTGCACCACCTAAGGCACCGAATGTGATGAGTATCACGACAAAATAGAGTTGATTGACGATAGCAACCGAACTAATTGCTTGTTCGCCTAACCTTCCTACCATCACATTGTCAACAAGTTGAACAGAGGATGTGATGAGCTGTTGCAAAACCAGTGGCAGTGCAACGGCAATGAGTGTCTTATAAAATTTTTTGTCCCCAATAAATTGCTTTAGCATATGTTTATCTTCCTTTAGCCTCATAAATTATAGCATTGAAAAGATAAAATAACAATACGTAATCCTCTAAAAAGAAAAGCCCAATGGGCTTTTAATCTTAAGGTATATCAATAATGCGAAGCGTGTTCGTTGAACCGTGTTGCTGTGCCCAGCCAGATGTAATGATAATGGTTGTCCCTGATTTAAATCCAAAATCTTTCGCTACTTCTATAGCTACCTTATCATAAACTGTCATATCTGTGACATTTGGTCTCATTGCTGAAAAGACACCCCAATAATATGTGAGTCTTTGACATGTTTCAATTTGATCTGTAACTGCAATGATTGGTACTGATGGTCTAAATTTACAAATACGTTTTGCTGTACCACCAGTTTCAGTAAACGCAACAATGACTTCTGCTTTAGGTAAAGCAAGTGCTGTTTGACTGACAGCAATACCAATTGCATCATTCACTGTTTGTTGACTTGTGTTAATGGCATGCTGTAATTTATCTTTGTAATTGATGTTATCTTCAATCGCTTTAGCAATCGTATCCATCGTCAAGACAGCCTCAATAGGATATTCACCTGCAGCGGACTCACCTGATAACATAATCGCATCAGATCCATCTAATATCGCATTAGCAACGTCTGAAGCTTCTGCACGCGTTGGTCTTGGCGAATACATCATTGATTCTAGCATGTGAGTTGCTGTTATCACTGGTTTACCTTTTTCATTTGCCATCTTAATGATGCGCTTTTGGTAGAGTGGAACTAAAGATGTCGATACTTCAACACCTAAATCACCACGCGCAACCATGACACCATCGCTGACATCTAAAATTGATTCTAAATTATCGACACCTTCTTGGTTTTCGATTTTAGCGATGAGTTCAATTTTTGGATTGCCTGCTTTCTTTAAAATCTCACGAACTTCTAAAACATCTTCTTTTCTTCTTACGAAAGATAAAGCAATCATATCAACGTTTTTCGTAGCTGTAAATAAGATGTCATCGTAATCTTTTTTTGAAACGAATGGCATAGATAATTTAACATTAGGTACATTAACACCTTTTTTTGTTTTAATGGAACCTGAATTGTTAACTTCAACAACTAAACGATCTTTATGTACTTCTTGTACAGTAAGTTTCATCTTACCATCATCAATTAGCAGATAGTGCCCTACCTCAATATCATCATAAAGCTCATCACAATCTATATGGAATCTTTCTCGATTGCCTAGTATTTTTTCTTTTAAAATTTCTACTTTGTCACCTTTTTTAAAGGTCGCTATACCATTTTCAAATTCACCTGTTCTAATTTCAGGACCTTTAGTGTCAGCTAAAATACCAATAAATCTTTTTTTCTCTTTAGCGACTTCACGAATCATATCTATTCTTCTACCATGTTCTTCATGATCTGCATGCGAAAAATTTAGACGTGCAACATTCATACCTGCATCGATCATTTTTGAAATCATGTCTCGATTATCAATGGATGGACCTACCGTACAAACGATTTTTGTTTTTCTCTTCATATAAGCCTCCTTGTAACTTCAATTTCTATTATACATGATTTATCATGATATTTCTATATCATATATAGGCTCGTAAACAGTTTCAAAAAAGGAGCTAGGTTAGCTCCTCTGGATTTTGAAACAAATCAATAAACAACTGTCCAATATGTGGATCAAACTGTGTGCCTAAATAACGTTTGATTTCTTCAATGGCTTCTTCATGAGTGAGTGGTTTCCTATATGGTCTTTCTGAAACCATTGCATCGTAAGAATCTGCAACAGTAATGATTCTAGCTCTTATAGGGATATCTTCACCTTTGATACCTCTTGGATAGCCTTTACCATCATATCTTTCATGATGCGATAATATATCTAACGCGATTTCTGAATATTCGGGAGAAGACGCTAAAATACGATAGCCAATTTCTGGATGCTTTTTAATGATTTCCCATTCACGATCATCTAATTTTCCTGGCTTATTTAAGATGGCATCATCGATAGCAATTTTACCAATATCATGTAAATTACTAATTGCTTCTAGTAGTTTGAGTTCCTCTCTAGACATATTTAATGCATGTCCTATTTTTTTACAAATAATTGAAACTCTTTTCGAGTGATTTTCTTCTCTTGGATTTTTCTCATGAAGTGTGTTTAAAATTGTTTTGATGGTTTCATTTCTATGTGATGATACTTCAAAAAGTTTATGTGAATACATATCATCTTCAGCATACTTAATAATATCATTAATTGGTTCATTATCAGCTTTTGTAGATAATCCAAAAGAAACAGAAATACTCATCCCATGGACTAATTTCTTTTCTATACTTTCTTTAGCTTTATCAATCAACTTAGCTGCTTGATCACGATCAGTATTTGGTAATAAAATCACGAATTCATCACCGCCGATACGTGCTATACGATGATCATGTCTAAACACCTTGACTAAATCATCAGAAATTGTACAAAGCAAGGTATCTCCAGCTTCATGACCAAATGCATCATTCATAATTTTTAAGCCGTTGATATCTGCAGTGACAATAGAAAGTGGATAATACTTAGCACGATCTAGTTTTTGAAGTTCTTCAACAAAATATCTTCTGTTATATAAATTTGTTAGAGGATCACGGTAGCTTAAATATAATATAGATTGTTCGTATTTTTTGCGTTCACTGATATCCTGTGAAAAAATAGTAACACCAATCATCTTGCTTTCGTGATTATAGATTGGTGCATATTGTTCTTCTAAATATTTTTCTTCTTCGATTTCAAGTAAGACATCCGTTGTAAATGATTCACCTAAAGAAGCTTTAATAATGTTTTTCTTTAATCTTTCTCGCATGTCATCATTTTCAATGATTTCTAAATAGTTCATGCCTTTTTTAATGTCTGTTTTGTAAAATTTTTTCATGGAAAATTTATGAAATTCATTAAACGATAGATAACAAAAATCTAAATCAATAGCGTAGACTTCCATAGCTCTTGTTGAATCAATGGATGCTTGAAGTAATATTTGTTGATTTAATATTTTCTGATGGGAAATCAGTCGATTACTTTGATTTTCAACAACCTTTGCAAGAAACATAGTGACAATAGGAAATAAGCCTAAATAAGGTATCGCTGTAAGCTTAGCTACCTCAAATCCTCTTGGCCATTCGATAAAGATTATAAATATGAGAAGCGTTATGAGATGCACAATTACACCAAATAAATAAAACTCAATAAAGCTATTCATTTTTGGCAGCACTTTACGTATATGATGCCATGATAATCCAAATAATGCGGTAATTAGAATCGTAGCAATCCCAGCATAGACACCTGAACCACCGATGCTGATCCGATAAATAAGTGGAATAACAACTGCACTTAGAGTCGTTAAAGGTCCAAAGAAATAACCCGTGACACTCAGCATAATGGATCTTGTGTCAAAAAACAGTCCTGCTTCCAATCTCCATGGAAAAAGCATAATCATGAAAGTGATCCCACCGATTGCTAAACCAATAATAATTTTCTTGAATGTTTTAGAAATATTTTGACCAATGTTCGTTGCAGCATAGAGAAATCCTAGACCAAAGACCAAAATGGCATTGATGATTAAATCCCTAAAAGTGTCAATAAATCTTAAGATTGCGTCCATGATTTTTCCTCGCTTTCCATATCATTTCCATTATATCATGAGTCTATCTTTCAATTTTATTAATTATTTCTTAAGTGCTTCTATGTGTATTTTAAAAATAAATGACCGATTTAAGTGTTTCGGCCATTTATTGCTTAATTCTTATAGTTTGGAATTTCCATCACCATCGTCAAATCAAGCCCTTGTAGTTCGATGCCCCAGTCGACTACTTTTTCGAGTATCGCACCTCTTAATCTAGTTTTAAGTGCAATACGCTGTTGTGAGATAATCGAAGTACCATAATTTTGAATGTACTTCTTAGCTACCTCTAATACTAACTCTCTCATGAATTGGTCCACATTTTTATCGTGATAATCTTTTTCACTTACAACTTTATAATCGATTGCAATCGATAATGAAAGCCTTGGTTCTCCATTTAAATGTATGATCTCACGATTGAGGTGCAGCTTCTTATGAACATCGAAAACAATCATTTTATCAACAAATGGCACAAGAAAATGAACACCTGGTGTTATCGGTTTATAAAAGACACCAAATCTTTCAATGAGTCCTGTTTTATGTGCTGGTATAAGTTTAATTCTCGATATCAGATAAACTGACATTAAAGAAAAGGCAATAAAGCTAGTCATATAAATGTGTTCAATCATCTTAGCCCTCCTTTTAATATATAGTTTTTTTGAATCACTATATACTTCCTCAAATATAGTTTTAACACCAAGAATACAAAAAAAACAGGGCGTATATGTCCTATTCGCACGAAAAAGCCTAGTAATTACTAAAATATTAATAAATAATAAACTAATAAATAAAAAAAAACACCTTAAAGATGTTTATATGTTTTGATGGGTTGTGTAACCTATTTTAATACAATTACGCACCCCTGCATGAATTTGCGCATCCCAAAACTATAGCTTAGTAAAAGCATTTATTTTTTTGGACAGTTTTATTATAAAACTACTGATAAAAAATCACGCAAACATAAGAAAAACCCTAGAAAGATTAAATGTTTTACCCATCACTGTGATATTCATCGATTGATAAAATGATTCAAAACTCGTTTCTTCTATTGAACCCGATTCATGAAGCCATTCGAGATTATGTTTTTTATCAGCTAAATAGCCATCTAGTGTCATACATCCATAGAAATAGATACCCATGACAATCCTCTTCATAACTAAATTAAATCTGGATTAATAATCAATTCAAGTTTATTTTTAGATAATATCTTAATCGTTTTATTATCAATAACTTTAATATATCCTAATTCTTCAAATTTCTTAAGTCTTCGACTGAATGTTTCTGGTGTAATCCCTAGTTGTGAGGACAGATTTATCTTTGTTGTTTTAAAATAAACTAAATCATGCATTTGAATATCTAAAAGCAATCTTGCAACCTTTGCATCTGCAGAATAAAGATTGCTTTGTTCAATCATCGATTCAGCACGATCGAGTCTACTTAATAACTCATTCATCATCTTAATACTTAATGCAGGACTTTGACCCATTAATTCTTTTAAACTGCTATTTTCTACCAAACAAACTACCGTGGGTTCAATCGCTTCTGCATATGTTGAAACTGAATTTTCTTTAAATAATGCAAGTTCACCTAAAAAATCACCATGAGATAATATCCTAATCACTTGTTCTTTACCATCATCTGAATATCTAGTGACTTTAACTTTACCTTGATGGATCACATATAAACTATTCAGCACATCCCCTGATTGATAGATGAAATCCCCTTTTTCTAATCTTTTGTGTTTTGAAATCATAATGATTTTATCGAGTTCATCTACTGATAAATTTTTGAAAATAGGGACTGCCTTGATGCAGTTGCTAGGCTCTAAATCTTTTCTCATGGTAACCTCATTTCTTAGATTTATGTTTTAATAATCGTATTGCATTAAGAATCACAACAAGCACTGATAATTCATGAACTAACATCCCCATTGACATGGTGACTTTTTTAAATAAAACACCAATCATTAAAAAGGAAACAATAACTAAAGCAAAGATGATATTTTGAAACATATTGATTTTAACCTTTTTACTGATTTTAATAGCATTTGATAATTTAGATAAATCTTCACTCATCAACACTACATCTGCAGTTTCCATCGCCAAGTCTTTTCCCACACCACCAATAGCAACAGATGCAGTAGCATATGAAAGAGCTAACGCATCATTGATGCCATCGCCAACGAAAATGGTTTGATGATGTTCTTGATAACTTTTTACGATATTTGCTTTATCTTCGGGTAACAGTTTTGCATGGTATGTCTTAATACCGACTTCATCTGAAACTTGCTTAGCAACACGATCTTGATCGCCTGTTAGCATGATAATATCTTTAATACCTAATGATCTTACTTCTGAGATAACCTTCTTGGCATGATTTCTTAATCCATCAGCAATCGCAAACAAACCTAAAACTCTTTGTGGATCTGCCATGATTAATGTAGTATAGCCCATATCTTCAAATGCATCAATTGTTGATGCGACTTCATTCTTTAATGGAAATTCAAGTATTTTATTGTTACCGATCATGTACCTAATGTTATTATACTTGAATTTGACTCCTTTTCCAATGATGAGTTCCGATTCCTTTGGTAGCTCATGTGTTGTTAAAGATCTTCTTCTTGCTTCATCAATGATAGCTGATGCTAAGGGATGTTCACTATATGATTCACCAATCGATGCTATTCTAAGCAGTTCATTTTCATCATAATCAAAGGTGTAAATCTTTTTCAGTTCAGGTTTTCCTTGAGTTAACGTTCCCGTTTTGTCAAAAAACAATAGATTACCCTTCGCTAATCTTTCAATCGAATCGCCACCTTTAAACAAGATACCTTTCTTTGCAGCGTGACCAATACCTGCAACAAATGACACAGGAGTAGCGATTACTAATGCACCAGGGCATGCAATAACAAGCGCTGTTATGGCTAAGCGGATATCTTTTGTTAAAAAATAGATCACAATCGATAATATGACAATCAGTGGTGTGTAATATCTTGAGAATACTTCCATAAATTTTTGAGTTTTAGCTTTTTTATCTTGAGCTTCTTCTACCATATGAATCATTCTTGCTAAGGTTGTATCCTCTCCAACATGAGAAACTTTCATTTTCATGTATCCTGTTTGAAGCAATGTGGACCCTAAGATAGCATCCCCTATGCCTTTTTCAACAGGTACGGACTCACCTGTGAGTATTTGCTCATCAATCAAGACAGATCCTTCAATGATAATACCATCTGTAGGTATTTTTTCACCAGGTTTAACTAGCAAGATATCATCAATATTTAGAGAATCTAACGAAACGATTTCTTCTTGATGATCAAGAAGTCTTCTTGCTTCACTCGGTTTTAAATCTAATAATTTCTTTAATGAACTTCTCGTTTTCTCTAGTGCTGATTTTTCCAAGATATGTCCTAATGTAAACAGGTAAGTGACTGCTGCTGCTTCAAAGTAATCACCAATTATAAAAGCAGCAACAACCGCAATGGTTACGAGTAAGTCAATACCAATCATTTTATACCATAGATCCATAAAAGCTTTCTTAAATATGTGATATCCTGCAAGTATCGTCAGTACACTCATTAAGGCAATCGCTATCAATGATTGCTCGAATTTGTTGAAGACGATTGAAATCAGGAACAAGATGGATAAACTCAAGATATATACATGTTTTTTAGTCCACGTTAGATATTTCATTTGATCTCGAGTATTTTATATCCAAGATTAGAAATTGTATGACCTAAATCATCTGATGATGTGATGGATGGATCATAGAGAATTTCTACTTTTGATGCGTTAAATTTCACTTCAACACTACTAACACCTTTTTGTTTACCCATAGTTCCCTCAATTCTTCTAATGCATGATGGACATGTTAATGTTTCTAATTGTATCATCGTTTTTTTCATTTTTTATTCACCCTTTCTACCTATAGTATATCTATATTAAAAAATAAAAACCTTGACCTAAATCAAGATTTTGTTGAGTAGTTAAGGGTAAAAATAATAAAAATTAAAAAAGACTAGTTTAGTTGGCTTTATATACAAAAAAGACTCCTTTGTTCAAGATTAGGTATTATGACTATACCTTCTCTCTAACTTTTTGGAGTCAGTTCATTGTTATATGGAGCGGGTGATGGGAATCGAACCCACGTCTTTAGCTTGGAAGGCTAAGGTAATAGCCATTATACGACACCCGCTTATAAAATGGTCGGGAAGACAGGATTTGAACCTGCGACCTCCTGGTCCCAAACCAGGCGCTCTACCAAGCTAAGCTACTTCCCGATGATGGCGTACCCAAGAGGACTTGAACCCCTAACCTTTTGATCCGTAGTCAAACGCTCTATCCAATTGAGCTATGGGTACTACACTTGAGTATGTTACTCATATTTTAAAGCATGTCTGCTTTGTTTTTTAAAGATGGTGACCCGTACGGGATTCGAACCCGTGAATGCATGCGTGAAAGGCATGTGAGTTAACCGTTTCTCCAACGGGCCAACGTGCAAGCGCATATATAATTATACCAATTTATCATGAATTGTCAAGACAAAAAACTGGCTTTTTTTATCTTTTTTTTAATATGCTTTACGTAGTAAAGTAGCGTTTGATTTTATGTTTGCTGATCTAGGTACCCACTCTTTGCTTCCCACTTTTTTGATTGCCATCTAAGGTACATAAAAGCGCCTCTTAAGAGTTCGTCCATGGCATATGCTATGTAGATGCCTAAGAGTGTAAAACCAAGGTATACACCAAATAAATAAGCAAAAACAACCGCTACGCCAAACATGCTAATTACAGCCATGATGAGTGGATAAGATGTATCTCCTGCAGATCTTAGAGCTTGAATTAATATAAGATTTAAACTGCGACCGAATTCTAGTAATATGGCAATCCATAATACACTTCTAACAATCTTTGTAATATTAGGATCATCTGTAAAGATGCGCATAATGAAACCTGATGATACATTGACTACCAATGTCATAGAAAGGACAACTAGCATGCTTCTAAAAACTGTTTTTAGAGTTTCATGATGTGCCTTCTCATAATTTCTTTGTCCAATATAATATCCTGTCATCACTGCATTTGCTGCTGCAAACGCTAAGCTAAAGATATAAATATACGTCAGAATGGTATTAATGTATGTTCTAGCAACAGTATAATCTGGTCCAAATCCATTAATCATTGATAAAATAACACCTTGCATCAGTGTATATGTCCATGATTCTGCAGCACTTGGTCCACCAATTTTTATGATCTGTTTCATCGTTTCAAAATGAAACTTAAATTGCTTTATAGAGACTTTAAGTACCTTAAATAAAAGGAAAATATAAACTGTCATCATCATGATTCGAACAATTAAGGTAGAAAGTGCAGCGCCATAAACACCAAGGCTTGGAAATCCTAATTTACCATAGATTAAGACATAGTTTCCAAAAACGTTTAGGATGTTTGCTACAATCACGACGAATGTAATATACTTTGCTTTATGATAGCTTCGTAGAGATGCTGTAATAACGTTTGATATTGCTACAAAAAAGAGACTCATTGAGATAATTCTTAAATAGGTTTTTGAATCGGTGAATAATTCTGGTTTTGTGTTTACTAACTGAAGTAATACATCCGATGTTATGACTAATGTAGATGCTAATACAAATCCAACGATAATATTAATTAAAAAACCGTTACCAATCACACGATGGGCAATATGCTCTTTTTGAGCACCTAAATATTGAGATACTAAAACAGCGACACCATTGGCTACTACTAATAGTAAGACTGCAAACATTTGTATAAGTGTATTTGCATTACCTACAGAGCCTACAGCATAGTCGCTATAATTAGATAGCATCAAGGTATCAACGGTACCCATCAGCATAAAAAATAGTAATTCAATAAATGTTGGCCAGAATATAGCCTTAAAACTTTTCTTTTCTTTCATAGATGCCTGTTTCTATATTTTAATATAATACTTGATCTAAAAGAGCTTTTGCTTTGTCTTCACCTTGGTAATATTTAACAATCTCAAATACAAATTCATAAATAGCGCCTGCACCTCGAGCTGTAATAATGTTTCCATCTCTTACGGCTTTAAGGTCCTTTAAGTAAGTCCCTTTCATATCAATGTCACAACCGGTAAAACATGTGAATTTTTTATCATCTAATAAGCCTGCTTGACCTAAAAATCTTGGTCCTGCACAAATGGCTGCGACCAACTTCTTCTTTTGATAAAATGTTTTCACTAATGCTTTAATATGTTGATCTCTATCAACAACTTGTACGACGTATTTTCCTCCAGGAACAACCACAAAGTCAAATGTGTTTGGGTCAATTTCATCTAAAAAAGCATCTGCTTGAACGTTAAGTCCGAATGCTGTTTGAATATGCTTTGATGATTCAAATGTAAGTGTGACCATATCAAAGCCTGCTCTTTTTAAAAGTGCTCGTGTAAAGAGTGCTTCGCCATCTTCGATGTTATGACTTAATATTAATAATCCTTTCATGATAAACCTCCTATCAGTTTTTGATAGATGTTTAAAAGCTTTTTTGAGCCTTCTTCTTTTTCGAAAGCTTTATAATTTTCATAATGCTTATCCATACCTAGTACATCTGATACCACTTTAACACTGATGATAGGTATATTAAATATCTTCGCAGTTTGATATAAAGCTGCGCCTTCCATATCGACAACAAAAGGTACCTCTTTTGTTTCAGTCATAAAGTAATCACCCGTATAAAGGGTGCTAGATTTAATGTTTTTCCATGATGTAATGTTTGTAAATAGAGATGGATCTGATACAAATGATGGTTCAAAACCAGGTACTTGTCCTTTTTGATAACCAAATAATGTTAAATCAAAATCATGATATAATGCTTTTTCGATCACAATCACATCAGATACATTAAAGTGACTGCTTGCGCCAGCAAACCCAAGGTTATAAATTGCTTTAACTTGATGCTTTGATAGATACTTAGCTAATTGTGCAGCAGCATTGACTTTTCCGATACCAGTCAATAAAACATCAACATCTTTATGTGGATGTTTTAAGATTTCCTTTACTTCTTCTTTCATGGCTGCACAGATTAATATCATACACGTTCTCCTAGGATTTGTTTAATCTTTGTTACAATAAGATCTACTGCAATATCATGTCTTCTGTCATTCGGAATAATCACATCAGCAAATCTTTTTGTTGGCTTAATATATTTGTGAAACATAGGCTTTACGGTTTTTTCATATTGAGCAATGATGCTTTCTAATGAACGTCCACGCTCTTTCATATCTCTAAGCATACGTCTAATAAATCTTGTGTCATCATCAAGTTCTACAAATAGATTCATATCAGATAATTCTCTAATATGTTCGTTTTCTAAGATTAAAATCCCTTCAACAATGATGACAGGTTTTGATTTAACATGCTCAATTTCCTTACTTCTTGTGTGATTTACAAAATCATATAATGGCTTGCTAATAGATTCGCCTGATAGTAGCTTTTTAAGGTGGTTCTCTAGGAGTAGATTATCTAATGAACTTGGATGGTCATAGTTTGTTTGAAAACGAACTTCAAGTGGAAGATCTGATTGATCTAGATAATAGTCATCATGCTTAATAATGAGCACATCCTCTAATCCTGCTTTTTCAAGTATCTCTTGAACAACCGTACTCTTACCAGACGCTGAACCTCCAGCAACTAAAATCAATAGTGGTTTTTTCATATCCCCTTTACCCCTTGATTAAATTTGGCACTCTGGCGCAAGTTCAGATTGAGTTTCTAAATCAATAAGTCCTTCATACTCACGATGTTTTTTAAACCAAACAACTGCATATGGACACGTAGCTACGACTTTAAAGCCTTGATCTTTGATATGATCTACTACCTCATGCATGAGATTCGATGCAACCCCTTGTCCTCTAAGTGATGGATCAACATATGTGTGATTCACATTGACGACACCTGGTTTGATGAATGGAAATGTTGCTTTTACAATGATTTTTCCATCTTCATTTTTTACAGTAATTTGATGTGTTTCTCGGATAAAATTCATAATATCAACTCCTCCTATATAGTATATCAAAAATATGGAAAATTGCATGTGTATATAAGATTAAAAATACTTTAGGCTTATTTATAATCAGCCTAGATTAGCTTGTTAAAATTATTCTCTTTCTAAATAAGAGTCTTTTTTATAATAAAAGGTTGCATTATTTATAATTTTCAGTTACATTAGTCATATAATTGATATGGAGGAAGCATTATGACTAGAAAACAATTATGGATTGAAACAGTATCAGTCATCTTATCAGTGATATTGATTGTGATTGGTTTTATCTTAGAAAGCTTAAATATGCCGTCTTTATGGATTGCCATCACATTTGGTTTATCTTTTGCAATCGGTGGATATGCAAAAGCTAAGGAAGGTATTCTTGCAACAATTAAAAACAAATCACTAAATGTCGAAATTTTAATGATTTTAGCAGCTTTAGGTGCGTTTGTAGTGGGTGATTATGCTGAAGGTGCTATTTTGATTTTTATTTTTAGTATGAGTGGTGTATTAGAGTCTTATACAACATCTAAAAGTGAAAAAGAACTTACTAATTTATTGAAGTTAGCTCCTGAAACTGCAACACTCGCTCAAGATGAACGTGTTGTACTCATTTCATCATTAAATATTGGTGATCAGGTGATTGTCAAAGTAGGTGAACAAGTACCTGTCGATGGTATCATCATTTCAGGTTCTACGTCACTTGATCAATCAGCAATTACAGGTGAATTTGAAAGTGTTTTTAAAAGTGAAAAAAATGAGGTCTATGCTGGTTCTATCAATCTAGAATCTACGATTATTGTAGAAACAATCAAGGATCCAAAAGAATCAGTCGTTCAAAAAATTGTTGATTTTGTTAAAAACGCTCAAGAGAAAAAAACAAAATCTGAAAACTTTGTTGATCTCTTTGAAAAATATTATGTGTATATCGTTATTTTAATGTCGATTTTATTTATGTTCGTACCACCTATGTTTGGATGGTTATCACAAAGTGATGCATTCTATCGAGGTATTATTGTATTAGTCGTTGGATCGCCTTGTGCTTTAGTTGCATCTATCACACCTGTTTACTTGTCTGCGTTATCAAATGGTGCTAGACATCGTATTTTGATAAAGGGTGGAGATCCCTTAGAAAATTTAACATCTGTTCATGCCGTTGTGTTAGATAAAACAGGTACATTAACAACTGGTATTCCTAAAATTGCAAAGATCGCACTTATCGATGAAGTCGAGGAAAAAGATGTCTTAAGTATTGTTAAGTCAGTTGAAAAACAATCAAATCATCCGCTTGCTAAAGCCATTGTTAAGCATTTAAGTAATTATAAGGATATCCCTGATTTAAAAACCACTGAAATCTCAGGACATGGTATGAAGGTTGATATTGGTGATGACACTTATCTTATTGGTAGATTTGATACAAAAATTGATCCATCTTTAAAAGATGCTTTTGAAAATTGTAATCGACTGGGTCATAGTTATGTTTTAATCATTAAAAATGAGAAGCATATCGGATACATTGCTTTAATGGATGAGATTCGTCCTGAAGCTAAAGAAGTTATAAGAAAGTTTAAAGCATTAGGTATACATACAGTCATGTTAACTGGAGATCACGAAAAAACAGCAGAATATATCGCAAAACAAGTTGAAGTAGATGCGTTTATCTCAGACTGCTTGCCCGAAGATAAAGCAAAACACATCGAAAACCTTCAAAAGACCTATGGCAAAGTCTTAATGGTTGGAGATGGTATTAATGATGCTCCAGCATTATCACTTGCGGATGTGTCTATTGCGATGGGTTCAGCAACCGATATTTCTCTTGAAACAAGCGATATTGTGATCATGCAGGATGATTTAAATCAGATTGAGCGTATTTTGACTTTAGCTAAAAGATCAAAGCGCGTGATCTTACAAAATATTATCTTTTCAACTATTGTTATTTTCCTATTACTAGTTTCAAATGTATTTGGACTTATTGAACTCCCTGCAGGTGTTGTTGCACATGAGACATCAACAATACTAGTTATATTAAATAGCTTAAGACTTCTTATTAAATGATATGAAAAACACTCTAAAACGAATAGAGTGTTTTTTTTATGATTCTTTTTCAATGATTTGATGAAGCTTCAGAAGTTCTTTTTTAAGCATATCTTGTTCTTTTTTAATGATTTTATAGCATTACGATGTTTGTAAGATTTAGAATGAATCATTCATAGTATAGCACCGATCACGAGTGGAAAGAGACTATCTGTGGTAATGATACGACTATTTATGAAGACACTAAAAAATTTATATATACCATATAAGAAACTGATCAATCCAATCACTGGTAAAAAACTAAAAATGCTCATCAGAATCCTTCTTAAAAACATCTGTGTTATGTTCATTTGTTACAAGATATGGTTGGTGATCATTTATTTCTGACATAAGCTCTTAATCCTTTTTATTTGTGTTCTTTCCTGTCAGTTAGCATTTCAATGTGCTTCTTAAGACTTCTTTGTTCTACCATCAATTTTTCAATCAATGCTTCTTTTTTGGTAAATTCTAACTCAATGCCTAAAATTGCAAAACCAATCAACACGATGACGACGTTAATTAAGTGAAAGCCTAGTTCATTGAAATACATAATGATGATTGCGGTTATGCCATAAATAATGCATAAAAGACCAACAAATGAAACAAAGTTAAATTTTTCGTTATAGTTTTTCATACTACTTTCATTTTTAACAAAAATATCTTCTTTCAACAAATCAACTTCTCTATGATCCATGATATTATCCCCCTAGACATATTCTTTATGAATATTGTATCACAAGAAATAAAAAAACGGCATTTTGCCGTTATCGATTTTAAGTGGCGCCCACACTAGGACTCGAACCTAGGACCCCCTGATTAACAGTCAGGTGCTCTAACCGACTGAGCTATGTAGGCCAAGGCGCTGCTTAATATAAATTATAACATAAGTGAGGTTTGCCTGGCAACGTCCTATTTTCGCATCTACTGATACTATCTTCGGCGCTGAAGTG
>CAZZMZ010000001.1:0-239554 GCA_964655445.1 uncultured Mariniplasma sp. | reverse complement strand
AGAAATTGTATGCATAAACGTTTTAATGTGTCTACTAACTCTTTACTATTTCAATGATGTGTGTTATTTTTTCGTAACTTCTGGTTTTAGTTTACCTTGTTCTATAGCTTCTGGATATGGGTAAGCTTCTTCACGCATACGTTTAAATAATACATATACAAGTCCTCTATCAATATCTATACGTGTGATAACGCCATGTCCTTTTTCATTTTCAACCTTAACTTTTTCACCAATTAAATACGTTTCATTACTCCATGCCATATGATTCACCTCACAACATTTATTATATCACATATGATTCTAATTTGATGTGTTTTTTGGACGATAAGAGCGAAGGACTGACCCAATCAAATACGCTAAGTCTGGATCCTTCTGAGCTTTTAAAAACTGAATACACTTTTCTGCATCTTTAGATGGCTTTAAATCTAAAAGCGCTTCTAAATCTTCTTTAAAAAGAGGATGGGAGTAGTCTCTTAAGTGCTCCAAATAGATCAGCGCTTCTTCTTCATGCTTTCTCATGAACTTATAGAAACTGTAAAGGATTTTTGGAATAGATGTGTATAAATCCTTGCCTTTTCTGTTTTCTAAATCGAGTGCCATGTCATAGAGCTTTGATGCTTGAAGCTTTGCCATATACAAAATGAGTTGTTTTAAGTCATCATCATCACTTTGCCATAAAATAGATTTTCTAAGGAGTGATGCTCTCCATAAAAAGCGATGTGAAGAATCTTCTTTAAGCTCATAGATTCTCTTGAACTCCTGCTCGATTTCTTTCAACTGATTCAAACTTAATGTCTCATAAAGTGTGTATATTTTTTCTGGTAAGTTCGTATCAGTTTCACTATGTATCATATACGCGTAGACATCTTCGAGAATTTTATCTTTCTCAATATGATATTGATCAAATAGTGTTTGAAAATGAACATCCTTTTTTTTAATATCAAGCTTGTTTTTGCTATAGATATATGTCTTATAAGTAATTTTATCTTTTGTCAGTTCATCATGAGCAAACATAGAAAAGCCTGTGCCACCATTGGGATATGTTCTATGTGTTGGATGTCCAACTATATCGTTTCTAATATATTTTAGTTCATGTAAGACAGGATTTTGATTGATATTAATGTGATACTTATATTGTGTAAGTCCAATTGCTAAATCATAAAGTGCATCGATTGCTACAAAGAGTCCTTGAAGCACACCAAAAATGTCAAGTAACACTGCACCTTTATCTGTTTGTTTTTCAGATTCGTAATGCCTAATCATTAAATCCACATGTTCAAGCATCAAAAAAGACGAAGCAGCACGAAAGCCATGGCTGTTTTTTTCATCTCTCTTGAGTTCTTCAATATGCTTTTTAAGGGCTTCTAGACTCATAGGCTCTCCTTAATTTTTTGAAGTAAAGTTGGTGCCGGCAATTCTTTATAGATCGGACCTTCAATGTATTGAACGCCTAATTGTTCGAGTAATTCTTTTTGATCCTTCGTCTTAACTTGTCTAACAACTAAAGCCATTTGAAATTGATCAAGCAGCGATTTTAAATGCGATACATATGCCTGCCATTTTGGTGTGATTTTTTTCACATCAATATGAAGTGCATGAAATGGATATGATAATGCCATATCTAATGATGTGGAGTCTAGCGCAATACCGTGATCAATGAGTTCTTGAATTTGAGCTGCAAATTGTCCGCTTCTTAATTCCATATCGCATTTTAATCGAATAAAATCATAGGGAATTGCGTATTTTTTAAGGAGCCCTAGAAGATATGGATTAAATGTTGGATCTAAAAATGTTTCTTTTGAAATTGGAATGGTTAATTTAATCAATCGTTCTGTCTCTTTTTCAAGATGGACTAAATATTCACAGATAGCTTCTATATGATATCTTTCTAAATCAACAAGTCGGTTTCTTTTTTTAGCAATTCTTAAAAGATATTTATTATCAATAGAAAGATTCAATAGTGTCAGTTCAGATTCATATTGCCATACTCTATTTTTTGATATATCTGTAATCTGATTAAATATAACACCTAAACTTTTCGTTTCAATCGCTTGATTTAAATAATCGATGACTTGTTGTTCAAATAACTCATCTTCATAGTCTTTAAATACGAAAAACTCATATTTTTCTTCTTGATTACGCTTCGCTTTTTCTAAAGAGATATCTAAAAAAGTCATAATCTTTTCTTGGCTTTTTTCGATTGTGACTACTGGATATCTTAAAATACCCATCTCCACATCAAATTTTTCATATTTTAGAATTTTAGATTCATAAACCTCTAGGTATCTTAAATAGTCTTTGACGATCTTAGTTACACGTCTAATGTCGTTATAAGGTAATACAACAAGCACTTGGTGTAAATCATAACGATATGTAATGCCTTCGTTAAAGTATTTTTTAGTGTGTTGACTAAACTCTTTAAAGTATTTATTCATTTGATCTAAACCATAGATGTGCTTTAAATCCTGATTCATTTCAATTAAAATCATCGTCGATTTATCTTCGATGTGAGATGGAAAATCAATGGAAAATTGATATAAATTTGCTAAGCCTGTATCCAGATCCACCGTTGCTTTTTCAACCAACTCTTTTGTTTTTTCAACATTTTCTGTCTCGTCATAAAATACGCTCATAACACACATGTCCTCTCCTATTTTTAAACTATATAGCTTTTCTAGGATGTGCTTTTCTTGGTATCTATAATATAAGTCAAAGGTTAAGCCTTGCTTATTTAATAGTTTTTGAATTGTCTCTTTATAAAGATGTACGTGTTCATAGGATACATCTCTCAAAAAGAGTTCTATATGGTAATGTGTATCAATGTTGAATAATTTTTGTGCTTCTTCGTTATACGTTGATCTAGATTCAGTCAAAAGTCTTGTCTTTAAGATAGGTGCTTCAAGCGCTTGTGATAAAAAACGATTTTCAATTTTAAGTTTTGAAAGTCTTGACTCATCCATCACTTCGGCAAAGATGAGGGCACTAATCAATTTTAAAAAATCATAATATGTGCCGGGGTCATCTATATTTTCTTCAAAATGAACAACATAGACACCGATATCACCTAATGGGAATCCATAGATAAATTTGACTTCTTCATCATAAGATTTACCTGTCAAAATATTATGATCAAATCTTAATGTTTTAGTTTCCTCAGAGATATCTTGTCCTGTTTTTAAGATATGTGAAAATATCGTATCCTCTAGCGTTTGATGAAGGACTGTTTTATCGTAAAGACGTTCTTTTTTATAAAAGAAAAGATTTGATGCTTGGTTTTTTAAGTAAATGATATGTTCTTTAACTTTGATAAAACTATCTAAATACATAAAGAATGTTCGAAAATAATCTCTAAGAGGTAGTTTTTCATCAATTAAATGTGCATATAATATAAGTTCATAAATATCATCAAGTTGCTTAGCAATGTGTTTATGTTTAGGTTTTTCTTCATGCACTTTTTCAACATAAACCACTTGTTCTTTATCATCTTTAACTTCTTCTTTTTTTACTTTTTTTGATTCTTGTTTTGATATGCTTTTAAGTTTTCTTGTGTAGTATTCAACAGAAGGTTTATTGTCCATTTTTTGATAAAGACTTACCAAAAGCTCATATGCTTTTTTTCTGTCTTCATCATCAAATGAGTCGATGGATGACTCATTTTCTGTTTCTAATGTTGATGCTTTGTGATAATCCCCTTTGATGATATAAGCTTCAAGTAAGATAAGTATGACACGCATATCAGTTTTTAGTTTCAGTTCAGCTAGCGATTTTTCAATAGCTTCATCGATACGACCAAGTCGCATCAAAAGCTTTAGCTCATCAAACAAATATTCTTTTTTTAAATCATAATTATAGAGTTCATAAAGGCTCTTTAAAGCCATTTCATCGTGTTGATCTTTTAGATATATCAAAAAGAGTTCTTGGTGGCAAAAGATTTTTACATCATCTGGAATGACATCCTTTAAGATGCGTAAGATATCTTCTAAATATGGTAAAGAGAGTGCTTTTTTATAAGCTATAACATCTAAATGATAAAGATATTGTTTCATGACTGGAAGCTTTTCTTTTCGCAAATCCATAAATGATTTTGCTTCATCCATATGATTTAAATAAAGTGCTGCAGTCATTATATGCTTATATATCTTTTCGGTGTAAGGTGTATCTTGTTGGATTTCTAGTTCTTTTGCTAATATGATGCCTTCATCATAGACAAGCTGATAGAGTTCATGATTGATAGCAATCTCAAAATAAATGCTAAAAGCCGCTTGATAGTCAGTTTGACTAAGCGGTTGATTAAGATAGTCTTTGATAACTGGTAGACTATGGGGTTCTTTAGCTAGTTTTTGAATATCACTTAATCTCAAACTTTCATCATCCTTTGATTTCTTGATATAAGGTAAGTGCTAAATTTAAATATTTTTGCGCGAGCATATTAAAATCAAATTTTAAAACTTCAGATAATCCGATTTTATCTTTTCTTGTAGCTACTAAATGCCATTGAAGCGCTTGAAACATGCGATAAAATCTCACTGCATCTTGTTCTTCTTTTGTTGCGGGTCTTTCAAGATAAACATCTAAAAGAAGGAGTGCATCTTCAAAGTGTACATTACCAAAACTTGCAATATCATAATAAAATTCATTTAATCCAGCATATTCCCAATCCAGTAGATATAGCTTAGATGGTCCGATGACCATATTAGATCGTTGGGCATCGTTATGACAAAATACTTTAGGCAGATGCTTTCTTTCAGATTCATAGATTTTGATCCATTTTGATTTTAAATCAAGATATAAGTCTTTTTTTTCTTCAATATATGTTTCATATAAATTAAGTCGATCAATTAATCCATAATCAGATGCTGGTTGATAACCTGACCCATGTAGCTTTTTTAAGGTATCAGCCACAGACTTTAAGTGTGGTTTAAAATCAACTTGAGTAAGCACAGTCCCTTGAACAAATTTAGCAGCTTTATCGCCTGTTTCTACATCAAAATAGACTGTTTCATTATTAATATTTAAGGGCTTGATGATATCTAAGTTTTTAAGTTCAATGTTTCTATCTACAAATAGATTACCATCCTTACCAATAATACGATAGGTGTAATCAACACCTTTAATTTCGATTTGATAAGTAAGATGACTCATACCACCTAATAATCTTGATTTAACAATGACATCCTCTTCTTTGACTTTAAATGCTTTGCTTGCTCTTTCTTGAATAAGTAATGTGTGTTCCATCTTCTACCTCTTATAAAATGTTATTTGTCCATTCTCATAAATCGCGTAACTCCTGTTATAATCACCTAAAGCACCAGGATTTATAATCATCATATCATCTATTTTTTCTAAATATCTTTGATGTGTGTGACCAAAGATCACGAGCTTTGCTTGATACATCTTAGCTTTAACAACGAGTCTCTCATAACCGAATTTAACCATTTCTAAATGTCCATGGCTTAAAAAAATCATGTGATCTTCAATGTCTAGTAAACGATGATAAGGTAAATCAACGCCAAAATCGTTATTTCCCTTAACAGTAATGATATGATATGTCTCATATAATTTTGGATCTAAGCACATATCACCTGCGTTGATGTGATGTGTGATATCAGGATGTTTTTTGATAACATCTTTTAACCCTTCAAGGTCTCCATGAACATCAGATGTGATTAATAATTTCATCTAAGTCCTCCTTGAATTTTCTTAAAGCGACACCTCTATGAGAGATTAAATGTTTGGTATAACTATCAATCTCACCAAATGTTTTTTGATACTCAGGTACATAAAAAATGGTATCATACCCAAAACCTTGGTTACCTTTAATATCATTTGCTATATAACCTTGAACTTGCCCCTCATAATGACGATAGACACCATTAGGATAACACAGAACGATTGAAACTTCAAAACGTGCTTTCCTTTGATCAATGTCCTTCATTTCTTCAAGCACTTTTTTATTGTTTTCAAGATCTCCAAGACCTGAATATCTTGCACTATATATGCCTGGTCTACCATCTAATGCATCAACTACGAGCCCTGAATCATCAGAAATCGTCACTTTATGATATTTATTAGCATAATACTTTGCTTTAATCAATGCATTTTCAAAAAAAGACGAACCATCTTCAATGACGTCATCTTGATCATTTAAGTCGTCTAAAGACATGAGTTTTATATCTTCTCGATTAATAATTTCTTTAAATTCTTTTACCTTATGCTTGTTATGTGTTGCAATTAAAATTTCAACCATAACCTCACCCTCAATCTTTTTGTTTCTTATTCTATATTATCACATATTTATACTTCTTGTATGCAATAAAGCCTTTTTCTATTATAATAGAATAAGGTGATAAACATGAACAATAAAAGGGACATCATTGAATTTGAAGATCTCTTTAAAGAAGAAATCAAAGAAAGAAAAGAAAGAAAAAAACCAGAAAATAAAAAACCTTTTGGTTATGCAATTTTAATTTATGTTTTGGTGATGTATATTTTTACATCCATCGTCTATCTAGTTGCATCTGAAATTGATGAACTTATGGTGACGTATAATGAACAAGAACGTGTTTTAGAAACTGTTGCACAAAATACACATGCCATAACGTTTATTGAAAAAAACATCTATTCACTTTATGAAGAAGCTTATCAAGATCGCGTTGAAATCATTGAAGCAACTGGCTACCCAATTGACTTTTACATTGTTGTCAATCCATATAATGGCTACAGTGATGCTTTTTTCTATGAAACAATTGATGACGTGAAAACCTTTAAGACATCAAGTTATGATCAATTTGTTGATTTAGACTCAAGTGTATTATATTGGGATGATGGTGCGGTAGAAATTAGAGTTGTACTTGCTCATAGTCAAGCTAAACCTGTAGGATTTTCTTATGAAGTCATCACATATCTTGAAGGCTCTGCTAGAACTTTAAGTAGTTTTGGATTATCATTAATCAATTTAGTCGTTTATATTGCATTAATTCCTGGCGTAATCATTGTATTAAGAAGTGAACTTAAGCAAGACTTTTTGGATTTTAAAAAAGAGAAAGCTTCTGTTTTACCTAGTATCCTACTAGGTTATGTCTATATCATATTAGGTAATGTTATAGCTAATTTCATCTCAACACAGTTAGCAAGACAGTTTGATATAACGCAAGGTGACTCATTAAACCAACAGGTTATTGTTGAGGCGTTAAGATCAAATGGTATTGTGCTTATATTTATATCTGCAGTTATCATTGGACCAGTTGTTGAAGAACTCATTTTTAGAAAAGCAATCTTTGGACTTATCAGCAATGATAAAGTAGCCTTAGCTGTATCTACCTTTATTTTTGGGGCAATTCATTTACTTGGTGAAGCATCAATTTTAGAAGCGTTAGTCAATGGTGTCGCATATTTTGTGATGGGGTTTGTGTTTGGTTATATTTATTTAAAAAACAATCGAAATATCATGGTACCAATCATTGTTCACGTATTAAGTAATTTAATAAGTGTCATTGGTATTCTGTTCTTTTTATAAGGAGATAAATGATGAAGAAAATAATTCCATTTGGACGTGCTATTTGCTATTCTGGCTATCGTGAAAATCAAAGCCCAATTGAAAAAATATATCCATCTTATGAGGAAGTATTAGAGGACTTAACATTACTATCAAAACATTTTGATTATATTAGAATGTATGATCCATACGTTCATGCTCAGACTGTTTTAAAAGTCTTAAAGGATACGAAACTACCTCTAAAAGTCGTTTTAGGTGTAGAACCAAGAGGTGAAATATCTAATCCAAACTGTCCATGGGGAGGATTAAAGACAGATGAAGAAATCAAAGTGAACAAGGTTAAAAACTATGAACAGCTTGATCTCTTGGCTGATTTATGTAACACATATGGTGACATCGTTCTTGCTGCTTCTGTAGGTAATGAATGCACTTCTGATTGGCATGGCAATTTAATGGCACCAGAAAAACTAGCGAATCATGTTCTTTATTTAAAGAAGAAAATTAATCAACCTGTGACATTTTGTGAAGGTGCGCATTATTTTAAACTGTATGGTGAGCCTATTGCTAAGGTCGTAGATTTCATATCTATACATTCTTATCCATTATGGATTAAAGTACCTATCAAAAAAGCATTTCATGCAACCGTTCAAGATTATAAGGATATCACGAGTCAATTTCCAGATAAACAAGTCATTTTCACTGAATATGGTTGGGCAACTAAAGCTAATCAAAAAATGAATGCCGCTGAAGCAACCGAAGAAAATCAGAAGTTCTATTTGGATAAAGTTGTTGCCTGGTCAGAAAAAAACCAAGTACCTATGTTCCTATTTGAGGCTTTCGATGAACCTTGGAAAGGCTCAAAAGAACCTGATGAGCCTGAAAAACATTGGGGTATTATGACAGTCAAACGAACACCTAAATTATATGCGAAAAAATATTTCACAAAAAAGGATTAACCGCGAAGGTTAATCCTTTTAATTATGTATTTCTAAATCTCTTAACATATTAATGTATAATGATAAATTATATTCTT
The DNA here is from genome assembly GCA_964655445.1 of uncultured Mariniplasma sp. GTDB lineage: Bacteria > Bacillota_I > Bacilli_A > Acholeplasmatales > Acholeplasmataceae > Peloplasma. The sequence goes on along the minus strand of CAZZMZ010000001.1, from coordinate 231,026 downwards.
TTGCATAATCTAATGCTGTTTTTTGTAGACGATCTTTTTTCATTGGTGTTTCTTTTTCAATCAATTTTCTTAAATAAGGTAAATCTCTATTAAGGACTGCAACTGAAAGTGCTTGTTTTTGAACGAGTCTTTCATACTTAGGTGAAAGCATGTATTCGTTTAAGTACTGTAAGATGTTTTCTTTATCATAAATCATTGCAGTATCAATCGGTGTTTCAAATCGTCTATTTCTTATATCGATATAGGCGTCAGATAAGAGTAACATTCGAATTGTATCGATTGTTCCAAATCTTACAGCATTAAAGATCGGTGATTCAAATTGATCATTTAGGGCATTTGGATCAAGGTTTTGATTGAGTAAAAGCTCAATCATTTTAATATTTGAAGTTTTCGTTGCGTAGTGTAAAAGAGAGTTGTTATGAAAATCCTTCATAAACCATGATTGTTTACTTTCTTTTAGTAAATAGGGTACAATGTCATGCTTGCCACCTAAGATTGCATAATGAACAGGTAATTTATCTTCATTTGTCTTTTTATTTAAAAAGGCACCTGATTCGATAAGCAGCTTGATCATATCTAAATCGCCTTTGAAACTTGCAAGGTGAATGGGTAATTCTGCTTGTCTATTTTCAATATTCACAGATGCAAATTTGCTTAAAAGCATTTTAGCAATATCAAGCTTTCCTTTTCTAGCACAGTCAAATAGAGGCGTTTCACCATGCTCATCTGTCATGTTTACATTGACACCTAAGTCAAAAAGGTACTGTATCACTTCTACAGCACTACCTTGAACAGCATAATGAAGTAAGCTTTTTTTCTTTTCATCAACCATATCTAGATGTGAAAAATGACGTTTAACGTAATCTAAATCATTTTCTAGTGCTTTGATAAAGATACTCATAGATCATCACCTCTAATTTTATTTTATACTAAAAATTGCTTTTTTTAACATAAATGTCCTGGTTTTTCGTGATTATGTGAAAAAAACAACTCAATTTGAGTTGTTTTGTTGGTTCTGTTGATTGAAGGGGATTTTATCGAATATCTCACCTGAGTGATATGTTTTAATCAATCTAACCAGTAGATCATTTAAGTATTCCACAACATATGCTCCCACTGAAGGTTCTATTTTTTCATGACCAATACCAGAATGATTGGTTAAAAATACATATGTACCTCCAGTAAGCATCGCTTCTGCTCTCATAAGAAATTCTGTGAGTTTATCAACACCGGATGAAGCAACCGGTATAATTTTGATACCTTTATTTAATGCAGTTAAGAGGGTTTCTTTGTACATCATCATTGACTCGGGATCTTCATGAGGTGGTGCATCTGCCACGTGAAAAAGTAATTTGGTCGAATGTCCTTTTGTCCAATTCTTTCTCATCGCTTCATAAAGTGCTCTTTCGCTTGCTTCTGGAAAATCACCACCACCACCAGCTGATTGATCTTTTAAATGTTCTAATTGTGAATCAATATCACTTGAAAAGTCGAAACATCTTGTAATATAGTCATCTGTGATATCTCTATAAAAGAGAAATGCGATTCTAATATCAGCATCTAAAAATGTTTCTTGAATTCTCTTCATAACATCTTCAATTTCAACTTGTAAGTATGAAAGTTCATCACCCATAGAACCTGTTGTATCAATGACAAACATAATATCAATGATGTTTGTTTCTGGCAATATAAGTAGATTTTCTAGGTCAATTAAAATATCATTAGTAATGGTTTCATCATAAATAATAACGACACCATCTACATCAAGCGAAATATAAGCTATATTGTTCATCTCAGTTTGACTTGGAAAAAAATATACCTTGCCAAATATATCTGTGATACCTTGATATATGGTTTCATCTAGTTCGTTTTTAAGTATCACTTCAACAAATGGTACATTTATTTCTTCGAAGATAACGTGAACTTTAAGCATCTCTTTCAATTGAAAATATGGATGTGTTCGAAAGTTATAAAAAGGTTTTTCATCTTGTTCAGATGCTAAAAATAACGATTGATAAAACAAAAAGTTTTCAAGATCATTCCACTCACCAGCAGTAAGTTGCCCAGCCTCAATCTCACTTTGACCATCCAAAATATCAACTGTTACTCCTGATGCGTCTTCATCAGGATCCTCTAATTCACATCCTAAAATAAACATAGCCAAACATAAAAATATGACTAATAATAGTGATTTTTTCATGAAATGCCCCCAATTTTGCCTGTTTTCTTTCATTATAACAAGATTCAAAATAAAAAAGTCTTTCATAAATGACGAATATAAAAAAAAAGCACTTAATCTAAGCACTTTTTCTCATTTCATACTTATTTAACTGCTTCTTTTAATAATTTGCCTGCTCTAAATGCTGGTGATTTTTGCTCAGGAACAGTGATGAGTTCGCCAGTTCTTGGGTTCTTACCTGTTCTCTTGACGCGATTTCTTACTTCAAAAGTACCAAAACCTGTAACAACAACTTTTTCTCCACGTCTACCTAAAGTTTCAGACACTGTATCAGTGAAAGCTTTAAGTACGTCTTCTGCAACCTTTTGTGTAACTTCTGCACGGTTAGCAATAATAGCGATTAATTCTGTTTTGTTCATTTGATATCCTCCTTAAAGTGATTATATTTTAACAAATTTTTATTGTTTTTGCAAACTTTTAGACGTTTTTTATGCTGAATAGATGGCTTTATAAAGCAAATTATCAAAAATCCTCTGATTTTAAGTCTCTTGATAATAATTTTTTTAGTCCTTCTTCAACTGAGCCGTGATTGAAAATAATTTCATAAGCAGCATTAATCATAGGCAATTCAATGCCATTTTTAAGTGATAGTTGATGCATCGCTTCAATGGTTCTAAAACCTTCTATGGTCTGTTTTGTCTCTTGGTAAATTTCTTCTTGTGACAGGCCTAAACCAATCTTTTTACCTGCTGTAAAGTTTCTTGAATTCTCTGATGATGCTGTCACAATCAAATCTCCTATACCTGTGAGACCAAAAGCTGTCTCTTTGGTGCCCCCGAGCATTTCAACAACTCGAACAATTTCAACGATACCTCTAGTAATGACTGCAGCTCTTGCATTTTCACCTAAGCCTAATCCTGTACAAATACCAGAAACAACAGCAATAGCGTTTTTAACAGCGCCACCTACCTCACATCCGATAAGATCTTTAGAAGTATAGACTCTTAAATAATTCTCATTAGAGAAAATATGTTGTACTTCTTTAGATAATGTTTCATCTTTTGAAGCGGCGACAAGTAGTGTAAGTCTTCTTAAAATCATTTCTTCTGCATGTGAGGGACCAGTTAAGACAACAAATCCTTTTAAATGTGCTTCATCAATTTCTTCTTCAACGATTTCTGAAACACGTTTTAATGTATCAGGTTCAATACCTTTTGATACATTAATAAATATAGAAGGTACTTTAAGTTTAGGATTTAGATCCTTTAAGCCTGTTCTCACAAATTTTGTTGGAATAGCAAGTAAAAAGTAATTTGAGAAGGCTACAACATCATCTATGTTGTTTGTAGCTTTGACTTGATTAGGTAATATTGTCCCAAAAAAGGGATGTTTATGTTGATTGATTTGGTCAACATGTGAAGGATTCAAATCATAAACTAATACCTCGTGACCATTATCTACCAATGTTTGAGCAAGGGTTGTTCCCCATGCACCGCCACCAAGGACGCTCATCTTCATATTATGCCTTCTTTCTTAAAATTAGTTTTATCGGTGTACCTGTAAAATCAATAGCACTTCTAATTTGATTATTTAAATATCTAAGATATGAGAAATGGACAAAGTCTGGATTATTTACGAAAAGTACAAATGTGGGCGGTTTAATTGAGACTTGTGTTGTGTAATTAAACTGTGCTTTTCCGTGATTAAAGATAGGTGTTGGATTCATAGCGACTGCATCATTAATTAAATCGTTAATAATACTTGTTTGAACTTGTTTTTGGTAGTTTTCAAATGCTAGATTGATGGCAGGAAAAATCGTATGAATGCGGGATTGATGTTTTGCAGAAACAAACACTACTTCCGCATAATCTAAAAATTTAAACTCATCTTTGATTTTTTCTTCCATTTTTTTCATGGTTTTATCGTCTTTTTCAACAGCATCCCATTTATTTACTACAATGACAACAGCTTTACCATAATCAGAAATGTAGCCTGCAACATGTTTATCTTGTTCAATTACACCTTCTTCGCCATCAATGACTAGAAGTGCGACATCAGAACGTTCAAGCGCTGATAAGGCACGTAAAACACTGTATTTATCTGTATTTTCGTAGACTTTACCACGTTTTTTGATCCCAGCTGTATCTATCACGACATAGTCTTTTCGATCTTTTCTAAATTGTGTATCAATGGCATCTGTGGTTGTCCCTGATATTTCTGAAACTATCACACGTTCTTCACCTAAAATAGCGTTTGTAAGTGATGATTTTCCAACATTAGGTCTACCTACGATTGAAAATGATATGACTGAATCATCGTATGTTTTTTCTTCCTCTTTAAGATATGATATTGTTTTGTCTAATAAATCACCGATACCTATACCATGAATCGATGATATAGCGATAGGATCGCCAAAGCCCAAAGCATAAAACTCATATGTATTTTGCATTTGCGAAATATCATCTATTTTATTAACTGCGAGTATAACAGGTTTTTCTGTTTTATACAAAAGTTTTGCAATATAATAGTCGCTATCAACAAGTCCAACCTTACCATCAACGACAAAAATGATGGTATCTGCTTCATCCATCGCGACTTGTGCTTGTGCTTTTATTTGATTTAAAAAAGGAGCATCGCCAATGTCGATGCCCCCTGTGTCTATGACTCTAAAGTTCTTTGTCAACCACTCAGCTTTGGCATAGATTCGATCTCTGGTTACCCCTGCCTGATCGTCAGTAATCGAGAGTCTTGAACCAACGAGACGGTTAAATAAACTCGACTTACCAACATTTGGACGGCCAACGATTGCTACCTTATAAGGCATAATAAAACCTACTTTTTATTTTTGTTTTTTTGTCTTCTTAAATGTGTCTTCGAAAAGGTCACCTAAAGTCGTGCCTTGATCCTTTTCGTCATCTTCTAAATATTGTTCAAAAGATGCACGTTCTTGTTGCTCTAAAATACGTCTGATAGATAACTTCATGGACCAAGTATCTTTATTTGCTTCAATAACGATTGCATCTACTTCATCACCTTTTGCAAATAAATCTTCTGGTTTACCAATTTTTTCATTGGATAATTCATTATTAGGAATAAGTGCTTCAACGCCTTGCACTAATACGATAAGCCCATCTCTAGTTACTTCTTCAACGATTGCTTTAACTAAATCACCACGTTTAACTGTAACATTTTTCCATGGATTATCTTCTAAAGCTTTTTTAGAGAGTGCGATGCGTTCTTTTTTAGGATCTAACTGAATGATTGCTAATGTGATATCATCACCAATTTTGACATAATTTTCAAAGTTGTCGTTTGGATTCCAAGAAAATTCATTTTTATGGAGTAATCCACGAACATCTTTAGCAACTTCTACAATGATACCAAAAGGTAATTTTTGGAAAACTTTACCGGTAACTTCACTACCAACTTTATGTGTTTCATAAAAAGCTTCATAAGGTGTTTTTTGTAAAGCCTTCATAGAAAGATCTAAACGATTGCCTTCCTTCTTAATGACTTTCACTTCAATCTCATCACCAAGTTTTAACACATCATCAATTTTATCAATACGATAATGAGAAACCTGTGAAATTCTAAGAAGTCCTACAACATGCTCAAAACGAATCGTTGCTGCATGTGGTTCGATTTTATCAACAATCCCTTTAACAACATCACCAGTATTGATTTGTTCAAGTTCATCTTGTCTTGCTTGAATGCGTTTTTCGTATGCTTCTTGTCTTTCTCGTTCAAAAATAGCTTTTCTTGAACCAACGATACGCTTAGAGCGTCCTTTTTGAGTTGCTTCAATGATTTGAATTTCTAAAGTTTTATTTTTAAGTGTTTCTTTTTCTTTCACTAAATCATAATCTAAAAGACTGTAGGGTAAAAAGACTTCTTGATCTAAATAACTTAAAACAAGACCTTTATCTAAAACTTGGCGGACTTTGGCTTTAACGGTTTCTCCTGATTCAACTAAAGCCTGAACCTTTTCAAATTTTTCTTCGATAAGTAGAGGCAAGCGTGATAAAAGAATTTGTGCAGGTTCATCTGTTATTTTTTGAACCTTAGCCTTTACTTTTTGGCCTTCCTTGACAAATCCAATAAACGTTTCAGGTGCAGGACGATCATAGTTATCTAAATGAATCTTCCCTTCTGTACGATCTTGAATGTCAAGATAAATCGTATTTTCTTCTACTTTGATGACGGTACCTTCAACGATTTGGCCCACCTTCAATAACTTAAACTCCATGTCTATTTCTCCTTTTGTTCGGTTAACTCTATAATTTTATTAACCACTTCTTCAATGGTTAAATGGGTTGTGTCTAATTGGATTGCATCGTCAGCTTTGCGAAGAGGTGATTCTTTACGTGTTGAGTCTTTTTCATCTCTTTGCGCGATATCTTGCATGACTTGTTCAATCGGTGCTTCTTTTCCCTTTTTTTGGTGTTCTTTAAGTCTTCTTTTTGCACGTTCTTCAACGTTTGCTGTTAAAAAGATTTTTAAATCTGCATGGGGGAGAACAACAGTACCGATGTCTCGACCATCCATGACAATATTACCTTTTTCAGCTGCCTTTTTTTGAAGATCCACCAGTTTTTTTCTCACATATGGAAAACTTGATACGAGGGATACATTTTGAGTTACTTTTTCAGATCTGATGGCTTCAGTCACATCTCTATCATCGATATAGATACGATTTAAGTCATAATGAATATTGACAGTTTCTAAAAAACGATATGAAGTTTCTTGTTCTAAGTTGACATTAAGTTCAATGGCCATAAGTGTAACTGCACGATACATAGCGCCAGTATCAATATGTGTCCATCCCAATTTTTCTGCAATGAGCGCACTAATCGTACTTTTGCCTGATCCTGCTGGTCCATCAATGGCTAACTTGTATCCTGGCATGATATTCCTCCATACATGTTTAATTATAACATAGATTTATCTATTGTTAAGGTCAATTTCTTTCATTTTATCGTCGAATGACCATAAAGTTTTTTAACTTCATGTATCTTTAAAGGACGATAACTACCACGTTCAACACCTTCTAATGTTAAGAATTCATATCTAACACGTGTGAGTTTTTTCACTTTATGTCCAATTGCTTCACACATCTTTCGAACTTGTTTGTTTTTACCTTCAGTGAGCGTGATAGATAATAGGGTTGATTGGTGTTCTTTATTGAGTTCAATCAATCTAACTTCTTTGGGTACGGCAAGATAATCCTCATCGATGATAACGCCTTTACGAAGTTGAACTATTTTTTTCCTTATAACAATACCTTCTACACGTACAAGATATTCTTTTTCAATCTCGTGCTCTGGTCTTGTCATTCTAAATGTGAACTCACCATCATTGGTAAGTAATAATAAACCTGCTGTATCAAAATCGAGTCTACCAACTGGATAGAGTCTTACCTTTTTATCTTCATCAGAAAGTAAATCAAGGACCGTACGACGTCCTTTTTCATCTTGAGTTGTTGAAACATACCCTGTTGGTTTATTTAGTAAAAAATAAAGATGTTCAGCACGCTCAATGGCTTTACCATCAACTTCGATACGATCATTTTTTTCAACTTTAAAGCCAAGTTCAGTAACAACTTCTCCGTTGACTTTGACACGACCTTCTTTGATGAGCTCTTCAGATTTCCTTCTTGAAGCTATATTTGCTTGTGCTAAAACTTTGTTTAAACGTTCCATATTTTTTCACCTAATGTATTATAACATAAATTTCTAATTTATACTGCTTTTAGATGTCTATTTTAAATGAAAAAGGATGCTTCATCTTGCATCCTTTTTATGGCGTAATTATTATTTAGTTTGCTTGCTCATGAGTGAAAGTGTGTTACCTTCACTATCTTTGAAGAAGCACATCCATGTCTTTGAACGTTCAGATTCTGATATAACATGTGGTTTTGAGAGTAGTTCTACATTTTGATTTAAAAGTTCATCATAGGATGCATGAATATCATCAACGTCAAAATAAATAATTGATCCTAAAAAGGCTTTGTCATCTTTTTCAGGTGTTGCAAGCATAATTTTTATGCCTGAACATTCTAAAAATGTCATGTTGCCTGTTGAAAAAAGATATTTAAGTCCCAAGATGTGTTGATAAAACGATGTTGCGCGATTCATATCATGAACAGGAATCGCGATTTGCTCAATACGATTTAATGTCATATATAATCACTCCTTATCTTTATTTTATCATAGATAAAAAAAGACGAAAAAAAATAGAGATCAATATCTCTAATTTTTCGATTACTTTTCTCTTGAAACGTATGAACTATCATTGGTATTGACAATAATACGTTCGCCTTCTTCAATAAACATAGGTACTTTAACAAGTAATCCTGTTTGCATGATGGCATCTTTCATAGCGTTTGTTTTTGTGTCGCCTTTAACACCAGGTACTGTTTCTTTGACTTCAAGTACAATCTTATCAGGAAGAGAAACACCTAAAATTTCTGAATTGTTATAGAACATAACTTCAACTGAAAAACCTTCGTAAATGAATTTGAGTTCATTTTCAATTTGATAACCTGGGATTTCGATTTGTTCATAAGTTTCATTATTCATAAACACATACTTATCACCATCTGCATATAAGTATTGCATTTGAACCTTATCGATTTGTGCACGCTCAATTTTTGTACCTGCGTTAAATGTATAATCTGTGACTGCACCAGTTCTTAGATTTCTAAGTTTTGTTCTAACAAATGCGCCACCTTTACCTGGTTTAACATGCATAAATTCAATGACTGAATAAATATTACCTTCATGTAAAATCGTTTGTCCTGTTTTAAAATCATTAGTACTTATCATAAATTCGCTCCTTAAAATTCAAGTTTTTGCCGTTTTCATTATACATGAAAGGCTCGATTTAAACAACAAAAAAAGATGATAGCACATCATTTTTAGTTGTTTTTAATGCAAATCATCTTATCTTTGGTACGTTTTAATAATATATTCGATAGCTTCTATATAACTTTTTTCTTTTTTGCCCATAAACCTTTGATCACAGACATCCTTGATAAGGTCAGTTTTCCTAAATGGTTCTCTTTTTTCAATATTTGAGAGATGAACTTCGATTTTAGGAATCGATAATAATTCAAGTGCATCTCTTATAGCGATTGATGTGTGAGTATAACCACCTGGGTTAATAATAAGTGCATCATATGGTTCGTCAGAAAGCGCATGAATCATGTCAATAATTTGACCTTCATGGTTAGATTGATAAAACGAAAACCTATGATCTGGAAAGGATTCTAAAATAAGCTGATATAGTTCCTCTAAAGTAAGAGATCCATAAAGTTTTGAATCACGTTTACCAAGCATATTGAGATTCGGTCCTGATATCATATAAATGTTCATTTATATTCCTCGTTTCTTAAATAGTTTAAGATGACTTTAACGGTTTGTTCGATATCATAATTGTTTGATACAATCGCATCAGCAAAATCTTGATATTTTAGAAATCTTTCATCGTAGAGCTGTTCAAGCGTTTTTGATTTTAGTAAAGGTCTCACATAATCTTCTTTTAATCTTTCAGTAATGACATCTAAATCTGTATCTAGATAAATTTTTAAGCCTTGCATCAGTGCTTTGTTAGATTTTACAGTGACAATCCCACCACCACATGCGATGATTGCATCATCTTGATTGATCTCTTTAAGTGCTTCTGTTTCAAGCGTTCTAAACTTTGCTTCGCCATATTTTTCAAATATTTCCTCAATAAACATATGTGCTTTTTTTTCTATTTGACCATCTAGGTCTAAATACGTATAGTTAAGTGCTTCTGCAAGCTTTCTAGCAATTGTGGTCTTTCCTGATCCTGGCATGCCAATTAAAAATATCCGCATGATTATACCTCCTTTAAGAAAGATGAAACAATATGAATCGCATCATCAATGAGTGTCTTTGACATCGCGTCAAGCATGATAGGATGCATTTGATTTTTAAAGAATGTTTTTTGTTTTTTCGCTAACTTTTTCGATACTTGAATAATTTGTTCTTTTGCTTCTGCAAGAGAAATTTCTTGTTTGAGATATCTTTCAAGCTCTCTATAGCCAATCGCATTGATTGAGATACCTTGGTCCATAAGTGCTTGAACTTCTTCAATAAAACCTTCTTCTATTTGCTGATCTAATCTTTGTCTTAATCTTGGTTCTAAAAGATTTCTTTCTAAATCTAAATAGATGATACAAGCATCATATAACAAGTGATCCTTCTTATGCTTTTTAGATCTTGGTGTGCCGTTTATCGCATGCTCTAATGCTCTTAAGACACGTCTTCTATTTTGAGGATCAATTTTTATCAGTGGGTCATAGTTAAGTAAAAGTTCATAGAGTTGATCGTTTGAGTAAGACTGATACATGTCATCAAAATGATCATTTCTTTTAGGGTCAATAAATTCATAATCATAAAGTGATGCTTTGATGTATAAACCCGTACCACCTACAATCATAGGTAAATCTATGGTTTCAAAAAGACGTCTTGAATCTTGCTGAAACTCATAAACACTGTATGGTTCTTTTGGATCTTTTATACTCAGTAAATGATGTTTTATTCCTTGCATCTCTAATGGTTTAATTTTTGCAGAACCAATATCAAGTCCTTTATAAACCTGTACAGAATCTCCATTGATGATTTCAGCGTGAAATGCTTTAGCTAATTCGATAGATAGTCGTGTTTTACCAGAACCTGTTGGCCCTACAATAACAAGTATTTTTTTCATGTGACCACCCGTTTAAACATCCGTTCAATGTCATAATAGGAAAGTTTTATGAGCGTTGGTCTTCCATGAGGACAAGTATATGGGTTTTGACAAGATTTTAATCTTTTGACTAAATGATCAATTTCAGCTCTTGATAAGGCTTGATTCGCCTTAATGGCACCTTTACAACTGATATCTTTAGCTAATGCATCACGGAGTGATTTTAGATCAATATATCCTTTTTCATCAAGCATTTGAATCATCGATTCAACAGCAAGATCCATTTCTGAATCTTTAAGCCAAAGCGGTTTGCCTGTCAAATGAAAATCTTCATCAAAGGTAAATCCATGCGTTTCAAAATCTTTTAAATGTACTTTTAATATATCCATATCACTTTTTGTGATATAGAGTGGATAACTAGAAAGTAATGCTTGACTCGTCCATATTGGATGCTCTAACTTTTCATAATAGTATTCATATCTGATACGTTCTTCAGCAGCATGCTGATCCATCATGTACATGCCTTCCTCATTTTGGAAAATGAGATAAGTACCTGAAACTGTACCCACATAATACATTTCAGGTAGCTTTGGTGCTTGATAATCATGAAGTGTTTTAGGTTCTTCGAGTTTTGAATTTTCTTGATTTTCACTTAAATCAAATTGAATTTTTTGATATGTTTCATCCTCTTTAAATCTTTTTTCAATCACTTTAAATGATTCAGGAATTGGATGATTACTTTGAGTGAGTGCTTGATGTACCACTTGGGTTAAGTGGTAAGCAATAAGTGATTCATTAACAAATTTGACTTCATATTTTTGGGGATGGACATTGACATCGACTAAAGAAGGATCCATTTCTAAATAAATCATAGCAATAGGATATTTTCCTACCATAAGTAAGCTATGATAGCCATCAATCACAGCTTGTGAGAGTGCATAGTTTTTGATGTATCTACCGTTTACAAAAATCGAAATATCCTTTTTTCTTGAGCGTGTCATTTGTGGCGATAATAAGTAGCCTTTAATATTGATTTTTTGGAAAGTCTCTTCTAATGTCACCATACCAACAGTAGATTTTGAACCATAGATTTGATCAATTAAACTATATGGATCTAAATTGCCAAAGGTCTGTTTTGTAAGTTTGCCATCAAGTATGAGTTTCATTCTTATATCTGGATTTGCAAGTGCAAGTCTATCAAATATATCCATTATTGCAGCTTTTTCAGCAAACTCTGACTTAATGTATTTAAAGCGTGCTGGTGTATTGTAAAAAAGATCATAGACTTCAATGCTTGTACCTACGTTAAGTGCCGCCTTTTCATCTTTAATATGGTGTCCTCCATGATAGATGACCATGATACCATCTTGATCCTTTTGTCTTGTTTTTAATTGAATCTTTGATACTGATGAAATGGCTGCAAGTGCTTCTCCACGAAAGCCTAAGGTGCCAATATGAGCTAAATCTGTCTCATCTTTAATCTTTGAAGTTGCATGTCTTTCAAAAGCTAAATGTGCATCAGAAAAATCCATGCCGTCACCATTGTCTGTGACAACAATCTTTTTCATGCCCATATCAAAGACTTCAATGGTAATTTCAGTTGCATGTGCATCAATCGCATTTTCAACAAGTTCTTTTAGAATTGATGCCGGACGATCAACGACCTCTCCAGCAGCAATCATGTTTGCGAGTTTTGCATCCATCTTTCTGATGATTGACATAAATACCTCTTACTATTTTTTGAGAAGGTTTTGGTAATGTTTTAAAAGAATTAAAGCATCGAGTGGTGTCATTTGATCTGTGTTGAGTTTTTCAATGGCCTCTAAAACTTCAAGTTCTTCAGCATTTAATACTTGGTTTGCTTCTTCATACGCGTCATAATTAAACAAATCAAGTAACACCTTGGTTTCTTTATTTTCAAGTTTCAATAAAATGTCTTTACTTCTTTGAATAAGGCTTTTTGGTAAATGTGCAAGAGATGCCACTTGAATACCATAAGATTTATCCGTTGTTCCTTTTTCCACATGATGAAGAAAAACCATCGTATCATTTTCTTCTTTTGCTTTAACGCAAAAATTCGTTAATCTTGAAAGCGACTTTTCAAGTTGAGTCAGTTCATGATAGTGTGTAGAAAAAAGTGTTTGTGCTTTTATTTTTTCATGAATATACTCAATCATACCTTGAGCAAGTGCCATACCATCATACGTTGCTGTGCCACGTCCAATTTCATCAAACAATATTAATGATTGACTGGTCGCATGTGTTAATGCTTCATTCGATTCAACCATTTCAACCATGAATGTTGATTTACCACCTGATAAATCATCAGATGAGCCTATACGTGTAAAGATGGCATCATAAATAGGTAGTTCAGCGAGTTCCGCTGGTACAAATGAACCAATTTGAGCCATATAGCATATCACAGCAAACATACGCATGTATGTAGACTTACCACTCATATTTGGCCCTGTGATTAAAAATATTTCGCCTTCTTTCATGATGACATCATTTGAGACAAAGGTTGTAAATCTTTCAACTACAGGATGACGTCCTTTAATCACTTTTACATCTCTTTTTTGATGTAGTTTAGGTCTTTTATATTGATACATTTCTGCAACTATAGCAAGACTCAAGAATGCATCAATTTGAGCAATTTGGAGTGCTAATTCTTGAAGAGAATGTGCAAAGGTGAATGTATAATCTCTAATCTCTTTAAATAAATCGTATTCGAGTTGTATCGATTTTTCTTTAGCATGCAATAAGTCGTCTTCTTTTTCTTTAAGTAGTGGTGTTATATATCTTTCACTATTGGCTAAAGTTTGTTTTCTTTCATAACCAAAACTATCTTTAACAAGTGATTGATTGCCTTTAGATACTTCGATATAGTAACCAAATACACGATTATAACCAACTTTAAGGTTTCTAATGCCTGTCTTTTCTCTTTCGGCCTCTTCATATTCTAAAAGCCATGATTGTCCATGAAGGTCAACATCTCTTAAAGCATCAAGTGTTTCATTAAACCCTCTTTTGATATAACCGCCATCCTTTAGAACAAGTGGTGGATGATCTTCTATTGCTTTTTCTAAATACGCTTGAAGTGATTCATGGGCATCCATTGAATATATTAATTCATCAATTAAAGGATGATTGTAACCTTTAAGTGCTTCTTTTAAATACGGTACACGCTTTAAGGTTTCTGAAAGCTGAGATAAATCTTTTGGACTAAGTGTATTTAAGCTGATACGACCTACAATACGGTTAATATCGTAGATATATCTTAAAGATTCTAAAACTTCTTCTCTAGGACGGTATGGTGTGAGTGCATCGATCATATCATATCTTCGATTGAGTGCATCGATATCATATAGTGGGTGATTCAAGATTGATTTTAAATATCTAGATCCCATCGCTGTTTCTGTACGATTAAGCCAATATGCTAAGGTTGTTTGATGATTTAATACAAGTGACTCATCAATTTCTAAATGCTTTTTGACACGATAATCCACATGCATATGACCTACTTGATGGATGACTTGAAAAGGCATCAAGTGTCTGATGTGTTGTTTTTGGGTTTGAGTTAAATAGTTGAGCAAATGTGATGTTGCTCTTCGTTGTTCTCTTTCAAGATGCTCTGTGATTTTTTGGTCTGTCAGATCCATAATATCAAAGAAAGAAATCAGCCTTTCTTGTTTTTGTAAAGTCTCAACGATGTATGAATCAAAATGAGAAGGTACAACAATTTCTCTCATATCTAAGCTTAATATAAGATCGATGGCTTCCTTCTTGGATAAGTGATCTCTTAAAAAAGATTCGCCTGTTGATAAATCAACATATGTCACGGTATATCCTTTTTCTGTGAGTAAAATATTTCCAATGAAGTTATTTGTTTGTGCGTCTAAAATACCATCCTCTAAGACTGTACCTGGTGTAATTAAGCGTACAACTTCTCGCTTCACTAAGCCTTTACCAGGTTCGGTAACTTGTTCTGCAATGGCAATCTTAAATCCTTTTTCAATGAGTTTTTGAATGTATGGTTTAACCGAATGATAAGGTACCCCACACATCGGTACTTTTTCACCAGCATCTCTAGCTGTTAGTGCAATTTCTAAAACCTTGGATGCTAAAATAGCATCGTCAAAAAACATTTCATAGAAATCACCTAATCTAAAAAAGACTAGCGCATCTGCGTAGTCTTCTTTAATTTCGAGATATTGTTGCATCATTGGGGTGTACTGTTGTCGATCCATGGTTGACCCCCTTTTTTATTTTAAGCTTGTGGGAAAATGCCTTGCAAGATGGCATGTGCCCTATCTAATATGTTGAGTCCAAAGAGACCATTTAATGTTTGGTTGAAGCTATCTAGGAATGGTATATTAACAAAGTGTGTAAGTGCTGCATATAGGATAAATAAGACACCAACCACAGCAATTAATATGAGTGAAATCTTGAGTAAGACTCTAAGTAGTTTCCATAAGAATTTTCCTAGACCTTTAAACACCTTACCAAAGAATCTAATTTCACCTGGTAATTGATTATCTTGTTCTTCTTCGGTCTTACCTGTACCAATCGTAGATGCTGCTTTCTTTTCTTCAATGAAACGTTCTCTTTCTTCCGCTTCATCTTTTTTTACAACTTCTTTGAGTGATTTAGGTGTGCCATAAAATTCAGCTGAATTTAAGATAATAGGTTTCACTTCTTTTTCTGATACCTGTTTTTGTGGTGCTTCCTCTTCAAGAACGACATGTTCAACTGCCTCTCTTAAACGTCTAAGCTCAGATACGATTTCTGAAATATCCATTGAAACTGCAGTCGTCTTTTCAATAACCTTAGTAGGTTTTGGTGCTTCTTCAACCACGGTTTCAATGACTTCGATAGGTTCATCCACAGGTTCAATTGTTTCAACTTCTTCGTTATCTTCAATCGATTCTTCATCGACTGATTCAAGTGATTCTTCCTCAATTGTTACTTCTTCAAAGACTGGCTCTTCAGGTACGTTTTCTTCTTCAATTTCTTGAGCTACATCTTCAACTTCTTTTTCGTAGACGTGTGGTGAATCTGGAATAAAATATGCTTCTTTAGTTTCTTTAGCGTTTGCTAAAATATACTCAATAATTTCTTCCTTTTTAAGTTCAGTCGATGCTTTAATGTCGTGATCAATTGCAAATCGCTGCATCACTAAAACAGACATGCTTCTGATTTGTTTTTCGAGTTCATCGTTGAGTTGGCCACGATCTTTTAACTCATGAACAATAATATCTGCAAGTTCTGATTTTTTTAATCTTCTAGGCACATCTACATCATATTTCGTACCTAAATCTCTAATCTCATTTAATGTTGAAGATTTATAAAGTACTGGTCTAAATTTTTGAGGTGCTAAGCCATCAATACGTCCGAAACTATCAAAGAATAAATCCTTGAGTTCTCGGTTATATGTTTTCATATCAGGAAGTTCTAAGCCAACCTTTTTGACATATTCAATGGATTGGTCTAATAATTTCTTAATATCCTTAGGTGGTACTTGCTTATCTACCATGTAGTTGAGTAAGTCGGTCCAAAATTCCTCTAAGAAATCTTTGTTTATTTTTGCATCATCAAAGAAGACAATTAAATTTTCTAGTTGTGTTTCAGTAAATTCTGTGAACCATGAAAGTCTATAGTTTAACTCATCAGCTAAAGTAAGTCTTGATTTTCTTGTTTCAATCACTTTTTCTCTTAAGACTTCTCTTAAAACAAACATTCTTAATTCACGTGGAATGGTTAAACCAATTTCCATGAAAAAAGCCTTGACATTTACTGCCGGTAAATAAACAATTGTTTTCAGTAAATCGTCTACTTTAAACTCTTTATTACCTACTGTAATTTGACTATCTCTTGTTAATCTTGGCATAGCTAACCTCCATCACAACTCTTTCTTTAATGATACAATGAAATCGTCATTTTTACAAGTTATTTCACCTCTTTTAAATGAAAAAGGCTTTATGAAAGCCTTTTTTATTCGAAATCCTTTTCAATACCTGTTTCAATGATCTCTACGATGGCTTGCAACATATCATTGATGTCGCTTTGTAAAGCCATATAATCTGACATGAGCGGGTAGTTTTCAATGTCATCTAGAAGTGCTTGATACCTCGATTCAAAAGACAAGATTGCATCTTTTTTACCGATATATTTTGCATTAACAAGTTGTTTTTGAAGTGCCTTAAGTTCAGCCATTTTACGCTTCAATTCTTTATTGCTATTGATATGAGCTTCTATTCTTTTATAGCGCTGAATATCAGGATCATTTTTTAGCATTTCTATAAGCTTTTCTTTTTCTGTCATACAAGCTCACCTAGTAAAAACCATGTCTTCGCTAAAGTGATTTTGACTTCTACGATTTGACCTATGAGAGATGAATCTCCTTTAAAATTAACAAGTTTATTATGCTCTGAATATCCAGCTAGAACTGTATCATCGTGCTTTGAGACACCATCAACCAGCACTTTGACTGTCTCACCTAAGAATCTCATACTACCTTTTAAATAACCTTGATTAATTTTTTCATTTAAAATATAAAGTCTTTCCTTCTTGATTTCTTCTGGTGTGTTATCTTCAAACGTTGCTGCAGGTGTGCCTTCACGTTTTGAGAACACAAAGGTGAATGCACCTTCAAAATCTGCTTTTTCTACTAAATCCATCGTTTCTAAGAAATCTTGTTCTGTTTCTCCTGGAAACCCTACGATAATATCTGTTGTTACTGAAATACCAGGGACAACACGCTTAAGTTCATTAAGTTTTTCTAGATAAGATTCTTTTGTGTAATGTCTATTCATTCTTTTTAATATGGGATTAGATCCGGATTGAACTGGTAAATGGAAAAATGGCATGACATGTTCAGAATCTCTTATGGCTTCCATGGTTTTTAAATCTAAGTCATGTGGATGACTGGTCGTAAACCTGATACGCTTTATGCCCGTATCATTTAAATCTCTTAATAAATCCCCAAAGGTATAGTTTTTGTCTTTAAAATCTTTACCGTATGCATTCACATTTTGTCCAAGTAAAGTAACTTCTTTATACCCCTGTTTAACAAGTTCTTTGACCTCTTGAATAATCTCATCTTTAGATCTTGAACGTTCCTTACCTCTTGTATATGGGACAATGCAGTATGTACAAAACTCATCACAGCCAAACATGATGTTGACCCATGCTTTAAAATGATGATTTCTCACTTTAGGTAAGTTTTCAACGATGTCGCCTTCTTGAGAATAAACTTCAATGACACGCTCTTTTGCAAACATGGCTGTTTCAATGTACTCAGGGAGTTTATAAATATTGTGTGTACCAAAAACTAAATCAACATGTTGATATTTCTTTAAGACGCGCTCAACAACATTTTCTTCTTGAGCCATGCAGCCAGCAAGACCTAAGATTAGATCAGGATTCTGTCTTTTATAGGTTTTTAGTCTTCCTAGTTCACCCCAAATGCGATTTTCTGCATTTTCACGAATGGCACACGTGTTTAAAATAATGACATCGGATTCTGCCTCATCAAGTGCCTTAGTAAAACCCATGAGTTCTAAGATGCCTGCCATGGTTTCTGAATCTGCCTCATTGGCTTGACATCCATATGTATGGATTTGATAAGTTTTATTGACACCTATTTTTGTATGAGCATCAGAAAGCTCAAATGATAATTCTTCAATTGTTTTTTTACTTCTTTTACGAGCCTTTGTTAAGTCTGGCTTAAAATATTTTTCAATATCTATGTTGTTCATGTTCGATCACCTATACACATTATACAGCAAAAAACAGTATGGTTTATACTGTTTCGCTTTCTCTATGAATTCTTTCAATTGTTTTTTTATTAAAGTCCATGAAGACTGCATTAAGTTGTTTTGGACCAGGAGCAACTTCGTTGGGCTTAGAAAAACCATTTAAAAATCTGTCAATAACAATCTCTTTTGTAACACCAATCACACCATTTAAAGGTCCAGTTAATCCGACATCAGTAATGTAGAGTGTACCATTAGGTAGCATTCTTTCATCTGCTGTAGGTATGTGTGTATGTGTGCCAACAACTGCACTTACTCTGCCATCCAAATAATGACCTAATGCAACTTTTTCTGAAGTAGCTTCTGCATGGATATCAACAAGTGCATAATCAAATGCGTGATTTGCTAAAATCTGATCGATACCTCTAAATGGATCATCCATATTTGCGTTCATAAATGTTCTGCCTAGTGCATTAATCACCAAAAGTTTTTGTCCATTATAATTGATGATTTTGGCACCTTGTCCGGGTGCTTCATGGAAATTAAAGGGGCGTACGATATTGGCATCATCAATAAACTCAAAGAGTTCTTTATGTCCCCAAACCCAGTTACCCATTGTACACATATGAATACCTAAGGACATGATTTCTTTATAGATTTTTAAGTTAATCCCTCGTCCATAATGAGCATTTTCTGCATTGAGGATAATAATATTAGGTTTATATGTTTCTTTTAATTCAGGTAGATAAGCTTCTAGCATATCTAATCCTGGTTTACCATACAAATCACCAATAAACAAGACTTTCATAAGGTACTCCCTTCTACTTAACAAAAAGAGGCAAAAAGCCTCTTATTTTGCAATATCTGTTGCTCGTGTTTCTCTAATGACTGTGACTTTTATAGTGCCTGGATATGTCATCTTTTCTTCAATTTGTTCTTTGATTTCACGAGCGACCTTGAATGTTGATAGATCATCGACTTGATCTGCTTTAACAATCACGCGGATCTCACGACCTGCTTGAATTGCATAAGACTTATCAACACCAGGAATTTCATTGGAAATGGCTTCTAATTGTTCCAATCGTTTGATGTAATTTTCCATAGATTCTGAACGTGCACCAGGTCTAGCTGCTGATAATGCATCTGCGGCAGCGACTAAAACTGCAATGATAGATTCAGGTTCTTTATCTCCATGGTGGGATGCAATAGCATCTATAACCTCTTTGGGTTCTTTATAACGATTGACTAGATTCACACCGATTTCGACGTGACCACCTTCAATTTCATGGTCAACGGCTTTTCCAATGTCATGAAGTAATCCTGCGCGTCTTGCTAACATTTCATCTTCATTGATTTCTGCTGCAAGCTTGCCAGCTAAAAATGCTGTTTCAATCGAATGCTTTAATACATTTTGGCCATAGCTTGTTCTAAAACTTAAGCGACCTAATAATTTAACAAGGTCTGGATGAATACGTCCGATACCTACTTTGAATACCGCATCTTCACCTGCTTCGCGGATAAACATATCCACTTCAACTCTTGCTTTTTCTACAACTTCTTCAATACGTCCTGGATGAATACGACCATCAGATACTAACGTACTTAATGCACGTTTGGCAATTTCTCTTCTAATCGGGTCAAATCCAGAAAGTACAACTGCTTCTGGGGTATCATCAATAATAAGGTCAACACCGGTTAATGCTTCAATAGTGCGGATATTACGTCCTTCACGACCAATAATTCTACCCTTCATTTCGTCGTTTGGTAAATCAACAACGGATACAGTTCTTTCGGTTGTTGTCTCACTTGCATATTTTTGAATTGCAAGTGCCAGCAACTCCTTAGAACGTCCCTGTACTTCGTTTTTAGCCTTTTCTTCTTCATCTCTGATGTAAGTAGCGATTTCATCTGATAGGCTTTCTCTTACTCTTGCCATGATGATTTCTCTAGCTTGATCAATAGTGAAGCCAGAAATCTCCATTAATTTTTCTTCTTGCTGCTTTAAGACTTCTTCCGCTTTGCTATTTAATTGTTCGAGTTGTTGTCTTCTTTCTTCAAGTTTTTCTTCACGTAATGCCAAGGTCTCTTCGCGTTTATCTAGGTGAACAGCGCGTCGATTTAACGTGTCTTCACGTTGTGAAACTTTACTTTCAAGATTCACGACAACTTGTCTGCGTTCACGCATGTCGTTATCAAACTCTTTACGTAACGCAAAAATTTCTTGTTTTGCTTCTAAAACACTTTCTCTTTTTGCTTTTTCAGCTTCTTTTTTTCCGTCTTCAACAATTTTTTCGGCAATCTCTTTTGTTGCTTTTAGGTTTTTTTCGTGCTGCCAAACACGAATGAAGAAACCTAGAACAAAGAAAATTGCAATTAGCAAACCGGAGATGATTGCTTCAACAGCATTGAGCGCTATGATATATAGCATCTCTAACACCTCCATATTTTTTTATTATTAACAACTGATATCATCAAATTGTCATATACTTCTAATACCACTTTATTATACCCTATTTTAAGTCTTTAAGTCAATCAAGAAACGTGACTCCAACTGTGGTAATTTTTTCCTTTTCGTGTATAATATAATTTAGATACATCACGAAGGAGTTTATGTGAAATGATGAAAAAACAGAATAATAAACAAGTTAAGCCATCCTTTTGGAAATGGTTGCATCAATATAGAATTAAAATAGCGTTATCAGCGTTTTTAGTTATTATACCTATCACACTGATCTTAACGGCTTATATTGGTGCATATACAACAAATAATAAAGTACATTTTGATGTTGAAGTCACTCAAGAAACAACATACATCAAAGATTTTATTTCGTATGATGACATTGATGCACTGCTACTTCATATTGAATGGGTCGCATTAAAGAGTCCTGAAGAAAATACGGAAGGTGTACTTGTTAATGGCTATTATGATTTTAATCTAAGATATGAAGCAAAAGAAGGATATTCAATTAACAATGTATCTGTGACACCTCTATTGCAGACGCCATGGACAAATATTAGATCCCTGGGGACGACCCAAAATTTAACTACCAGCAATCGTGTGTTTAGAATCATCTTCAATTATGAATTACCTGTAAGACCTTTATGGTTTGTTACTGTTGAAGAAGCTAACCTCTATTTAAAGGTAGATTATACATTCACAAGTGCTGGTAGTCCAATTACTAAAACAGTTTATGTCTTATATCCGCTAGAAAATATAACACCAAAGCCTATTGTATAATAAAAAGAGCCAACATGAAATGATAAGATGTTAGTAGACAAAAAACTACTAACATCTTTTTCTTTATACTTGATTTGAATGACTTTCTTTTATTAAAGCTTCTTTGAGCATCTCTTTTTCGTCAGTTTTATTTGATTTTCTTTCATAGAGCTTAATATCTGATTCTTTAATTAGATCAACAATTGAAATATTATTTTTTTCTCTTACTGCATATCCATAGGAGAAACTTATATGTTTAATTGGATCTTTATTTTCTGTTCTTTCCTTAATGAAATGAACCATTAAGCGAAGTTGCTCTTGTGCTGCATTAGGACAGATGATAATAAATTCATCCCCACCAAACCTAAAAATAAGTGTATCTTTATAAACGAGATTTAGCTTTTTAAGGATATGTGAAAACCTAATGATAAGCTGATCACCTGAATGATGACCTAAGATATCATTGTGTTGCTTTAGGCCATCTACATCAATGAGTATGATACCTACTGATTCAAACATTTTTTCATATTCATTAAGCCTAGACTCAAAATAATTTCTATTATATAGACTAGTCATAAGATCATGTGTACGCATATAATCAATTTCGTGAAGCAGTTTCATATGTCTTGTTTCATCATATAAAAGCGTCATAAGACCTTTAGCTTTAAATTTTTTAATCTTAAATGATTCTTGATGCATATTCAAATAGATTTTTTGATCATTAAATATATCATTTTTTAACGCGTTAAAATCTTCAAAGATGATAGCTTTTTCGCTTAAATAATTGAAAAATTGATTGATATGTGTGAATTGCTCAGGATTAATTTGAAATCTTTGAATCAAATTTTGTGATAGTTCTACAATGTCTCCATCATGATTTGAAATGATATACATTTCTCTAAGTCTTTGAAGTAAAAATTGTTTTGATGTTGATAATAAATTGATATTAAAATCTCTTTTATAGATGATTGTATATAATGCGAATGTTACTGAAACAACAAATAAATACGTTGGATCTAGTGTGAAATGATACACATACAAGTGTATTAAATTCACAGAAATACCCAAAATAACAGAAAACAAAATGAGATGGAACGGAAAAATATTTTCTTTTCTTTCCTTAGATTTCTTATATAAATAGATAAGCACTTGCACAAATCCTGTCAATAATAATAGATAGCATATGACAGAATGAATCATGAAGAAGATACCTCTTTCGACTAATGCAAAGCTATCCAAAGTGATTGTGTCTGAAAGTGGAATTTTTATCATTAAAAAATGTAATGGATTCGTCATCGAAATGATGACATTCGCTACAAAAAAGATAGCAGCAAATAAATGAAACCAGCCTCTAATATGTCGCCCCATATATATAGATAATGTGTAATATATATAGTATGAGATTACAAAGATAATAGGGTAAGTAATTAATGTGAAGTAATATATGAAAAAGGGTTCAGATACAATCATCTTTAATCCTGTAAAAATACTCCATGAAAAAACACTGATACTTAGGTACCATAGAATACGATATTTGGGATTTGATTTAACTTGTTCGAGTCTAATGACTGGAACAAATGAGATTACAGCAAATAAAAAGAAAATAACCCATAAAACAATACTCATTATTCCATCAAACCTTTCATGAAAATTTCATTGTTGCAAGATGATTATATACAATAAAAAGCTAGATATCAATGATATCTACCTAAGTTAAGAAAAACTTAATATATAGAAAAAAAGTGGTTGCCCACTTTTAATTGTTTTTAATGTCAAGATGAATTCTTCCATCTTTGATTTCAATGATACGATCTGCTTTTTCTGCAATATGTCTATCATGTGTGATAATGATAAACGTTGTTTTAAAAGTTTTGTTTATTGTTCTTAGCAATTCATAGACTTGTTCTGTTGTATCGCTATCTAAATTACCCGTTGGTTCATCTGCTAAAATGATTTTAGGTCTATTCATTAAAGATCTTGCGATTGCGACACGTTGTTGTTGTCCTCCGGACATATTGATCGCTAAATTATGCTTAACTTTGGCTAATCCAACAATCTCCAATAGCTCATTTGCTCTATTTAAGATGTCCTCTGTAATTGGCTTTTTTGAAATCTTATAAGGTAATAAAACATTTTCGAGTGCTGTAAATTCTGGCAATAGATAATGAAACTGGAAGATGAAACCGATCGTTTCATTACGTAATTCAGCAAGTTCATTTTTATTTAATTCCTTAGTATTTCTACCATTGATTATAACATCCCCTGATGTCGCTCGATCTAAAGTGCCGAGTATATTTAAAAGTGTACTTTTACCACTACCAGATTGACCAATAATTGACGTAAAACTCTCTTTTTCTATATTTAAATCGAGATCAAAGAGAACTTGTGTCGGATTTGGTGTTTTTTCACCATAGATTTTATTAATCTTTTTAAGTTCAACTACATTATGCATTTCTGATCACCTCGATGACTGTCATTTTTGATGATTTAATCGCTGGAGTGAGTGCAGCAAGTGTAGATGCAAAAAGCGCTATACCTGCTGATAAAAGAATAAAGCCTGCATCAATTGTTAGCGGTACAACAGGTGTACCATCGGGATTGAGTGCAAAAGTCGTAAACATATAAGATAAGCCTAGTCCTAAGATGACACCGCCAATGGCACCACCGACCCCTAACATAAATCCTTCAAATAAAAATACTTTGGAAGCATCTTTATCTTTGATGCCCATCGCTTTTAGAATGCCGATTTGCTTTGATTTTTGCATGACCGTAATTGCAAGTGTTGATGATATACCTAAAACGACTGAAATTATGACAAAAACTTGAATCATTAATGATGAAATACTTTGTCCTTGTAAACCACTTAACAATTCTTGATTTTCAACCATCCAATTTGAAGATGTTAAATCTCTATTAAGTAGACCATCACTTAGTGATAATGCAACGTTTTCAGCTTCAAACACTTCAAAAAGCTGTGTTTCTATGGATGAAACAAATGGGTTATCCAAAAAAGCTTGATTTGTCTCTAATGTTGTAATCCCCCATGTGCGATTAATTACTGCAACATTAAAGTCGAAGAAACCGACAACTTTAACACTTTCTAGTTCGCCAAATATTTCGACATCAATCATGTCATTAAGATTGATATCTAAATCATTTTTTAACGTAATACCTAAAGCAACCTCATTTAACTCTGTTGGCATCTTACCTTCAATCATTTTGTCTTGAAAGTTATAAATTTGATTGCTTAAATCAAAGTCAAATCCTCTTAAGAGTACTTCTTTTTTTTCAACACCTTTTTCAAATATTGTGCCTAAATCTAAGACAGGAGCAATCACCTTAAACGCATCACTCTCAGCTTGAAGATAATCCAAATGTGTCGTCACATTTTCAATATATGTATTACTTTCTTCATGTGTGATTGTTATATGTGATGATGAACCAATTGTTGTGTCTACTAAGCTATCTTGTAAACCCGTAATAAGTGATCCGATAAATACTTGAACGGATACACCCACTGAAATCCCTAAGATAATGATTAACGTTTGTCTTTTTGCGGATGATAAAAAGCGCCATGCAATTTGGAATGCGAGTTTCATGATGTTCTCACATCCTTAGCAAACTCTTTTAAGTCCTCATAATTTAAAAGTAAATAATCATAAGTCAAATCTAAGGATGGTTCGAGATGACTAAATGCCTGTCCGCCTAAAACAATCTTAACTTCAGGAAAAAATCTTCTAATATCTTCAATTGTTTGCTTAGTAACAACTAAATTATAAGGATTGGTAACAGAAAGCGCGATATAATCTGGTTGATATGCTCTAATGGATGATAATATTTCTTGTTTTGGTGTATTTGCACCAATATAAGTTGCATTGAGTCCTTCAAGGAGCATAAAATGGGTGTTCATGATAGCTCCGATTTCATGAAGCTCAAATGCTGGTGTTAAAACAACGATTTTTTTGGATAGGTATCGTTTTTTTGGCATGTTTTTTAGAACGTAAAGATAACTTATCTCTAAAATGGTGCGAATGATGCTTGTTCTTGTATGTTCTTTCCAAATGCACACATCTTGATCCTGTTCAGTACAAAAAAAATGTGTAAGTGATGGCGCAAGCAATGACAAATAAAGTGTTTTTATATCTAACGTATTCGTTTCAAGTAATTGAGTTACAAACAAAACAGCTTTCTCTTTGTCTTCTAATGCTAAGATGTCCATAAATTCTTTTAAATATGTTGTATCCATGGTAAACCCCCTTTTTCTATCTTATTATATAATTGTTAAATAATTAATTGGTCCATGATGCAAATTATGTGAAAAAAAAGCACATTTCTGTGCTTTTTATGCTTTATAGGTAATATGATAATGCTCTAATACCTTCTTTTGAATTTCATCAAAAATGTTTGGATGGTCTAAAATGTACTGCTTTGCATTTTCACGACCCTGTCCAATTTTTTCGCCTTGATAGCTAAACCATGCACCACTCTTACCGATAATATCTAAATCAGACGCTAAATCAATAAGTTCACCTGCTTTAGAAATACCTTCACCGTAAATAATATCAACTGATACGGACTTAAATGGCGGCGCTACTTTATTTTTAACAACTTTAATGTTTGCCTTATTACCTACGATATCTGTCGCATTTTTGATTTGCTCACTACGTCTAATCTCTAATCTGACTGAAGCGTAAAATTTTAATGCACGTCCCCCAGGTGTTGTTTCTGGGTTACCAAACATTACACCTACTTTTTCTCTAATCTGATTAATAAAAATAGCCGTTGAATTCGCTTTTGAAATAGCTCCTGATAGCTTACGCATTGCTTGACTCATTAAGCGTGCTTGTAAGCCAACGTGTGAATCACCCATTTCGCCATTAATTTCTGCTTCTGGAACCAGTGCTGCAACTGAATCTATGACAATACAGTCCACAGATCCACTACGTATGAGTGCTTCTGTAATCTCTAATGCTTGTTCGCCAGTATCTGGTTGTGAAAGAATGAGATTATCGACATCAACGCCTAATGCTCTTGCATATTTGGGATCAAGTGCATGCTCAGCATCAATAAATGCGACAAAGCCTCCTCTTTTTTGAACTTCTGCAATCGCATGAAGTGCTAATGTTGTTTTACCAGAGCTTTCTGGTCCATATATTTCGATGATTCTTCCCTTTGGATAACCACCAATACCTAAAGCTATATCTAAGCCTAGTGAGCCTGATGGGTTTGCTTCAACATTTCTTTCAGCCTCATCACCTAGACGCATGATAGAACCTTTACCATATTGCTTTTCAATTTGTTTCATTGCAGCCTCTAGGGCTTGTGCGCGTTTATCTTTATCCATGAACTTTTGCACCTCCGTCTTATCATAGAACATGTTGTCTTATTTTACTTTAAATACTTTCTAAAATCACTTTTTTGTTTTTCCAAAAATAATCAAAGCCACTTAATACTGTAAAAAATATTGCGATATAGAAAATGATTTCTGATATCCATATAGGTAATAAAAATCCATTAAAGAGTAACATTGTCAATGCGAGCATTGTTGCTGCTGTTTTTATCTTTCCATAAGGTGATGCAGCAATTACGTTACCTTTTTCTACTGCAAGCAATCTGATACCTGTGACAGCAAACTCTCTAACAATCACGATCATCACAGCCCAAAGCGGAACCAAATCCGGTGTTTCTAGCATAAGATATAAAAATGCTACCATCACTAAGACTTTGTCTGCTATTGGATCTAAGAACTTACCAAATGTTGTTATTTGATTGTATTTTCTTGCAATATAGCCATCTAGTAAATCTGTAAAAGATGCAATCATAAATAAGATGGTAAAAATCAATCTGCTTTGCGTCATATCAAAAAAGCCAGTTTGGCTTTTTAACCCATCAAGATAGATAAAAACAATCATGATTGGAATCATAACGACGCGTAATATCGTTAATTTATTCGCTGTTGTCATGTCAATACTTCCTTCTTCTCTTATATCACCATTTTACCATAATTTCCTCTTAACTGTTGCATTTTTAATATCGTTTTGATACAATAGGTATGCGCATATGGGAGGTGAAATTGTGGCAAATATTAAACAACAAATCAAACGTAATAAAACCAATGAAAAACGCCGTTTAAATAACGCTTCTTTTAAGTCATCCGTTAAAACTGCTGTAAAAGCTGTTGAACGTGCAGTAGCAGCTAATGAAAAAGAAAAAGCATTAGAATTATTATCAAATGCTCATAAAAAATTGGACAAAGGTCTTGCTAAAGGTATCTATCATAAAAACTTCGTTGCTAGACATAAATCAGCTTTAGCACTTAAAGTTAATAGCCTTTAAAAATTGGACACGATGTGTCTTTTTTTTTAGCTATTTTCTATTTCTCTTTGTCCACCTCTTTGAGCGATATATCTCACATGAGGTAATCTTAAGCCGCTCACACCATAGGTTGGATTATATCCAATCACATTAATGTATTTACCAATATTATTTTTTTCTGCCATCATTTTTAGTAATGCTTGATAGGTAGCTAAAATATCATCTAATGCTCTGTGGGTATTTGGAACTTCCACTTGGTAAGTAGCTACAGCTTGATCTAAACGATGTGGGTATCTATGACGATCTTTATATATAGCCATGACATCGAGTATGTCATTTTTTATTTGGAATTGAGGATTCCAATAACGTCTAAAATAATGAATTAAAAACGACAAATCAAATTGGATGTTGTACGCAACCAGTAATGTCTTTTCATCTTGATATAGTTTAAAAAATAGGTGGAAAGCTTCTTCTTGGGTAATGCCTTCTCTTAAAAGCATTTCATCTGTAATATGCGTAATGTCAGTTATTTTTTGTGGTAATGGTTTATCGCACATCACAAGTGTTGATAACTCTTCAGTCACGTGATATGTGTTATCACTTTGCTTTTCTAAAACAATCGCACCAATCTCAATAATTTGTTCAAATTGAGGGTTAAGTCCAGTTGTTTCAAAATCAAACAATAAAATACGATCATGATTTAACATCCTATACTCCTAACAAATATAATTCTAAGCCGAGTTTCTTATCGATTTTACCACTCTTGATATCGTAATCAAGTTTAGAAAGTTTTTTTAAGTGATTTTCTAAGGCTTGAAAAGAAATAGCTTGTGCGTTTTTTACTAAATAGTATGCTCTACCGCTTTTTATATGAAAATGTTCAGCAATTTGATCTTGTCTGTAGCCTTTTTCAAGCAAAAGCTTGGTATGCATTAATTCTCTTATTTTACTAACGATATTATTTAAGATACGTAGTGGATCTTCATTTCTCGCAACTAAATCATAAAAGATTTCTACTGTTTTATTTAAGTTGCTCGATAATAAAGCATTGGTAAGTTCGAAAATATTTTCTTCTAGATTTCTAGAAACAAGCAATAATACAGCTTTTTCTGTAATCTCTTTGGTGTCATATGCATAAAGCATAAGCTTTTCAGCTTCTTGATAAATCAAATTAAAATCTAAATTGGTACGTTCTAACAAAGACTCAATGGCATCATCAGTAATTTGGTATTGATATTTTTTGAATAAATTCCTAATGAAATCAGGATAATCCTTCTTTTCCATATCTTTGACTTTCTCAATATATGAAAACTTAAAAAGCGCAGCACCAAGTGGCGTTGTTTCTTTTAATAATTCTGGCATTTGAATGATTAAAATGACATCAGGATTTGGTTTTTCTAAATAGGAAACCCAATCTTTAATGACAAACTCTTCTTCTTTTTCAATTTCCTCAATATTGCGAATAACAATCACTTTCTTTTCTGAGAAAAAAGATACTGTTTGCAAATCCTCAAGAACATCATCAGATGATGTTTCAAGAAGATCATATTTCATGACATTAAATGGATCGACATTTAAAGACTGTATTTTGTCTTCGATTGCATGATTGAGTAAAAACTCATTTGTACTATGAAATAAATAAATGGACTCCGCCATATCAACACCCCTGACTCTTATAAAATATTATACCAAAATAAGTATCAATATGGTATATAGGTTATCCATTTTTCCTTCTTTCTAGAAGGAAGAAACATAATGGTTCCATCATAGTCTGTACGATAGATTTTTGTGCGGTATTTATTTAATCTATCTAATACATCATCATGAGGAAATTCAAATTTGTTGTGATATCCTAATGAAATGATTGCTATTTTAGGAAAGACATAAGATAAAAACATATCTGTTGATGAGGTGATTGAGCCATGGTGAGCGATCTTTAATACATCTGATTTTAGCTTTTCTTGATAAAATGATGCAAGATCAAATTCTGCCTCTTTTTCGATATCTCCAGTGAACAAGAAAGTTTGATGACCCAATGTAAACTGCAAGACAATAGATTGATTGTTTTCATTGTCATATGACTTTAAAGGACCTAGTATATTTATATTTAAGGATTTACATGTGATGACATCATGAGCTTTGACATAACTAGTAGGCATTTGATATGGTTGATAATCGCCATATGCAGATAAAACAAGCTTTTTGACATGTGTTTTAGATATGATGTTTTCTGCTTCTCTTGTATGGTCTAGATCAGCATGAGTCAGTATAAGATAATCAATACTGTTTAAATTTAAAGACTTAAGCGTATCTGTCACATTGCCATAGGCATCAATGATTATCACACATCCCTCATGCGTGATAATTGTACTATCACCTTGACCCACATCTAAAAACATGATGCTTGTTCGATATTCATGATATAAGCTTAATAATAAGACAAAAAGAAATAAAAGTAACATATGAGTCATTCGATTAATGATGCTTTTTGATTTCAAAAAACACACCAAAAAGTAGATATAAATCATGCCAGTTAATAAAGACAAGCTTGGTATGACTATGGAAAGTTCTTTTGCAAAAATCATTGATAGGAAATAATTGAACCTATCCATGAGTTTCATAAACAATCCATCAAAAGGTCTAAAAACTAAGATACTGCATAATAAAAAAGTATAGATTTTCGAAAAGAAAAGCGTGAAAATAGGCATCAACAAAATAAGGAGAATGGATGTTTCATTAAAAAAGGGGAGAAGGATGAGTTGGCATATGAATGCAATCATTACATGTTTAAAGTAACCATTGAACTGACTTAATAAAGGCTCCATAAGATAAAGTACATTGAAGAGCACATATAATATTAATAAGGTCGAACTATAAATCCCTGAAATATTAAAAACCACTATGAGAAAAAAAGTTATTTGAAGGATATCTAGTTTTTGTATATGTATTTTCTGATGTCTAAAAAAAGCACTCATTAGATAAAAAATAAAGAGTCTTTGTGTGCCCAATTGAAAGGCATCCAAATATAAAAAAAGCCCAAGTAGTAAAAGAGAGGCTAAATCCTGATAGCCTTGTTTTACATTCCAAACATTCATGCATTTTTTAAGTCCAAAAATCAAGACATAAATATGTAGACCCGAAGCACTTAAAAGAAAGATTAAACCAATCTCATGGTACATCTCATAAAATGTATGCTCTTTATCTGTTTTTCCTAAAAAAAATAGCGTCATATAAGGTGATGACTTATAGGTTTCTAATAAAGATTTAAATTGTTGTCTGAGATGATAAAAAGAAAAGCCATGATCTAAAAATTCTTTTGAATCCACTATAACAAAGCCTTTTATACCTTGACTCAAATAGTAACTATAAGCATTAAAACCATAAGGTGTTGTTTGTTTTCGGTATGTCTCAAGCTTTCCACGAATCACATATGAATCACCCAAACTCATGGATCCTTTAGATACATAAAGATGATACTTCTTATAATCTATTTTTATCGTAACCATATCTTGATAAAGTGTTTCATCGATATCAACAACACGTCCAATACCTTCAATATTTGTGCCTTTTTTTGGTGGTGTTGCTATGATAAAAAGCATCATGATAGAAAGCATCATAATGCCAAAAAAGTACCATCTTATCCGATATCTTAATAGATATAAATATAAACATAGAACTATCATACATAATGGTTCAAATAAACTGATAATCGATAAAAAAACAGCATAGCATTCAATATGTAAATTACGATATTGTAAGATATGGTTTAATTTTTTCAAGGGTAGAAATTCCAATATATTTGACATGAATGAGTTCATCTAAATCAAGAAAATCGCCGTTTTGTTCTCTATAAATGATGATCGATGCAGCTCTTGTTTCTGTGATACCTGGCACGGTAATTAGCGTCTGAAAGCTTGCTTCATTGATATTTACTTTTTGTATGTTTTCAGTTTCTTTAGTTTCTAGGGTAAGATGAATACGTTGATTACTTGAGATCACTTGATTTGGATTAAGTGTCCCTATAGGGCAAGAAGGTAATAATGGCATGGATAGCTCAAGAACTGTTGCAAGTGTCGTTTCATTAAGATAACTTTTCTTGACAGAAAATTCATCACATATGACCTCCACCTCAAAAATAGTATATGGTGTTCCCTCTTCATTAAGATAAGTTATCTCATCTTCTTCTGGATAAAGCCATACACAGAGTAACAAAACTAAAATCAACACCAAACTTATTTTCTGTTTCATTTCATCACCTCTACTTAATCATAGACATAATGATGCGTTTTACTACAAAAAAAAGGACAATGTCCTTAAATTTTTCTTGCGATTATATAGTGTTTTCTCTCATCTAAACCATCTTTTACATCATACTCAAAACCTAATTCTTTTAAAATATCTAGGTAATAATTAAGTGGGTATACATATTGTGTAATGTCATCTTCTGATGATTCAAAGGTTATGTGATGTTTTAATAAACGATTTTTAGAAGTCATTTGCCAATGATAAGGAATAGGCTCAATATCCTCTTCCTCATAGTGACTATAGATGTCTAAGACATGCTCTTTATACATATCAAAAATCAAGAGCCCACCTTTTTCTAAACTTTGATACATGTTCTTAAGTACTGTTTTAGCACCTTTGAAATAGTTAATCACATCAAACATCATAAAAATGACATCGAACTCGCCATAGAGTGGCTTTCTTAAGTCGTGTTCATAAAGATGCGTAAAAAGTCCTAAAGATGTTAATTTATCTTGTGCGATTTTTAACATATCTGAATCTAAATCTACACCTATAGCATGGTATTTTTTCTTCACTAACTCTAGTAAAAAGTAACCTGAACCACATCCTGCATCAAGGATAAAATCATGAGGTTTTAAATAGGATTCAAATTGTTCTAATAAGGCTTCGTAATCTACATCCGCCATCAGTAAATCATATGCATACGAAAACATTATTTAATTCTCTTTATGCCTAATAGTCTTTGATCAAATCCATAGTAGATGCGATCTTCTTCTCTAAATAGATGAATAATGACATCATGGCAATCAATTAAGATCCATGAACCACCTTTACCTTCAATATGTTTAATTTCTTCAGCGACTAATGCTTTTTTGACGTAGTTAATCGCAGCATTCCCTTGTCTTTCATTGGTGGTTGCTATGATAAAGTAATCATAAAAAGGTGATGTCTTTTCAAAATCATACACTTTTAGGTCTTTTACTTTTAAGTCTTCAAGTGTTTCAATCAGTTTGTTTAGTTTTTCCACGGTTTACCTCCAAATAATATCTATATGCCAAGTACTGTTCATCGCTTGGCTCTAAATGTCTTCTTATTTTTAAATCGTCAATCGAAGCCTTCATGGCTAAGAGAACTGCATAATCCAAATCTTTTGTTGCAGTTTTGTAAATGAATTTTGCATCATCAAATGCTCTGTTTGGTTCACAGCTATCACTTACAAATATAATTTTTTCTAATATACTCATATTTGGTCTACCCCATACATGATATCTAATCGCGTTTAATATATCTTGATCTTTGATATGAAAGTTTATTTCTAGTTCGATTGATGCTGCAATCGCATGATAGATGACAGGATAGTCTGCATATGCTTTAATCAGTTTTAATGGCATATGTTTGATTTGATCTTCAATAGGGTCATATTTTGAAAAGTCATGAAAAAGAGCTGCAATACTTGCTTTTTCAATGTCGACATTATGTATGCTCGCTAATTTAACTGCAGTTTCATAAACACCAAAAACGTGTTTTAATCGACTTTGATGATCTTTTAACTTTTCAGATACAATCTTTTTGATATCATCAATCATTGAAAAAGTGCCTCCGATAAGGATACATGCATATCTTTTACATACGTTAATTCAACATGTGCAGGACCTTCTAGATGGAAAAACCCCATATCGGCACATGTTATTTGATACTTACCTTCTTTTATTTTAAATATCTTTTTTTCATATGAAGGTCCGTATATTTTAAAATGCTTTTCTTTATCATTTAAAAGTGCGTCTACACGGTCTTTATTGGTTTTATGGATATGTGTTTGCTCTGATCCATAATATACAACATCTACTGGATTTATGATAGAAAATGCAATTAACCCTTCTAACATAATCGTTTGATTGGCTTTCATTTGATAGATTTTTGGTTTGATTTCATGATCTGGTATAAGTCTTTTATATTGCTCATAACCTAAAAATTGATGTAAATATCCCTTTTGATATAAGCCAGGCATATCATAAATCTTATGTCTGCCATATGATTTTGATAACACATTTTGAGTTAAACCAGCTTTTTTGAATGCTAACGCACTTGTATCATTTGTGATGGCTTTAAATAACGTTGTTTTTCCACTATTTTGGACGCCTAATAAATAGACATGTTCTGTTGGATGTTGTTCAATATAATCTTTCATTAAATCAATATCATGTGGATTTTTCGAACTCATTAAAATGATGTCACGATAAGGAACATGTTCTTTTTTAGCTTTTTTGATGATTTGATCTAATAAATAGTTAAGGTTTGTACTTCGTGGTAATAAATCAATTTGATTGATGATATAAACAAACGTTGCTTCTGGTTGATATCTGTAAACTGGATAACTAAATAATAAATCGATATGTAAAATATTAGACACCATAAAAATCAAGGACCCACTTGGTAATGAGGGTAAATCCTCTGGGTGAAAATGTGCCTGGACTTCGCCATAGTGCATCAGTCTATAGCATGCTTGACAATATGTTTTGTTTAAATCAGGTGTATAGCCTACTTTATGTTGATCAATATCTTGTAAAGTAGCACCACAACCCTCACATCTCGTGATCTCTTTCATAAGAAAGTAGCCTTTCCTCGTAAAGTTTGGGTTCAAATTTCTTTATTTTTTTAAGCATAATTTTTTCTAGTTTTCGGTTGAATTGTGTGACTTTTCTATCCGATTTACGTTTTACTGATTGAACCAATATACCTTGAATACCAAAACGATGTGCACCAAAGATATCAGTCATGAGTTGATCTCCTATAAGCACTGTCTCTTCTTTTTTACCTTCTGCTAATTTAAGTGCTTTCTTAAAGCCACCTTTTAAAGGCTTTTTCGCATGATACACATAAGGTACATCAAGTGCCTTAATGGCGGTTGATACACGAGACTGACTTGTATTAGATACAATAACAATTTTAAAATCCTTTTTTAACGCTTTTAAAAAATCAACTTGTGTCTGACTTAATATTTCTTCATCGTAACCAATAATGGTATTATCTAAGTCAAAAAACAAGGTCTTTACCCCTTGTTTTTTAAGTCTGTCATAGTCAATCTTAAAAATCGATGCAACATAGGCATCTGGTATACATTTTTTGTAAACTGGCATTACTTAATGTCCACGATTTCGATTTGGAAAATACGACCTGTTTCAGTTTTTACGTCAACAACGTCGCCTTCTTGCTTATTAAGCATTGCTTTTCCTATCGGAGATTCTACGGATATTTTTCTTAATCTTGGATCCGCTTCAATCGTTCCTACTAAATAAAATTCTTTCGTTTCACCTGAAGCTAAGAATTTAACTAAAACAGTTTTTCCGATATTCACGATATCTTCTGATGTTGTTTTAATGATTTTAACATTTTTTAAGATGTTTTCGATTTCAGAAATACGTGCTTCAATGCGTGCTTGTTCATTTCTAGCTGCATCGTAATCAGCATTTTCTGATAAGTCACCTTGTGCTCTTGCTTCTTTTAAAGCTTCAAGGTTTTCACCACGCTTTACATCTTTTAAATGAGTAAGTTCTTGTTTTAAATTGTCGACACCTTCTTGAGTTAATTGAAACATTTGTTTAACAGCCATTGGTGTACCTCCTTAATATCTATATTATTATACAATATTATTCAAATAATTGCTATTTTTTTTAAGTCTTTTTGAATGTGTTTATGATTGGGCATCCATCTGTCTAAGACTTGATAGAATGCTTTGGAGTGGTTAAAAACCACTGCGTGTGCATATTCATGATAAATCACATAAGTTAAATAGATAGGATCTAGTGTTGCAAGATATGTGTTTAATGTTATTTTATGCTTCTTTCTATGATAACTTCCAAATTTAGATTTCAAATATTTTAATTCAATAGCGCATAAGGGTATATGTTCGATTGTCATCTGATATTCAATCTTTTGAAGCAGAGATGGTAGATGCTTTAGCATCTCTTTTTTTAAGATATCTCTGATAAATGTTTGCTCTTTAGATAAAGGTCTTTTTATCCATATCTCTTGGTCAATGATGTGATACTGAAATTTACCTGTTTCGACATGCACTTGATAAGGCTTGCCCCAAAGATAAAGCGTGTTATGATCCGTCAGTTTTTTTCTTTGTTCAAGTCTTTGATAAAAGACATCAAATTTCTGTTCTATATAATAAATGATTTTAGCTTCAGAAATATGTTTATTTGCAGTCACGTGCATATAACCATCTTTTGCTCTAAAATAAGCGTGCTTTATGTTTTTTCTTTCAATCACATAATGTAAGGTTTTTCCTTGAAAAGTGATTTCTTTCATGAGCATTTTCTCATCATTGCGTACGGTGTGACTTCAAAAGGAACTTTGATTGTGATGATTTGTTTTGGATGCCTTGCAACATCTAAAGGTTTCTTTTTATCATCAAACATTTCATCTATTATAAATGTCTTGATAGAGCCATCTGGTAACATGATTTCTGCCTTTATACCAACTTCAAAATGGTTTCTTTGTTCAATGGTCATCATACCAGTCTCGTGATTATAGTCTTTAACAAGTCCTATAAAAAGTTGAGTAGGTTGCTCACTTCTTGATGAGAAAAGTTGTTGTTCAACACCTGGCATACCTTCTAGATAACCAAAAGATGCTAGTCTATTTTCAGCCTTTTCTAGTTGATCTATATAAGGCTTGTAATCATTGATTCTACCTTCTTTTAGGTAGGTATCAATCAGTTTTCTATAGGTTGAAACAACGGTTGCGATATAATGAAGACTTTTCATGCGTCCTTCGATTTTTAAAGAGGATACACCACTATCTATCAAATGTGGTAGTTGTTCGAGTGCTTCTAAGTCTTTAGAAGACATACTGAAGGGCACTTCTGAAATAGGTTTCCCATTAGATATAAGCTCATAATTCCATCGACAGGAATGTGCACATCCACCACGATTTGCGTCTCTATCAGTCATGTTATTTGATAAAGAGCAACGTCCTGAAAAGCTCATGCACATGCCTCCATGAATGAAAACTTCAATATCCGCTTCAGTTCTTTTTTTAAGCGATCTAATGTGATTTTTGTCAAGCTCTCTTGCTAAAACGATGCGTTTAACACCTTTTTCATACCAAAAATTAACAGTTTCGCTGTTTAATGCAGATTGCTGTGTTGATAAATGAACCTCTAAGTTGGTATGTGCTAATGCCATATCAACAATAAAAGGAGATGCTGAGATAATCGCGTCTACTTCATTTTCTTCAAGTGCTTTTAAGTATTCAATCAGTCCATCTAAATCTTCATTGTGTGGAATAATGTTTGTGGTTACATAAACCTTTTTGTTTAACTTATGAGCAAAATGAGTGGCTTCTTTGATATCACCTAGACTAAAATTGGAGGCTCTAGCTCTAAGAGAAAAGCTTTGACCACCTATGAATACTGCATCTGCACCATATAAAAGTGCAATCTTTAATTTTTCTAAATCCCCTGCGGGTGCTAATAATTCTACCATGTCATCACTTACTTTTATAAATAGTTTTTTTGAAAAAGAACCCTTCATCCCATGCTTCTTGATAAGCATCCTGAATGTCTTTGATGATGGTTTCTTTGTGTGCTTGATTACGATATAAGGCTAAAACCTTTTTTTGATAGGCATCATCTTTAAAAATGCTATCAAAAACGAGATAATCCACGAAAGATGATAATTCATTCTGATAATCTAAACTAGAGAACACTTTACTTCTAAAAACATGCGTTCCTGCATCATCTTCTAATATAGGATATGCCTCATGATCTCTTGTTTCTTCTATAATTTTTAAATTTTGCGTATTATGATAAAGGTTTTCTTTATCAATATATTCTGTGTAGGTTTTTATGAGCTGTCTCTTAGAATAAAACATATTTAAGTGTCCATGTCCAACCATAAACATATGATACGCCTTTTTGGAACCTATTTCTTCTAAATCTCTTAATGTGATTTCCTTGGCAACATAAACGCCAAGTATATGATCTTGCTTTAAAAAATTAAAGTCATAATGGTTAGTCAAAAGTGTTTCAGGATTATAGATTACTTTTTCAACAAATCCCAGCTTTTTTAAGACACGATAAGCGCCTAAATCAGCAACAACAATGCCTTTCACATCCTTTAATGGTAATTCTTTGATAAAAGCTTCAAAAAGCAACAATTCGTCATCCATAAATAATTGATTAGCTTGGATAAAAACCTCTTTATGAAGCGATTTGGTAATCGAAATAGCTTCGATAATTTCATCTTTTTCAAAGCTATGAGTAAGTCTTGTGCCAATGCTTTTATGACCTAGAATGATGCCATCAGCATATGCTAAAATATCTTTTATTGAATTGATATCATAGATGGTTGCTAAAAATTTCATTATTTACTCCTTACACTGACACTCATACCATCGCCATCATCATAAAATGTTGTATGAAATGCTTTGTTGTTTGCTAAAAAAGATTTAAACTGATTGAGTTTTCTTAGTAATTGTTTTGTGTGTCTATTAACATTTTCAGGCTTTAAATCATGAAAAGATAAATTATCACATATTAAAATACCATTAGGATTTAATAAAGGAGCATACTTTTCAAAAAACTTTTGGTATTGAGCTTTGGCAGCATCAATAAATATCAGATCATATGTTCTAAGTGGTCCTTCATAGGTGAGTGCATCATGAAAAATCACATGTACTTGATCTTCAACATTGTATTGTTCTACATGCAGACGTGCCTTTTCAAACATCCATTCATCACGTTCTAATGTATCAACTTCACAGCCAAAAGAAGCCATAGCAATCGCGCTATAGCCTATGGCAGTACCAATTTCTAATACTTTCTTAATGTTTCTTGATTCAATCTCTTTTTTCAAAAACAAAAGCCCTTCATCACTGATAATCGGTACATGATGGGCAGTTGCTAAAGTCTTTAAAGCCGATAAATTCATTAGGATTCTGAGTCTTCTTCGTCTTCGTCTTCTTCTTGTTCGAGTTCGTCATAGAATGCTTGTAAAACTCGGTCTAACATGTCCCATTCTTCATCTGTTTCGATATCGAAGAATTCACCTTCATCTTCACCTTCGCCTGGTTTGTAAATTGCTGCACTGACTTCGCCGCTATCAACGAATTCAAAAACAACATAATTTTTACCATTATGCTCGTGTGTAAATAAAATGTCACATACTTGTTCTTCGCCGTCTTGTGAAGTGACGACCATTTGATCTTCTTTAATCATGTATTTGATCTCCTTATATAATCTAAATAATTTTGTAGAATGATAACTGCTGCGAGCTCATCCTTTTTTTGTTTTTGATTTTTTCTTTGTTCATTGCCTTTAATCATGGCTGAAAGCGCAGATTTTGTAGATAATCGTTCATCCCATAAAATAACATTCAATGCTTTATTTTGTTCTAAAAGAGTTTTAAATTGCATCGATATCTCGCCACGTATGCCTAAGTCATTATTCATATGCTTAGGTAAGCCTAAAACGATGGTGTCTACCATTTCTTTTTCGGCAAGCTTTAATACCATTTTAGCAGCTTCATGGTAATCATTTTCTTTAAAGCGTATCGTTTGATATGTGCTTGCAATGACACCAGAAGTAGATAGGCTGATGCCTACTGTTTTACTGCCTAAATCAAGTCCAAAATATGTACTCATAATACCTCTTTAATGGTTTTTATGGTTTGATCTAGCAACTCTAGATGTTGTGTACCACCTTGAGCAAGATCTGGTTTTCCACCACCAGAGCCTAATGAAATCTCACATGCTTGTTTAATGAGTCTTTGTGCATCGTTTGTTTGGCTCTTACATAAGAATGTAGCTTTACCTTCTTGAATGTTGACGATAAATAACGTTTCCGCTTTTATTTTATCATATAAAGCATCCATCAGTTGTTTGATGATTTTTGAATCAATATCTTTTGTGACGATAAGCTGTCTTTTTGAATCATAATCTTCAATAAAATCATCAAGTCTCGTTAAGACATTCTTTTTCATATCTTCTGACTGAGATTTTTCTATATCTTTAATGTGTAATTTAAAATCATGAATATATGCTCTTAAGTTTAAGACATCTTGATATGATCCTAAAAGCAAGGGTTCTTTAGGTGCTTTTTCGTTTTTAGATAAACGACTTAACTTATCATTAAGTAGTGCAATTTCTTGATAGAGTGGTTCTAAATACTGTTTGATTTGATCTTTGATATCTGTGCCTGTTACACCTTCCATACGATATATGCCTGAACCTATGGATTCATAGCTTGCAATCGCGAAATCAATAATTTCTTTGGTATTTTTAACATGTGTACCACCACATAATTCCTTACTCCAACCCATATCAACTACTCGTACAACATCACCATATTTTTCACCAAAAAGAGCCATTGCACCAATCTTTCTAGCTTCTTCTAATGGCATTTCACGAATGATGACATCAAGTGGTTTTTCATGGATGTATGTTTTGACTAGTTTTTCAACTTCTAAAATGCGATCATCAGATTCAGTCTCAAAATGATTAAAGTCAAATCGCCAGCTTTTTGGTGATACTTGTGAACCTTGTTGGTTCGCATGTTTACCAAAAATATCTTTAATCGCTTGATGGAATAAATGTGCTGCACTATGGTTTCTAATCGTTTTAAGTCTCATTTTAGCATCAACAATCGCTAAAACCTCATCGCCTTCTTCAAATACTTCAGAAACGACATGCAAAAATTGTCCATTAGGCAACTTAAAAACATCTTTGACTTCTGTACCATTTATGGTACCTTGATCAGCGACTTGTCCACCTGATGTTGCATAAAATGGTGTTTGATCTAGAACAATACCTTGATCAAAAACTTTGATAATCTTAGATTCTGCCTGCAAGACATCATAACCAATGAATTTAGAAGGTTCTTTGAAGCTTAAATATGCTTCTTCTTGGGCTTTCATGGAGCCTTCTTTAGAACGTGCATTTCTAGAGCGTGCTTTTTGAGCTTCTAAATGTGCTTTAAAATCATCTAAATCAACTGAACCACCTTGTTCTAAAGCATATTCTATCGTAAGTTCAATAGGAAAACCATAGGTGTCGTATAACTTAAATGCTGTTTCACCAGATACACGTTTACCTTCTTTATCCATCGCCTCTGTCAAATGCTTTTCGCCTTCATTAATGGTTTCTAAAAATTTTTGTTCTTCCTTTAATACAATTTTTTTAACAATGTCTTTTGTATCATAAAGATTTTGATAAAATACACCCATCGTATCTACGACATCATCAACAAGTGTGTATAAGAATGGTTCGAATAGACCGAGCTTTCTACCGTATTTTAAAGCACGTCTTAAAAGACGGCGCAAGACATACCCACGTCCTTCATTAGATAATATAGCACCATCAGATATAGCAAATGTTAAAGCTTTAATGTGATCAGCAATCACCTTAAATGCCATTTGATCGTTATATGAGATGCCAGAAAGTTTTTCTGTATGTTTGATGATTGGGTAAAACAAATCTGTTTCAAAATTCGTTTTTGTCCCTTGAATCACACATGCAAAGCGTTCTAAGCCTGCACCAGTATCGATATTTTTATTTGGTAATTCTGGATACTTAGATCTTTCTAAGCCTGGTTTTGCATTATATTGAGAAAAGACGATATTCCAAATTTCAATATATCTTTCATTTTCGAGATCTTCTTCAATGAGCTCTTTACCACGCTTATCATAAGATTCACCACGATCAAAATAAATTTCAGTATCAGGACCGCATGGACCTTGACCAATCTCCCAGAAATTATCATCTCTTGGTATAAGATGGGATGGATCTACACCTAATTTTATCCAAGCCTCTTTAGCTTCTAAATCATCTGGATAATATGTCATGTATAGTTTTTCCTTTGGAAAACCAAACCATTTTTCTGATGTTAAAAGTTCAAAACCAAATTCAATGGCTTCTTTTTTAAAATAGTTCCCAATGGAAAAATTACCAAGCATTTCAAAAAATGTGTGGTGTCTTGCTGTTTTACCTACATTATCAATGTCATTTGTACGAATACATTTTTGGACATTTGTAATTCTAGGATTAACAGGTGTTTCTGAACCATCAAAATATTTCTTTAATGGTGCAACCCCTGCGTTGATCCATAATAATGTTGGGTCATTTTGTGGCACAAGTGATGCTGATGGTTCTACTTTGTGGTGTTTAGATTCGAAGAAATTTAGCCAGGTTTCTCTAATTTCCTTAGCAGTCATAAATCTCATAAAAGATCTCTCCTTTTTTTGAAAAAAAATAAAACGTCCTTAGAAAAATCTAAGGACGTAAAAATTACGCGGTACCACCTTAGTTCTAGCATTGCTAGCACTCAAATGTCGTTAAAGCCGACTGACTTTTTGCTCCCAAATAGCGTTCATAAGGCTTATGCTTCGTTTTCACCAACCACGAAGTCTCTTGTACCATAAGTAGCTTACTACTCCTTTTGTTCATTGCGTTTATATTTTAGCACGTAAGTATATAAAAGTAAAGGCTTATTGTACTTCGTACTTATGAAATAATTTTTTAAAGATAAACATCGCACCAAGAGATAACCAAATACATAAAATAAAGTAACGAACACCATCCCAAAGGAAGTCCCCTTGAGTCATGAGTAAATCATTATCCGTTGTGTAAGGAAAGACCATTTTTAAACCTTCTTTAAGTAAAAATGCAATGATAATCCCTATGGCATATTTAATGATTTGAATCTTTAAGGGTGCTTTAACTTGGTAATTAATAAATCTTTTTTCTAAATCGTATCCTAAAGTTAAACCAATCATGGATGCAACGGCTACATAGTAGTTTTTATCAACAACAAATATACCTATGATTAATAATAAAGGCATACTGTAATAAAATAGTTTAATTGGTGAGATTTTTACATATGGTGCGAGTTTAATAAATGCATAATAAACACCTACAGCAAACATTGCACCTGCAATCACATCTGTTAAGTAGTGTTGACCTAGATAAATCCGTGCAATCATGACTAAACCAACAATAGTAAATAAAACGGGATTCACCCATTTATTTAATCCTCCATATCTTTCTTTTAGAACAAGTGCCATAGTCATTGAGTTTTGAGCATGACCAGATGGGAATGAATAACCATATGTTGGTTCAACGAGTGATTCTACTGAACTAAATGTATATGGTCTAGCTCTTTGAAAGATATTTTTGAAGATATCATTCACCCCAACTGAAACTAAAAAAATCATCATGAATCTGTAACCAAATTCTTTACTAATAAGCCACCATATGATTGAAGCGACGATTAAAAAAACAAGTTCATCACCAAATTCGTTAAATACTTTAAAAATAATATCGAAAAATCCGTTTTGAAATCCTTGAAACCATTCTACAATACGTAAGTCCATCATGAGCTCCTTTAAATCATTTTTTTATATGATATCACAAACAAAAAGATATTTCACGAAAATCACTTTGAACATCAAATAGATGTAAAAATAAAAAAAAGAAGCGAACGATCGCTTCTTAATAAGCGTTATTAATCAGTCTTGGATAATTGGTACCGTCTGTACTCCAAACATTTGAATCCCATGCAAGATTACTTGAGTTATAAACCCATGTACTTAACTTTAAGTTCGCTTCTGTGGTAGCTGTACCCGTTGAATTTAATGTAAGGACAGGTCCAGATGTTATATTAAGTGTTTGAGTAGAGCGTCTATAAGATGACGTAGATGATCCTAAACCTACAAGTCCGCCATATCTAATATTATTGGTTGTGTTTGTTGCTTGATTACCAATTGAAATAGATGAGGTGATATTACCAGCAGCAAAGCTATTCGATAATGTTGACTCGTTTGTACCAATTAAACCACCAATATGAATGTTTACATTATTGGATGGACTATTACCATTATTACGTCTACTAACAAAAGATGTCGCTGTAACATTACCTTCTGCATAGGTATTTAATACGAAGCCTGACGTGATGAT
This sequence comes from uncultured Mariniplasma sp., assembly GCA_964655445.1. GTDB lineage: Bacteria > Bacillota_I > Bacilli_A > Acholeplasmatales > Acholeplasmataceae > Peloplasma. Next base: position 186,643 of record CAZZMZ010000001.1, on the reverse strand, counting down.
CCCTGATAAACCACCTACATGTAAGTCGATATTTTGTCTTACACCGTTTCCGGTTGAAACCATTTCTGCATATGCAGTGATTGCAACGTTTGAGTGTGAATCAGTGATTTGATCTGCTGTGCTACCAGACATACCACCGATGTATCCAATATGATTGTTTGTTGAATTATTACCAGAAATACTTAATTGATAATTATAACTTAATGAACCTGAAACATAAACATTATGAATGGTACCTGTATTTGATGCAGCCACTATGCCAGTATATATGGTTTTTGTAATCGCAGAACCTGATTCAGAGACATTGTATGTAAGTGAAGCACTCACAATACTTAAATCTTTAATGACACCATCATTGACTGCAAATAAGCCTAAATATTCATTTGTACCAGTAACAACTGGTGTTGTTAAATTTAGTCCTGTTATCTTTTTGCCGTTTCCCATTATAACACCTGTAAAAGGTTGAGTTTCGCTACCAATAGGTGTGAAATTACCAGTTAGTACGATGTCATCTGTTATAAAAAAGGTGGCACTTAAATTATTTCTAATATTGTTAAAATCTGTGGCATTAGAAACAGATATAGATCCAGGAGGTGGCCAAGTACCAATAGGAACACTACCATCACCAGTCGATGTTGCATTTAAGATAGCTGATGCCCAAAATGCAAAAGACGTGCTAAAAGAAGCAAGCATAAACATGATTAGTAAGAAACTGATTAATTTTTTACTCAAAATTCGCTTCATTTGACACCTCCCTTGGGAAATAAAAAAGTCAAAAAAATAAAAACTTATTTTTTCGACAACTGGCTACCTAAACGGTCCTATAGCTTTGCGTCACTAGATTTCTCTAGTTTTGCCTTTTACTTCATATTTAATTCGCTTTAATTCTATCATGTATGATACTATATTTCAACAATAATGTTATATTCTATCTATTTAAAGCAAGCATTTCAATATGTTCGACCTCTTCTTCAAGATAAATATCTGAAACAGTCTTAAAACCAAGCTTTTCATAGTATTTTTTTAAATATGCTTGTGCAGATATTCTAAAGGGCTCTCCTTTAAAATCCTGCATTGCTTTTTTAATAATCTCAGACGCAAGACCTAAATTACGATATCTTTCATCTGTAGCAACCCTTCCAAAAGCAATTTCCTTATACTTTAATCCAGCAGGTAAGAGACGCATATAAGAAACTATTTTTCCATCTTTTTTTATATAATAATGCAGGCATTTTTGATCCTTAAAATCTGTGTCTGCATATAAAATCTTTTGCTCCTCAACAAAAACACGGAGTCTTAAATCGATGATTTGATAAAGCTCTTCGGTTGTTAATTCACTAAACTTTTTACTTAAAATAACGTTTGCCATAATTAAATACCCATGGTGCACCAAGTGCAGCCCAAATACCTATCAAACTATATCTGAAAAAATCAAATAGTATTGTGTCGGGAAAAATGAATTTAAAGCCTTCTTTAATCGCTAACGCAATCATAATGCCAACAACCACTTTGATGATTTGATAAATCATTTTTTCTTTGACATCATATTTGATATATCTTTTTTCTAAGTAATATCCTAATGCAAACCCAGTAAAACCACCTGCTGCGATATATAAATCGTGGTTTTTTACAAATAGCATTAAGATAAAAAAGATAGGTACAAGCATCAGTGTATAGATGTCTTCTTCATCTTTCATACGATCAACTAATTTAAACATGAGTGCCGCGATACCATATGCAAGTAACAGTCCTACAAGAACATCTGTTAAATAATGTTGGCCTAAATAGATTCTTGATAGTGGTACAAAAATCATGATGAATATACTTAAAACTTTTAAAATTTTATAGCCATATTTTTGATAAGCTTTTAAGCCTGTGTAACCTATAACACCTGCAGCTTGAGCATGTCCACTTGGAAAGGAATAGCCATCAGTTTGCCAGTGAGGCTCTGATTCTATACCAGGTCTATAAAAAGGGCGTATGCGTTGAAACGTTTCTTTTAGACCTGAATTAACTGCTGCACTGATGATAAAGGCAAAGACAAATTTATGCGCGAACCTCTTATCTATGGTCCAATAGAAAAGGACTGCAATCAAAATAAAAATGTATTGGTCACCTAGCTGCGTGACAATATAAAAAAACCAATCAAAAAATGGATTTCTAATAGATTGAATAAGTCTTACGATTTCGTAATCCATGAGCTATGCACCTCTGCTTTTAATAATTTTTCTTCATCCTTTGTTATTTCAATAAAAGTGTGTTCCTTTGGTAAAACAAAAGTTCCATCATCACTTAGTAACCCTGCATCCTTTATTTTGCTTATAACCTTTTGACCCATAGCATACCCATAGGCTGCTTTATAATTGACGATGTCTGTTTTAAAGTCTAAGACATCAATAGGGATAATGTGAAAGAGTTTATTGGATTCAACAGAAATGAGTAATATATGTTGATCTTTATATTTTTTTGGATGAAAACCTCCATCAATAGGAACAGCAATAATCACATTGCATCCAGCATTGATTAAAGGCTCGATAGGGCAATTATCAACAGTTCCACCATCGACGTATGATTCGTCATCAATTTCAGTTGAACCAAACAAAAGAGGTATCGATGAGGATGCTAACACTGCTTTATGTGGATCCTTAAAATTGTTTAAGTGAAACACTTCTTTTTCCATGCGATGTATTAAAATTTGTTCTACTAAATTTTTCTTTTGAATTTTTGCTGCTGTGGCATATCCCTGGATTTTACTTTCTCTGATTTCAGATATCGAGATTTCTTTTGAAAGCTTTTCGTATAGGTCTTGTAAACTAAATAAACCTTGTTTATCGAGTTTAAAGCGATCAAATCCAGCACCATATATTTCTTCATTGGTAATGCGGTGCCAAATATCAATCATATGATCATAAGATAATTTTGCCATAACCATAAGGGTATTAATGGCACCGATCGATGTCCCTGAAATATGTTTTATTTGTTCTAGGATATGTGCTTCTTCTAGGGCTTTGAGAACACCAATTTGGTATGATCCTCTCGCACCTCCACCACCTAAAGCTAAACCAATTTGAATCATATGTTACCTCATTTTTAATATCTTTTTCAAACGACGGTCTTGATCTTTTTCTTTAAGCGTTTCTCGCTTATCATAATCTTTTTTACCTTTAGCAAGTCCGATTTCAACTTTGGCTAAACCATCTTTTAAGTATATTTTGAGTGGAATAATGGTATATCCTTGTTCTCTAGTTTTACTAAAAAGTTTAATAATTTCTTTTTTATGCAATAACAATTTTCTTGGTCTCGTTTCATCGTGATTAAATCTATTAGAAAAATCGTATTTTGCAATATGCATGTTATGGCAAAAAGCCTCGCCATCTTTAAATGTTACGAATGCATCATTTAAGTTCACTTTGCCAAGACGAACAGATTTAATTTCACTGCCTAAAAGTTTTAGACCTGCTTCATATGATTCTTCAATGAAGTAATCATGCCTTGCCTTTTTGTTTTGTGCGATAATTTTCATATTTACTATCCTTCTTTGGTTGTTTTTTATCGACAATTTGGAAATCCATCTTCTTTTGATAGAGATCAACATCTAAGAGTTCTACTTTGATAGGATCTCCAAGCTTATATTTTTTACCACGTCTACCTACAAATGTTAAATGAGCCTCATCATACATATAATAATCATCAAGAACACGTAATGGGACAAAACCTTCAATACCATTTTTTAATTTCACAAACATTCCCGAAGGCATCATTTGCGAAATCATAGCCTTAAAATGATTGCCTACTTTATCAGCCATAAATTCACAGCTTTTTAGTTTTGCAACATCTCTTTCCATTTGAACTGCTTTTCTTTCTTGATCTGAGGTGTGTTTACTTACATCAGGCAAGATGGATTCAAAATGATATATGTCTTTTTTGAGATGGTTTGATTCGCCTAAGACAAGTCTATGAATCAAACGATGCAATATAAGATCTGGATATCTTCTAATCGGTGATGTAAAATGCGTGTAATATCTAGCCCCTAAACCGTAATGCGGTTCTAAAACATCAGAATATTTCGCTTTTTGCATCGCTCTTAAGAGTGCCATATGTACAATATAACTATAAGGTGTATCACTGGTATTTTTTGTTAATACTTGAAGCGGTTTAGGACTTCCTATTTGTTTTAAATTGACTGGAAATCCAAGTTTTTGTATAGTTTGTAGTGCAAACTTTAATTTTTGAGTATCAGGCGTTTCATGAATACGATAGATTGATGGCAAATCTGCGTGATGCATGTGAAAAGCAATCGTTTCATTAGCAATCAGCATGAATGATTCAATGAGTTCTTCTGCATCATCTGTTTTTCTTTCGTAAACATCTAAAACTTTACCCTTTTCATCAACGATAAAGCCTAATTCTGATGATTCAAATTCAATTTCGCCACGTTTAATTCTAATTTGCTTCAATTTTTGAGAAAGTTCATTCATTAAAACAAGCATCTGTTCGATTGACTCATCATGAAGTTTATGGTTATTTTTCAAAAATTGATTGACTTCGTCGTAGGTCATTCTTCTTTTTGATTCAATGAATGATTTTTGAATATCATAAGATATCACTTTTGCATCTTGATCTAAAACCATGAGACACGACAAAGTGAGTTTGATTTCATGTGGATTTAACGAACATAAATCATTCGATAATTTATGGGGCAACATTGGTATCACACGATCTGCTAAATAAGACGATGTACTTCTTTTATATGCCTCTTCATCTAAAGCTGTGCCTTCTTTAACGTAATGTGAAACATCTGCGATATGAACACCAATGTGATAATGGCCATCAACTACTTCTAAATGTATGGCATCATCTAAGTCTTTAGCATCCTTACCATCGATGGTAATAATAAGCTTATCTGTTAAATCAAGACGCGTTTTTTTCTCTTTGTCCATATCCATCTTGATCTGATCAACAACATCCATCACTTCTGAGCTAAAGGATGTTGGCCAGTCATAGCTATAGACAATTTTCATTGTATTGATGTCAGGATCATTCACATGCCCAATAATTTTTGATACGTGTGCATAGATAGAAAATTGATCAATTGATTCGACAGCTAATTTAACAACATGCCCCACCACAAGTTCAGGTGTAACTTTCGCTTCTAATCTACGATCTAAATATGTGTCTGCATCAAAAAACAAACCGACTTTATTTTTTTTAACGGTTGCGATTAAGACCTTGAGTGCTCTTTCAACGACTTCAATAACTTTTGGCTCAACGCCTTCTTTAACTAAGACAATATCATCATGCATTGCATCTAATAAATAGCGCTGATCAATATAGATATCTTCTAATTCCTGTCTTAAAAATCCAAATGTTTTTTTATGGTCTAAGCGACCAATCAAAATATCTGGATGCAGGATATAATATGGTGCTTCATAAATGATATAGGGTACATCATCTAATGAAATGTTATTAAAAACATCCTCATGAAGCTTTCTCGTTTGTTGACTGTAAAACTCTAAATATATTTTTTTCATTCAAATTACCTCGTAAGTATTATACCACATGACTGATTGTCCAGTCATAAAGAAAAGGCGACTTAATCGCCTTATTCAAACCAGTAATCAATGATATTTTGATCGTTACTAAGCAAGTTTGTATCTAAAGCAATACCAGATGGACGATACTTAGATGACAGTACTTCATATTTAAATGGTTTGTTGTTTAATAAATGCGTGCCTTTGCCATAATGTAATTTCACTTTAATTGGTTTTTGACTCATATGATAATCAACAACCAGTCCATCAAGTCTTTTCGGAAGTACTGGATCAATTACAAGCTTTTGAGCATATATACGCAACCCTATAATATGCGTTATTAATTGATTAAGATAAATACCTGGGCCACTTGAATATAATCTCCAACCACCTTTGACAAGTATCTCTCCTTTTCGAACCTTTTCAAAATCTCGATATGCCTCATATCGATCTTTAAACCATGCATCAGAACTACTAAAATACATATTGCTTTGACGATAATATGCATTTTGGACATGATGATTTAATAAAATAGGGTTGATGGTAAATAAACCTTCAAAAGCTCTTTCTTTTTCTCCTATTTTTGCCATGGCTTCGATGTATCTAATGTGCGCATGTACATACTGTAATCCAATCTCACGACCAAAATTTGCTGCAGTTTCAGCACGTGTGAAAAAAGTTTTTCTGCCACCTTGATATTTAACAGTCGTATCCATCAAACGTACACCATCTGGGTGTTTGAAGTGCTTATCTATAATTGATAGATAATTAGGGATTTGTTTCGGTTCTACCATTTCAGAAATCATGGCTCTTGTAAAAGGAAGAAGTCTATATTTTAATCCTGTCTGTTTATCTTTTGGATGTAATAAATATGTTTTTTGTTCGCCATTAAAGATGACAAACCCAGCTGGTATGCCATCAACAATCATATGCTTCTCATAGTCATTTTGAATATCGTGACTAAGTTTAAGGCAATATTTTGATAAAACTTCGTCTTTAGATAACGTAACTTCTCCCAATTTACTGAGTGCATCATAAAGTAAGGCAACTGTCCAACCAGACACCATCTTTGTTGTTAAATCATGATTCGCTGGTTGTAACGTGTCATCCCAATCTCCACCACCATATTGTGGTAAATTTGTCCCAGGAATAAAAGATGATTCAATGGCTTTAATCTGAATATATAGATGGTTAAGTAGTGTCTCTTTTTCTGTAAACTCATTTTCCTTCATAGACATAAAAGGTATAAGTTCATCTAAAATATCGAGATCGTTTGTTGCTTCGATATAATATGCTAAGGCACGTAGTGGCCACACAATGATATCTCCATGTGATTCATGTGCTTGAATTTGATAATATTGATCAAACATATACCATTGAGGAAAATCTCCATTTTCAATGAATTGTCTTTGATAGACCTTGATCAAAATACTTTTAGCTATATCGAATCTTTGAAGCGCCATAAAAAGCTCAAAGGGTCCTTGACAGACATCTCTTGTTCCCCATGCAGCACCACTGTATTGCTCAAGTCCGTGAGGTGAAGCATAGTGAACAAGTGCTTGGAAAGTATACCAAAAAGAGATATGGTTGAGCTTGTCTAAGAGCTCTTGATGGTTTTTATGTGTCAGCTTGAGCTGTGATAGCTCTTTAAAATACGCAGTCCCTAATTGATCTGCTTCATCGTAGCTTAGATATGTCACTTTTTTAAAAGCAGGTTGAGAGGTTCCTTCTAGTACTCGATTTAAAGAAGATACTCCATTAAAAGATAAAATAAGTAATCCAAATTGGTCATCTATATCAAAAATATCTTTTTCTAAGAGTCTTTTGTATGGTTGATCATAGTGAAGCTTATATTTTAAATTGGGGTACTTATGATATGCCATAGAATTTTGAGGCGTGTTAAACACCATGCCTTCTTTCGTCTCATCTATAGAAATATCATGAAGTCCTTCTTCTGGCCCCATTAAAATTTGCTCTGTAAGAATTAAATCATATGTCTTTTCAAGTAACGATTCAAAGGATATATGAGACACGTTTTCATGAATATCAACATACGCTTTAATAATTATCGTATCGTCATCCAGTTTATAATACCATAGCGAGGAAACACCACCCATATCATATAGAGAAGGCAATCCCAATAAACGATATATACCATCTTTTTTAATATAAATGCGTAAACCAGATATCTTATGGAGATTTAAAGGATTTCTTATGTCTCCCGAAAACTTGTTAAAGCTTGTGTTTCCTAATACGGCGTGTGAGCTAAACACACCAAACATAAAATTTGTATGTGCCATCACGTTTTGTGAGGCATTTAGTAAATCGTTATGGATGTGTAAGTGCCCATGTGGTCTTTCAACAAGCAACTCTTTTTCTTTTAACACAACATGATGATGATTGGATGTAAAAAAAGATAGCACTTGTTGATCTTTCATTTCAATTTGATCCATCACAGGATATAAAGATTTAACCTCATCAAAGGATAATCTATTTCCATAAATGGGTCTTTGCGTATTTAAGTAATTTCTATAATCATTGATTTGATTGATTTTAAATGGTTTCTTCTTATCCAAAGATTTGAATTCAACTTTTAAAGGTTCCTTGATAATATCATGATCTTCTGGACTTAAAACACCATAAAAATGCATGTGTTGAACATCTTTATGAATCATCATTTTTTCGCTTTGCAGAGCGAAATATGAAAATTCATATTGATAAATTTCTGAAGGTAAGAGCTCACTTCTTAGAATCTCAGGTTCATGCGTTTCTTTATACGATAAACCAAAAAATTGAAAACCATCAGTAGCATATGCGATATTTTTTGAATGAGAGCCTAACTGTAAAAGCATCGTTTTACCTTGGTTTTGTCTTGCACAAAGTGTATAACCATTGTCATTTTTGAAAGCCTTATAATCAATATATTGAACCGTATAAGCTTCACTATTAAATACAGCCCCTTTATGATTAATCGCAATATCTTGTCCGTAAATCACATCACAGTGTACTTCTTTATCGCTATATAGAGAGACTGAAAAATCCCATCTAAAAGCTTCTAAATTAAAGATTACTTGATAATGAATGTCTCGAAATGTGCCTTGATATACTGCTTGGTTATGTTTAATAGTAAATAAACTTGGTGAATCGATCCCTATCAATTTTGTGTAAAATATCGTGCCTTCTTCAAATGTTCTTAAGTAGAGATTCATTGTTGTGCCATCAATCAAATTACCTCTTAAAAGATTAATCTGATAATCATGATATCGCATCTCATAAATATCGCCAGTCTCAAAAAAGGATACTGTAATCCCACCTTCTTCTAGATGTGTTAAGTATTTTTTATTATGAAGTTTCATCACATTCACTCCTTAATTAATGTCAAACTCTTTTTTAGATGTCTTACTGAATCTGGACCAACCATCACAGTAAATTCACCTAAATCATACGTGGTATGACCTAAATCATTTTTATATGTCAATTGATCAATTGTTATTTCAAATGTTATCGTTTGTGATGCCTTTGCTTTAAAATATACTTTTTTAAATTGTTTGAGTTCTTTTACAGGTCTAGATATATATGCAGCATGATCTTTGATATAAAGCTGAATCACTTCATAACCTTCATTATGTGATGTGTTTTTTACATCTATAGATACGATAACTTTATCATGTATAGTCATGGTTGTATGAGATAATTGAAGATTGCTATATGCAAATGTTGCGTAGGAAAGTCCGAACCCAAATGGATAACGTGGTTCATTAGAAACATCTAAATAATAGCTCACATACTCATTGTTTGAATGTTCTACCTTAGGTCTACCAGTGTTTAAATGATTATAGTACAAAGGAATCTGACCAACTTTTCTTGGTATGCTCATTGTAAGACGACCAGATGGGTCTTTTTTTCCTAATAATACATCCTTGATTGCTTCGCTCGCTCTGCTGCCTAAAAACCATGTTTCTAAGATGGCTTTAGATTCTAAAATATCTTCTAATAGTTGAGGTCTGCCATGATATAGCAACGTAATCACATTTGGGTTGATGGATATCACCTTTTGAATCATCCAAACATCTAATAGATTAAGATTGATGTCTGCTTTTGAATGTGCTTCTCCACTTTCTTTTGTTTTTTCTCCAATTGCACATATGACATAATCAGCATCTTTGATCAGATTTATATGCATGTCATGATTTTCTAGCGTTTCAGAAACATAGACGATATCAAATGCATCTTTAAGGACATCATATAAAGATGTGTTCAAATCATTTCTACCATGCCATGACCATGGACCATTCGTTTCAGTTGATAAAGCATAATGGCCTAACAAAACAATTTTTGAGCCTTTCTTCATGGGGAGAATCTCGTCATCATTTTTTAACAACACCATAGATTCATGCGCGACCTTCAAAGCTTCATCTAAGTGGTTTTGATGTCTCACAAGCTCTTTTTCTTTCACTTCACTAGCGTCTTTATAAGGGTTTTCGAATAGACCTAATGTTTCCTTCAAACTAAGGATTCTAAAAACAGCTTCATCTAAAAGTTTAATGTCTATCTCTTTTTCATTAATTTGCTTTTCTAAAAAATTAGTGTAACATGTCGATGCCATTTCAATGTCAAGACCAGCATCGATCCCACGTAAAGATGCTTCATAGTCATCTTTTGCAGCACCATGTTCAACAATTTGATGTAGGGAGTCATAATCTGAAATGGTAACACCTTGAAATGACCATAAATCTCTTAAGACATCTCTTAACAAGTATTTATTGACTGTTGCTGGTATGCCATCAACCACATTAAATGCAGTCATGATCATTTTAGCTCCAGCATCGATTGCACCTTTATATCCCGACATATAATAATTATGTAGTGATGACCTTGAGATATCGACTGTATTATAGTCTCTACCACCTTCTGCTGCACCATATGCTGCAAAATGCTTAACGCATGCGCCAATGTAGCCTTCTTTACGAATATCATTACCTTGGTAACCCTTGACCATATGATATGCATAAAGGTAATTAAGATATGGATCTTCACCAAATGATTCTACTACCCTTCCCCATCTTGGATCTCTTACTAAATCTGCCATGGGTGAAAACGTGATATGTATGCCTGCTGTTGATGCTTCAATCGCAGAAATACGAGCTACTTTTTCGATGAGCTTGGGGTTCCATGAACAAGATAAGGCAAGTGGTACAGGAAAAATAGTTTCATATCCGTGAATGATATCTGCCATAAACATAAGCGGAATGCCTAGTCGATGTTTTTTTAAATACTTTGATTGTACATCCATCATTTCTTTCGCATTATTGATACCTAAAACAGATCCAGCATTAAAAATTCTTTTTTTAGTAAGTCCCAAATCTTTGACAAATCCATACACTTCAACATCTAAATCTTGTATGAATAAGAAAGGTGCGATTTGAAGGAGTTGACCAATTTTTTCTTCAATAGTCATTTGATTTAATAATTGTTTGATATCCATAGGTTTTCCTTTCTAGCAACTTTCTCGATATATAATCTCACCTTGTGGGTGATCTACTTTCTTTGTATGTTCATTTTTTATAACACTTAAGAGTGCATCAGTCACACTTTGTCCCCATTTTGTATGATTAATACCAATCGTCGTGAGTTTAGGTGATAGATACTGGCCTAAATAAATATTATCAAAACCTGCTAATGCAATATCTTCTGGTATACGTATGTTGTTTTCCTTGAGTGCTTGCATAAAGCCTATAGCTGATTCATCATTCGCGCAAAATACAAATCTTGGTTTTTTCTGTGATTTAAGCATGTTAATTGCAGCTTGATAACCACCCTGAATGGTGAAATCACATGCCATATAATGAAATTCATGAATATGATGATGATTTAAAGCTAGCTTAAAACCATCAAATCTATGGTTATTGTTAAATGCATCGGTTGGTCCGGATAAATATGCAAAATCACGATATCCTTTTTTAATCATTTCTGTCATGAGTTGATAAACCAAACCTTCATTATCAATGACACTTGAATAAATATTTTCTCCTTCAAGCTCTCGATCTAGTACATAAAGTGGTAATCCATGCGAAGCATACGATATTAAAAGATCATCAGACAATCCGTTATCAAAAACAATCGCACCGTCCACTTGTCTTTCTAATAAAAGGTTTGATGAGGATTTTCCTGAACTTACGATGATATTGTAGTTATTCTTTTGTAATCTTTGTCTTATGCCTTCTAACACGTCACTAAAAATAGGTCCAGAAAAACCATAGACAAACACACCAATGTTGCCTGTTCGTTTAGTTTTTAGATTTCGTGCAATTCCATTTGGATAATAATTAAGCTCTTTTGCTGCAGCAAGGATGCGTTCTTTCGTTTCGGGATGAACATTGGGTAAATTGTTAAGTGCATAACTTGCTGTTGAAATAGAAACTCCCGCTTTTTTAGCTACGTCTTTAATCGTTGGCATATGACTCATCTCCTATCAGAAAAATACCTGCAAAATAAGGTGGACATATTATCTTACCATGTAGTAACTCAAATGATTGGTTACTCAATAGTGTTTGTTTGATGTTTAAACCTAGTAAATCAAATATCTTTTCATCCTTTTCAAAAGAGCATAGTATAAGTACTGTTTGATCTTGATTTTTTCTTACATATGCATAGAGATAAGGATCATTTTCATTCAAACATTGATATATCCCGTCATAAAAGACTTGGTTATCTTTTCTAATCTTTATAAGCTTTTTATAAAAATGAAGTACGCTTTTTTCTTGACTCAATTCATTTTCTACATTAATGTTTATATAATTTGGATTAACTTTAAGCCATGGTTCAGTTTTTGAAAAGCCGGCATATGGTGTATGATTCCATTGAAAAGGTGTTCTTGAATTATCTCGTGATTTTTTATGAATAGATGCCATGATATCATGGTCAGATTTACCTTGAGCTTTCAAAATTTTGTAAATATTTTTTGTCTCGATGTCTTGATAGTCATCTATCTCATAAGCAACACCGGTCATTCCTATCTCTTCACCTTGATAAATATAAGGTGTACCTTGTTGACCATAAATCATCGTAGCAAGCATGGTTGCACTCTCATATCGGTATAGTTCACTACCATATCTTGATACAACTCTTGGTTGATCATGATTTGCTAAAAACAAGCTGTTCCAACCTTTTTTTGAAAATATTGTTTGTGCTTTACCAAATACCTTTTTTAATTCTATTAAATCTAAATCTTTAAGTGCCCATTTCCCTTGGTGAGGTATTTCATCGAGGCTAATGTGTGAAAACTGGAATATCATGTTCAAATATCCATTGTTTTCATCCGTTAACTCACTTGCTCTTTCAATGGAAAGTCCTGGCATTTCGCCAACTGTCATCATATCTCGATCCTTAAAACATGTTGTATATAGTTCTTTAAGATATGTTTCTAAGTAAGGACCATCAGACAGTATTTTTTGATCTACATCTTTTCCTATAAGATCAATGACATCTAATCTAAAGCCATCAATGCCATAATCAAGCCATGTGTTTACAATATGATAAATATCTCTTCGTAAAGGCTCATGCTGCCAATTTAGGTCAGGCTGTCTTTGACTAAACAAATGAAAATAATAGCTATCTGACGTATCATCATATGTCCATGCAGGTCCACCAAATACAGATCCAATATCAGAGGGTTTTTCCCTCCAAATATAATAATCTCGATAACTGCTATCCTTTTTTTTGCTTTGAATGAACCAAGGATGTTCATCTGATGTATGATTAATCACTAAATCCATGATGATTTTCATGCCTTTTTCATGCACTTTTTCTATTAACTGTTTAGCGTCTTCCATTGTGCCAAACATTGGATTAATTTTTAAGTAATCAGATATATCATATCCATTATCATCCATAGGTGATTTATATATTGGACTTAACCATATCACATCAACACCTAATGATTTAATATAGTCTAATTTTGAAATAATACCTTGTATATCACCAATGCCATCATCATTAGAATCTTTGAAGCTTAAAGGATAAATCTGATAAACAATAGCACGCTTCCACCAGGCTATACTTTTTTCCATTTTAACACCTCAAATCCTTTTTGAATGATAGGATGTTGATGAAACAACTGATAAATATCTTGATGCAAATAGGCATTTAGCATCAGCAGTTCTAATCCTTTATTAATTGCATAATATCTCGAACTTATCCATGGTATGTCTTCTTCAAAATTAAACGCATCGTAAAAACCGTAGGGACCTTCAAGCCCTTTTATGTTAAGCATCTCATTAATCGATTTTAAAATCACATCTGGTAATAATGGTAAAGACCCTATCATACTAAATGGTGCAATGGTACCATCCGTATCGATTTTACCCATCATATTAGGTAATGCACCATAAACACGATATCCTTTAGGTGTATGTGAGGCAGAACAGCCAAAAATATAGGGCTTAAATGTTCGATACATTTCCATGTGGTTGATACATGTTTTTTGATGAGCAAGCGTTGCTTTTTTTGCATTATCAAACCAAGAAGTGCCTTGATGATCTATGTAATCTTTTAGATTTAACCATGCAAGAGGAAATTGATAAACAAATAAGGCATTACCCGGTGAGTAAATATATGTGATACCTTCATAGGTGCCAATCTTTCTTTCAAACCCCTCATATAAGCTAAGTGCATGCTCATGATAAGGACTACCGGCAATCATGACATACATCATAAGCTGTTCAGCAAACATGTCCCAATGGTGAATAAATCCAGGTTTTCCTTCAACATAATCTCCACCTTTATCAGGATTATATGCCATGTAAAGCATATCTTTTTCGTCCTTCTTATGAAACAAGAAAGACCAATTGACACGTTCTAGAATGTTTTTTGCTTTATGATGAATATCTTGTTCTTTAAAAAACTGATCAACTACAATCACACCACATAAACATAATGCGGTATCAATTGTTGAAAATTCTGATTTCTGATGTCTTTTGCCACTGTTTAAATCTATGAAATGAGCGAAAAACCCTTCATGATGATCTACATGTAAAAGTGTATCTAATGTGCGGTTGACTATATGTCTTCCCTTTTCATAGCTTATGTAATTATGTTTAACTCCAATCACAATGCTAGATAAGAAAAATCCTGTTGATGCGATAGATGCTAAATCTTTTCTTTCGCTGTGATCAACGGTCAATCCATACCCTTTTGAATCTTCATTTAAATTGGTATAGTCCATGAAAAATTGGAATGCTTTCTGTTGTAAATTTTCTAAAATGTTTGTATCCATGTTCACCTCATAGAAACGTTTCGATTTCTACTTCTATTGTATAAGATTCTAGGTCGTTTTTGCAAACTTTTAATCATTTAGTCGTTTAAAACTTGAAAATCTAAAACGACGATTGCATCTTCTATATATGGCACTTCCATATAGATTTTCCAGATCATTTCTGACAAATAGTTTTCAAGCATTAAGAATGAAATACCTTTATCAATGCCAATAATATCATTTGCAAACCATCCATTGGATGAATGGCTTAAATTATAAGCACCTTTAAAGCCATACTTACTAAAAAATCTTTCATATGTATAATAGTTTCCCATAGCAGCAATCGCTGCTTCCGGTCTAAACACAATAGATCCGATTGCGCCATATGCTGGTACAGTACCATCGACGACATGTGCATTTCCTGCAGATGGCCCACTACCATAAGGTCCAACATATCCACTTGGACCATCGCTTGCTGACATACCCCATGAGTTTTCATGGATACCAATATAGGTGCTTGTTTGTGTTTTAGCAAATGCAATGGCTGCATCTACGGCATTTTGGCTATTTATAAACCATGAGTGTCCTTGTTGATCAATAACATCTCTAAAATTAAACCATGCATGTGAATATTGATATGTAAATAATGAGCCTGTCCATGTCATATAAAATGAGCCATAATCTTCTGTACTACTTGCTCTTTGGCTTAATAGTTTCATTAAAGTATATGCACCTTTACCAACTTTGTAGTCTGGACTGCCAGCAGCTAGTATATAAATCATAAGTTGTTCACCGTATTGATCCCAATAACCTTCAAAACCTGTTTCAGGACGATAACCCATATAAAACATATTTTGCTCTGCATCAAAATACCAGTTCCACTCAATCGACTCATAAAGCTCATAAGCTAGTTTTTCAACTCTACCACCAAAGTATCTGCCCGCAACAAGTGCACCATTGATAAAAATAGCTGAATCAATAATGGAAACTTCAGAGTTCCACGCTCTTAAGCCTGTACTCATATCTACAAAATGATACCAAAAGCCATGCGTTCTCTGCATGTTTTGGAAAGTCAATAGCGTTCTATAAGCGCGATCTTCTCCTGCCTCGCGTGTAATATATCCAGATTCTATCCCCACTGGAATTGCGGTTAACCCAAACCCAACAGATGCTATGGATGCAACACTGCCTTTTGTATTAGTAAACGTATTAAAGCGATCTGGGATTAGCCCATATCCTGGTGATGACTCATCGGTATTTGCAAGCTCCCAGAAAAAGAGAAAACCTCTTTCATGCTCAAGAAGAATGATTTCTTCTACATCCTCTCTAACATGAGTTCTATAAAGGGTATTGTTAATAGGGGGCGTTGTAACGATAGGTTCTGTGGGTTCAGTTGGAATTGTTTGATTATTTTCACAAGCAAACAAACCTATCGTCATACATATCATTAAAACAATTAAACTCAATTTTTTCATATTTATTCTCCTGTCACGCCAGTTTTTTCTACACCTTCAACAAACCATCTTTGAATGATGAAATAAATAATAAGCATCGGTAAGATAATAAGGAGCGTTGCTGCAAGTCTTACTCCTTCATTTAATCTCATCAGTTGTTCACTTGCATAGATTTGTTGATACTCAGATACGAAATTGGCGAGTCTTAATTGTAGATTTGGGTATGCTGAGCCTAAAAATAGTGATGTAATATATGTTTCATTCCAATACCATACCATGCCAAATAGAAATGACGTAATGAAGGCTGGTACCGCAAGTGGAACAGCAATTTTAAAGAAAATATAATAAGGATTTGCACCATCAATTTCTGCAGCTTCGTTAATGCTTTGAGGAATCATTCTAAAAAACTGATAGAAGATTAAAACGAAAATTGCAGAATTGACACCTTGTCCAAAGATGGCTGGTAAGATGATTGCCATCGGCTTATAAAGTAAGTCAAACTCAAAGAACATGACAAATCTAGGGATCATATATACTTGAGCTGGAATGACAAATGTCATTAAGACTAATACCAACCAAACCTTTTTAAACTTGAAGTTAAACTTCGCAAATCCATAACCTATAAAGCTTGTGATGAGTGTTTGGATGAAAGCAGGTAATACTGTTATATATAAACTTCTAAAGAGGGTTGGAAAGTATTTTAAAACAACCAAGGATCTTTCGTAATTGCCTAAATAAAAGGCCGTTGGTACCCAATTTACCATGGGATTAATGATGTCTGATTGGCTTTTTAAGCTATTTGATAGCATATAAAGCATTGGATAAAGATATAAAAAGCCAATCGAAATCAAAAGAAGATAAATCACAAGTTTTGAAAATAACGCATCAGTTCCATTGGTGCCATAAAAGAATTTATATATTCTTTTCTTTGTTTGGAGGTTTATATTTTGCATATTATCTACCTCCTTCTTTTTGTTTTTTTGGGATAAATAAAAGAGTGAGTAATCCTAACATACCCATGACCACAATAAAATAGATCCATGCCATTGCAGAAGCTACACCATATCCTGTATTTGGTCTTAACATATTTCTTTGTATTTCAATAATGACTTGATTCTCGCTAAATGTTGATAAAAGTACTACTGTATAAATCACATTAACAAACACTAAACTTGATAGAGATGGTAATGTAATCTTCCAAAAACTTTCCCAAGGACCAGCGCCATCGACACGTGCAGCTTCATAGATTTGTCTATCTACCTTTTGTAATCCTGCTAAAAAAATTAATATCTGAACGCCTGAAAACCAAAATATAATAATAATTTGAGAGAAAATATTAATAATGGGGTCTGATAATCTTGGACTTAGTGTGTTTTCAATAATCGAAATGAATCCATAGGACTCAAAGATGTTTGCGCCACCAGCACCTTGTGTTATGAGCTCGTTGATGACTGGACCAGATGAAATGATCACTGGTAAAAAGAAGATTGACCTAAAAAAACCTCTGCCTTTAATGTTTTGATTTAAAAGTACTGCAATTAAAACTGAAAAAACAATAATAATTGGTACTTGAAAAACAATTTCTCTTAAGAAGGCATTGAGTGCTTCAATAAAGATAAATCCCTCTTCGATTTCAAAAATACGACGAAAATTAGTCATACCATGAAAATTTACTTCGATACCGGATCCTAAAATTCTCACATCACTTAACGAGAAAATCAAAGACTGAATGAATGGATAGGCCATGAAAATGATAAAACCAATAATCCAAACACCAATGAAAGAGTATCCTATTAAATTTTCTCTCATAACTCGACTTAGTTTAAAAGTTTTCATAGGCCTCCTAATTGTTTTTCACAACATAATTTTTAGCTTGTATGATGGTGCCTTGATCATTATATGGTCGATCGAGATAATTAATGATGATCGAGACATCATTTTCATAGGTAACACGGACAACACCATTTGAAATGACGTCACGTGCAATGATTTTTTCACCATAAACATACTTTAAAGCATCATTAACAAAATGGTAATATGTTTTAACAGCATCATTTAAGTCTCTATAGCTTGAGGTATAAATAAACTCAAGACTGGTATCTTGTAAAAACTTAGATGATCTATTTGTCAGGATAAATGATGGATACACATGAAAATCAATTAATCTGAGTAATTCATCTCTTGCGTAAGGATAAAAGTTCGCATATGGTGCAAATAAAGGCATGACGCCACTTAACGCAATCGATAAAAATGGTACAGTATCGTCAAATACGATATATTGAGATGAATACATTGGCATATCAAAATAGGCATCCATGACTTCAAACATATAGTCAAAGGCGTCATATAAGACGATCATTTCATCTTTCGATGATAAAAGTTCTTGCATCCACGTTATTTGATCATTTAAACTATCACTATTTTGGTAGTCTTGATAAAGCATGTTACCAAATGAGCCGATCAAGTATCCATCAACATCATAAGATGATAGAGCATCAAAACTACTGTTTAATAAAGCTCTTGTTTTTTCATGTTCAAGTAAATATTTAATATCTGTAGAAGATTGATAACGATAGGTTTGATCGCTAATCTTTTTAGCAAGATCGAAGTACTGGTTAAATCCCCTTGATCGATTGCTTGCTTTCATATATTCTGTACCAAATAGTAAATATGTAGATGCTTCTTTAATTTCTGTCAACTCTTTAGATGAACCAATTCTTGATGATAATTTTTCGTAATATGGAGGACTCCATGTCACACCGTCTTTTGTAAAGCCATGGAGTGTCACATATGTATGATTTATCCCTGATAATGATAAATCAGAAAGCATGTTTGAAACATCTTCTAGTCTTGTCATCACTTCTGTTTCAGCCCATAAGAGACCATCTCTTTTTTCTAAACCAATGATATCCATTCTAAAAGGAATATCATTAAGATTCGATGTGGTATGCTCTATATCTAGAAGATTTCGATATGTATTTGCCATACCGACATAATTTGCATCCTCATTCTCTAAAAAATGATAGGTGATATTGACATCGAATTTATTTTTTTCACCTTGAAGTAAACTAATTACATTACCGAGTCTATCAATTGGTTGACTATATGTTCTACGATAGACATATTCAGAAAAAACAGTGGTTACGCCTCGATTTCTTGATGGAAAATATAGATTTAATCTACCATAAGGAGCTCCTTCAGTCACATAAGCGAATACGGCCTGCTGATTGACTCCATGCACAAATCCATAAACTGGTGCATAAATACTTTTACCGAGATTTTGAAAATTGCTAAGATCTGTTTCCAAATTATAGCTCATATTTCTACCATAAAATTCTTTCTGATAATTTGATCCAATAGATGGATCTGATGCTTTATAATCATAGAGCGCACCAATACCATCAGGAAGGAAAACATACCCAGGCGTTTCTGTTTCAATGACGGCACCAAAATATGGATAAACCTTAATGGTTGAGAGCTTAAACACATCACCTTCAACGATTTCATCTTGAGGTATGTAAACATTTAAAATACCTGAATCAAATGTGACATAAAGTCCAACTTTGATTTTTGTTCTGCCAAATGTAATATGTGCATGAAAACCATTTGTAATCTCAGTGACAGTGATGGTTGTACCAGGCTCAAATAGGTTTTCCTCAGTAATCGCAAAGTTGTTATTATTGGTATTAAAAGATTCAATAATCAGTGCACTTCTTACTCTGTTTTTAAATGTATTTGCAAAACCTTCACGATCATAATCAATCGTTGATGACCAAATATAGCCTCTACTATTTTCAATTTGAAATGCTAATGACGCTAAATCAACACTCAAAAGACCACTATCTGTTTCAATCTCTAATGCATCAAGGAAAGGATCTTGTGTATTAAATGCATATGTTTCGGCTTTTTGATGTGTATACCTATTGGAATCAACGAAAGGTGATATTTCATCGAAACTTGGTATCATTCGATCACTATCATAGCTTTGTGCAAACACAAATGAGAGTGCGAAAGAACCAATGATTAAAAAGATAAAAATTGTTCTTTTTATCCATGATTTAAACACGATAGATCACCTCTCTTATAATAGATATGACAAACTCAAAGAGTTGTCCTGAGAAGGCATAAATGAGTAAGCCTACTAAAATAATCATAAACATACCAAAGATAATAATCAGTGTATTTTTAATAAACTCGAAGAACGTATAATTATGAAGTCCTTTGATTGATATAAATAATAATATTAAGGACCATATAAAAATAATCTGATGATAGAACTCAAATATAAATAACTCATTATAGGTTAGGAAGTTCGATAAAAATGTCATCGGTAAAGTAAAAATAATATATGGAAGTAACACATAGCTTGTAGTAATAAAGACATCTTTAAAACGCCCTTCACCATCGTTTAATGTGCTTACTAAGTAATTTGTTGTTACATAAAGCATAAATAAGCCAATGATTACAGCAACTTCTATAAAAATAGTGTTTGTATTTGGATTTCTAAATAAGAAGCCAGTAGCATATCTATTAATTAAAAAGACCATAATAAACAATCCTAAGACAATGCTGCCTGATTGATAACTACCTCTTTCTTCTCGTTTAATGCCATAAAAAAGCTCATATGGTTGTTTAAGGATATGTTTAGCATAATATAATTCTTTAGGGAGTTTCTTTTCTAAAAAAGCATCTTTTTTCTTTGAATATGTTACATAAAGAGGGGATTTTCGATAGATTGATAGACCGATTTTTAATGTGACATATGACAAAATGAATATGAGTGCAAATGTACCAAAGTGATTTTGAATCGCCACATTTCGAATTTCCCAGTATGCATCAGAATAGCCTTGATAATCTCTTGCATCATAAAATGCATCCAATGCATCATTGAATCTCTCTTCCTTCACAAACGCTCGTCCAAGTGCTGATTGTGCTAAAGCAAAGGATGAATTTTGTCTTAATATTTCTTCCCATAGTGCTTTGCTTTCTATGTATCTTCCATCATTATATAAAGTTACGGCTTCATGTACTAAATCAACAAACACTGTTTTTTGATAGATATGAATTTGATGATAACCAGCATCTGCAATGTATAAATTGCCATATTGATCAGTAGTTATGCCTTTAGGAATTGAGGTAAGTCCGAGTGTTCTGGTAAGCATCGCATCTTTTGTGTTGAAGTAAAAGAGTAAATTGCCATTGGCATCGTACTCATGGACTTCACCATTATCACTAACCATAAAAATATAATCATCACTACTCATGTGGATATCTGAAGGTGCACTAGACGGATAAACAGTGTTCCCACTTAATGTATTTACACCTGAAATGTTTAATCTTTTGAATGTTTCATAAACATTGACATTGGTTGTCAAAAGAGACCCTTTCGTGCCTAATGCAACATTTGTGGGTGATGCAGGTAGATTAGATGCTAACTCATCATCCCCCACAAAGAAATTATAAAGGATTCTTCTTAAGCTTAAAGGTACAGTATTTATGCCTAAATAACCAACAAATTCACCTGCATAATTAACCTGAATGACACCACTTGTTGAGCCTTCACCAATAATATAAATACTATCGGAATTATCAACTGCGACTTTTGTAGGTACGAATTCATTATTTTGTCCGTAAATTGGAGACGTTGGTTTTTCAATAATTTGAGTAATGACCTCAGTTTGCAAATGCATTTTAAACACTTTTCTTGCTTGCTTATCCGCGATATATAAAAATTGGTCTTTAACAAAAACACCAGTAGGTTCCATAAATTCATTTGATATATACGCGTGTATCAAATCGCCTTGAGGGTTTGTTACAACAATTCTTTGATTGCCTGCATCGGCAATATAGAATAATCCTTCATGAAAATAGATATCTTCTGGCTTATTTAAACCTATACTACTACCAAAAACACCAACTGGTATGTAAGCAGTTTGCGTTGGTATTTTTTCGTTTTGTGCATTTAATGTATATGTTTGATAAGGTATACCATAATGAAACCCTTCTGTGATTGCTTCTAGTCGAAACACTTGGAAAAACATAATTGATAGAAGCATCATACTTAAAATGAGTAATTTCTTCATATGACCTCCTATTTGATGCCTGAATGAACCATTGTGTTCATCACTTTATTTTGAAGGAAGATAAAAATAACTAAGTTCGGTATAAACATAATCAGTGTTGCAACAGCATTCATTCCTTGTCCTGCAACCACATTAGATGAGGATGCGAGCGTGGACATATAGTATGCAAATGTTTTTAATGCATCTGTATTAATGTAAGTTGCTGATATGTCAGCATTGTTCCATACACCTTGGAAAGTCAATATAGCAATTGTAGCGATTGCAGGTTTAATAAGTGGCAACACAATTTTCCAATAAATCATAAAACTGCTCGCACCATCAATCTTTGCTGCTTCAATAAGTTCATTCGGTATTTGGTCGATGAATTGCTTCACTAAAAAGAGTCCTACTGGAATTGCTATCATCGGTAGGATATGTACCATAAAATTATCAATAAGTCCTAATCTTTCAACAATGATGTATCTAGGTATGACAACAGCAGTTCCAACAAACATCATAGCAAGCGTATTAATCTGCATAATAACGCCTTTTATATGAAACTTCAACTTTGACAAAGCAAAGCCTGTAATCGTAGCTAAAAAGATGGATAATAAAACGACAATCAACGTGATAACAATACTGTTAAATAAATATCTTGATACAGGAATACCCGTCGTTGTAGCTGTTCTAAAAAGTTCCTCAAAATTGTCCAATGTCGGTCTTCTTACAAAAAATCTTGGTGGATACTCAATCAGTTCATCAAAAGGTTTAAAAGCGTGGTTAAAAATATACACCAAAGGCATTAGCATAAATAGCACAATTGGCATAACAATGGCTAAAAAAGGTAGCTGAGACCATTCAAATCGAGATGGGTTAGTTTTGATCGCTGAATAGAATTTTTTCTTATAAGGTTTATGCTTTTTCATGTCATCACCTAATCCTTTTCTCCAAAGAATTTCCATGAGAGCTTGCTAAAGAAGAAAATAATGAGTAGAAGCACCAATGATAGAGCTGCAGCATAGCCCATATCGTATCGAATAAACCCATAGTCTTCAATATGGTTAACAATTAATGATCCTGAATAATTAGGTGTTGGGTTAGATCCTGAAAGTTGTACACCTAATGCACCAGCAGAAAAAGTTGCAACAATTGACATCACTGCACCAAATAGCATTTGTGGTTTCATGGCGGGAATGGTGATATGAATTACTTCTTGGAATCTATTTTTTAAACCATCTATATAAGCGGCTTCATAAAGCTCATTACTCACGTTTAAAATACCCGCAAGCATAGCTAAGAAACCAACCCCCATACTGCTCCATAATGCAACTATAATCATAATTGTAAATAGAAAATCTGGTGATTGAAGATATGCAATAGGTTCAACGATCAAGCCTAATTCTAGGAGTGTAAAGTTTAAATATCCAGATTCATCACCTGCAAAAAAGACACGCCAGACGACAGTCATGGTAATCCCTGCTGTTAAGGATGGTGAATATAAGATAATAGCTAAGACTGTTCTTAGTTTATGAGGCAATTGAGCAAGTGCCCATGCCATAACAAATGATAATACGTAGCCACCTGGACCCACGATGAGCGCAAATCTAATTGTATTAGGGAGTATGTATCTCATAAACTCTTCATCACTTGTTAATAAATAAATGTAGTTATTAGCAGCAATAAATTGTGGTTGTCTTACCATATCAAAAAGTGTTAAGGATAAAATAATGGCTAAAAATACAGGTACAGCAATAAATATCATAAAGAGAATGATGTATGGCAAAGAAAAGATGTAAGCAGCTTTATCGTCTTGTTTAAACTGCTTTTTTTCTTTGTCAATCATTGTCTTAAACTTGCTTTTTAATGATTGCCAAAGTTTACGCATCATACCACCTCAATATCTCATCACGTGTCGGAATAATAAATGGCTTTATGACTTGACCTTGTGCGTTAATATAGCCAAACTCTATCATTTTTCTTGACAGTTCTTTATCAATTTTAAGCATAGCATCTGAAACAGTACTTCTTAAATTTTGATCATTATAAATGACTTGATTCCAAGTATTACTAATTTCACGTTCAACAATGTAGCTACCAGGAATTTTAGGTACTTCTCTTAAATGTGTCCATTGTTCAAGAATGATATCTTTATGTGTCTGATTCCATCTCATGGACTCAAATGCTTCTAAATTAGCAGTATTCCAAAGATATCTTGTTCCTAGCGTATTCACAAGGGTTTCTGCAAATAATATTTGAGTATCTTTTGACATCCACCAAGATAAGAATGCCCATGCTTCATCTTTCTTATCACTTTTCTCGAAAATAATCCCTGCTTGCTGAGCACCTGGCATGGATCGATTGATATAGGTTTCATTCATCATTGTTTGTGGATTATAAACGGTATGTTCAACACCTGGAACAAGTGCAATATCCCATAAACCACTGATATCAGAAGCAGCATTCATGAGTTGTAAATACATACCAAAATCACCAATACCAATTGGAATTGTTGTATATCTAAAACTGTTAAAGAAACTTGGTACTTGATCTGGCATACTATATTCACGATATAAATCTGTCATGAATGTTAAAGCTCTAATGGTATTTTCATCATCAATTGCACCAGACAAACCATCATCTGCAAATATTTTTCCTTCAAATTGATAGATGAATGGACCGGTTGCGTCAAACGATTTTTGAGCACTACTGCTTGATAATGGAATGTAAAAACTCATACCAAATCTTCTCAAAACAGGCAACATGCCTAACACATCGTCCCATGTTTCAGGCACACTTAAGTTTAGTTCATTTAGAATATCTTTTCGATAGAATAGGACATAGAAATTTTCTGTTTCTGGTAAACCAAATAACTTATTATTATAAACCATCGGTACTAATTGCTCTGGGTTATAGACTGAAATTACTTGACTAAAATTTTCTTCGCCACTTAAATCATGTAGCATACCTCTCATACCATACTCATTAGGTATCCATGCTGAAACACCTAATGCCACGTCAGGTTGTTGATTGGCTGAATTAGCGAGCAACAATTTAGAATCATCATTGATTAAAGAGACCTTAACTCTTATATTTGTTTGTGATGTAAATCGATCATCGGTAAGTTTTTGCATCAAATCAACATATTGTCTAGACCGATTCACCCACACTTCTAGTTCATTGTCATCAGCTCGCTCAGTATATGATGGATCAACAAATGACAAGAAGAATCTTGCCATAGATATCCATGCACTTTGAAAAAGTGTTGGATTGGGGTTTGGTAAATCCTCTAGATTTTGATGTATATATATTTTGTCTAAAATGAGTGGTTGTCTTAATACTTGGTCAAGTTGATTAGAAATCAATTGAACTGCACTGCTTGAACCCTGTGAAAGTAAAGTTAATCTTCTAGGCAATTCATCAATATCTTTTAAAATTGTTTCTAATCTAGAAATAGCAGCTCTCAAGTCTCGTATTATCTGAGCATCACGCTCGAAACCATACAGTTTTTTAAGTGTTTCATTCATGACCTCTAGTCTTAAAATCCAATCATTTAGTTGGTTTTCTAATTCGGGAAAATATTGTATCATGTCCCAATCGATACCTCGATCGGTATTGTTTCTAGTAAGTTTCGTCACATCAAGTCCTAAAGCAGTCATCTCAGATGAAAGTTTTCTCATTTCTTCATAAATAGACCTAAAAAGACTTGAATCAACTTCAAGTGTTATGATGTCTCCTGGTTCCAAATAAATAAGAAATGGCTCTTTTGAAACACTAGACAGTGTTACATTCTGCCAATCTCTTTGGTAAGAAATTGGAATATGCTTTGCTTCTTCAAAAGGAATCTTTCCGTTGACATAGAGTGTGCGATAAACAGTTGTGTTTTGTCTAAGTTGACTAGCTTTTAAGGTGATGTAATATAACCCGGCTTCTATGATTTCTGGTTGCCATGTGACTGCATCACCTGATTCTTGATAAGAATCTATACCTAAAACATTCAAGCGTAGCTTTGTCATTGAAAATGGCTCAACCAAAGGATCTCTTGATACACCTCTACTTATAGTAGATGAGTTGCGATAATAAGATTCCTCAGCCTCTAGCACAATCATTTGATGTTTGTCCTCTATGATATGAGATGCTAAATATGTATCATATGAGGGATATGATTCAACACTTTGAAGTGATATCGATTGCACAAATAAATCACCGTGTATTTTTTCTAGTTCAATTATATGTGTATCTTCTTCTAAAAAAACCGTTAAACCCTCTTTATATAGACCTCTTGCATCTTTTAAAATGCTTTCTTGATAAATCTCATAAGGTGCTTGTTCAACATTTACATCATTGCCGTAACGATCTTTACCAATTTCACTCGATGTTTCAATCCACAAAGTATCTAAAGTCATTTGTGAAGCTTCATAATATGGTGATTCAATATCACCATTAAGTTTTAAGGCAAGTGTAATAGGTAAATAGTCAGCAATCTTGGCCATATAGTTTATTTTAATCGTATAAAGTCCTGCTTCTTCGATATCAACTTCTAAAAATATGGATGTTTCATCTATCCAATGATAGACGC
This sequence comes from uncultured Mariniplasma sp., assembly GCA_964655445.1. Lineage (GTDB taxonomy): Bacteria > Bacillota_I > Bacilli_A > Acholeplasmatales > Acholeplasmataceae > Peloplasma. Next base: position 159,767 of record CAZZMZ010000001.1, on the reverse strand, counting down.
CTTGATCAACTGATTGACCTGCTTCTAATATGAAATCTTCTGCTTCAAAGTAATAGGTGTTTTCTGGTTTATCAAGAGATTGATATGCACTCATATATTCTGAGTAATGTTGATCCAAATAGATTTGTTCTAATTCTAAAAGTTCTGGTGAAGCTGTTTCTATAGGTCTAAACACACCAAAAATAAACAAAACAAATACAAAAAGGACAAGAGATATCAACGACCACAATGTCAGTTTTTTTGCTTTTTGTGTGAGTATCATAGGCATCTCCTAATGGTTTATGAAAAGGAACCCTTGTTGGATTCCTTTTCAATTTTTCATCTTATTTCGTGCTTAAAGCAGCTTCAAAGCTTTGTCTTGCATCATTATAAAGCGCATTTGCTCGATTGTTAAGTTGTGTTCTAACATCGGCGAGTTGAACTTCACCTGTCATGATTTTCGTCAGAATATCACTCATTTTATTTTCAGCGTCATATGTACCTGCATAACGTGCATCAATATAACCTGGTAAATATTTTGGTGGTTCAACAATAAAAGTACCTGTCTCAATAATTGTTCTTAAGGAATTAAAAGATGGATATAGTTCAAAATATAAATCAAGTAATTCTTCATCATTTTGAATAGGTGCAAAGTTCACTTGAGAAATACCAGATACGGTTTTCGATAATTCAACACGTTTTGAATATCCATCTTTACCATAACCCATCCACTTAGCAAATAAATAAGCTTCTTCTGGTGTATCTGTGTTTGATGCAATCGTAAAGAAGTCGGCAACAATCGGTACACGTTTATTGCCATTTACGACTGGCGTGCCAATAAAATCCAAATCCCATGTATATTGACCAGAATTTATGTTTGCTTGCATCCAGCCAAAATCCCATGAATAGAACCATTTAACCAAAATATTACCATTGTTAAAAGGATCTCCTTCTGGAAAAATATTTCCAATTTGTATCGTAGAATTTTCTGCTGCTGCAGCATCATATAATGCTTCCAATACAAAACTTGGATCAGTTCTTAATTGGCGATATAAAGCCATTGTTGTTGTAAATTCAGATGAATTTAAATTAAAGCCAGAATCACTCATTGTAAACCATCTATAGCTTTCATTGAGTTGTGCTGGATACCAGTGAATGATGTGTTCAATACCTTCTAATCCTACAACACCTTGATTATTATTGGATGCGTGATCTGCAGCAAGCTTTGTGACGTTAATGAGCTCAGTCATTGTTGAATCAACAGTAGGTGCGTCTTGATTTTGTCGATCAAAGAGAGTTTGATTAACTACATAACCTGCATAATGAACTGCATTAGGTAATGCCATCACTTTTCCATCATAAGTAGCTACGCCACGAATATCTTCACTTACATTTAAATATTCTGCATCTGCCATAGCTATGTCTGTAATATTATATGCCCAATCATTGATCACATAAAAAGGAATGTTATCTGCTTGAAATACATCAGGTAAGGTTTGTGTTGAAGCACGAGCTGCTAAAAACTCATTCCATCCTAAATCATCATTGGTTCCAGGAATTTTTGGTCTTTCAATAACTTGGACTGTAATATGAGGATATTTTTCCATAAAAGCTTCAATCATAAGACGCTCCATATTTGGTTCTTCACTGTCTGGAGATCCTAAATTCCATGATGCATATGTAATTGTAACTTGTTCTTCTAAAGGCGTGGTTGGTGTTGAATCGTTAGGTTCATCATTACCACACGCAACAAGTAAGAATAAACTAAAAATAATGACAAAAAGTCCTATTATTTTTTTCATATTTCCTCCTAAAAAACGTGGCTAGGTAGGGGTGTTTCCCCTACCTAACATCATTCATGTTTTATTTATTCTTTGTAACTAAGTATAGCACTTTCAATAACGAATGTACCCGTTGCTGCTTGATCAGGAGCAACAAAGATTAAAACATTCATAAATCCTGTTGCTGATGTCGCTTCAAATACATAAGGTTCTGTACCTAAAGTAATCATTTCTTCTAGCAAGTTACTATCATTAGGTTTAATCAATATAACTGTGCCTTCAGCACCACTAATTGTTATAGTCATTGTATTCATGCCTGAAACCTCTTCTAAATCAAAGGTTTGCTTCATGAATGACCAACCTGTTTTATTATAATCTACTGTGACTGAACCATCTGTTTCATAGGTGAAATCATAGGTATCGGCATCATTTTCTACCCAGTTTGAATTAATATCTACTTGATAGCTTAACACTGCAGAAACAATCTTAAATGTACCTGTTGCAGGGTTGGATTCTGGATCAGCAAAGATTAAAAGTTGTGTAAATCCAGCAGGATTATAAGATACAAATGTCACTGGTTCAGTACCAAATGTAATCCATTCTTCTAAAGCGCCACTATCATTTGGTTTAACAAGAACTTTGGAACCTTCAGTGCCTTCAAGTACTAAAGTCATTGTATTATAACCTGTAACTTCTTCCAAGTCGAAAACTTGTTTCATAAATGCCCAGCCTAAATGGTCATAAGCAACTGTGACTGAACCATCAACCTCATAAGTGAAGTCATAAGTATCAGCATCATTTTCAATCCAGTTTGTATTAAAATCTACAGTTGATGTTGGGTCAAAATCATCTATTGGAGCTACATAAGAAAGTTTAGCTGAAACAATATTAAATGTTCCTGTTGCTGGATTAGATTCTGGTTCAGCAAATATTAAGATTTGTGTAAATCCTGATGGGAAGTAAGACACAAATGTATAGGGCTCAGTTCCAAATGTAATCCATTCTTCTAATGCCCCACTATCATTAGGTTTTACTAGTATTTTAGCGCCTTCAGTACCTTCAAATACGATGGTTAAAGTGTTAAAACCTGCAGCCATTTCTAAATCGAGCACTTGTTTCATAAATGCCCAGCCTGAATGGTCATATGCTACTGTCACTGAACCATCAGTTTCATATGTGAAATCATATGTATCAGCATCATTTTCTACCCAGTTTAAATTGATGTTTGCTTCATAGCTTAATACTGCAGAAACAATTTTAAATGTGCCCGATGCAGGGTTAGATTCTGGATCAGCAAAAAGTAATACTTGTGTAAAGCCTGCTTGATTATAAGATACAAAAGTGATTGGTTCTGTACCAAATGTAATCCATTCTTCAAGAGCACCACTATCGTTAGGCTTAACGAGTAATTTAGCACCTTCAGTACCTTCAAGTACTAAAGTCATTGTATTATAACCTGCTACAGCTTCTGCATCAAATATTTGTCTCATGAATGCCCAACCTGTATGATCATAAGTTACTGTGACTGAACCATCAACTTCATAAGTGAAATCATATGTGTCAGCATCATTTTCGACCCAAGCTGAGTTAAAATCAACTGATGATGTTGGGTCAAATTCAACTTCAGGTTCTACATATGAAAGTGTTGCAGAAATAATCTTAAATGTACCTGTTGATGGATTAGATTCTGGATCAGCAAAGATTAAAAGTTGTGTAAATCCAGCAGGATTATAAGATACAAATGTCACTGGTTCAGTACCAAATGTAATCCATTCTTCTAAAGCGCCACTATCATTTGGTTTAACAAGAACTTTAGAACCTTCAGTACCTTCAAGTACCATGATTAAAACATTGTATCCTAAAGTTGTTTCAGCATCAAAGACTTGTTTCATAAATGCCCAACCTAAATGGTCGTATTGAACTGTCACTGAACCGTCTGTTTCATATGTGAAATCATATGTATCAGCATCATTTTCTACCCAGTTTGAATTCACATCAAATGCGTAATTTAAATAAGCAGCTTCAATGACAAATGAACCTGTCGATGGATTCGCTTCTGGATCAGCAAAGATTAATACTTGTGTAAATCCTGTTTCATTAAATGATCTAAAGACATATGGTTCTGTACCTAATGTAATCCATTCTTCTAACGCACCACTATCGTTTGGTTTAACAAGAATCTTTGTGCCTTCAGTACCACGTATGATTATTGTCATAGCGTTATAACCTGAGACATCATTTGCTGGGAATACTTGTTTCATAAATGCCCAACCTGTATGATCATAAGTTACTGTAACTGAACCATCTTCGTTATAAGTAAAGTCATAAGTGTCAGCATCGTTTTCAACCCATGCCTCGTTAAAATTGTAATTGGTCATAGGATCGAATGGTTCTTCAGGTTGAACATAGCTTAAAGTCATTGAAATTATTTCAAATGTACCTGAAGCTGGTGCTACACCTGGTTCACCAAAAATAACCATCTTTGTCCAAACTTCTTGTGTGAAAGTCACTGTAACAGGATCTTCATTATCAAAGGTTACAGTTTGTTCTAGTGCGCCAATATCATTTGGTTTTAACAACACAGATTTACCTGTTGTACCACTTAAAACTATCGTTAATGTGTTTAATCCTTCAGCTTTAGCTGTATCAAATTCTGTAAGCATTGCAGACCATTCTTGACCAGCCATCTTGTTATATGTAACAAGCACAGTTTCTCCAACATTAAACGAATAAACGCCTTCATCTAAAGATATCCAGTTTTCATTTACGCTCACTTCAGAAGTCTTAAATGTAATGGAATGAATTGTGAATTCACCGCTTCCCACACCGCCAGGTGCAGCAAATAAGACAACTTTATTGAGTTGTTCAAGTTGTGCTTGTGTCATGGTAGTTAAATCGAAAACAAATGTTTGTTTAGTACCATCAAATGTTACTTGAACTTCCTTGTTACCCACTGGAGACTCAACTTTTAATAAGATCGTTTTATTTTCTTGACCAGTCATTTCAAATTCAACTTTAGAGAATCCTGAGAAATCACCTTCTAGATTTGCATACATGAATGCCCAATGGAGATTGGATGTTAATTTAGAATAAGTGACATCATATGCTGTACCATCTTGTACAATATCATAAACTAAATCGCCACCATCATAATAGTGGTTAAGTGTAAATGATTTATCCGTACCGTTATATTCGTTGACTAAAATCTCAGGTTCTTCAAATTCGTAATCATCAATCATAAATGCTTCATGAATAATTAGTTCGCCTGCAGCAGGTGCTAAACCAGCAGCAATAAAGACTTTAAAATCAGTTATGGCATTTTTTTCTACAAGTGTTAAATCTCTAAGGTCAATGACGAGTTCTTGTCTAGAACCATCAAGCCATATAAATGATTCAATACTGTTATATTCATTTGGTTTAATGAGTAATTTATGGTTTGCTGAACCTGTGACAACAAATACAGCGTAATTAAAATCACTAAAATTACCTTGAACACGCGTGCGCATAAATGCCCATTCTAAGCCAGAGCCTTTATCGTAGTCAACGATTGCGTCTGTTCCTTGATAAGTGATTTGATAAATGCCTTCATCATTGCTTTCCCATTTACTATTGAAATTAAAGATTTCATCTGTGCCATTGTATTCATTCACATTTGATGGGATATTATTAAAGTTGTCATTAATAATGAAGCCTTCAGCAACATCAACACCAAAGTATAAATCTGTAATGTTGATCTGTCCTATAGATGCTTCTTTACCTGGTGCTGCAATAATGACGATGCGTTCAACCTTTTCTAAAAACGCACCAGCATTTAAAAGGTTCCACTCATAAGTTCCTTGAATACCAGTGACATTTAAACCAACTTCTTTTGCTGGTGTACTATCATTTGTTTCAAGTTTCAAAAGCATTGAACCTGTACCCTCTACAGTGATTACCAATTTTTTATAGACTGATAAATCTTCTGTGATAACTGCACTTCTTAGAAATGCATTAGGGAATGTTCCTTTGTTATATGAGAATTCTAAACGATCTGCGGTGTTTGTTGTGATTGTGTAAACATTGTCACCACCGTCTTGCCAATTGCCTAAAGCATTGAAATCTTCAACAACGGGTGCTGTTGGTTCTGTTGGTACTGTAGGCTCTGTTGGTGTTGGATCAGGTTCTTTACAGCCTACCAAGACAAAAACAAGTCCTAGAACGAGTACCAGCAATATAGCTTTAAATCTGTTTTTCATGTGTCTCCTCCTATATTATATTTCTTAAAGAACAGTGAAAAAAACAGTATCGAAACGTTTCGAATTTGCTATAAAAATATATCCAGTCATGTTCATCAATCTGAATGCGCATCATCATTTTTCATTTTGCGATATTCTTCATAGTGTCATTGAAACTGGTTTAGTAAACTCGAAGATGGGGTTCCGATGGAATCATCGAAACGTTTCAAATTCATTATAATGCAAACGCTTTCTTTTTGCAAGTATCATGAATTATTTTTTGAAGATTTTTAGATATCTTTTTTTATAGGAAAAGCGATATAATGTTTTTGATGATTGATTTGAGGTGCATCTAATGCGTAGATTTTCTGCTTATCTTTTCAAAGATAAGGTGTTTGTTGTTGCTATGATTTTAGCTATATTAAGTATGTTTTTTATACCTCCTTCTTTGGCATATGTTAATTACATTAACTGGAAAGTATTGATTATTATGATGACAATTATGATTGCAGTTGGTGGTTTATATGAGACACATTTTTTTGATTATATTGCGACTAAACTCGTCATGAGATTTAAAAGCATCAAATGGATTGCTTTGGTTTTAATCCTTACAACATTTTTCTTAGCAATGTTTTTAACAAATGACGCAGTTTTATTAACACTTATTCCCTTTACGGTTTTTATAACGATTCATACGGGAACGAAAAAATATGCCGTAATGATCATTATTTTACAAACGATTGCTGCAAATATGGGGAGTGCATTAACACCTATGGGTGATCCACAAAACATCTACCTATATGCTTTTTATGATATCCCTTTTCATACATTTTTGAGCATGACATTTCCTATCAGTCTCATTGGATTTATTTTGATTGTGTGTACCTCATTATTAACAATTCCAAATCAGTCTTGCGATTTAAATATTGTGCCTCCAAATGTTCAAATTTCGAAAATCTTTTTGTATCTGCTCTTGTTAATCAATGCTTTGCTGACCGTCTTAAGACTTGTACATCCTTGGATGACTTTGGCAATTACATTGATTATGACTTTCATTTGGTTTAGACATTTATTTAAAAAGGTTGATTATCACTTACTACTTACCTTTTTAAGCTTCTTTATTTTTACAGGTAACCTGTCTCAAATGGATATATTAGATGGGCTTTTTCAATCAGTCCTTCAATCCGAGACATCTGTTTATTTTTCTGGTCTCTTATTAAGTCAGTTTATTAGTAATGTACCTGCAAGTGTGCTTTTATCGACATTTACAGATTTATCTTATGCGAAAGCATTATTACAAGGTGTCAATGTGGGTGCGATGGGTACAATCATTGGATCATTGGCCAGTTTAATTTCATTTAAATATATGATAGAGCATTACAAAAGCGATGTTAAAAGATACTTATTATATTACTCATTGATATCTCTTTTGTTTATAACAATCATCACAAGCGTACTCTTTCTTTTATAAATAAAAGACCGGAAAATTATACCGGTCTTTTCTTATGATAATGTTGTTAAGTATCTTTGAACTGTGTAAGCCATGTCCTGTTTGGCTCTTGGCTTTAAGCTTTCAAAATCAAGGTTCTCATAGTTTGTGATAACTACATCAGAGACACCTTCTTTTTTGAAGTCTTCGATACTGCCTTCCATGCTGCCGACTACTGCAATCACTTTTGCTTTAGTTTTCTTAGCTCTTCTAGCTACGCCAATAACAACTTTACCTCTTAAGGATTGTGAATCTAATTTACCTTCACCTGTAATGATGTAATCAGCATTTTGAGCAAGTTCATCAAAACGCATCACATCAAGCACAGCTTCAATTCCCATTTGAATCTTTGAATTGAGAAAGACTTTCGCTGCAAACCCCATACCACCTGCAGCACCTGCACCTTTAAAATCATGTTCTTTAAATCCGAGCTTTTCATGAACGATGTTTGCATAGTGTTTTAGGTTATCGTCTAGCATCTTAACCATTTCTGGATTTGCACCTTTTTGAGGTCCAAAGATATAAGCAGCGCCATCAAAACCGTAAAGGGGATTGTCTATATCACACATCGTTAGAAACTCAATATCTTTTATGCGCGGATCTATGCCTTTGATGTCAATATCTTTAATTAGATGCAGTGTGCCACCAGTTGGTAAAAATGGGTGACCATGAATGTCTTTAAATACAACGCCTAATGCTTGAGCAAACCCAGCCCCACCATCATTTGTGGCGCTTCCACCTAAACCTAATATGATCTTTTTAGCACCGTGATCAATCGCATCAATCACGAGCTCTCCAACACCATAAGTGGTTGTTTTGGATGGGTTTTTTCTATCTTCAACAAGAGGTAAGCCCGCACAAGCAGCCATTTCTATGACAGCTGTTTTACCTTGATCAATCAGACCATAAAAAGCTTTAATCGTTTCAAAATATGGATTTTTAGCTTCTACATATATTTTTTTGCCTGGTTTCGCTTCTAAAAAGGCATCAACGCTGCCTTCTCCACCATCAGCGACAGGTATTTTTTTTATGTCAGCATCATGAAACTGTGCCTTGATTTCTTTTTCAATAATTTGACACACTTCATGCGACGATATCGTGCCTTTAAATGAGTCTGGAATGATAATGAATTTTTTCATAACGATACCCCCTTGTTTCATAAAAATAGAGATGAATCATCTCTACTCTTACTTAATCTTAGATGAAGAATATACTAAGTATTAAAATACCGATGATTGAACTGACACCTGCAATGAGTGTACCTAGTGTTTGTGTCTTATATCCTTGTTCAGGTGTCATACCACTCATATTTGTTACAACCCAGAAATAAGAGTCATTAGCATGAGACACAGTCATCGCACCTGCACCAATAGCCATAACGACTAATGCTGCTGCAATTGCTGAATCAAAGCCTAACGCTGTCATCATAGAAGCTGGATCAACAAATGAACCCATCATTGCTGCTGTAGTAACAATCGCAACTGTTGAAGAACCTTGAGCAATCTTTAAGATCGCTGCAATAATGAATGGGAATAAAATGCCTAAGAATTTGAGCGCATCTGCACTGCCTTTAACATAATCAACAACGCCTGCTGCAGAAATAACACGTCCTAAAACGCCACCTGCTGCAGTAATGAATAAAATAGGACCTACAACTTTTAAGTTTTCACTTGTAATTTGATAAAAATCTTTCATTTTACCTGTTGTATGAAGTAAGATAACCCCGAAGATTACACCGAGTGCTAATGCAATGATTGGTGTACCTAAAAAGCCAAATAATACAGGTAATACATTTAAAACTTTCGCAACTGTTCCTAATGATAAGAAAATGATTGGAACAATGATTGGAGCAAATGACAACCAAGCATTTGGAAGTTTACCATAGCTCTTTTTAAGCTCATCAAACGCTTCTTGTGCTGCATTTGGATTTACATCATCAGTATCATCAAATTCAACCTTAACTTTTTTACCCATGTACAAGGCAAAGAAATATGATGGCACGAGAGCAAAAATAGATACAAGCGCACCTACACCCATGACAAGGAGTAGATTTGATTCAAGACCTACAGATGCTGCAGCAGCAATCGGACCTGGTGTTGGTGGAATAAAGACATGTGATGCATATAAACCAAGTGATAATGCAATAGCCATACCTACTGAAGATTTCTTAGTAATACGGCTTATTGATTTACGAATTGGATCTAAGATAATAAATCCTGAATCACAAAATACAGGAATTGAAACAATCCAACCCATAATTAACATCGCTAATTCAGGATGCTTCTTGCCAACAACTTTTACAACTGTTTCGGCAATTACGATAGCAGCGCCTGTCTTTTCAACGATGAATCCAATGAGTGCACCTAAAATAATGACAATACCAATGTATTGCATGGTTGCACCAAATCCTGCCTGAATGGTTGCTGGTACATCTGCAATCGGTAGTACAAGTAATGCAAGTAAAAGTGATACGAGCATTAAAGATAAAAATGGATGAACCTTAAATTTTGCTATGAGAACGATCATGACTGCGATCGCTACGATCAAAGCAACTATAACCCAAATTCCAGTTAACATGGTTAAACCTCCTATAAATTTTAGTTAGCGGAATACATACACAATTATTATATAAAACAATGAATACGCTTGCATATATCATAAAAAACAAAAAAAGACCTTTTTTATAGGTCTCTGTAACAAATTAGTTGTTATTGATCAAGTGAGTCGAACATCTTAATTGCAACAATAAATAGATATGTTTCACTCAAATTTCTTGGATCATGTGACGTTAAAGATTGAATTTTGTTTAAGCGATATTGAAGTGTATTCTTGTGAATAAATAACGCATCACTAATCTTTTGAAGTGACCCTTCATGTAAATAAAACGTTCTTAAGAGTTCGATGGTTTCTCTGATATCATTGAAATTGATATCTCCAAAAAGCTTTTGTAGGTAAAGCAATCTGTCATCTTTTGGCATTCTTGTGATATAAATATCAAAATTGAGTGTATCAAATATTTGTGTATGTATTTTTGATTTATAAGCATAAAGAAGTGCAGCGTTGGCGTTTTTAAATGAGATGTTAATAGGTTTATCGTCCTTAGAATCAATGCCTATATAGACGGTGATTTCAGGATATTTAGCAACTATTTTTTCTATGTTTTTTGCGATATTTAACATCTGTTCATCTGTTGAATTGTTGATGACAGAGATAAATAGTGTTGATGTTCGAAACATAAACGCTTGATTTAATGTCTTAAAGTACTTTCTAATACTAGAGCTAATATCTGTTTGAATAAGATCATCTAAGACAGGTTCTTGTCCTTTTTTTAAACCAAAAACCATCAGTCTTTTTTTTGTTTTAATGTCGATACCAAGTGATTCTGCTCTTTTTTCAAACTCAAGCGGATGATTGACTTCGTATCTTCCAAAAATCCATTCTTCTAAAAACCGGTCTTTTGCTTTTTGCTCAATTAAGTGCTGCTCTCTAACAAAACTATCTAAAAGTAAGATTTCAGTCATTTTTTTGATGATTTGACCATATTTATAGACTTCATCTTTAATACCTGTCATACCTATGACACCAATAATCGCGCCTTGAAAAGCGATTGGTAAATTGATCCCGTTTTTTGATCCAGGAAATTGATCATTGGATTCAATCACAAGCTCGGGTAAGTTTTCTTCGATAATTTTTAAAGCGCCACCATGTATTGTCCCTATTCTATTTGAATCTGTTGATGATATAATGACGCCTTGTATATCCATCACATTGATGTGCTGTTCAACAATTTGTGATAACTCTTTTACAATCTGATCTGCGACATTTTTCGATAAAATCATAGCACACCTCTAATTTCTAACAAATAATCTTCTTAAAACATCAATCAATAACGATTGAGTGTTTTTACTATAAACAAATTCACGCGCCATAAGTGGCCTATCTGTAATAAGTCCATCAGCATCTAATTCAATCATTCGATTCATTGTCGTTTCATCTTTGACTGACCAAACATAAACTTTTTTCCCTTGCTGTTTTGCTCTATCAACAAAAGTTTGATTGCGATCATAAAAATGAACAGATAAGCCAAAGTAGTCAATATCATCAGATGATACAATTTGATTTAAATCACCAAAAAAAGTTGATATAAGTAAAAGCGTTTTGATATTGGGTTCTAACGCTTTAATGCGTCTTATCTGATCTCTTGAAAAAGATAAAATCACTACATCATTTATCATATCATATGAGGACACTAAATCAACCACTTGACTTTCAAGCGTTGGACTATAGTTTTTAAGTTCAATAAATAGTGTTGTTTTTCCAGCAGTGAGTTCCAAAACTTCTTCTAATGTTGGAACTTTTTCACCTTCAAAATCTGCGCTAAACCATGAGCCTGCATCCAGCGTCTTAATATACGCATACGTTGCATTTGCTACTCTCGTGTTAAATGGATCGTTGGTTGTGCGTCCTAGAGTTGCATCATGCATGATAATGGGTACACCATCTTCTGTTTCACGTACATCTATTTCAACAGCATCAGCATATTGAGTCATCGCAAGCTCAATCGATGCTAATGTGTTTTCTGGGGCTTCTAGTGATGCACCGCGATGGGCGATTATTTCTGCGTAATTTAATATTTCCAATTGGGCTCTAGGTGTTGCTATCACTGTTAGGACAGAAGATAGATTGATAACTAGCAATAATAAGAGTGTACCTGCAACAATGAGTTTGCTCTTTTTAGAGGTGAGATTTAACGCTATTTTTTTCTTCTTTTTTATCGTAGATACAACTTTGCCTTGTTTTTCTCTGCCTTCATAATACCAAGAAGAGACTAAAGCATAATTAAATGGAATGAGTGTGATTGTTGCTATAAATCCAACAAAGCTATATACGCTATATAAAATAGTCAAAATTGCGGATAATGCATATGCGCTACCTCTAATCCAACTAATCACATAACCAACAATTAAAATAACCAAAAAATAAAACACATATAAAATGATATTAAAAAGCAAATTGACCAAAATGAATTCTCCCATCATTTCAAGTCTTTTCTTTTTAAGCATAACCTTGCTTTCTTTAATAACTTCTTTTGGTGACAATTGTTCAATGGTATAGAAATTTACATGAAATGCTGTTTCAATGAAGAAAAAGATGCCTAAGATCACTGAAAAACCAAATATGAGTTGTAGCCATAGGTTGTTGTTAATAACATCAATGAGTTCATTTGGTAGATTAATGGTTTGTGCGATACCAACAATATGTAAAAGCTCTACCATAATAAAAAATAAGAATGCTGGCAATATAACTTTAATATGATATGCTTTATAAACATCATATGACTTCTTTAAGCCTAATACGATCAATTCTTTAAATGAGAGATTCTTATCATGATAGCCGTAATCGAAAATAATGGATAAAAATATTAACTCAATCATCACATAAAGTGCTAATACGAAAAGTAAAATGAATAACAATATAAGCGTGGTAGGCTTTAGTGCATAATCAATTAAAAGTTGATTGGTAATATAACTATAACCAGATAGCGTAATTGAAAATTCAAAAAGTAATCTTAATAAAGGAAAAATGATGAAAAGACCTAACAAACGATAGGCCAATTCAAAGAATAAAAGCTCTTTAAAATTATAGGAGATACTGCGATATGCATCTTGTAATGTCTTTTTCATGCGTGCCTCCTTATTAATTTTATTATAACATCTTTTATATCTCTGTGTTGTTCTCTCAAAAAAAAGACCTTTTGATTTAAAGGTCCTTTTTAGTGATCTGTTTATGATAATTTAAAGCTTGTAAAACTTCTTGGTTCAACTGAAACTGATGTGCGAATACCACCAGGTTTAACAAAGAAAACTTGATGTGTATCATCTGTTGCGTTCCATATCATAGCAAAGACTTCATTTTGTGCATTGATATAAATCGATGAAGTGACATGTGGATGTAATTCCATGATGTAGTCTGTAGTTCTTTGACCAAAGGTTTTGAGTCCGTTAATCAAATAATATGTTTGTGATAAATCACTTGGGTAATCATCATTTAAGATTTTAGATGCATCAAACTGTTGAAGTGCAATATCAGGATTAATGAGTGCTTGGATACTCCACATATTTGCAAACCATGTATCTATGACTTGATTTTTTGCTTTTAAATAATCTGCATAGATTAAAGTTAAAGTCTCTCTTTCTTGATCATTTAATGCATAATTTGATAAGTACTCACCATTGGGTAGCCACTGGATACCATATATGAATGTAGGATTTGCACCAAACCATGTGGCATAATCATATTTACCACCCCAGATCATACCAGCAACTGAAGCATGTGCTTCATAATTTGGTTTGAAAACAATATCTTCATAATCAAACATATATATCTTAGCAGATGTTAACTCATGCATGAAACCATAAATTGCTGCATCTCTTAAGGTTTTATCTCCCTTTTGTAAAGCCCATAAGTAGCCGCCTACCCATGATTGAATCGCTTCACTTGATGACTCAATATTGTTACCCTCTGCGAATGTGCCAAAGCCATGTGCCCATGTATGTCCTGCCCATTTGTCAAATGATCTTAAATATTGGAATTTATAATCGTCTTTATAAGGATGCATGTAATCACTTAAAAGTAAATCTACCATATCTCCATAATCACTCATGAATGTTTCATCATACATGGATAATACACTGGACGCATAAATTAAATATCCATGCGTAAATGCGTGATCTGATAATTCAGTTGCTGTATTAAAATCATTATTTGAATAATAGACTGTACCCCATTGTTCGTTATAATAAAGATATTTTTCATCTGTTGCACCATCATAGGTAAACCAATCAGATAATAAATATCTAAGTTTTGAAATAAATTCTAAAACCAAATCATCATCGCCCATTTGGCTTGCGATAATTAAGCCTTGAGCAAGTGGATATAAGGCTTTCCCATTCCAGTAAGGACCCTCATCATTTAAAAAATTGTCAGGATCGTTAATTTCAGTTCTTGAACCTAAATCATTTAGGTAAGTTGCCATCTCAATCTCACTAAAGGCTTCATTACTTGGTAATGTCATGGCTGGTAATAAACCATGAAATGACATCGATGTTGTAAAAGTTGATCCAACCATGAGTTTTAAAAAGCCTCTCACTGTCTCAAATTCATAATTTGTTAATGAAACATCGCTATAAGTTTCATGATGTGGTAATAAATATTGGATAACTTCTTGTTTTTCAGCTTTTAAGCTTTGCGTTGAAAGATGATAATAAGTCTCGAGTATGCTTGTTTTATCATTAACATCATATGACACATTACCAAAAAGTGGCTTTTGATAAGCACGTTGATGGAAATATGGTGCGTCTGCTAAAGCATTTATTGCTGAAACTGAATAAACATTTTCTACACCAAGATTCATGCCAACTCTATTCGTAGTGATATTAAATGATGACCCCTCTGGTGTAGATACTAAGAAATATCTATCACCAAAAATTGGTTGACCTACTTGAGCTGGACGACTTGTTTCATAGCCGATATGCTTATTGATGTATCTAATAATAAAGCCATCACCTTGATAGTTGCTATCGCTTATCTTTACACCATCAATTGTGTAAAGCTCAATACCTTGTGCGCCTTCTGGTACTAAAGAGATATAAGGTCTTGTTGGATCACTTACTTCAACAAAAACATAAGGTGATCCTTGTTGATACGTAAGCACCATTTTATCTTCTAAGCTTGAAAGATTACGCATAGATACAGCTACAGATGTATCACTGTAGTCAACTACATATGTTTCATAACCTTCATTTAAATCAGTTGTTTTTAAATACATATCAGGCAAAACGAGTGAGAAATTAGCCATGGTGTTAAATCCATCTGGATTCCAATATTGAACAAAACCAGCACCTGGATTTGTGATTTCTGCACCTCTATTTGTAAAAGATGAACGTAACGGGTTTGTGTAAATACCATTACCACCACCATAGTTTTGGACAAGTAAAGATGTCCACCAACCATTTGACGGGATTGCTTTATCCTTTAAATGATTCGCAATAAATCTCGGATTAACTGGGTGATCAATTGAGGTGTTTACACCTTGATTAAATGATCCATCACCTAAAAGTGTTGGTTGATTTTGTAGTTGGTTTCTACTCACTGGCTCAGCCATGATAGTTCCAGCATTGACAGTCACGATACGTGTTTCATCAATGACATCTTCTCCGTAGGTTAATTGATAATTTAATGTGTATGTGCCTGGCACACCATAATTCACTTGACCAGATACTTCAAACAAGTAAGAAATATTTTCATCATATTCATTTTTAATAACAACATCTCTTAAAGGATGAAAGTAAACACCTTCTGTAATGACGATATCCTCTAAACCAGAGATGGATTTGATTTCTTTTTCAATTAACACTTCTGTAGGTTCTGATCCTAGAGTGGGTTCTGTTGGTTCAGTTGGCTCAGTTGGCTCAGTTTTATCAGTTGTACAAGATACTAGTACTAAAACTAAAGAAAGTAAAACAATGTATAATCCTTTTTTTAACATAAAATCTCCTCAAATATGCTTATAGCATACTATGAGTTTACCATAGAAAACCAAAAAGGAAACCGGTTTCTGATCATAAAATAAAAAAACATGCTTCCAATAAAATGAAAGCATGTCATGAATCCTTTTACAAAAGCATTCTTACTTTTTTAAGTTGTAGAATGATTTTAATCCAAGATATTGAGCAGAAGCACCTAATTGGTCTTCAATTCTTAATAGTTGGTTATATTTTGCAATACGATCTGTTCTTGATGCTGAACCTGTCTTAATTTGACCAGCATTCGTAGCAACAGCGATGTCTGCAATCGTTGTGTCTTCTGTTTCACCGGAACGATGTGATACGACGGCAGTATATCCTGCTCTTTTTGCCATTTCAATCGCGTCAAATGTTTCAGTTAATGTACCAATTTGATTAACTTTGATTAAAATTGAGTTCGCAATACCTTTTTCAATACCGTTTGCTAATTTTTCTGTGTTCGTTACGAATAGGTCATCACCAACAAGTTGAACTTTCTTACCTAGTAAATCAGATAAATATTTCCAACCTTCCCAGTCATTTTCATCTAAACCATCTTCGATAGATACGATTGGGTATTTACTAATGAGTGTTTCATAAAAATGAGCAAGTTCTTTAGAAGTAAATTCTTTACCACCTTCACCAGCTAAAACATACTTTTTAGTTTCTTTGTTAAAAAATTCTGAAGATGCAACGTCCATACCAAGTAAAATGTCTTTACCTGCTTCATAACCAGCTTTTTTAATTGCTTCCATAATGACTTGTAAAGCTTCTTCATTTGAACCTAGATTTGGTGCAAATCCACCTTCATCACCAACACCCGTGTTATAACCCTTTGATTTTAAAACTGCTTTTAAATTGTGGAATACTTCAGCACCCATACGGATTGCTTCTTTAAAATTCTTAGCACCTACTGGTAAAATCATGAATTCTTGGAAATCCACATTATTATCAGCATGTGAACCACCGTTAATGATGTTCATCATAGGTACTGGTAATTGTTTTGTATTAAAACCACCAAGGTATTGATATAACTCAACACCTAAAAAATCTGCTGCTGCTCTTGCAACTGCCATAGATACACCTAAAATAGCATTTGCACCTAATTTAGATTTGTTTTTTGTGCCGTCTAGTTCGATCATAGTTTGATCGATACCCACTTGGTTAGTCACATCAAAACCAATAAGTTCTGGTGCGATGACTTCGTTCACGTTGTGAACTGCATTTAAAACACCTTTACCTAAATAACGTTTTTTGTCTCCGTCTCTTAATTCTACTGCTTCATGTTCACCTGTTGATGCACCTGATGGTACAATCGCACGTCCAAACGCACCTGAATCTGTGTAAACTTCAACTTCAACAGTTGGGTTACCGCGTGAGTCGAGCACTTCGCGTGCATAAATATCGCTAATAAATGGCATAATTTCACTCCTTATTTAGATTTTTTGCCTAGTTTTTTTGCTACTTATATTATACACAAAACCAATCGTTTTTAAAAGGTTCGTGTCTTGTAAAACGTTTACTTAATATACCGATAGGTATAAACTGCACCAATAAAGAAAAAGATTAAAGTAATCAAGTTCTCAACGGTTAAAAAATAGCCTGTAAATGGATTTAAAAACTGAAAGTAGATCAGTGGATTTGATAAATATTGAAAAAGTGCAAGCTCTGATATGCCTCTAATAAAATAAAAGCCCATATAGGATGTGATATTCATGATGTAATAAGTTAATATGTAGAAAAATATACCGATCATTGCATATAAAATATGATAAGTTTGATAGGATTGTCTGATCCTTTTTGCCATCATGGATGATGCAATAAAGAGTAATATCCAGTTTAAGCTTATGGGACTATAAAGTGAAAGTAGTAAATGTATAGCTCCAATAATGATGCCACCTGTTAAAGCCGTAAAAAAGCCCGTGCTGATGACGGGCATTAAGTCATCTTTATGGATTGGCATTTTAAACTGTGATTTAAAGCTCATATGATCATCCTTCAAGATTTATTATAACATATTACAATTCTAAATATTTAAGTCTTGGTTTGAGTAATAAGAATATGATGCTAACTAAAATCCCTTTAGTAATATTAAATGGGAAATAGCCAGCAATCGTAAACCACATAAATGATGTGATGTTAGGAAATTGTGCGTTTGGAATCCAAGTAAACACTGAAAAATGAATATCTCCTGTGAAATAAGAGAAATAAAATGGTGTTGCAAATAAGAAATTGATTAACCACAAAGTGATTGATAAAGAAAGTGTAATAAACGAAGTAAAGATAATAAATTCAGATATCTTCATCTTTTCATGATTAACACTCACTTCATAAAAGAGTGGTCTTTCATTTTGTTTTAACACCTTTTTAGCGATGGCATACCCTAGAATAATGGAAAACGATGCAAACATTGCGAGCATTTCACCGACAAGCTCATCAGGTGACCAACCTCTAAACAATCTTCTTGTGATTGTACGTATCAATACGACAACAAGCGTTTCTTTCGTACCTAGTACTAGAATCGCTACTAAAATGGCCACTTCACTAAAATCAATTTTTAGGAAGTTAAACCCTGGCACTGGCCATGTGATCTCAATGAGTGATAGCACAATTGAGATGGCAGCTAAAGATACAACATAAAGCATTTTTTTCAAACGTAAGTAATTAGACATTGTTCATTTTCCTCCTTATGTAACAAAAAATCGCCTAATTACTTCGGCGACAAAAAAGGACGTCAAAAAATTGACTAACTTCTCCCATCCAGACTTTACTGTCGGTCTCTGAATTGCACAGAGTCAAGCTCTAAAGCTTCGCGGACTATACCGCCGGTCACGAATTTCACGTTGCCCCGAAGTATTTAATTACAGCATCATTTTATCATAGTTTTTCTAATTTACAAGATGTGAAAGTTGAAAACGTTTTTTTTGCATCTATTTTTACTGTTTATGACATATTGAAGTATAATAGTGATGAATCATACGATGAAGGAGTTTATATCATGAATAAAAAATTTGTAGGTTTAATTATTATGGATGGCTATGGTTTAGCACCTGATCATAAAGGTAATGCTGTTAATCTTGCTAAAAAGCCATTCTTGGATCAATTATTTAATACATACCCAACAAGCACTTTAGAAGCGAGCGGTGAAGCCGTTGGTTTACCTGAAGGACAAATGGGTAATAGCGAAGTCGGTCACTTAAATCTTGGTGCAGGTCGCGTTGTTTATCAATCATTAACTCGTATTAATGTAGCAATTAAAGATGGTTCATTTTTTAAAAATGAAGCTTTTTTAAGTGCAATAAAACATGTTAAGAAACATCAAAGTAAGTTGCACATCTTTGGGTTAGTGTCAGATGGTGGCGTCCATGCATATCCGACACATATAAAAGCACTCCATGATTTAGCAACATCTCATGGCATCACACCTTATTTGCATGCATTTATGGATGGTAGAGATACCCCTCCTACTTCAGGTAAAGGATTCTTAAAAGATTTAATGGATCATGGTTTAAAGGTTTCTACAGTTTCTGGTAGATATTATGCAATGGATAGAGACAATAACTGGGATCGTATCCAAAAAGCTTTTGATAATATCGTACTTGGTACAGGTGCGAAATTTGATCATCCATTAGAAGCAATTCAAGCATCTTATGATGAAGGCATTACTGATGAATTCATTAAACCGATCATCATTGATAAAAATGGCTTAGTGGGCGATCATGATGCTATTCTATTTGCAAACTTTAGACCTGATCGCGCGATTAGAATTGCCACTGCTTTTACAAATCCAGAAGGGACAAAACTCTATGAAACGCCTGGAAAAGCAACATTTGATCGTACAAACGTACCAAAAGATATCTTCTTAGTATCTATGATGCATTATAATGAATCGGTAAAAGGTCCATTAGCTTATGAGCTTCAAACATTAAATAACTTATATGGTGAAGTGATCGCCGATAATCATTTAAAACAATTAAGAATTGCAGAAACAGAAAAATATCCACACGTGACATTCTTCTTTGATGGCGGTGCTGAAAAAGAGTTAAAAGGTAGTACACGTATTTTAGTACAATCGCCTAAAGTTCCTACCTATGATTTGAAACCAGAAATGAGTGCTTTTGAAGTCAAAGATAAGGCTGTTCAGGCAATATTATCTGGTGCATTTGATACAATGATTTTAAACTTTGCAAATCCTGACATGGTTGGCCATACTGGTTCTATTGAGGCGACCATTAAAGCAGTTGAAACTGTCGATCAATGTACAAAGGAAGTGGTTGAGGCCATTCAAAAAATTGGTGGGGTTGCTATTGTACTTGCTGATCATGGTAACGCAGAAAAAATGCTGGATGAAACTGGTAATCCACATACTGCCCATACTACAAACTTAGTGCCTGTAACAATTACTGATAAAAACTACCAATTAAATACTGGTGCATTATGTGATGTAGCACCTACGATGTTAGATTTGTTAGGTGTTAAGCAACCTAAGGAAATGACTGGAAAGAGCTTAATCAAAAAATAACATAAAAATAACCCACGAGAGTGGGTTTTTTGTTAAATGAGAACGCCTAGTAAAATCATGGATAAGACAATCAGTGGTGCTGGTATTTTTTTAGTTAGTAATAAAATGATCGTGATAGCAATTATGACTATATTTAAGAGTTCAAATCCGGTATTTTGCAAAAGAATGACACCTGCAGTTGCAATCAAGCCAGCAGCAACTGCTGTGATACCCTTAAGGGATACTTTAATGCCTTTAATTGTCTTTAAGTTTTCCCAAATAGGATATACAAAGAAAATGAGTAATAATCCAGGTAAAAATATGCCAACTCCTGATAGCAGAGCACCTAAAATCTGACTGAAAGTGCCTAAATCTCTTGCTGCCATACCACCGGCATATGCACTAAAACTAAACATCGGACCTGGCAATCCTTGGACAAGTCCAAAGCCAGTTAGAAACTCTTGATGTGTCATAAATTGATTGATGGTAACTAAGTCACTATACATATAAGGAATAACAACTTGTCCACCTCCTATGACTAAATAACCATATCTGTAAAACGACTCAAAAAGATGGAGTAAACGCGTTGGAAATATCGTATAAAGAATCAAACTAAAGATTGCAAAAAACAAAAACCACATCAAGTATTTCCATGGCGGGTTTAGTGTTACATGATACCAGAGCTTTTCTTCCTTTGATGTTATTACACTCATGAAACCACCAAACAACAAAACCAAAGGAAATACCCAAGGTTGTCTAAAAAAATAAGTTGTAATAGCTCCAACTAAAAATAATCCGATCGTTAAAAAATTGTTGACTACTTTTCTTGAAATACGATATGCAGCTAGAAAAATAAAGCCAACCGCCATAGGTCCGATAAATCTTAAAATATCAGATGAAATATTTCTATTTGCCAAAAAAGCATATAAAAAAGATAGAAGCGTCATGATTGATAAAACAGGTAATGCCCATACAATCATGGTTAGAAAAGCGAGTAATGGTCCACCAACTTTATGACCAATCGACACAATGGTTTGTGTGCTGGAAGGTCCTGGTAAAATGCCTGTTAAAGCGATTAACTCAATCATTTCATCTTCTGTTAAGTACTTCTTTTTAATGACCATTTGATCAATAAATACACCGTAATGAGCTTCAGGTCCACCATATGCGCCAAGAGAGCATATGAGTACATCTTTTAAAAAAGTTGTCCATTTTACTTTTGTGTTTTCCATGATGTCCTCCTAGGTTTACTACTCATATTATACATAACTTCATCTATTTTTTTTATCAATAAGCATAAAGAAATACGCTTGAAAATTCAAGCGTATTCTTCGTCTTCAATCACATCAGAGACATAAGGCTCATAGCCTAAATCCTTAATGCACTTGAGTATATCTTCTTGTGTTAGCTCATCTCGTTTATAGATAATTTTTGCTTGAGATGATGAAAGATCGTAATCAAAATGTTCAATACCCAAACGATAAAGACAATTTTCAATGGATGTAAGACATCCCGCACAATTGATTCCCTTGAAGTTTAAATACAAGATTGGCATAGAAATCCTCCTTATATTTTTTAGATCATCTTTTGTACATAATATTCAATAATACTTTGTGTACCTTGTTCTCCATATCCGTTATTAAGTAATGTTTCAAATGCTTTGGTGACTGTCTCTAATACGATAAGATTTAAACCACCTTTTTCTTCACAAGCTAGTTTTAAGTCTTTTAAATAATGTTTTACGAAAAATCCTGGTTTATAGTCTTTAACAATCATTTTTGGTCCATTGTTGATGGCTTGCCATGAGGATGCACTGCCTCCTGTAATCACTTTAAGCATATCTTCTTCTTTTAAACCTTTATCTTTTGCATAAACTAAAGCCTCAGCAATACCCATAATGCTACCTGCAATCGCTGTTTGGTTTGCAAGCTTTGCATGTTGACCTTTACCAGCATCACCCATATAAGTAATGGTTTTACCCATTTTTTCTAAGAGTGGCAAGATAGTTTCAAAAATCCTTTTTTCTCCACCAACCATGATTGATAAAGTCCCGTTAATCGCACCTAAATCGCCACCAGTAACAGGTGCATCCATCATGTGATAACCAAATTTATGTGCTTCATCAAATAATCTTTTTGCCAGTGTTGGAGATGAGGTTGTCATATCAACCATAATGGCACCTTTTTTAGCATGCTTAAAGACTTCAATGAATGTCTCTTCAACATCTTTAGGGTAACCTACGATACTAAAAATGATATCTGAATCTTTGATACATGATTCTAATGTTTGATGTGCTTTTGCTTTTGGCTCTAAAGCTTTCGCTTTTTCAAATGTGCGATTATAAACGTGTACATCATATCCTGCATCCGCAAGATGAAGTGCCATAGGCTTACCCATCACACCTGTTCCTATAAATGCTACTTTCATAAGACAACATCCCTTTCATCAAGCCATTTTTTAATGTCTATATAGACTTTTTCTTTATCTAAATCATTAAATATTTCATGATAATTGTTTGGATAAGTAATAAGTGTTTTATCCTCTACAGGTATCAGTTCTTTAATTCTTTTTGAAAAATCAACAGGTACGATTTTATCTGCTTCACCATGTAATAAAAGCACTGGTTTTTCAAATTTCTTGATTTCTTTATTTAAATATCTTACACCACTTACAAACATATTACCGGCTAGTGAGAAATAAAACTTTTTCAAGACAAGTGGATCTTCAATATAGGCTTCTTCAACTGCTTTAATTCTTGATAATTGATCATCTGCAAAATTAGTTTTTTTAGGTAAAAAGCCTAACCATTTATAACCGATGATTCTAAAAGGTAACACATCTTTAATAAAGTAAGATGGTGCAGCACTTGAAATGATGCCATCAACATCTTGATATGTGACGCCATACATTAACACGATAAGACCGCCCATGCTATGCCCCATAAGATAAAGTTTTTGAGGTTCTTTTTTCTTTTCTTCAAGCACAAGTTCATGAAGATCTTCAATAAACTCTTTGTAAGATTTCAGTTTACCCCTAGCACCTTGACTCACACCATGACCTCTAACGTCATATCTTATGACATTATAACCAGCATCATTTAAGAATTTAGTGATTTCTTCATATCTACCAGAATGCTCTGCAATACCGTGTGTGATGATGATACTACCTTTCGCATCTTTGACTTCATCTCTTTTAACGTGTATTAAGATTCCATTGACTAACATCGTTATCCACTCCTTAGCTTTATTATACACCATCATTCATCACATAAAAACCCTCTTTTTATGAAAGAAAACCTGTGAAAAAATAAGTCATTTATTTTCATTACTTTTATTTTTATAAAAATAAAGATCTAATAGAAGTTTCTTCTTTGAATTAAAAAATAATCGTGTATAATGAGATTAGAAAACGCTTTTAGGGAGAATGAAAATGAAACATACTGTACTACATGAAAAACACCTAGCGTTAAACGCGAAAATGATTGAATATGCAGGATATCATATGCCCGTGTACTATCAAGGCATCTCTGAAGAACATCTAGCTGTTAGAAATCACATGGGTATTTTCGACGTTTCGCATATGGGTGAAATACTTGTTGATGGAAAAGATGCACTCAAATTTGTAAATTATCTTGTGACTAACCAAATCATTGAAGATACCTCTAAGGTCACTTATGCATTATTTTGTTATGAAAATGGTACTGTGGTTGATGATTTGCTTGTTTATGTCATTAAACCTGAGCAAATACTCCTTGTTGTAAATGCATCAAATGTTGAAAAAGATTTTGAATGGATCAAATCACAAAGCAAAGGATTTGATGTGAATCTAAGAAACGTCTCTGATTCCTATGGGCAGATAGCGATTCAAGGACCTAAAGTGATTGATCATATCGAAGAAATCATTGGCATTGAAGGCAAAGACTTATCTTTTATGACCTACAAGGTTGCACCATATATGGATGGTTACATCATTTTGTCAAGAACTGGATATACTGGTGAAGACGGCTTTGAGATTTATGGATATCCTTCTTATATCGAAGCTATTTGGGACAAAGCCATAGAAATTGGTGTTGTACCTTGTGGCTTAGGTGCAAGAGATACCTTAAGATTTGAAGCAACATTACCACTTTATGGTCATGAGATTGATGAAACAATCAATCCAGTTGAAGCCGCTTTAAACTTTGCAGTTAAATTGGATAAAGAGCACTTTATTGGTAAAGATGCACTCGTCTTATATAAAGAACAACCAAAAAGAAAACTTGTGGGTATTGAACTTTTAGAAAGAAACATTCCCAGACAAGGATATCCGATATTAAAAGATGGCAAAGAGATTGGTTTAATTACCACAGGTTATTTACTACCTACACAAGAAAAGCCCATTGCTTCTGCTTTAATTGAAGCATCCTATGCTGTTATGGGTAGTGAAGTTGAAGTTCTTATTAGAAACAAAACCGTCAAAGCGACGATTAGAAATAGAAAATTCTACAATAAAAATTATAAGAAATAGAGGAGAAAAACAATGGTTAAAGCGGGATTATTATATAGTGAAAGTCATGAATGGGTTGAAAAAGATGGCAACGTTGGTATCGTAGGTATATCAGATCATGCACAACACGAATTAGGATCTGTGGTATTTATCGATTTACCAAAAGTTGGTAAAGTCATTAAAAAAGGTGATGCCGTAGGTGCTGTTGAATCAGTGAAAGCTGCTTCAGACCTATATACACCAATTTCAGGGAAAATTATTGAAATTAACGAAGCCTTAGAAAACGAACCAGAAATGCTTAATGACAATCCTTATGGTGCTTGGATATTTAAAGTTGAAATATCAGAACCATCAGAATTAGACAAACTATTATCACCAGAAGCTTACAAAGAAATCGCAGAGGAATAATTATGCACAAATATCTACCACATACGGAAAAAGATATTGAAGAGATGTTACAGGTCACAGGGGCTAAATCCCTTGATGATCTCTTTTCTTCTATTCCAAAATCCCTAAGATTAAAAGATCCATATAACATACCCAGTGCTTTATCTGATTATGCATTGACTAAGCATATGCAGGATTTAGCCAAAAAAAACCAAGAACTGATTATTTTTAGAGGTGCTGGGGCTTATGACCATTTCACACCTTCTCATATCAAGGCACTTGTTTCAAGACAAGAGTTTTTAACATCTTACACGCCTTATCAGCCTGAAGTAGCTCAAGGTACTTTGCAGTATATCTTTGAATATCAATCGATGGTTTGTGAACTTACAGGTATGGATGTTTCTAATGCATCGATGTATGATGGTTCTACGGCAACAGCTGAAGCGATGTTTATGGCTTATGCTCAAACGGAACAAAAAACTCTCTTGGTCAGTGAAACAGTTCATCCAAGAATTATTGATGTCGTCAAGACATATGCAAGATACCGTGATCTTGAAGTCGTCATTATACCACATACATCAGGTTCAACAGATTTATCATTCATTGAATCTTTTGAAAAGCCTGTCATGGGTGTTTTAGTTCAAAACCCAAATTATTATGGCATCATCGAAGATTATCATGGGTTTGCTGAAGTGATTCACCAAAAAGGTGGCTTGTTTATTATGAATGCTGAAGGCCAAGCACTCAGCATCATCAAAACACCAGGGGCATATGATGCAGATATCGCTGTCGGTGACCTTCAATCGATGGGTGTACCTTTATCATTTGGTGGTGCATATATTGGCTATTTAGCAACGAAGCAAAAATATGTACGTAAGATGCCTGGTCGTATTTGTGGTATAACTACAGATGTTGATGGTAAACGAGCTTTCGTTTTAACACTACAAGCAAGAGAACAACATATTCGCCGTGCAAAAGCAAACTCTAATATTTGCTCTAACCAATCACTCTTAGCTTTGTTTGTTACAATCTATATGTCTACTATGGGAAAAGAAGGTCTTGTTAAAGTTGCCAAAGAATCTATGAATGGTGCACATTATTTATACAAAAAACTTCTTGAAACGAAAAAATTCGAGCCTGTATTTAACAAACCATTCTATAAAGAATTTGCACTACGTGCGACATTTGATGTCGAAAAATTTGAAAAAACATGCTTAGAGCATGGTATCTTAGGACCACTTCACATTAAAGATCATATCTTATTATTTGCAGTCACTGAAAAGAGAACTATTGAAGAAATCAATCAACTTGTTGAATTGGTGGTGAATGAAGCATGAAATACTATAACACACTGATTTTCGATCTTTCAACTGAAGGTCGTAGAGGCTATCAAATCGATGAGAAAAATTTACCAAATGCAGAGATTCCAGCACATTTATTAAGAGATGAAAAAGCGAATCTTCCTGAAGTGTCTGAATTTGATGTCGTTAGACATTATACAAATGTCAGTCAGAAAAATTTTGGTGTTGAAACAGGATTTTATCCTTTAGGATCTTGTACCATGAAATATAACCCAAAAATCAATGATGAGCTCGCTGGTTTAAGTGGTTTTGCAAATATTCACCCCTTACAACCTGTAAAAACAGTTCAAGGTTTGTTAAAGATTTACCATCAAACACAATCTATCTTATCTGAAATTTCAGGTTTAAAAGCCTACTCATTAAATCCATTTGCTGGTGCACATGGTGAACTAGCTGGTTTGATGATTATTAAGGCATATCATGAAAAAAATAAGGATTTTAAACGTAAATATATCATTGTCCCAGATTCAGCACATGGCACCAATCCTGCAAGTGCTACAGTATGTGGATTTGATACTATAGAGATTAAATCTAATATCGATGGTACCGTGAACCTTGAAGCACTAAAAGCTGTATTGAGTGATGAAATTGCAGGTTTAATGCTAACAAATCCAAATACAGCTGGTGTTTTTGAAAAAGATATTTTAGAAATTTCGAGACTTGTACACGAAGCTGGTGGTTTACTTTATTATGATGGTGCAAACTTAAATGCACTTTTAGGTAAAGCAAAACCAGGTGATATGGGGTTTGATATTACTCATATCAACTTGCACAAAACATTTAGCACACCTCATGGTGGTGGTGGTCCTGGTTCAGGTCCTGTTGGTGTTTGTGAGAAACTTGTCGATTTCTTACCTAACCCAATTGTTAAAGAAAAAGACGGATACTATTATTTTGAAAACTCAGAAGATTCTATCGGTGCATTAGGGCAATTTTATGGTAACGCTTCTGTGTACATCAGAGCGTATGTGTATCTTATGACATTTGGAAAAGAGCACATGAGCAAAATCGGTCCACGTGCTGTCTTAAATGCGAACTACATTAAAGATTCACTCAAAGATCTCTTTGATTTACCAATTAAAGGATATTGTATGCATGAGTTTGTTTTTGATGGACTCCTTGATCAATCAACAGGTGTTAAAACACTAGATATCGCAAAAAGACTCCTTGATTATGGATTCCATGCACCAACCGTTTATTTCCCACTCATTTTTAGTCAATCGATGATGATTGAACCGACTGAAGTTGAATCAAAACAAACGTTAGATCAATTTATTTCAGTGATGAGAACTGTTGTCAAAGAAGCGATTCTACAACCAGAGCTTGTTAAAACAGCACCTCATACAACCATCGTAAGACGTCTAGATGAAGCAAAAGCTGCAAGACAACCCATTTTAAAGTATAAAGATATCAAGTAAGAGGCAAATGCCTCTTTTTTGATAAAAAAAGAAATCCTTTTGGGATTTCTTATAAAGAAAATTCTTTAATCACTTTATCTGCTAATTCATTATAAACTTTACCAGCATCTTCTTTAGCTTGGAAAATAAAATCACCATTAATAGGTTGTCCTATAGGTACTTGACCTAACACAGGAACACCTAGTTTTTTAGCGACTTCTTCACCACCGCCTTGCCCAAATATAAAATCTCTTTTTTGATTACATGGGTTTAAGTAATAACTCATATTTTCAACAACACCAATGACTTCATGACCGATATTTTGTGCACCAATACCTGCCTTGACTGCAACGTGTGATGCATTCGTGTGTGGGGTTGTAACAACAAGCACTTTACTCTTAGGCACATAGGTTTTCACATCTAATGCGACATCACCTGTTCCTGGTGGTAAATCGATTAAGATAATATCGATTTGATCTTGCCATTTCACACCACTAAAAAAATGAACAAGCATTTTACCTAACATAGGTCCACGCCACATAAGTGGTTTTTCTGGTGGCATGAAAAACTCCGTCGAGATGACTTCTACACCATCTTTAGATAGTGGAATCATTTTTTCATCATCGGTTGATGATAATGGCTTAATGCCAATTTTCATGATATTAGGAATCGATGCACCATAAACGTCTGCATCAATAATACCTACCTTTTTGCCTAATCTTGTTAAAGCATACGCTAAATTAGCTGTAACAGACGATTTACCTACGCCACCTTTACCGGATGCAACAGCAAGATACTTAATCGGTTTTTCGCCTTCAGGTACAAATTCGGATTCGAAAAAGTCGATCTTAATACCTGGGAAACCAAGCTCTATTTTTACAAGCTTGATGATTTGAATTTTCACTTGTTGTTCATGTTTTTGTTTATCCTTAAGATAAATCTCTACTTCTGCAACGCCTGTAGGCCCAACAACAAGCTTTTTAATACCCTTAACATCCTTTAAAGGTTGATTAAATCCTGGATCTACGACTGCTTCTAATGCTTTTTTTAAGACTTCATACGTCATCAGTTCTTCACCTCTACATTATTATATCAAATAATAGGTCTAAGAGATTGAAAAACGATAAGTAAAATTGTCTTTCAATTGACATTTTTTTAAACAAAATGATGATAATCATTTATAATAAAGATAACTGGTTTAAAGGAACTCTGGGAGGTTTACATGAAGGTATCCTATGTAGCACCGATTAAAGGCGAACATCTTGATATATCATTAGCTCCTGATGAAACATTTAGAGAAGGACTTTTAGGTCCTGGTTTTGTTATCTATCCAAAGGATCATCAAGTCTATGCGCCGATTGAAGGCAAAATATCACTCTTATTTCCTACCCATCACGCGATTGCTATTACAGATGCACATGGTCTCAATATATTAATACATGTGGGCTTTGGTACAGTTGATTTAAAGGGTGAGGGATTCACTGTTCATAAAAAACTGCATGATGATGTGAAGCAAGGTGATCTCATTTTATCGTTTGATTATGCATTTTTAAGAGAACATGCTTTCTCCTTAGCAACAGCAGTTGTCTTTTTACAGAAAAAAGTTTTAACGATTATCGATCAAAAAGAAATCAATCAGTATACACATATGACATTAAACATAGAGTAAGGAGATTTTCTATGCTCAAAGGGATTCCCGTAAGCGAAGGCTATGCGATTGGTCAAATTCTCATTTTAGATGATGAAATCATTGACACAAGGAAAATACCATTTACAACAATAGATCAAGAGATACTTATTTTCCATGAAGCCATATCTCTTACAAAAACACAACTTATGCAATTAAAAGACATTGCACGATCAAAATTCGGCATAGATACTGCTGCTATTTTTGATGCGCATTACCTCATTGCTGATGATCCAGAACTTTATCAAGCAACCTTACAAATGATTAGAGAACATAAGGTTTCAGCATGTTATGCTATCGAGACTGTCATTGATCGTTTTATTGAACTATTTGATCATATTGAAGATGAATATATGAAATCAAGATCGATTGACTTAAATGATGTAAAGCTTCGGATCATCAAGAATGCATTGCATCAAGAAGTCGTTGATTTAGAATCAATAGAGGAACCAGTCATCTTAGTTTCAAAGGATATCAAACCATCACTTGCTGCACAACTGGATCCAAAATTTATTCTAGGGTTCATCACAGAAGCTGGTGGAAAAACCTCTCATAGCGCGATATTTGCTAGACTCCTTGAAATTCCAGCAATCACAGGTGTGAAAGATTTACTCAAAACCATTAAAAATCACACATCAATTATTATGGATGGTTATAAAGGAGATATACTTCTTACATACACAAAAGAAATAGCGGATAAATATCTTGCTAAAATGGAAAAGCAAATCAAAGAAAAAGAAAGACTTACCTCTCTCATTGGACAAACCACAGTCACAAAAGATGGTAAACCTTGTGCGCTATTAGCAAATATCACTTCTAAAAAGGACATCGATATTGTAAAAAGCTATGATGCTGAAGGTATTGGTTTATTTAGAACTGAATTTCTTTATTTAGATAAAAAAACATTGCCCACTGAAGACGAGCAATATCATGAATATCATGCAGTCCTTAAAACGATGTTTCCAAAACCAGTAACGATTCGTACGCTCGATATTGGTGGTGATAAATCACTACCAACATTGCATCTAAAAAAAGAGGAAAACCCATTTTTAGGCAAACGTGCTATTAGACTCTGCTTGGAAGAACAGGATTTATTTAAAACACAGCTTAGAGCACTTTTAAGAGCATCAACTCAAGGTAACCTTCGCATTATGTTTCCTATGATTGCAACACTTGAAGAATTTTTAAGTGCTAAAAATCTCTTAGAAAAGGAAAAGGAAAAATTGCTTGATGAGGGATATGAGATTGGATCATACCAACTAGGTATTATGGTTGAAATCCCATCTGCTGCACTGAATGCTAACATCTTTGCAAAACATGTGGACTTCTTCTCAATTGGCACAAATGATCTTGTTCAATATACGTTCGCTGCCGATAGAATGCATGAAGACTTAGAATATCTTTATCAGCCATTTAATCCTGCAATCATTGCTTTAATTCAAATGGTAACTAATGCAGCAAGAAAATACCACATCAAGGTTAGTGTGTGTGGTGAGCTTGCATCTGATCCAAAAGCAGCACTTCTACTCCTTGGTCTTGGAATAGATGAGTTATCCATGACACCTACTAAAATTCTTAAGCAAAGAGAAATTATTCAAAAGATTAGTTATGAAAAAATAAAAGAATTGACTAAAAATGTGATAGAATTAGAAAGTGAAAAAGATATTCAAGCACTTATTTTGAAGAATATGCCCAAATAAGGAGTCGATATAATGCTAGAAAAATCATATACATTAGTATCAGAAACAGGTTTACATGCAAGACCAGCTACAAATTTTGTTAGATTTATGTCAACACTGCCATCTAATGTTTATATCATTCATAAAGAGTTTGTCGCTGATGCAAAATCGATTATGGCTGTGATGAGCATGGGACTCTCTAAAGGAGCTACCTTTAAGATTCGCATTGATAGTGATCAAACATCTGTATTAAATGATGTGGAAAGATATTTAAAAGAAAACCATCTGATATAAAAATTAAGGGTCAGTACATATAACTCATGTACTGACCTTTTTTTGTTTATTTTTGAAATGCCTTCTTAAAATTATCTTTGATACGTTTAAAGAATTTGGTTTGCTCATAACTTAGGATAGCCACTCTATATACAGGAGCAACTAAGTATAACGAAAGAATTAAAATAATGCCAACAAAGAGTAAAGCAATCACTGCTTCTAAGGTAGATAACATACCACCCGCTAAGGCGATAGGTGCGACAATAGGTGTAAAAATGGGTATGAATGCCATGACTTTCAAGAATCCATCACCACCTGCCATAGGTGCGAAAATGCCAATATAGAACCCGCCTAATAGCATAAGCATGAGTGGTGATTGAAATTGTTGATAATCTTCTTGTGTAACAGCCATAGACGCAAATAGTGCTGCAACAGTTAAATAGAATAACGTCCCAATGACCATAAATAATAAAGTAAATGTTAAGATAAGTGGCCAATTTGGAAATACTTCTGCAACAAAACTTAAGAGTGACGTTTGACCTGTAGGTAAATTAATGGCTGGTGATTGAGCAAGTCCTTTACTTATCAATGCGCCAATCGTTCCATAGAGAATCGCTAAACCACCTTGTACAATCACGAAAATAATACTTGATGTGATTTTCGACAAGAAATGAATTTTTGCAGGTACAGATGCGATAATCGTTTCAATAGCCTTCGTTGACTTTTCTTCAATGATATCAACACCCACAAACTGCGTTGCCATAGTAATCAAAATAAACATCGGTAATGTAAGTAAGCTTGCTATAGAACCTAGCATCGCACCTTGCTCTGGGTCTTCATAATCAGGAGCGAGCACTGTTTCAAACGTAGGTCTTTCATAATTGCCAATTTGATAGTTAATAATTTGTAGTTCAATTAAGTTCATAAAGCCAGCATTCATTTCAGGATACTTACTATAAATCTTTACTGAAGGTGATGAGATATCACCTGTAAATTCAATCAAAACATCCTTTTCACTATCTAACCAAAATGCTTCAATATCAATCGTTTCAATGGTGTCAATCACATAAAATGTATAGCCCGAAAAAGGTGCATTGAAGCTTTCACTTAAATCATCAGCTAAATTGATTTCTGTTGTATCATTGAATATATCTATATTGATATTTTCGATCTGATCATCTTCATCACCAAAATAATTAATGATGCTTGGTAAATTAATAATACCAATCGTAAGTATTGCAATAACGATATTTGCTATCACAAATGCTTTTCTACCAATTCTTTTTTTGAGGCCATATTTGACTAAAAACTTAAACTTCTTCATCTTTTCGACCTACCTTTGCAATAAATATCTCTGATAAACTAGCTTGTTCAACATCGTATTTTTGGATATTTTTACATGTTTTAACATATTCAAATACATCCTTAGCAACATCATGATTTTCAATCTTAACAATCACTTCGTTTGCATTAACGATGACTTTTTCAACACCTTTAATCGTTTCTAATTGCTTAGGATCAACATCACCAACGATTTTTATGTTTTGTTTTTTATAATCTTTTTTTACCTGATCAATACGTCCTGAAATCACAGCTTTACCTTTTTCTAAAACAATGAGTTCTTCACAGAAAGATTCCACATGATCTAGTTGATGAGATGAAAAAACAACCATGGATCCTTGTTTTTGGAAATCTCTAATCACTTCGACAAATAACTCTGTGTTAATTGGATCTAATCCACTAAATGGTTCATCTAGCACAAGCAATTTAGGATTATTAATGATGGCTGATATGAACTGAATCTTTTGTTGGTTACCTTTAGATAGTTCTTTAATCTTTTTATTTTTGTATTCGGGTACACCAAATCGTTCTAACCAATAATCAAGTCTTTCTTCAATCATACTTGGTTCCATGTCTTTTAGCTGTCCAAAATATAACATAAGCTCTTTCACTGTGATTTTTGTCAGTAAAGAACGTTCTTCAATCATATAACCGATTTCATTAACATTATGATATCCAACTTTTTCACCGTTATATAATACTTTTCCTTCTGTGGGTTCTAATAAACCCATAATCATTCTAAATGTAGTTGTTTTTCCTGCACCATTGGTACCTAATAAACCGAATATATCTCCTGGTTTAATCGTGAAACTTAAACAATCTACAGCAACCAAGTCACCATAGAGCATGCGTGCATTTATGACTTCTAACATAAAAATTACCTACCTTTCAAAGATGTTTTTTCCAATCATCATCCTTATTTTTTGGTTTAGAGTCTCCCGAGAAAAGTAAAAGAACAATCAGTGCAATTACGCCTATACCGCCTATTGCCATAACTAAAATACCCATAGACATCCCTCCCGTTATGCTTGTATTATAGCACCGATTATTCTTTTTTACAATACTATTATTTTAAATTATTTTTTGTTTCTTTTTGAATCATTAGTAAAAATTCATCAAACGATACAGTAATTTGTGCTTGTTCACCATATTTTCTATAAGTAACAAGACCTTCATCTTTTTCATTATCGCCTAAAACAAGGGAATAAGGAATTTTTTGAGTTTGAACTTCTCTAATCTTATAGCCAAGCTTTTCTTGTCTTAGATCACTTTCAACACGATAGCCATGTTGTTTTAAGCTTTCATGAACTTTCATGACATAATCCATGTGAAGATCAACATTCACAGGAAGGACCTTAACTTGAACAGGCGCTAACCAGAATGGGAATGCACCCTTATACTCCTCTGTCAAGTATGCAACAAAACGTTCCATAGTTGATACAATACCTCGATGAATGACAACAGGACGATAGATATTTTTTCCATCTTCTCCTACATAGGTTAGATCGAATCTTTCTGGTAATAAAAAGTCTAATTGAATGGTTGATAGTGTTTCTTTATTACCTAAAGCGGTTTTAACCTGTACGTCTAGTTTAGGACCATAAAATGCTGCTTCACCTACAGCTTCATAATACTTAGCTCCAGCTTCATCCATGGCTTCTTTAAGCATTTTTTCAGCTTTTATCCACATATTATCGTCTGGGAAATATTTATGTGTATCCTCTGGGTCTCTATAGCTTAATCTAAACTCATAATCTGTAATATTAAAATCTTCATAAACAGCAAGTAATAATTCTAAGGTACGCTTAAACTCATCTTTGATTTGATCTGGACGCACAAAGATATGTGCATCATTTAGAGTCATTTCTCTCACTCT
The DNA here is from genome assembly GCA_964655445.1 of uncultured Mariniplasma sp. Classification (GTDB taxonomy): domain Bacteria; phylum Bacillota_I; class Bacilli_A; order Acholeplasmatales; family Acholeplasmataceae; genus Peloplasma. The sequence continues at coordinate 124,753 of CAZZMZ010000001.1, read as the reverse complement.
TTGAAGTCCTGATAATGCACCGCTTTTTTCATAGCGATGCATCATACCAAGTTCAGCAATGCGTAATGGTAATTCTCTATAGCTATGTACATCATTTTTATAGATCAGCATATGATGTGGACAGTTCATCGGACGAAGCACAAGCATTTCACCATCACCCATATCCATTGGTGGGAACATGGAGTCTTGATAATGATCCCAATGTCCAGAAGTTTTATATAAATCGACGTTTGCCATAATCGGTGTATAAACATGCATATAACCAAGACTAAGTTCAACATCAGTGATATATCTTTCAATGGTTCTACGAATGGTTGCACCCTTAGGTAGCCAGAATGGTAAACCTTGACCAGCCTCTTTTGAAACCATGAATAAGTCAAGCTCTTTACCTAGTTTTCGATGATCTCTTTGTTTTCTTTCTTCTAAAAGATTTAAATGGTTTTCTAAATCCTTTTTAGTTAAGAAACTAGTACCATAGATTCTAAGTAACATCTTATTATCAGAATTACCACGCCAATAAGCACCTGCTAAGCTTAAAAGCTTAAAATGCTTAATATAGCTTGTTGATGGTACATGCCCACCACGGCATAAATCCGTAAATTCACCCTGTGAGTAAACAGTTAATCCATCTGCCTTGAACTGCTCAATCAATTCTAACTTATAAGGATCTTTCTCAAAGATTTTTTTAGCTTCCTCATAAGATACTTCTTTTCTTTCGATTGAAAAATTCGCTTCAGAAAGCTTAAGCATTTCTTGTTCAATCTTTGGTAAATCCTCATCATTCACTTTATAATCTAAAAAGTCAACATCATAGTAGAAACCTTCTTCAATAGCTGGTCCAACACCAAAACAAACGCCTGGATATAAACGTGTAATAGCTTGTGCCATGAGATGCGCAGTTGAGTGATTTAAGACATCTAGAATACGGGCATCTTTATCGGTTAAGATTTCTAATTTGCCATCTTTCAATAAAGGTCTAGATAATTCTATGTAGTCGCCATCAAATATAGCAGCAATCGCTTTTTTGGCGAGGCTCATAGAAATACTTTCTGCAATACCTTTTGCAGATATGCCTTGAAGGAAAGCTTTGATGCTTCCATCTGGAAATTGAATGTTAATCATATAAATTACTTCCTTTCAAAAATAAAAAAGTCCTTAAGATTTCTCTAAGGACGAATCATCGTGGTACCACCTTAGTTCTAGCATAGCTAGCACTTATCATACGGATAACGGCGCGACCCGGACTAGTTTTTTTAGTCAACTCCAAGGTAGTAACATCTTCTAAGTCGCAGCTTTCACCGTCCTGCGTCGCTAGGTTTTGAAGATATCGTGTCCTCTTCTTCGTTATTCAACATCATTATATCACTTATAAATGAGAAATCAAGTATTTAATCATCCTTGATACTTTTCTTCTGACAATTTCACATAACTCATTAAATCTCTAAGTCTTTGAATAAGTCTACCTGCTTTAACTCTATTTAGCTCATCTTTATCGACCGTGAGTGCCTCAGCTAGTGTTTTTAAATCGTAATTAGATGTCACAAAGACTGGTAATTTTGCAGATAAACGGTATTGAATGATAGGGACTAAGATTTCATCTCTAAACCATGAGCTCATATTCTCGCCACCTAAATCATCAATCATAAGCACATCCGCTTGCTTGAGTTGATTGATACGTTCTTCTAAGTTACCTTCATTCATACCTTGTTTAATACTGCGTACTAAATCAGGCATATAGACAAAGAGTACAGTTATGTTTTTTTCAGCAAGTGCTTGTGCGATTGCGGAAATCAAATAACTTTTACCTGTTCCATATTTACCATAAATGTATAAGCCTTTATGATAATGATCTTTACGATAATTTTCAATAAACTCAGACGCAAGCTCTAAAGCCTTTTGTCTTTCTTCGTTTGTTACTTTAAAACCGGATAAAGAGGCGTCTTGAATATAAACCTCACTATCATAAAATTTTAAATGCGCTTTAATCTTTTGTCTTTTGAGTTCAATTTGCTTTTCTTTTGTGGGACGATAGACAATTTCAATATAGGGATCCGTCTTCAAATAAGGGACGTATCCATCCTTTTCATAATGTGTGTCTCGATCTTGAATGTATTGATACACTTTATAAAGATCCACATCTAAGATACTAAGACTTTTGGTTTCTTTGTCTTTTTCAACGACTTTTCTCATGTCTTCAAGTGTCATATTATCCCTCCAAATCTGCAAGTTCTTGCATATATTCATCCATCCAGTCAGGTTCCTTAACTTTCACTCTATCAGGTTTTCTCTTGGATCTAGTTTCATATTTGGTTTCTAGATTTTGTGCATAACTTAATGCATCTTCAGTGGTTTGAACACCTTTATTGAGCCAATCATGAAGTACTTTTTCCATATAGTTTATATTTGGTAATATGCCTTCTTTATGCTTTAAGACAAGCATTAAAATCACGTTAATAATACCTGGTTCTATGGCGTTTCTTTCTAATAAAGATGTTGCTGTTTGAAGAGCTATGCCCTGTTGATCTGTTTTTGCGTATTTTTGAATAATCAATTGTGGTGAAACATGATCAACGAGATTAGGTTTCTCAAGTGTCTTTGGTTGAATGGTTAAAAGCTTATGCTTTGTTTCATAATGCTGTTTAGCTTTTAGGTTTAATTGTGCAAAACTAATCATTTGTGTTTTAGATTTAGACGCGGATTCATATACTTCAATCATATCTTCTATATCAAACTGATACACAAAGGCTATCTTATTTAATTGTTCCTTGAATTTCTCTGTTAGAAGTTGAGATGTTTTTAGTCTTTCTGGACATTTTTCAACAAATGATTCGTAATTAAACTTATACGTTAAAAAAGATCCTCCATTTTGTGTTCTACCTTGAAGTGGATGTGGTACAGAAAGCAGATTTAAAGATTTAAACTCATAAAGTGCATCAAATGATTTTGTGATATGCTCATAACCTGATAAATCAGGAACCTGCATCTTGAATAGCTCAGTGAGTGTTTGCATATTCTTCTCACCAATCTCACTTTGAAGGTATGATCCAAATACAGTATCTACTAAAAATTGTTTTGCTGTGAGTGGTGCTTTTAAAACATAAAGAAAGTTATCTTCTTTTTGATACACTAATAAAAGGTTTAATGCTTCTAGTTTGTGTCTAATTTTTAAAAAATCCAATTGCTTTAAATTAAGTAAATCGAAAAGCTCTTGATGTTCATAAGTGTCTCTTCCTGTTTTATGTATCAACTGATAAAAGGTCGTGTAAAGTGCATGACCTTCAAGACCCATAAGTGGCTGATATAATAGCGCTAAAACTTTAAAATCAGCTGCACTTAAATCAGATTGTGTATAAAGTTGGAAAAAACTACGATTTTTCATATAGAATGCCTCGAACAATCTCATCTATTTTATAGTATAGAGCTTCTTTATGATCATGATTATCTACGACATAATCGGCATATGCCTTTTTTTCCTCTAAAGGCATTTGAGCTTGAATGCGTAAAAGTGCATCCTTTTTGCTTAAGTGATCGCGTGCCATGATTCTTTTTAATTGTGTATGCAAATCGACATAAATAAGCATTACTTTATCTACTTTATTTTGATAACCTACTTCAATTAAGAGTGGCATATCAATCACGATAATTTTTTCTTGCCTAAGTGTTTTTTTGAGCACATCAATTTGATTGAAAACACGAGGATGAATGATTTGATTCAGCTTTTCTCTTTTATCTTCATCTTCGAAAATCTTTTTGGCAAAGGATTTTTTATCATCTTTTGATGAAATGACCACACCAAACGTTTCTTCTATTTCATGCTTCATATCATCATCAAAAGCCCAAAGGTTTTTAACGATTTCATCGGAATCAATCACTGGAATATCTAATGATTTAAAGTGATTCGCTGCTGTGGTTTTACCACTTCCGATGCCACCAGTTAATCCGATGATGGTTTGATTAGTCTTGACAGTTTGGACAGACATAGGTACCACGTCCTTTAACTTTCATTTTTATGATTTTTGTTTGACATATTGGGCAGGGTTCATCTTTTTTCATATGAACTTGTAATTTTAATTGAAATCTACCATGCACACCAAGACTTGAGGTGTAGCTTCGTATCGTTGTGCCACCAAGCAAAACGGCTTCATCAAGTACTTTTTCTGCAGCATCTAAAATACGCTTAGCTTCTTCTATTTGAATATCTTTTCCTTTTCTTAAAGGATGTATGCGTGCGTGAAATAGTGTTTCATCGACATAGATATTACCTAGTCCACTGATAATCGTTTGATCCAGTAAGCATGGCTTAATTTCAAGGTTTTTATGCTTGATTTTATCGTAAAAGGTATGAAGATCCAGATCTTTAGGTTCCCTGGCAAGCTTGTTTAAAGGTGCTTTATCCATATATTGATCTAATGGCAATAAATCAAATGTCCCAAATTTTCTCACATCATGATATCTTAATGTGCGACCTGACTTAAAAGTCATAATGACGTGCTCATGCTTATCTTTTTCTTCATTTTCTTTGATAAAGAATTTTCCTTCCATCCTTAAATGTATGATAAGAGCATCTTCATCAAGTACAAAAATCAAATATTTACCCATGCGCTTGATGTCATGTACTGTTTGACCTTTAAGTTTTTCTTTAAACTGATCTTCATTCATATGAATCATCTTTGGATAAAAGAGTTCAACAGAAGTGATTGTCTCATTCAAGATATGTGCTTTTAGAGTCCGTCTGACTGTTTCAACCTCTGGTAGTTCTGGCATAATTACACCTCTACTTTAATGAATACCAATTTTTCCCAACATCACAAGATGTTTCTAAATCAACTTTCAATTTGAATGCTTGACGCATCATTTGAGGTACAAGCTCTTTCATCTCTTCAATTTCTGTTAAAGGCACTTCTAAGATGAGCTCATCGTGTACTTGTAATAAAATTTTTGATTTTTTATGATGTTTCTTTAGGTAATGATATAAATCAACCATTGCTTTTTTTAAGATATCTGCTGCACTACCTTGGATCGGTGCATTAAGTGCTGTTCTTTCTCCAAATGCTCTTTGAGAGTAAACAGGTGATTTAAGCTCAGGAATATATCTTCTACGTTTCATGATGGTTTCAACATATTCATGTGATTTCGCAAATGCTACAATATCTTCCATATAAGTTTTGATTTCTGGGTAAATCGATAAATAACGGTCGATAAATGCTTGTGCTTCTTTAGGTGTCACACCAATATCTTCAGATAGACTCCAAGCACCAATACCATAAATGATACCAAAGTTGACGGCTTTAGCAGCTCTTCTTTGATCAGGTGTTACGTTTTCTACATGAAAAACATCTTGAGCAGTTTTAGTGTGGATATCTTGTTTTTGATTGAATGCTTCAATGAGTGATGAAACATTTGCCATATCAGCTAAGACCCGTAATTCAATTTGAGAATAGTCAGCGCCTAAAAACTGATGTCCTTCTTGAGGTATAAAGATTTGTCTAATCTTTCTGCCTTCTTCTGTTCTAATTGGTATATTTTGCAAGTTAGGATCCAAAGATGATAGACGTCCTGTTGTTGTTAATGCTTGCATATAAATGGTATGTACTTTACCATCATCAAATAGATTTTGTCTAATACCTTCAATATAGGTAGAATATAATTTGGTGAGTTGACGATAATCCATGATCTCTTGAATGATTGGATGTGCATCTTTAAGTTTTGTTAATACTTCAACGTCTGTGGAGTAACCCGTTTTGGTCTTTTTACCGTTAGGAAGATTTAGATCTTCAAAGAGTACTTCGCCAAGTTGTTTAGGTGATCCTACATTAAAGGGCTTACCAGCGAGTTCGATAATGGATGCTTCAATCTCTCCTATACGAGCTTTTAATGCGTCACCTTGACGGTTTAACTCGTCTAAATCAACTTTAAGACCTCGATATTCCATATCTGCTAAAACCTCTGCTAAAGGTATTTCTAGCTCATTTAATAGTTCTAGTTGATCTTGTTCTTTAAGTGTTTTTATGAGTTTGTTTTTGAGCTCAAAGATAGCTTTTGCTTTAGATACAATATGTCTTTCATAGATTTCTTTTTCAGGTAATCCTTTTTTCGCACCTTTACCATAAACGACATCGTCATATAAAATATCTTCATAGTCAAAATGAGAAACAATACGCTTAAATTCCTCTTTACCTAAATGAGAATTGATGAGATATGCCGCTAAAAGTAAATCAAACGAGACATTTTCAATATCTAGTTGGTGCCACTTTAAGAAGACCTTAATTGCTTTAAAATCATAAACATATTTTTGAACAGATGCATCTGTGAGATATGTTTGAAATTGTATCGATGATAAGGCAAATTCAGGATCAAGATAGTAATATTTTTTACCATTTGATAGACCGATGCCCCATAATTTAGCTTTATGATAGTTATAGTCAGATAATTCCATATGCATCGCCATGCCATCTTGCAAGACTTTTTCGAGTGTTTTTTCATCTTTGATGATTTCATAATCCCAAGCTTCTTTAACATCTTCTTTTGTTTCCATTTTTTTAACAAAAACATGTAAATCTAAAGCTTGGAAAAAGGAAGCGAGTGCTTCTTTATGAGTTGGTTCAACGGTTAGGTTATCTGGATCAAATGAAATGTCTGCATTACAATCGATGGTTACAAGTTCCTTGCTCATGCGTGCTAAATGTTCGTTTTCTCGAAGATTTTCACCCAATTTACCTGAAACTTCATCTTTGTGTTCATAGATATTTTCTAGTGTTTCGTAAGTCTTAAGTAATTTAATGGCTGTTTTTTCACCCACACCTGGAACTCCGGGTATGTTATCAGAAGGATCTCCCATTAAAGCTTTTAAGTCAATCATTTGATCGTGTGTTAACTCATAGGCTTCATAAAGTGATTTCGGATTAAATGAATGTACTTCTTTCATGCCTTTTTTCAAAAGATTCACTGTAATGTTTTCATCAACCAATTGAAGCAAATCTCGATCAGATGAAAAAACTTCGACCTGGTATCCTTTTTTGGATGCTTGTTTGGCAAGTGTACCGATGATATCATCGGCTTCATAGCCTGGTTTTGAATATAATTTCACACCCATCAGTTCAATATATTCATTGACTAATGGTATTTGCTGTGCGAGCTCTTCAGGCATTTTGACGCGTCCTGCTTTATACCCTTCATAAGATAAATGTCTTTTTGTGGGTTCCTTTGTGTCAAATGCAACAAGTGCATGCTCAATATCTTCTGTAATAATTTTTTCAAACATGCCTACAAAAGCAAATAAGGCATTTGTAAAAACACCTGAGCTTGATTGCATGAGCTTGGCACCTGGATATGCTGTCGCATAATAGGCTCTAAACATAATGGAGTTCCCGTCGATTAATACTATTTTTTTCATGTTATAGTCTCCCCTTTACATCATTTTATCATGGAAAAAAGGCATAGTTTTCCACAACTTTTGTGGAGAAAAAAAGGGTCATTTAATTCTAAATTGACCCTTTCCTTTACCTTTGCCTTTTTTAGTTGATGCTTGCGGCATCATCTTTGATGGATTTTTTTGCAAGCTTTCTAGCTCACGTTCATCCATGTTCATCATCTTTTTCATCATCTTCTTTTGTGCATCTAAGGATTGTCTAAGCCTATTCAAATCGGCTACAGCCATGCCTGCACCACGTGCAACACGCTCTCTACGTCTTGATGACTGATCTATTAAGGAAGGATCTTTTCTTTCGGCTTCAGTCATACTGCTAATGAGAGCCCCCATTTTTTCGAATTGTTTATCATCCACTTGAGATGCTGCTTGTTTGAGCTGTCCCATACCTGGTATAAATCCTAAAATTTTTGAGACAGAGCCCATGCGTTTAATCATTTTAAATTGCTTCATAAGATCGTTATAGTTAAACGTATCACTCATGAGCTTTTCCATCATATTCTTAGCTTCATCTTCATCAATAGATTCAGTCGCTTTTTCAATGAGTGTTAAGACATCACCCATGCCTAAGATGCGGGAAGCCATTCTTTCTGGATGGAAAACCTCAAAGGCATCCATTTTTTCGCCAGATGATGCAAATTTAATTGGAATACCAGAAACTTCCTTTATAGATAGTGCAGCACCACCACGTGTGTCACCATCTAATTTGGTTAAGATAGCACCTGTAGCTTCTAATTGGTCATGAAATGATTTACAGATGTTTGCTGCATCTTGACCTGTCATTGCATCAACGGTAAGTAAGATTTCATTTGGTTTAGCAATCTCTTTGACGTCGATTAATTCTTGCATCATTTTTTCATCAATATGAAGACGGCCTGCTGTATCGATAATGACAACATCGTAATGATTTTCTTTAGCATAAGCTAAACCATCTTTAACAATCGTTCTTGCGTCAATAAGGCCTTTTTCAAAGACTTCAATGCCTAAACCTTTACCGATTGTTTGAAGCTGTTCTATGGCTGCAGGACGGTAAACGTCAGCAGCAATAAATAAGACTTTCTTTTTATCTGTTTTACGAATGTATAAACCGAGCTTACCGATTGCTGTCGTCTTACCAGAACCTTGTAAACCAATGGTCATAATCGTTGTTAAGCCTTGTATGTTATATCTTAAGCCTTCTGCTTTTTCACCCATAACGCGCTTTAGCTCATCATGTACAACTTTAACAACTTGTTGACCAGGATTCAATCCTTTAAGGATTTTTTCTCCCATCGCTTCTTCTTTAACATGCTGAATAAATGATTTAACAACTTTAAAATTGACATCGGCTTCAAGTAAAGAAAGACGCACTTCGCGCATCATTTCATCAATATCTGATTCATTTAAATATCCGCGGCCTGTCATGCGGCGCATCGCCATTTGCAATCTTTGGCTTAAGCTTGTTTCTGCCATTATGTATCCAACTTTCTTAATCTTTCAAGTAATTTAATATCTTTTGTTTTTTCGATATCATCGATTATATGTTTTCGTTCTTCTTTTTTTGATTTAAGGTGCAATTTTGATTCATAATCATTTAAGTGCTCTTTTGCTTTTTTAAGCAAATCAAAAACAGCATTTCTGCTCACTTGATAAAGCTCAGATATTTCTTGAAGTGAATAATCTTCTAAATAATAAAGTTCAAAGTAGAGTCTTTGCTTATCAGAGAGTAAAATACCGTATAAATCAAAGAGTTCATTGAGTTGTTCTTTTTTTGCGAGGGCTTCCAAATTTTTACTCCTTAAAAGAAATCTTTAAATAATCCATAGATATATTGTTCTATATCAAACATAACTAAATCATCGATTTTTTCACCGAGACCAACATATTTAATTGGCAAACCATATAAATGACGAATCGCTAAGACAATACCACCTTTAGCTGTACCATCTAGCTTTGTTAAAATAATTCCAGATACATCGGTAGCTTCCTTAAAGACTTCAGCTTGACGCATACCGTTTTGACCTGTCGTAGCATCGATTACAAGCAGTGTTTCTTGAGGTGCACTTGGACATGTCTTTTGAATAACGCGCTTCATTTTAGAAAGTTCATTCATTAAATTCACTTTTGTTTGAAGTCTACCTGCTGTATCACATAGTACAATATCATACTGATCTTTTTTAGCAATCTCTAATGCATCATAAATAACTGATGAAGGATCAGTACCTGGCGCTTTAGCATATACAAATGTGTTAGATCTTTTACCCCATTCAATGAGCTGATCAATCGCACCTGCTCTAAATGTATCACCAGCAACCATCATCACTTTCTTGCCATCATCTTTGAGTTGTTTAGCTAGTTTTCCTATGGTTGTTGTTTTACCAACACCGTTCACACCTACAAAAAGATAGACATTAAGTTCACCTTCATCATAATTCAAATCAGTTTGAACAAGTTCACCTTTAAGATAAATTTCAAACATTTTATCGACGATGATTTCGGCTAAATCAGAAGGATCTGTCATATGTTTGTTTTCTACTTCTTTTTTGAGTTCTTCAATAAAATAAATGACAGTATCAACACCAATATCTGCTTGTATGAATAAATCTTCTAAAGCATCAAAAAGCTCATCATCAATTTTTGATGATTTTGCTAAAATAGCTTTTAAATTAGATAAATTTTCTTTTGATTTATGTAACCCTAATTGATACTTATCATTCTTTGGTTTTTTACCAAACAATTTTTTAAATAACCCCATAATGCACTCCATTTTTTCCTTGATTATTATACCATAAAAGAAAAGAAAACCGAAAGCTATTCTTTCGGTGATTGTTTGATAAAATGGATGAGTTCATCAAAGTTTAAATGCTGGCTCATCTCATCGACATACTCTAAATAGAGAATCTCTCTTTGCTCATTTAAGACAAAGACTGATCTTGCTTGTAACCTAAGTTCTTTAATGAGTGTGCCGTATTTATGTGCGAAATCCAAATCGATATGGTCACTCAATGTAATCACATTGTTTAAACCAGCATTACCACACCATCTAGCTTGAGCAGTAGGTAAGTCATTGCTAATTGTGATGACTAATACATCTTCTCTTTCTGCAAGTTCGCTATTTACCGTTCTAGCTTGAACATCACAAACAGTAGTATCTAATGATGGCACAACGTTTAAGACGATGTATTTGCTTTTAAAATCTGATAAACTTTTGAATTCATTTTTGGTATTTAAAGCTTTAAAGTCTGGCGCGATATCGCCAACTTTTTTTGTGTCTCCTAAGAGGGTAATTGGCTTTCCTTTGAATGTCTTCATGGTTACACTTCCTTATTAAAGTATTCTCTTATATTATACCATATTTTTATTTTTGCACGTGAATTGATAAGTCCCTCTAAAAAGGCTTAGAGGGACTTATCTAAAGGGGATTTTGTGTGCATAAATGCACAACAATAGGGGATAAGTAGCATCCTTGCGTGGATGCATTTACATATTATCACTAATTATTCTATTTGTAAAGTATTTCAATAATTATGGTAGATGGTGAGAAAATCAGTCTTTTTTAATATATTTACACTTAGGAAAACCAGAGCATGCCACAAATTCACCATATTTTGATTTTCTAATGACGAGAGGTTTACCACACTGTGGGCAAATTTCACCTGTTGCTTGTGGCCCTACTTTCTTCATCTCTTTTTCTGCTGTTTCTACCATCGGGATAAATGAATGATAGAACCTAGAAATAAGATGTGAGCCTTTTTGCTTACCATCTGCAATCTCATCTAAAACATGCTCCATTTTAGATGTGTATTCAACATTAATGATCTTATCAAAGAATAGATTAAGCTGTTCTGAAGTAAGTTTCCCTTGAGGTGTTGGTTTAAATCTTTTTTCTGTGATTTCAACATAATCTCTTGATTTTAATGTTTGAATGATTTGTGCATAGGTAGAAGGTCTACCAATCTCTAATGATTCAAGTTCTTTAATGAGTGTTGCTTCTGAGTACCTTGTAGGTGGTGTCGTCACTTTCTCAATGGATATAACTTCTTTTGCTTCTAGTTTTTGGCCTTGCTCTAAATGAGGTAAAATCTTATCTTTCGTTTTCTGTTCACGGTATACCTTTAAATGACCATCAAACTTTTCAATCATACCTTCTGCTTGATAGATATGCCCGTGACTACTTAGTGTCACTTTCGTCATATCAAAGATAGCTGGCGCCATGAGTGAAGCGACTGCACGCTCATAGATACGTTTATATAGTTTTAATTCATCTTTAGCTAAATATTTTTCCATAAGTTCTGGTGTGCGTTCTAATGATGTTGGTCGAATACCTTCATGAGCATCCTGTGCATTTTCCTTTGTGGATACAGTATACTTACCTAGATATTTTTTACCATATGTTTTTTCTATATATTGATTCGCTTCTTCAATAAATGGTTGGGCTAATCTTGTAGAATCTGTTCTCATATAGGTAATCAAACCGACAAGTTCACCGTGTATTTCTTTACCTTCATAAAGTTGTTGTGCGACCATCATCGTTCTTGATGCACTCATATTTAAATGAGAAATTGCATCTTGCTGTAAGGTCGATGTAATAAAAGCTGGTTTAGCACTTCTTCTTGATTCTCTTTTTAATACTTCATCAACATTAAAAGGAGAAGTCGATGCTAAAACAATGTGATCTGCTTCTTCTTTTTTAAGTCTTTGTTGCGCTTTAATCACATAATTAGCCTTAAAATGTGAGAAGCTTGCTTCTATTTCATAATAGGTCTCAGGAATAAATGCATCAATCTCTTTTTCTAAATCAACAATAAGTTTGAGTGCAACACTTTGTACGCGACCTGCAGATTTTGATTTGATTTTAGATTGTAATAATTTTGATAATTTAAATCCGATGATACGGTCTAGTATTCTTCTAGCTTCTTGTGAATAAACAAGATGCTGATCAATCGTTCTAGGGTGCTCTAAAGCTTCTAAAATCGCTTTTTTGGTGATTTCTCTAAAAACAATTCTATTTGGTGCTTCAGGACTTAATCCTAAAACTTCAGCTAAATGCCAACCGATTGCTTCCCCTTCTCTATCAGGGTCGGTTGCAATCAAAACATCTCTATCTTTACTATATTTTTGTAATTCTTTAATAATTTGTTTTTTACCAGGTATCGTTACATACTTAGGTTGAAAATGATTTTGGATATCAAGTCCTAAACCATCTTGTCCAGAAGTTGCTAAATCTCTAATATGTCCTTTAGACGACAAAACAATCGTGTCGTTACCGACATAACTTGCGATGGTTTTTGATTTAGATGGTGATTCGACGATAATCAGTTTCTTCTTCATGACATCACTTTCCTTTTCCATACCAATTATAGTGTTTAATTTTTTATTGTCAAGCGAAAAAATTATTGCTCTTTCATATATATATTATTTAAATATATATTTTTTTTTTCGCTTTATATTATGGGAAAATGTTGTAAATTACTTTGAAATTAAAAGGGTATCTTTCTATATATAAAGAAAAAAACCAACATGAGTCGGTCATTTTTTCTTAAGTAATGATTTGATGGGTTCAAAGGTTTTACGATGAATTGGCGTAATACCATATGTGTAAATAGCTTCGATGTGTTCTTTTGTTCCATAGCCCATATGATGTTTAAATCCGTAATTTGGAAAGAGTTTATCCATTTCAATCATATATTGATCTCTTGTTGTTTTTGCAACAATCGATGCCGCAGCAATCGACATAGATAATGTATCTCCTTTGATGATACTTTTTAAAGGGATGTTGATTTCCATAGGCATCGCATCAATAAGTAGAAAGTCAGGTTTTATTTTTAAACTCTCTATAGCTGATAGCATCGCTTCTTTGGTTGCTCTATATATATTAATCAGATCAATCTCTTCTTGAGATGAAATGCCAATACCAATTGCTAGTGCTTGTTCTTTAATCTCTTTAAGGGCGAGTTCTCTTTTTTTAGGTGATAGTTGTTTAGAGTCATTGACATATTTAAATTGAGCACCTTTTTTCAAAATAACTGCTGCAGCAACCACAGGTCCTGCTAATGGTCCACGGCCGGCTTCATCGACGCCTGCGACATATTGGTAGCCTAAATCATAAAGTTCTTCTTCATATTGAAACATGTTCAAGTCTGTCAAAAGATAATCCTCCAAGCTGATGGTTTCTAATATCGGTTAAGATGATTTGATATACTCTATCATAATCAATTTCTGCACCTTTTAATAATGCACCTCTTAATTTGCCGATATGATCAAGAATGTCTATAAAGGATAATGTTGGATCCACTTCGTATCTCTCTTTTAATCTATTAGGATAATAAGTTTTTAGGAAGTTAATGGCATAAGAAACAACATCATCTTCTGGCAAAATATTATCTTTTATTGCACCAGTGATGGCTAAATGGTACCCAACTTTAGGATCATCAAACTTTGGCCATAGAACACCTGGTGTATCTAAAAGCTCAAAATCATCACCTAATTTAATCCATTGTTGCGCTTTGGTTACACCTGGCTTATTACCAACTTTCGTTGCTGAAGATTGAGATAGCCGATTGATAAGTGTTGATTTTCCTACATTAGGTATACCTAAAATCATCGTTCTTAAAGCACGTCTTTTCAATCCTTTTTCTTTTTCTCTATCTAGTTTTTCCTTAAGAATTGCTTCAGACACTTCTCTAATTTTTTGAATGTTTTGTCCTGATTGAGCATCAATTTTTAATGCGTAATATCCTTCATTTTGATAATGTTTAATCCAAGTATTCAAGATTTTTTGATCGGATAAATCCATTTTATTAAATAGGATAAGTGTTGGTTTATGTTGTGTGATTTTTTTGAGCTCAGGATTCATAGATGATAAAGGAAGTCTTGCATCTAAAAGTACAATCACTAAATCCATTAATTTTAATTTTTCTCTAATCTCACGAAGCGATTTAAACATATGCCCCGGAAACCATTGTATTTGTTTCATCAATCAATACCTCCGATTGGCCAAATCTTATAAATTGCTTTCCCAACTAAATCTTTTTCATAAATCGCTCCGAAATTTCTTGCATCATAAGATGCTGGTTGTCCTTGATAACCATTCGCGTTATCACCAAAAGCGAAATATAAGCCTTCCTTTAAAATACCATTTTCCAATGATAACTCCATAATCTCTTTTTGAGATTCACGAATATAGTAGGGTTCATTCGTTGGTGCTATGATCATCTCACCATTGATTTCAATATAATAATCATATGTGGTTGAGTTAACACTCACAAAAGTAATTTCATCACCAGGTATTGCATATAATCTTTTTATAAAGAAGATTTCATCAAGAGATCCAATGACATTACCATTTTTATCTCTTTCATAATACATGGATTCAGGTACTAATGGGTATGATTCAGGTGTGATTTTGACAATCACGACATCATATCTTTCTGGTTGATATTGAAAATGATAGATTAAGATACGTTCATTTTCTTCTAGAGTTGGATTCATTGATGAATGCTTCACATCAGATGGCAAGATAAAAAACATAAATAATGTAAAAAGTGCCATCATGGAAACTGATAGAAAAGAAAACCAATCTAAAATTTCAAATCGATATTTTTCAAAGAATGTTTTGTCGCTAATCATAGCTTGATGCTTAGACTGATGAATACTAAAAACTGTTGAAAAAATGGAAAAGATGGTGGTAATCACAAATCCGATCATACCCCATCTTAGACCTAATTTTGAAACATTCAATGCATAAAGTATGATGGTCGTCATCATCAAAATGATTGTCATGATTAATGTTTGATATGCTTTTCTGACGCTCATACCTGTTCCTTCTTTTCTAAATGTGATTTAAGATATCCTCTAACTCGTGTACGTTCACAAGCACTTCTCTTGCTTTAGTACCTTGACTTGGTGAAACGATATCATATTGCTCGAGCATTTCAACTAGTTTTTGTGCACGATTAAAACCGATTTCAAATTCTTTTTGGATTGAATTAATGGAAGCATTACCTGTTTGAACAACAAAATAAGCAACGTCATTAAAAAGATCATCGGAAACTGCTTCACGCATTTTTGCTTGTTGTTTTAAAGCATCATGCTCAAAAATGTATTGTGGCTCATATTGATTTCTAATAAAATCAGTCACTTGATAGATTTCATCATCTGGAATGTAAGCACCTTGCAAACGATGCGTGCGATCTGATCTTTTGAGTAGCATATCGCCTTTACCTAAAAGTGATTCAGCTCCAGCACCATCTAATATGGTTGTTGAGTCAACAAAAGATGCCACCTTAAAGGCGATTCTTGCTGGAATATTTGATTTAATCGTACCTTTTACAACATCCGTTGTTGGTCTTTGGGTTGCGACAAGCAAATGAATACCTGCTGCTCTTGCTTTTTGTGTAATACGTTGAATCGCATCTTCGACATCGTGAGCTGCAACCATCATTAAGTCTGCTAACTCATCAATCACTATGACGATGTAAGGCATTTTTTCTTCATCAACGAGTCCACGTTTGACATTATCATTAAATGATCTAATATCTCTTGCTCTTGAATTTGCAAACATTTGATATCTCTTATCCATTTCAGTGGTTGCCCAACCGAGTGCTGCAGCAGCCATTTTGGCATCTGTAATCACTGGTGTAATTAAATGTGGCAAATTGTTATAGGGTGTAAGCTCAACCATTTTAGGATCAATTAAAATGAGTTTTAAATCCTCTGGTGAGTTCTTTAATAATAGTGAAACTAAGACAGTATTTACACACACACTCTTACCTGAATTGGTTGCACCTGCAATTAAACCGTGAGGCATGGATTGAATATCAACGTAGATATTCTCACCGTCAATATCAACACCTAAAGCAATCTTTAAAGGATGATCATAATCTTCCATAAACTCTTTCGTATCAACAACATTACCAAAGGCTACGATTTCTGGTTTCACGTTAGGCACTTCTAATCCAACGTAAGGTTTTCCTGGAATCGGTGCTTCAATACGTAGTGATTTTGAAGATAAATTCATCATCAAATTATCTTGAATATTTAAGATACGTTTGACATTAACCCCTGGTTCTAATTGAATTTCATAGCGTGTAACCGTTGGACCTTTGGTTGAACCACTCACTTCACCTTCAATACCAAATTGTGCAAGCGTTGCATTAATCACATCAATCTGATCTAAAAGCCATTGTGGTTTTTCATTTAAATCACGATCTTTTTTACTAAAGATTTTGACACTTGGATAAATATATGAAGGCTTTTCAGGTGTTAAGATGTTTCTTTTGGGCAAGTATGCAGTCATATCTTCTTGATCTTCTTCATATGAAATATGTGTGGATGTACCAAAATCGGAAGCGACAACAGATTTTTCTTTTTCTTTTACTTTTTCCTTTTCTCTTCTAAAGGTTTCAACAAAAGGTTCTTTTTCAACCTTTCTTTCTTCTTCCATAGGTTCAATTTGTGCTACACGTCTTTCTTTTTCTCTTTCTACTGAAGGATTCATCTTAAAAGGCATGTCATCTTCAACCTTTGGTTTTTGGTATTTGGATCCAATCGGTTGGATCACCCGTTTAGTTTCTTTTTCCTCATGCCTAATTTCTTTTTCTGGTTGATAATCAGAACCACCAAAATATTCTGATCGTGTTTTATGAGATACGATATTTGTAAACTCATAATACTTATTGCCATGCTTACGAATTGCTTCTTGTTCGGTTAGTTTGGGTTTTGTTCTAAAGGCATCAAAACGTCTTGTGGTATCGCCTGTATCTTTTACTGTAAAAGGCACTGTGACAACATCTTTTACGCTCGTACCAAAAATAGGCGAAATGAATCTACTTTTTTGATATTTGAGTTTTCCTCTAATACCTTCAATTTTAACAAATTGGAAAATGACAAAAGGTTCTTTGATGATTTCTAAGTTTTCTTCTCTTACCTTTTTCATAAGTCATCATCTCCTGTAACTTTTTCTATATCTTGGTAAAGCTCATCAATACCAGTATCAATCGTCTTTTCTTCATTAAACATCTTCTTGCTATATATTTTGTAGGTTTCTTCACCTGTAATCGCAATAATTGACATCCCAATTTTCACCATAATCATTGGTAATACCAGAGCGGTTGTACCTTTTCTAATCCAATAGACTGGATTAACAGCATTCATGGTTGCGACTGCTACCTGGGTGACCTTATTAAACTTCTTAGCAGTTTTAACAAACGGATTGTTTTCAATTTTGACACGTGTATTATTCATTTCAACGATTTTGCTCAGTGTCATACCTCTGGTTAAACCTAAGATTTTACCACTTAACATTTCTTCCACACGGTCTGTAATATAATGATTGAGTTTTAAAGTTTCATCAATTGTTAGTTCCAGATAAGGATATCTAGAATTCGGGTAAAACTTGCTTGCGATATCTACGGATAACTCTCTATTAATATCTAAAAGATACTTAAAAAAACCGATACGATCGCGTTCGCTTTTATTTTTAAAAAGACTTTGTGCATCTAAAATAAGCATCTTGATTTCTTCTTCATCAATATCTTCTTCATCTGCTTTTCTAAATTTTAAGCCTTTGTCTAAGCTTTTTAAAACACTATAAAGATAAATGAGTAACATAAGGAAAAAACCAAAGCTAATACCTAAAATAAAGCTAATAAGTGTTGATAAATCTAAGTTAATAGGGCCAATAGATATAAAAATATGCATGCTTCAATTCCTCCTTATAGAATATTATATCACTAATCCATAAGGATTAGATAGGAAGATATCAAGTAATGACAAAAAAGGAATACCGCAGTATTCCTTATGTTTAAGTTAGAATGACATCGTTATAGAATGTATAGATGAGCACTGAAACAGATACAACACCTTCAATTTGATAAGAAACATTCATTTGGCTGATATAATAAAGCGTATCTTGACCATAAATGTTATCTATATAGTCTAAGATAAGATCTGGACTATCTGTTTGGAATGTCACTGACATACTTATAAACTTAATTGTACTAGGTAGACTATGTGTAAATGGTGTTGCTGCATCTAGTTGATAGGAAACTTGATAATTTGATGCAAGTGATAATCCTGATAAGTTTCTAACATATTCTAATTCTCTATGGACTTTATTTTGATCAAATGTATTTGGTAAATATTGAATGATTTCGCCAATCTCATGATATGTCACTTGATTCGTGTTCTGCAAGAGTGTATTAATTTGACGTTGAATGACGCGTTCTTCTTGAACAAGATCTTGATATCGATTATTTTGAATATTTGTAACAAGTAAATATCCAACAACTAAGAATATAAAGATGAAAAATAAATAATAGAATGCTTTGATTTGAGAGATCTTTCGACCAAAAATGTCATATTTACGCATAATTGATCACCACCTCTAACACATTAGTCTGAGTAAATTTTGTCGCTGGTTTTTGAATCATCCATCTTGTTTCAGATGCCTCTCCAACAATACCATAAGTTTCATAAATCTCTAATGCATATTCAATTAAAACCTCTTCATTTAACGCCGTTAAGATAAACTTGATTTCCTTTTGTTCGGCCCTTAACTGGTAATTGATAATTGCAATATCCGAAGGTAGCAAACTGATTAAATCAGAAAGATGTGGTGCTTGTGAAAACTCATGTGCACTAATTAAATCATAGGCATTACTATAGTTTTGTTGAAGGAGTGAATAGTTTGGATTTTGAGGCGTTTCGTCTCTTAAAGTATTGAGTTGTGTTTGAAGTGCGTTGTTTCTATTTTGTTGAAACTTAATATCTTCCTGAATCGCATAAAATGGCATATAAATTAAAAACATAAATGCGACTAAGCTAAACGCAATGATATTAATATAGTTACCATAGGTAATTGATCTTTTTGGTCTAATCAGTTTGAAATCTGATAAATAATTGATGTCTTCTTCATAGCTTTTTGCATAAGCCATTGTTGGTATAGCCACTTTGGGTAATACATTAATAAGTGGGTTAAATAGCAATTCTTCACATACTTTTGCTTTGAAGGATCTAAGCTTTTTAACAAAATCCTTTTGAACAGATTCTAAATCATAATCTGGGTCTAATGAGAATAAAACAACACCATGTATGTTCTTCTTTCCTTTTCTCATGTTGTATTTATAGTAGTTAGCGATTCTTTCAACATAGTTTTCAATGGCTAACACATATTCTTCATGTCCGCCTTCAATATCTTCAATTAAGTTAAAGATTGGGATACCTTGTTCAATAATTTGAATCGAATATGCACCATCATAAATTGAAACAAACATGAGTGTTTCATCTTGTTGTTCTTGATGGTTTTTTATGTATAGCTTGTATTGTGGTAATACAGCAATTTCAAAATGAACTTCTTTAGCTTTTAAGCGGTCATA
This sequence comes from uncultured Mariniplasma sp., assembly GCA_964655445.1. Taxonomy (GTDB): domain Bacteria; phylum Bacillota_I; class Bacilli_A; order Acholeplasmatales; family Acholeplasmataceae; genus Peloplasma. The sequence goes on along the minus strand of CAZZMZ010000001.1, from coordinate 104,971 downwards.
AATATCATGATATGCATGAAGCAATTCAGCATCAGAAACGATGCCAATGATGCGTGTAGCATCTTCTTGTTTTTCTCTAATGATGGATGTGATTGCTGATGATTCATAGGGCAGATAAATGGTTTTTCCGATTTGGGATTGAATATAGTCTTCATGTGAGAGTTTGCCTAAATCTTCATCTTTGATTTTGATATCTCTAATAAGATAATTTTGATCATGTAAGATATGAATGATTTTTCTTGGCTTAATGTTTTCTTTAATGAAAAAAGCATTCATTGTTTGAAGAACAAGTTCTGGCTCTTTGATATAACCATTTTCTATAAGTCCTTTGTCAAATTGAACGAAACCAAAAAACGATTGGTCAAATGGTACACCAATTTCATAAATACCCGCTTGTTGGTTTGAAAAGTAAATGGCTAGATCTTTCGATTTTCTCATGATGGATCACACTCCAAGTAAAGATAAATATGCTTTAATTATCGCATCACCATATAAAAAACTGATAAGTGATGCAAAGAAAATAAAAGGAACAAGTGGTAATTCAAGAGATTTATCTCTTAATTTAATGATACCATATAAAAAACCAAATAAAGATGCTAAAAATAAGGTGAATATGCCTAACTCTATAGTGAGAATTAAACCAATAAAAATAAAGAGTTTTACATCCCCACCACCTAATGCTTCTTTTTTGTATATTTTAGATGCGACGTAACTAATTGAAAATAACAATAGAAATAAAAGAGCAGATGACATAAGGTATGGCAAAATATTTGCTTCATAAATTCTAATGATAATCATCATCACTGCACCCATCATCCAAACTCGATCAATAACGATTTTATAGTATAAGTCTGATATAGATTCAATCATTAGAACAGATATTAAGATGATATAGATGATTAAAGATATGTTGAGTCCATATGTTATATAACCTAATAAGAAAATGAGTCCACCTATTACTTCAAAGATAAAGTGTTTGATACTAATTTTTTCATGACAGTATCGACATCTTCCTTTGTTTAATAGATAGCCTATAATTGGTAAGATATCAATCCATTTTAATGGTTTATCACAGGATTCACATATAGATCTACCCTGGATAGATGATACTTTAGGTAGTCTATAACCTATGACATGGTAAAAACTAGTAAACAAACTACCTAGGTAGAAGATAAAGATGTATAAAAGAAATTGCATAAGTTTCACTCATTTCTTTATGAAAAAAGGAGGCATCTAAATACCTCCCAATTGGATGCCTAAAATGAATTAATCTTCGTAAACAAGATGACCGTTAATGTATAAATCTGTACCTACTGTACCTAAAGCATCTGAATAAACAGATACAACACCACCAGATACAACAACATAAATATCTGCTGCATCGACTGCAACTGTGCCATCAAAACTAAACACATTAGTCTTTAAATCGACGAATTCGTCATCTTCTAGGTCTTGAATTGAGAATGGGTCTGTGTTTTCAGCATAAACCTTAGCTTGTTCCTCAATTGTTGTCCAAGTAGCTTCTGCTGCTCTTTGTTCTTGTCTATCGATTAAACCACCAATCGTTGGTACAGCAATAGCAGCGATAATCCCTAAAATAACAACAACTGCTAATAATTCAATTAATGTTACCCCTTTTTTATTTTTAAGAATTTGAGTCATGTAATGAATCCTCCTATTTTTCTCTTTTCTTATAATTAAGTTTATCATTTAATTATCAAAAATCAATATATTTTAAAACTATTTAATGAAATTGTAAGAACTAGATTTGACCGCCTAATGAAAGCATTGGCATCATAATAGCTAATATTAATACACCAACAATGGCATAGACAACAATCAGTAAGACTGGTTGTATCGAATTTTTGATTTGCTCTACACGAATTTCAGAAATACCATTATAATAATTAGATAAATTTTCCATGAGTTTTGGAATGTTTCCAGTTTTTTCACCTGTAGAAATCATACGTGCCATAATCGGATCAATATATGGACTTTCTTCAAAAGCTCTAGCAAATGGTTTCCCATCTTCGATATAATCTAATGTTTTATTAATAAGTCCTTTATATATTTCGTTATTTAAGATACCTCTCACTGATTGTAAGGCTTTAATTGAATTGACTCCATTAGAAAGCATTTGTGTCAGTGCGTTTGCAATTAATATTTGGTTGTTCATTTGAATGAGCCCACCAAATATTGGCATCTTTAAAAGTCCCTTAGTGATTGCAGTCCTAAATCTTTTAATCTTTTGATATCCATAAGTGAATAACACAATAAATGCTAATATAAAGAGCACAATATAAAGAGCATACTGTTGCAAAAAAGTTCCTACATTGAGGAAAAAGAGTGTAATACCTGGTAACTCAGCACCTTCAAAGCTTTGAAATAATCCTGTGATATTCGGAAAAACAAAGATAAGCATCCCAAACGAAATCACCAATGCAGCCACCAAATAAATGATAGGCATCCGAAGAGCTCCTTTGATTTCTGTTGAAATCTTTAATTGATGCTCAAAATAATCTGCCATTTTTATGATTGTTTCGCCTAGCTCGCCTGAAATTTCACCAATTTCAACCATTTGAACTAAGAGATTAGGAAATTCTTTTGGCTTTCTAGATAATGCTTTACTAAATGAAAAACCATTATTAATGTCTTGATAGAGTTCGAAATATAACTTTCGATGTAATCTTTTTTCTTGTTGTAAGGATAGTAACTCTAATGCATTAATCAGTTTAATTCCTGCATTTAATAAAGATCCGAGTTGCTTTAAAAAGAAGATTAAATCTTTCGTCTGCAAGACCTTACCAATGGTGATTTGATCGAGTTTACCTAAAATGTTTCGATATTCAGTAATTATTTCTATCTGATAATTTTTGGTTTGTAAATATTTGACAACCACATTTCTGTTTAAGGCTTCTATCTTTCCTTTTACTTCTTTACCGTCTGCCGTTTTAGCGATATACTTATAGTTTCTTAATTCCATAAGCTTACTCCAACTCGCTTGCGACTTTTAGGACTTCTTCTAATGTGGTCACACCTTTTTTAATTTTTTGTAAGCCTGATTCCATAATGGTTGACATGCCTTCTTGTCTTGCTTGTTTTGTAAGTTCAATCACATTTGCATTTTCTGCAATCAAGCGTTGCATATTTCTAGATATAGGTAAGATTTCAAAAATACCAACACGACCTGCATAACCTTTAAAATTACATGATGGACAACCTTTTGCACGTCGCACTTTTTCAATCGTCATGCCGTATTTCTTAAACATGACAACTTCAGATGGTGATGCATCGTCTTCATAGTTGCATTCTGTACATAAGCATCTGACAAGTCTTTGTGAAATGATCCCTGTAATTGAGCTTGCAATCAAGAATGGTTCAATCTCCATATCTAAAAGTCTTGTAACTGTTTTAACAGCATCATTTGTATGGATTGTTGATAAGACTAAGTGGCCAGTTAATGAAGCTCTAATCGCAATTTCTGCAGTTTCCACGTCACGAATCTCCCCTACCATCACAATATTAGGGTCTTGTCTAAGTATGGATCTTAGTGCATTTGCGAATGTTAGATTAACCTCTGGATGAACTTGCACTTGATTCACACCAGTCATTTTGATTTCGACTGGATCTTCAACTGTAACAATATTCACTCCAGGTTTATTAAGTTCATGTAAGCATGCATAAAGTGTCGTTGTTTTACCAGAACCTGTTGGTCCACTCACTAAAATGATGCCGTTTGGTTTTTCTATCATTTGACGCACAAGGCGTTCTTCTTTTTGATTCAAACCTAAAGCCTGAACATTATTCATAGATCCAGATAGATCTAGGATACGCATAACAACTTTTTCACCACGAACAGTAGGTAGTGTTGAAATACGTAAGTCAATGTTTTTTTGTTGAATCAGTGTTTGAATTCGACCATCTTGAGGAATTCTTGTTTCTGTAATATCCATACCAGACATAACTTTAATACGACTAATCATTTGGTTATGGATTTTTATAGGAAATTCTTTAACTATATCTAAAACGCCATCAACGCGATAACGGATGAGTACTTTATCATCGAGTGGATCGATATGAATATCACTAGCTCTTTGAAAAACAGCTGATGTCAAAATTTGGTTGACGAGTTTCACCATAGGTGTGTCGTCATCTGTATCTTCTTCTATTTCAGTTTCTTTAACAACACTTTGTTTCGCACCTAGTGCTTCTAAGGTTCTTGTAAAACCGTAATATTTTTCAATTTGTGAAATAATCTCATTTTTAGGTGCTGAAAAAGCTTTTGGACGTAGTCCAGTTAAGATTCTAAGTTCTTCAATCACAACAAAATCTAATGGGTCTGCAGTCGCAAACATCAATCTTTTATCTTCAATTCGAAGTGGCATAATAACATGTCTTCTACAAAATGCCTCATCAATCATAGTTAAAACATGCTCATCAATGGTAAAGTTAGCTAACCCTACTCTTTGAACACCTGTAGAATCCTCTAAGGCTTTTAATATTTGCATTTCAGTCGCATACTCTAAACGTGATAACGTTTCACCAATACGCTCGTTTTTTTCTTGTTTAGAGAGTGCATCCTTTAATTGATCTTCAGTAATGACACCCGCTTCAATTAAAATATCACCGATACGTCTTAATGCCATCTTACGCACCTTCCTTTGGTACGATGTTTTGCTCAACAATGCGTGATTGTGGTAAAAAAGCTTCATCGTATAGTTTCACTGTTTCTGGTGTGCCATTTAGTGGTGTAAAGGTTCTATAGTAAAAAATAACTTGTCCATTGATACCTGGAGTAACTTCTAATTCATAGATAAATTCCGTATCCGTTTCAGTGACTACTACACCAGGTGTGGTATCGGTTAATGCGTTATTTTCAACATAAATTGTTTGATAGGCTACAATCATTTCTACTGCAGAAGTTGAACTGTAGCTTGAACGATAAGGATATCCCTTTAAGGAGAGCAAAAGTGTTGTTTCATTTATTTTTTCAATATCAACAGTATAATCTAAGTCAAATCTATTATAAAACGTAAAATCATAACCGTTGACTTTAAGTATTCTAGCATTCACACCAGGACTAGCCCATGATGGTAGATTATTAAAAGGATCAAAAATAAAGCCTTCAAAATGTGCATCTCTTGTTACTTTTTGAAGTAAAGATGCAACTATGGATAATCCTTCATTATCTAAATTAGTTGTCCCTAATGTATTTAATAGTGAAAAACGAGCATTTTTAGAGATGACGAATGCATCGATGCTAGAAACTTGATTAACAAGCGTTGAACTGAGTCCTGATAGCTGATAAGACCCAATCACATAGTCCTTTAAGGATTCATCTAAATAATCGACAAGATAAAATATCTTACGATTGATTAGTGTTTGCATTTCATTGTTTAAATCTGTCATAAATCGATCAATATCAAAGTCATCTATAAGCAAACTTGTAAAATGTGTTTCAATATCTGATAAGATTAAAGCTTTGTTTTCATCACTAATATTAAAATATGCTGGATTATTTTGATCGAGCTTGATTTGATCTACTGTTTTTTCTAAATCAAGTTCGTATAAATTAATATCAATTGAATACTCATATTGTTGATAAGATATCTTAAAATCCGCTTGATCTTGCCACTGTGTAATTCTTTGATTAAGTATGCCATCATACTCAGAAGGTTCATAAGAACCTAAATAAATAAATCCAACGGTTGTTTGATCGACACGTCTACCCAAATCGAACTCAACCAGTATGAAAACAGCAACACCAATGGATGCTGTTAAAATAAAAAGCGATAGGACAAAATAAAGGTTTGTTTTTAAGTATTTAAGAAAGTGTTTCATCTAACCACCTCATATAGCCTTATTATAACAAAGAACACCTAAATATGACTTTATTTTTATCGTAGAATATATGAAATTAAGGTATTTGTAACATATTCAAAACTTAAGAAACATTAATCTATATTATAATGAAAGTGTAGATGAAAGTAGGTGAGCACATGATCAAGAATAAAAAAGGCTTTACAGTCTTAGAAGCTATTGCTTCTGTTTTTATCGTAAGTCTTGTGCTAACTACGACTGTTTCATTTATTGTAGTAATGAGAAATCAAGCCATCGCCTCAGAACAAAAACAACAAGCAACAGATATCGCATCTTCTATGAGAGATGAGTTACTAAGTACACTCAATTATATGGATGTTGAAGCATGGTTAGGCAGTGATTCTTATATTGTAGATGAAATTACATGTAACGATTTAAGTAGTCCTATACCATGCCGTGTATTCAATTATGATCAAAAAGGTATGTATACTCCAGAAACACTGAAAATAGTTTTTCCTGAAAGGTCTGAAGAAGCCATACAATTTAGAATCATAAGATTTTATATTGAAATCACTTATTATAATGAGCGTACAATTTCGATTGAAGGTATTATCTATGAGTAAAAAAGGTCTAACGCTTATAGAACTTATTGGTGCGGTTGTTATTTTTGGACTTATGATTAGTTTAGTGACTATAGTTATCCAGTTTGTATTAAGGGCAAATGATAGAGTCGTTGAGCAATCTAGAGCAACCAGAATCGGTACACTACTTATCGAAGATATACAAGATGCGTTTAACGATTTGAACCCTACATCTTATGAGCTTTGTGGCGAGTCATGTGTAACACTTTTCACAGCATATGAAAATATACTAAATCCAGATAGCGGTCGTATTGAACTTATTACATATACGCCACCATTATCATATGCTATTTCAATTGAAAATAATATACTATATCTTAATGGAACTTCTTATAATGTATCAGAGTTCACTTTATCTGAAGATAGCAACATTGAAGTTACTTATCAAAATAACCAACTAACTATTGCAATTCGAATTATACTTCTTTCTGAATCACAAAAAACATACACCTATGTGACTCAAAAGACATACACGTTACCTTAAGGAGGTTTATCATGCACATTTTAAAACATAAAAAAGGTATGAGTTTACCTACAGTGCTAGGCATTGTGACTTTTTTAATTGGCACTACTGCAACCTTCTTATCTTATATCGTTTTCCAATCAAGAGTCGTGGATCAATCATTAGAAAGAACTGAAAGCTATCAAAATGCGATGATTCGTATGGAAACTGCGCTTAATATCATGGCGAGAGAAAATAATTTTGATCCAACCTTTTTAAGCGAATTAGAAGCTTATTTGAATGTTACAATTGAAGCTCAAAATTCGAGTTTATATATGGTTACTACTGCACTTTCCAGAACGACTTTAAAGAGCTATATTACAAGCAGTGCTATTTCAGTAAATACTGCAGACACAATTTTTGACTTTACTGGACAAGAAAATGATTTTTTCTTAAGTCCACTTGTTACACCAACAACACTTCTAACATCTTATATGCCTTCATATATGGACACTTATTTACCTGATGCACCTCAAGAGAGTTTTCTTTCCTTTCAGGATGTTATTGATTATGTTCAAAATTTAGCTAGCAACAATCAAGGGTTTTCCATTTATACAAATGCTGATCTTGAAAACGGTGCAAGCCTTTCTGATCATGCATATGTCAATGGCAATGTAACGATAAAAAGAAATAAACTGCTCCGCATTGAAGATAATAAAGTGCTTGTTATTAACGGTGATTTGACACTTGAAAGAGGTGCTGATATCGAAGGTAACTTTATTGTCAATGGTAATTTCCTTGTTAAAAATCAAGGTAATGATTACCAATCCATTATTGCAACGCTTTACGTCTATGGCACAGTTGATATCAACAAACAAACAACTTTTGGTACGTTAATAAGACCAACATTTATATTCACTGAAAAAAGTATGGAGATTGATAATCAAACAACTGGTATTGCATATTTTATGGCAGAATCTTTAATTGCAAAACAAGGTAATATCGCTTTAACAGGTGGTGTTTATGTCATGGATCCTGACGCATCAACGATCAAACCTATTGTAGAGTCAAATCAAGATTTAGACGAATCACTCTTTTTTGATCAAGCCATTCCAGATGTCGTTGTTGTTGAAAGCACTGATCCTGAAACTGGAACCAGCGAAGGCGTAAAATTTACTTCACCTAAATTATCATAACTTGAGAGTTTACCATAAACTCTCTTTTTTTTGCTGTCATTTTTACATCCTTTGTACTATAATGAATTGGGGTGCATAAAATGAAATACTTAATCGCATGTGATTTAGACGGATCACTTTTAAATAAAGAAGGTCACATCACAGAAAAATCAAAAAATGTATTAAAAAAATTAGAATCAGAAGGTCACATGATTGTTTTAGCAACCGGTAGACCTTTTAGTGGTGCTTATCCAAAATATGAATTCTTAGATTTAAACACACCTATCATTACCGATAATGGTGGATCGATTGAGCATCCAAAAGATAAGACGTTCGCTAAGCAAAAAACGTTTATTCCACTTGATATGATGCATGAAATCTTTAAGTTTTCAAAGCCTTTTACAATTACTTCTTTCTTTAGTATTGATGATATGACTTATGCTTATCATTACGATCCAAAATTAGAAGCATTCTTTAGTGGTATTAATTCTGATAAAGTCATTGAAGGGGAACACACAGCATTTACTGTAGAGCCTACAGGACTCGTTTATATCATTGAAACCAATGCAATGCAAACTTTTGAACATTATATCAGTGAAACTTTTGGACATACACTATCTACAAGATGCTGGGGTAATGATCCTAAAACAGCTGTATATGAAGTATATTTAAAGCATATTTCAAAGGCTTCTGCGATCAAATATTTGCTTGAATATTACAACATGCCACATCACGCGTGGATTGCATTTGGAGATGGCGTGAATGATGTTGAAATGATTGGCCAAGCACATCATGGTGTAGCTATGAAAAATGCCGTGGATGAAGTTAAAAAAGTCGCCGATGCAGTTACAGAGTATGATCATGATGAGGACGGACTTGCTAATTATTTAATTCAATTTTTTAATCTCTCGATATAATCAAAAAGCTCTCAAAGAGAGCTTTTTTTGTTAAGTATGTCTTATTTTATGGCCTTATCTCTTCATCAATGATATCGTATAATACATCTTTAAGATTGTCATTTAAAAAATCCACACCTCGATATACACTTAATGTATTAGCCTCATTTAATCCTTCTGTCATGGCGTTTTCAATATATGCCATATCAATATGATCATAGTTAAAAGTCAGTCCATAGTGTGATAAATTGATTATATGATCTGTTAAATCAACTTTAGGTAATTTATACTCAACACGAAGGTTAACATGTGTTTCACTCATGTTTAGATTAACTTTTGCATTTGGCGTAAGGTTTGTCTCACCTAAATAAATACCATCTTGCTCTGACTTTCTATCCGGAATTTTATAGCATTGATCCCATCCTGTGGCTTCAAGCATTTGCCAAGCTAAAATTACTTCACTAGTTTCTATGAACTCAAAATACTCAAAATATATGCCCTTTTCATTAAAAAATTCAACACTTTGATATCTTTCTTCGCTTTCCATTATTGAAATACGCATATTTGTTTCTGGATCAAACCAACGGATATCTAGATAAGGATTTTCTGATACGTGACTTTGTGAAATTTCATAAAAAGTGTTATCATTTTGATTTTGATATCGATACCAAGACGCTTCAGGTGAATATCTAATATGAATCATATGATGATTCTCAAAAAATTCAAAGTAATAATAATTTTGCCCATCATGCATTTCAAGTTCTCTTAAGTAAAAATCCTCATTTTCGTAGCCCATGATTAAACCACTATAGTAGACTTCTCCATCAAGATTAATGCTCACCTTTATTAAAATACTGCCTTCTTTTAAAACTTTAATGGTTGCATCTAAGTTGGCGTAATCTCTAAAATGAACTGATAAGTCAATTTCTACTTTGTCGTAATCGGTTTCTTCAATAGAATCAATAATTTCATCAAGTAATGCTTTATAGATAGAAAGTATACCTTCTACTCTTACATCATTTAGATGATGTGGTGGTTGTTCTTCATAGATTGCCATCAACTCATCTCTTGATGTCATAGAAGCTACTGCTAGTGTTTGATGATTTACATAAGTTATGTAACCTTCATCTTTATCTTCTTCGATAATGGCATTTATTTTCTCCTGATAAAGGTTAAGTTGTTCAATTAAAGTAAATTCATTTTTTTGACACGCAATAAAAACCATGCTTAAACATAAAAACATCGCAAATAGATATATCTTTCTAACCATATGTGTTTCCCCCTTCGAGTGGATCGGTGATAGTTATATTTTACAACAGACATAGAAAATATTCACATAAACACAGCAAAAAGTTAAAAAAAACTAGGTGCTTGATGATCAAGTACCTAGAAATTATATCTAAAGGTGGCGTTGCAAGAGGGATTCGAACCCCCGACCGACGGCTTAGAAGGCCGTTGCTCTATCCAGCTGAGCTATTGCAACAACATTTATTCGGCAATGACTATTATAACTTAATCACTGCCGAATGTAAAGCATTATTTGAATTTAATTTGTCTCAAATTGACTCTTATAAAGTTTTGCATAGAAGCCATTTTCAAGAAGTAATGCTTCATGGTTTCCTTGTTCGATAATATTACCATCATTCATCACGAAAATCACATCTGCATCACGAATGGTTGATAATCTATGCGCAATCACAAAGCTTGTGCGTTCCTTCATTAATGCTTCCATCGCATGTTGAATTAAAACTTCGGTTCTTGTGTCAACAGATGAGGTTGCTTCATCTAAGATAAGCATTGGTTTATCAGCAAGCATCGCTCTAGAAATCGTTAAGAGCTGTCTTTGACCAGCACTGATGTTAGAGCCACCTTCAAAGAGTTCAAACTGATAGCCACCTGATAATGATTCAATAAAGTGATGTGTTTGAGCAAGTTTTGCTGCTTTAATGACATCTTCTTCTGTTTTATGTTCTGATCCATAGGTAATGTTTTCATATACAGTACCTTCAAAGAGCCAAGTATCTTGAAGCACCATGCCAAATAAGCTTCTTACATCGCTTCTTGACATGTCTCTTATATCGATGCCATCGATTTCAATCGATCCTTTTTGAATCTCATAAAAACGCATTAAAAGATTAACAATCGTTGTTTTACCTGCACCAGTTGGACCTACTATGGCAACTTTTTGTCCAGGCTTGATTTCAGCACTGAATCCTTTAATAATTTCTTGACTCTCTAAATATCCAAAATGGACATCTTTAAAGACCACATGACCTTTTACGACATTCGGTTTCTTTAAATTTTCTCTTTCAGGTGTTTCTTCCTCTTCTTTTAAGAGATTAAAAATACGTTCTGAAGCTGCTGCTGTTGATTGAAGAACATTAGCGATACTACCAATTTGCTGAATGGGTTGATTGATTTGTCTTGTATATTGAATAAATGCTTGAATGATACCAACTTCAATTGCAAGAAGAGGATCATTAGATAATACAAGAAGTGCACCAACGACTGCAATTGCGATATACGCAATATTACCAAAGAAGAATTGGACTGGCATCATAATACCAGATATAAATTGTGATTTTACGGCAGTTTCATATAAATCATCGTTTATTTTTTCAAAGACTTGATATGATTTTTCTTGATGATTAAATACTTTAACAACCGTGTGTCCACTATAGGTTTCTTCGATATGACCGTTGAGTTCTCCATATGATTTTGCTTGACTTCTAAAATAACCTTGAGATAGCTTAACAAACTTTCTAACCGTAAATAAAGATAGTATGGTTGTTACAAGAATCACGCCTGTCAATGGGAGTGATAATAAAATCATGATAACAAATATCCCTATAAATAATGTGAGGGACCTAAAGATTTCTGATAAGCTTTGTGTAAGGGTGCCGTTGATGGTTTCAACGTCATTCGTGACTCTACCTAAGATATCACCAAATTGTTCTTTATCATAAAACTTAAGTGGTAGCTTATTTAATTTACTTGATAGTTCTCTTCTCATGGAGTATGTCAAATTTTGTGTCATACCAATGAGTAAGAAAGATTGGAAATAGTTCAAGAAAGCAGATAATATATGTGTAAGTGCAATAAATAAAGCAATTTCACCAATCGACATTTCTATGTTTCCAATCACCCGAATGAGTCCAAATTGAAGCTCTGAAAGACTGGGTGCTGCCTTGTATGCTCTTGCGACTTCAGAGGTGATTAGACCAAGTAACCATGGTGCAAGTACAGTAAGTAATGATGCTGATATGGCCATGATGGCTGATGCCATGATTCTAAATCGATAAGGTCTTAAATATGCTAAAAGCTTTTTCATCGTGCCTTTAAAGTCTTGAGGTTTTTCTGTGTAAGAACCTCTACCTCTTCCCATCATTGGTTGAGCTTTAGTCTCTTCTCTTTTTTGTGGTTGTTGACTCATATTATAGCTCCTCCTTTGATAATTGTGAAGAAGCAATTTCTTGATACACACTGCATGATTTTAACAATGCTTCATGAGATCCCTTACCTACAATTTTCCCTTGATCAAGTACGATAATTTGATCAGCATGTCTAATTGTATTGATACGTTGTGCAACGATTAACTTTGTCGCATGTACGTGCTCATCAAGTTTCTTTCTTAATTTTTGATCTGTCTTATAATCAAGTGCAGAAAAAGAATCGTCGAAAATGTAGATTAAAGGCTTTTTAGCAATTGCTCTGGCAATACTTAGTCTTTGACGTTGACCACCAGATACGTTACTTCCACCTTGGGCAATATTGTATTGATAACCTTCTTCTTTTTCATCGATAAATTCAGTTGCTTGGGCTATGTCAGAAGCTTTTCTCATTGTTTCTTCATCGGTACTTGTTTGTCCAAATAAGATATTCTCTTGGATTGTTCCACCAAATAAAATACCCTTTTGTGGCACATATCCTAAAAGCTTATGTAAATCATATTGAGTGATATCTTTGATATCAATACCATCAATAGTAATTTCTCCTGATGTTCTTTCATAAAATCTTGGGATTAAATTAATCAGTGTAGATTTACCAGAGCCAGTTGAACCTATAAATGCTGTTGTTTTACCTGCTTCAGCTGTGAAACTAATATCAGATAAGACAGGTAAGTCAGCATCTGGATATTTAAATGTAACATCTTTAAACGTTACTTCGCCTTGAATATTTTCTGGAAGAGCAATGGGATTTTCTGGATCTTTAATACCAATTTCCATCTCTAAAACTTCCATAATACGACGTGCTGAAATGGCTGCTCTAGGTATCATAATAAAGATAAAACTCATAAACATAAATGCCATAATGGCACGCATTGAATATTGCATAAGCGCCATCATCGTACCTGGATCAAATCCATCGATACCTATAAAGTAAACTGAACCTAGATAAACAATAGCTACACTGGTTAATCCCATGATAAGGCCCATAATTGGCCACATGAGACCCATCACACGATTCACGAAAATGTTAAGCATCATGGATGCTTTGCTGGCATCATCAATTCTTTTTGCTTGAAAGTCTTGTGTATTATAAGCTCTAACAACTCTTAAGCCTGATAAGTTTTCTCTTGTCACAAGGTTAAGTCTATCTACGAGCTTTTGAACCAATTGAAATCTTGGCATTGTAATTGTGAAAATAATAGTAATCATAACAATTAAACTCACGATAGATACGACAAGCAAAAGTGATAAGGTTGGATTTTGCATAATCGATAATGTAATCGCACCAATCGCTAGAAAGGGTGCCAAAATAATCATGCGTAATAGCATATTCACGACTTGTTGAAGTTGTTGAATATCATTGGTTGATCTTGTAATAAGAGAGGATGTCGTAAAATGATCTACTTCTCTAAGTGAATAACTTTCAATTTTTTTATAGACAGCTTTTCTTAAATCACGCGCAAAACCAGCAGATATTCTTGATTCCATATAACCCGATGTAATTGTTACTACAATACTAGTAAGTGTAGCAGCAAGCATTAAACCGGCATAAAACCATATTTTATCTACCTGTGGACTGACACTGTTTTCACCTAATCCAATACCTTCATTGACTAAAAATCCTAAAATAAGTGGTAATAAAAGATCAAGGAATGCTCTTAGAGCAACGAAAATGAAAACAATGAGAACACCCCATTTGTAGGGCTTTAAAAATTTGAGTACTTTAATCATGTGTTACCCTCTTTTCTTAAAATAAAAGGAAAGATGCTAAATCTTTCCCAAATCGTTAATACGCTCAAGAATACGCATCAATGTTTCTGTGTCTTGCTCACCAAGCGCATCTGTTAAATGTTTGAGTGGTTGATAATAGCTTTCTTTAATCGTTTCAACATAAGATTTACCTAGTTCAGTGAGCTTAATATATGTCACACGTAAATCTTTAGTAGAAGCTTCTTTTGTCACATAGTTTTTATCGACTAAATCGTTCACTTTATGCGTAATCGCTGGTAAAGTCACGTTAAGTGTCTTTGCGATATCCGAAAGTTTGATTTTTTGATTCATATCGCAAAATGCGATACAAAAGAGCACCATAATATCTGCATCACTTAATTTTGTATCTGATCTTTTGTAGATACCGCTTCTTCTGAATGCCTGTAAAAGTCTGTCTAATTTCTGTAGTTTTTGATATGTCTTCAAGGTGATCCTCCTTTTAAAACTTTGAATCGATATTCCACATTTAATTGTATACAATTTTTCAAAAATAGTAAAGTTAAAAACATTTTTTAACTAATCTTCGTCATAAGATGCTTTCATAGATTGACTTTATGTAAAGATGTGGCTTTTTTTGATCTTCAGTTAAGTCTTTGATAATGCCTTCTATTTGCTCTATTTTCTTTTGATAATATGCCTTACTTTCTGGTTTTGATTTTAAGATAGGACCTAAATATAAATCAGATTCAGTTAATTGCATGCTTCCTCTTCTAATTTTCATAATGACATAATAAAAACCATCAAATACTACATATTCATCAACAATCATAAATCCTAATTCACAAAGCTTTTTTCTAAGATATGGATGTTTATCATTCGCTTGAATGATGATGTCCATGTCATCTTTAGGTGCATGCTCTAGGATTTCTGCGATTAAATAAGCTCCCATACCTGCAATGACACATGCATCATAGGGTTCATCTATATTCAAAAAACCATCCGATAACCGGTAGGTTACTGGATAGTCTTTTAATGTTTTTTTAGCTTGTAAAAGTGGTTTGTCCCTTAAATCACTTGCTATAGCATGTTTAATATATCCCTTTTTAAAGGCATGATATAAAACATACCCATGA
Organism: uncultured Mariniplasma sp.; assembly: GCA_964655445.1. Lineage (GTDB taxonomy): Bacteria > Bacillota_I > Bacilli_A > Acholeplasmatales > Acholeplasmataceae > Peloplasma. Next base: position 89,705 of record CAZZMZ010000001.1, on the reverse strand, counting down.
TCTGTACCAATATCTAGTACAGTATCATAGCCTTTTAAAAGTGAAGAAAGAAACAAGATTCTCTTACTTTTTGCCATAGTAGAATTCTCTTAGTTTATTTTGTCTAGAGGGACTTCTAAGTTTTCTTAAAGCTTTCGCTTCAATTTGACGAATACGTTCTCTAGTCACACCAAATTCACGACCTACTTCTTCTAACGTGTGATTTTTACCATCAAAGAGACCGTATCTTAGTCTTAAAACCTTTTCTTCACGATCTGTCAATGTTTCAAGCACTTCATCAAGTGTTTGTTTAACCATTTCTTGAAGCATGAATTCATGAGGTGTTAATGCATTAGGATCAGAAATAAAATCACCTAATGAAGAATCTTCTTCTTCACCTACATGTGCTTCTAAAGAGATAGGTTCTTTAGCGATACGTTGAATGTTTTGAACTTTTTCTGGTGTAATTCCCATTTTTTGTGCAATCTCTTCTAAGGATGGTTCTCTACCTAAATCTTGAATAAGTTGTCTTTGGATACGAATCATCTTATTAATCGTTTCAACCATATGTACTGGAATACGAATTGTTCTTGCTTGGTCAGCTACTGCACGTGTGATGGCTTGACGAATCCACCATGTTGCATAAGTTGAAAACTTAAATCCCTTTTCGTAATCAAATTTATCAACAGCGCGCATTAATCCCATATTACCTTCTTGAATTAAATCTAAGAAAAGTAATCCTCTGCCGACATAACGTTTTGCAATAGATACAACCAGACGGTAATTTGCTTCAACAAGCTTATTTTTAGCATGTTGTGCTTTTTCAACCGTCCATTTAAGTTCCTCTAAATCTTTTTCTTCTAACTCAACTCTACCATTTTGATAATCATCTAGTTGTTCTTTAGCATATCTACCGTTTGATACAGAGACTGCATATTTCTTTTCATCTTCTTGATTGAGTAGTGGAATTTGTCCGATTTCTTTTAAATACATTCTGACTGGGTCATCGATTTTAATGTTAGACGCAATCGACTCGATATTGATTAGTTCTTCTTCTTCAACTTCAAGTCCTGATAAAGATAAATCATCTGGTTCGTCCTCTTCAATATCAAAATCAGCTTCTTCTTCATCTTCTTCGATATCTAAAACCTCTTTAGCTTCCTCTTCATCCTCTAAATCATCATTTTCGATGATATCGATATCTTCATTCAGTAACGCACGTTCAATCTCAAAATAATCTTCACTACCCGGTTGTGCGAATGGCGTGACATCTTCTGCAGTTAAAAACTTATCTTTCCCTGCTTTTTTAATGAGATCTTTAATAATTTTTTCGCGATCCATAATTCCTCCTACTTACGTGTTTTTAGTTTTTTCATTAACATGTCTCGTTCTTCAACATCAGCATCTGTAAAATTATCATCGTTTACCTTTTGAATTAAATAGTCGAGACGTCTTTTATCATTAGCAAGTTTATTGATTTCAATAAATGCTGTTACTTGTTCATCTGTTATGGGTTCTTCTTCGAGCCAAATAGTGTCCATAAATAAATGATTAATCATATGCTCTCTTTCGTCATGTGTGAGTGTGTCTAAAAAATCATTTACATCCATTTTTACATGACTATCATAATAATTTGCGATTTTTAATCTGATGTTTGCTGTCATATGATCTGCAAAATCAGTCACTTTAAGTGATTTTTTGACAAGCATCGCAACTTCTCTTGATCTTAGCATTGCAAACACTAAATATCTTTCTGCTTTTTCAAATTTATTCAATATCTTTTTAATCTCTTTTTTTGGTGGCAAATAGGGTACTTCACGAGGTACAACTTTTTTAGGTATCTCTATAGCCTCTAAAGGCATATTTAAGTCCAAGGATAGTTTTCGTTGATACATCGCTTGAATTGAAGTATCTGCGTATTTGATCATGTCAATGATTTGGTTTTTAAACAACTTTACGTCATTTGCATTATCAAACTTTTTACCTTTGCGATAATATTGATAACGGAATTGATATGGATCAGAAATATGATCATAAAAGAGTTTATCATATGCCTCTGGGCCGTAATCTTTAATAAATTCATCCGGGTCCATTTTATCAGGTATTTCAAGTACTTCAACTTTTAAGCCTTGAGATTCTAAAATCGGAATGGCATGATCGGTTGCTTTTTGTCCTGCATTATCACCGTCATAGGCAATTAAAACTGAAGGTGCAACTTGTTTCATGAGCTTCGCTTGATCCTTAGTAAGCGCTGTCCCCATGGTTGCTACACCATTTTTAATATCTGCCATATATGAGCTTATGACATCAAAGAAACCTTCATACAAAATAATTTGTTTGGTTTTTCTAATATCTTCTAAGCCTTCATAAAAATGGTAGAGTAGTAACCCTTTTTTAAAAAGACTTGTTTCAGGGCTATTAATGTATTTAATTGATTCCTTGGAATTCATGGTTCTACCACTAAATCCCACAACACGACCTTTGAAATCAGTAATAGGGAAAATGACTCTGTCACTAAATAGATCATAATAAGATCCATCATCTTTTTGCTTGACGACACCAAGCTTAATCATGTCTGAGACCTGATAACCTTTATCTTTTAGGAGTTGATAAAGTGTATCGGAGAAAGGTGGTGCGTAGCCTAATCTAAAGTGATCAATACTATCTATTGTCATTTGTCGTTGTTGTAAATACTTTAATGCTTCATGTCCTTTTTCACTGTTTTTTAGATTAAATTGATAAAAGGATGCTGTTTCTTGTAAAAGATTGAAAAGATGTTCATTAGGGTCTAAAACTTTCTCTTTTCTCGTTTTTAATACAATGCCTGCTCTTTCTGCAAGATCATGACAAGCATCATCAAAAGAGATTTGCTTAATCTTTCGATAGAAGTTAATCGGTGATCCACCTTCGCCACATCCCATACATTTAGCGATATTTTTTTCTGGTGAAACCGAAAATGAAGGGGTTTTTTCTTGATGAAATGGACATAAACCCATGTAGTTTTTACCTTTTTTGCTCAATGAAACAAACTCGCTGACAAGATCAACAATCGGTGTCTTCTCATTTATTTCGTCTATGAGCTTTTGATCTATCATGGTATGTCCTCCTTCATTAAAACTGAATAGCTTCTTCGATATAAGCCTTTAAATCTTCAATCTTAATTCTAACTTGAGACATGGTGTCTCTTTCACGAATGGTTACTGTATCATCTTCTATCGTGTCATGATCAATGGTTATTGCAAACTTTGTACCAATGGCATCTTGTCTACGATATCTTTTACCAATATTTTGTGTTTCATCATAGGTTACATCAAAATATTTAGATAGCATGTGATAAACTTCTGTTGCCTTTTCACTATGTTCTTTTTTAATAAGAGGTAAAATGGCTGCTTTATAAGGTGCAAGATATGGGTGGATACGAAGTACTTGTCTTGTGTCACCATTTTCTAAGGTTTCTTCATCTAGTGCACTATGTAAGAAGGCAAGAACAAGTCTTTCAACACCAACAGCTGGTTCAACAACGAATGGTAAATATCTTTCGTTCGTATCTGGGTCTAAATATGTCATATTTTCACCAGAACGATTTTGATGAGCCTTTAAATCGTAATCTGTTCTAGATGCAATACCCCATAATTCATCAAATCCCCATGGGAATTCATATCTAATGTCTGTGGTTGCGTTTGAATAATGAGAAAGTGCTTCTGGTTTATGATCATCTAAAGCAAGTCTTTCTTCTGGTAATCCTAGTTCTATAAGCCAATTTTTGCAAAAAGCCTTCCAATAGCTAAACCATTCGAGTTCAGTGCCTGGCTTACAGAAAAATTCTAACTCCATTTGCTCAAACTCTCTTGTTCTAAAGATAAAGTTACCTGGTGTAATTTCATTTCTAAATGATTTTCCTACTTGGCCGACACCAAAAGGTATTTTACGTCTGGTAGTTCTTTGAATATTCTTAAAGTTAATGAATATCCCTTGAGCTGTTTCAGGTCTTAGATAAATTTGATTCGCTTGTTCTAAAACAACACCTTGGAATGTTTGAAACATCATATTAAATGCTCTAATTGGTAAAAAATCTGATTTACCACAATTAGGACATTTAACCTTATGAGATTGGATGTAATCATACATTTTATCGGTACTCCAACCATCAGGAGCAACATTTTTATCATGATCTTCAATGAGTTTATCTGCTCTAAAACGGTTGTTGCAGCTTTTACACTCAGTTAAAGGATCACTAAAACCACCCACGTGTCCACTTGCTTTCCAAACTTCACTATTAAGAAGTATGGAACTATCAATTAATACATTATATGGGTTTTCTCTAGTGAATTTTTTAATCCATGCTTCCTTCACATTTTTCTTAAGCAAGCTGCCTAAAGGACCATAGTCCCATGTATTTGCTAAACCGCCATATATTTCGCTACCTTGAAATATAAAACCAGTTGTTTTTGCATATTGTACGATTTGGTCTAATGTAACCATGTAAAACACATCCTTTATTGTCTATTGTAGGTTTTTTAATGTTGTTTGTAAATGATACTGATAGTAATTTAAAATAAATATTTTAAGTAAGGGAAGATTGAAATCTTCTTGTTGATCAAGTGATTCATAAGATAATTGAGATAATTTTAAAAGCTGTGTCGCTTCTTTGATCTCTAAATCAACCTTATATGATTCTTTCTCGTAAGTGAGTCCACCTTTTTCAATGGAAACTCCCAAAATCTTTTTACCGCTTGGTTTTAAATCTATACCAAAGCCTAAGGGTCTTAAGATTTTAACTGCGAAACTTAAGGCTGCGATATCGATTTTTCTGCTATCTAAAGCATGTGATATATCAAGATATATGACATGATGATTTAAATCATCCGTGACGATATGATCAATAATTTCAAACATCAATGCAGCATATTTTGTTTGATAAAAATCTGTCTTAATATGTGCGTAGTCATTTAAAATAGAACCTTCAATAAGCTTGGAAAATGACTTATGTGTGTCTTGAAAATGGATTTTAGTCAGATATTGAGAAAGAATACGCGATGCCTGATTCACTTTTTGCGCACCTTGAGCAAGAAGCGTTTTTTTACCTTGCTCAGTATAAACAAAAAGTAGTCTTGCATGCTCTAAATAAGGTTGGACCTTATATATAATGCCTTCCATGGTTATTCACCAATGCCAAATGCTTTAAGATTTTGAGGACGATTACGCCAATCTTTTATGACCTTAACCCAAAGTGTTAAATGGATTTTAGTATCTAGTATTTGATTGATTTCTATTCTTGCATCTGTCCCAATCTTTTTGATCTTTTCTCCGCCTTTACCAATTAAAATTTGTTTTTGTGTTGGCCTTTCAACGATAATGAGTGCTGATACATCTAAAGTCTTTAATTCATGATTTTGCTTTAAAGATTCAATGACAACAGCAACTGCATGAGGTACTTCTTGTTCAGTAACATAAAGAATTTTTTCTCTAATTAACTCACTCATAATCATCTCGTCTGATTGATCTGTGATCATGTCTTCTGGAAAAAATAAAGGTCCTTCCGTGAGATGTGGAATAAGTGCTTCTTCAAGCTTATCTAAATGTGTTTTTTCTTTTGCACTAATTGGAAAAACACCTTCAAATGATAATTTATCGATATAACTTAAAATGATGGCATCGATGTCGCTTTTTTTACCCAGTTGATCGATTTTGTTAATGACTAGAAAAATAGGTATATCCAAATCTTTAAAATAAGATAGTAAATGAGATTCTGCTTCACCATAAGGTCGATCTACAACCCATAGCACCATATCCACATCTAATAGTGATGTTCTTGCAATTTCATCAATTCTTTTATTAAGAAGATCCTTACCCTTGTGCATACCTGGGGTATCCATAAAAATCATTTGATAATGTGCTTTAGATAAAATGCCTAATATTCTATTTCTTGTCGTTTGAGGTTTAGGACTCATAATCGCGATTTTTTGTCCGATTAAAGCATTAATGAGTGTTGATTTACCAACATTGGGACGTCCTACAATCGCGATAAAGCCTGACTTATGCTCACTCATGTGGCTTTTCATCCAAAACAAAAGCGTAAGGAAGGAGTTCGTCTTTCGTAGTCTCCATCACTTCACCCTTCATATTTGCTAAATAGATCTTCGTTTCTTTAGGCAAAAGTTCATGCATGACTTGTCTGCATGCACCACAGGGTGATACAGGACCATGGTCATGTGCGATAATTGTCATTGAAACGATATCTTCTTTTTTATAGCCTTGTGAGAGTAAAGAATATAGCGCACTTCTTTCTGCACAATTGGTTAATCCAAAGGATGCGTTTTCTATGTTTGCACCATGAATATAAGTACCGTCTTTGAGTAAGATTGCTGCACCTACTTTAAATTTAGAATAAGGTACATATGCTTTTTCTCTTGCTTTTTTTGCTTCATCAATGTGTGTCATGAGGATCTCCTTTCAAGCTTGGCTTTTTTTAAAATAGCTTCTTGCATTGTTGTCATGATTTTTTCTTCTTCCTCTGTGTGATGATCATAACCCTTTAAATGCAAATAACCATGAACTGCTAAAAATCCAATTTCGCGTTCAAATGAATGACCATAATCAATCGCTTGTTTTTTAGCTTGTTCAATCGAAATAAATATATCACCTAATGATTTGATGTCATCATCTTCATTAGGAAAACTTAACACATCTGTTGGTTTATCGATATCTCGGTAAGTACGGTTCATGTGTTTGATGTCATCTTGTGAGACAAAAACAACTTCCATACTTTTTTTCTCTTTAACATGCTTAAAGATCGATTTAATGATTTTTTGAAGCGGCTTTATCATTTCTTCAGTTTGATTATGAAGATTTACTTTCATGTGATTCATACCTTTCAAGAATACGTTGAACAAGTGGGTGTCTTACGACATCTAATTTATCAAACTCAATGATTTTAATATCGTCTAGTCCTTTAAGAAGTTCCAATGCTTGATTTAAACCTGAAGGAACACCTCTAGGTAAATCGGATTGAGAAGGATCTCCAGTAATGACCATTTTAGACGCAAAGCCTAATCTAGTTAAAAACATTTTCATCTGAACTTTCGTTGTATTTTGAGCTTCATCTAAAATGACATAGGCATTTTCTAGTGTGCGTCCCCTCATATAGGCGAGTGGTGCAATTTCTATGACACCTTTTTCCATTAAAGCTAAAGTTGTTTGTTGTCCAAGCATTTCATATAATGCATCATAAAGTGGGACAAGATAAGGGTCTACTTTTTCTTTTAAATCACCAGGAAGAAACCCTAAGTTTTCGCCTGCTTCCACGACCGGCCTTGTCAAAATAAGTTTTTTTACTTGGTTGTTTTTTAAATCAGCAACTGCTTGTGCAACGGCTAAATACGTTTTTCCTGTACCTGCTGGACCAACACCAAACACAAGATCAGATTGAATCATCGCATCCACATATGCTTTTTGATTAAATGTCTTAGGATAAATTGACCTACCTTGATCATTAACTAAAATCTTTTTACGGTTTTTATATAAATCAAAGACACCTTCAAGTTCATTCTTTTCTGCTAACTTGATGATGTACATTATATCTCTTTCAGTGAGTTGAACTTGATGCTCTGCGAGTGATATTAACACAGTAAAAATAGCTTCCAGCAATGATTTCATATCTTCAGTCGCATCGGTAATAATTTCAGAACCGTGGATAGAAACATGAACACCTAAATATTGCTTGAAAACTAATAAGTTACGATCTTGGATACCCACTAAACGGGCGATAGCTTCTGCGTGATGAATATGTTGATTTAATTTCATTAAATCCGCTCCTTACCGTGTATACATTATACCATAGCTAGAAAAATAAAAAAGCACAGGTATGCTTTTTTAGACCAAAAACATATAAAAACGCACCCTAGAGTGCGATTTTAGAAGTATTTACTTTTTCTTAGAGCGTGCTGCGCGAGCGCGGTCTTTACGTTCAACGCTTGGTTTGACGTAAAATTCACGTTTGCGTGCTTCCTGGAGGTTTCCTGACTTAGAAACATCACGTTTAAAGCGACGTAAAGCATCTTCAATTGATTCTTTTTCGCGAACGATTGTTTTAGGCATAGTCTGCCCTCCTTCCACGCTTAGTTTAATTAGCCTCACTCATTATATATGATTTTTTATGATTTGTCAAAATATTTTATGAAAATTCAGCACTTAGATAACTTAAAACATAGAGACTTGCTAATTCTGTTGGTATGATGAGTTTTCCAAGAGAAATAGTGATACATCCTACCTTTTTTAAATAGGATCTTTCCTCATCAGAAATACCACCTTCAGGTCCTATAATGACCGCAATCTTTAGATTTTTGTGATCAGGTTTGATCACATCTTTGAGTAATCTTGTTTGCTCATTTTCATCTGCCAATAGCAAGAGATCATAGGCTGAAAGATCAACATCCTTCATCGATTTTTGAAGTTCTAACATAGGCACATCAAATCTATGAGCAAGCTCAGAGGCTTCTTTAATAATTGTTTCATATCTCTTAATCTTGTTTGATTCATTTTCAAGTTTCGCGATACTTCTTTTCATGCCAGCCAAAATAATCTTTGATGCACCAAAGATTGTTGCTTGTTTCATCACAATTTCTGATTTAGGATGCTTAGGTAAGCCTTGTATCACTGTAACATCCCATGTATTTGGCTTTGTAAGTGCTTCTTTGATTTGATAAGTCACATCATCATCTATAGACTTGATCTCTGCTAAAAAGCACTCTTTTTTAGCACAAACAATGATTGAATCTGATTCTTTCATGCGCATCACTTTTTTTATGTGATGAGCATCCTGTCCTGTAATCTTTTGATTTAATTCATGTAAGAAATATCGTTGCATATATACCTCTTTAGATGAAAAAAGCGTTTCAAATGAAACACTTTTTTTTGTTGATAAACTTAGTGAATGCTATTTGACACGATAACAAGTCCAACTAAGAGTACACCTAATATAGCAGATGCACGCATTAAGAACAGTTCTAATCCACGTGTCTTTCTATTTTTAAATAATTCTGATTTTTCACCACTAAAAGCATCTTTAATATCGTCTTGAGAATGTTGTAATAATACAGCTCCTACAAGAAGTACTGCTGTGATGATAATTAAATAATCTACCCAAAGCATATAATTCCTCCTAAAAACTCCAATTAATGATATCAAATTTTAGACTTGATGTCAACCAAATTAGGATGTTACACATAATTCTTGTCATGTTTGATAAGTTTATGGTTTTCTAAGACTAAAATATCATCAGCAATATCTAGTGCATCTTCGATATCATGTGTTGCAAAAATGCAAGTCATCTCGCTTTTTCTTAAAATCTCTTTTAAGTCTTGTCTAATTTGCTTTTTTAGTTTTGCATCTAAATTACTAAAGGGTTCATCAAGTAAAAGTACCTTAGGTTTCGATGCTAAACTTCGTGCAATCGCAACTCTTTGTTGTTGACCTCCTGATAATTCATGAGGGTAATAGCTTTCTTTGCCCTCTAAAGCAATGAGCATCATCATTTCTTTTAATGTTTGTTCTTTTTCTTCTTTCGACTTCTTATGAAGTCCAAATGTGATGTTGTCTGATACTTTTAAATGAGGAAATAGTGCATAATCTTGGAATACCATACCAATCTTTCTTTTATGAGGTTCAGTAAAAACTTGGTCTGAGAATATGACTTCATCATTGATGTAACACGCACCACGATCTGATTTTTCTAATCCTGCAAGCACTCGTAAAAATGTGCTCTTACCAGAACCGCTATTCCCAATGATTGCTACAATGTCACCTTGTTTAATGGATAATTCACAGTCATCTAATATCGGATGCGCTTTTTCATATTGAAACGATAAATTATGAATCTTTATATACATGGCTGAAAACTCCTTTCTTGTAATGTGTGACTAAATAAATAAACAATCCTGCAATCATAATGAGCAATAATGAGGGAACTGCTGCTTCTTGAATCATTTCGTTTTGTACGTAAACATAAACAAGTGTTGCTAGCGAATCATAATTTGCAGGTCTTAAAATCAGGGTGAGTGGTAATTCTTTAAGAATATCGATAAATGCTAAGATAAATGCGGTGATCATACCAGGATATATAAGTGGTATATCAATCTTAAAAAGTGTTTGTAGTTTTGATGTTCCTAGCATATAAGCTGATTCAGTATATTTTTCACCAAGCTTTTCATATTGGCTTTCAATGCTGTTAAAGCCAATACTTAAGAATCTTAATACATATGAAAAGATTAGTGTGAATAAGCTCATTGTAATCAGTAAAGTTGGTGAATTCGGATTAAACAAACGGTAGATAGGGACAAGTGCTCGATCTAATCCAACAAAATATATATGCACTGCAATTGCAATCACTGCACCAGGAATAGCATACCCTAAGTTAACAATTTTTACCCATGATTTACTCACGATATTTCTGTTTTTAAGTCGGTTAAAATTGGCAATCAGTAATGCAATTAAAACAATGAGGATTGAGGCTATCACGCCATTAATGATACTATTTAACGATGTTAATAAGAGTGATAATTGAATGGTATCTTTATATGTTAAATAGGTATACCACAACATCTGAATGACTGGGATGAAAAATCCAATCATCAAGATAAGTAAAAGAAATAAAATCATCATAAAACTTTGAGTTCTTGAGACTTTTTTTCTTGTCATACTTTTAGATTTTACATGGACATGAAATTTCTTTCTACCTCTTAATAATCTTTCAATCACAATGATGATAAACACAGTCAACATCAGATATGCTGATATACGAATTGCACTTACAACATCACCCAATGAAAACCATGCATTAAAGATGGCAAAGCTAAATACTCTAACATTAAAGTATTGAACTAATCCATAATCATTTAATGTCTCTAAAATCACTAATAAGCTTCCAGCAACAAGTGCTGGTCTTAGAAGTGGTAATGTCACTTTGAAGAAGACTTGGTATTTATTTGAACCAAGCAATATCGCACTTTCTCCATAAGAAGCACTTTGTTTTGATAAGCTTGATAAAACGAGTAAATAGATATATGGGTATAGTGTGAAAGCAAAAATAAGTGATGCTCCAAATAAGTTCATAATATCAAGTGGTTGATTAAAAATAAGTCTTGTTAAACTTCCCGTGAAGCTTGTCATATCTGCATAAATATATCCTGCAATATATGATGGAATCGCAAGTGGAAGGACAAGTAGCCAGCTCAATGTTTTTCTGCCCTTAAACTGATATCTACCGATCACATATGCTGCACTTAATCCAATCATAATGGCTAATGTTACAGTCATTAGAACTAGGTAGATAGAGTTTGAAATGTATTCAAAAAGTAAATAAGTTTTTATATGCTCCCAAACTGGTGTTGGAGGCGTAAACAACTCAAAAAGAATATTGGCAAGTGGCATCAATAAAATGATGCCAATGACAATACTCAAGATGGTAAAAATATTCACATGTTTAAACATGGTTTTTAACATGTAATCAACCTATTACTTCCAGCCTACCTCATTTGCAATGATGGTTGCTTGTGTGCTATGTTCACTTAGAGCATTTAAATCGAGTTCTTGTGCTTTGAATGTACCCCAAGATTTGAGCAATTCATGTGGTTCTACCAAGGGATTGATAGGATATTCATAATTGGCGTCCGCATATGATGATTGTGCTTCAACACTTGTCAAAAATTCTATTAATTTAAGTGCTGCTACTTGTTTTTCTGAGTGTTTGACGATGCCAATACCACTGACATTGATATGTGTGCCTGTTGTATCTTGATTTGGGAAGAAAATACGAACAGTTTGTGCAACTTCAACTTCATTTGGATCGCTAGAGTAAAGCATTCTTCCAATATAATAAGTGTTCATAATTGCTATATCAGCGATACCTGAAAGAACAGCTTTTGCTTGATCTCTATCATTACCTTCTGGATCTCTTGCAAAGTTTTGAACAAGTCCTTCTGCCCAAATTCTTGTTTCTTCTTCCCCAAGAATTTCAATCATGGATGCAAGTAAACTTTGTGTATAAATATTTGTGGATGTTCGAGTAACAATTCTACCTTGCCATTTTTCATCTGTTAGTGCTTCATATGTTGAAAGTTCATTACTATTTACACGATCTGGATGATAAACAAAAACGCGAGCTCTCATGGTTAAACCATACCAGTAATTTTCAATGTCTTTATAATTTTCTGGTACTTGTTCATCTAGTATATCTGATGAAATTGGTTGAAGCAAATCAAATGACTTTGCTCTTCCTAATCTACCTGCATCAGCAATAATGAGGATGTCTGCTTCAGTGTCTTCGCCCTCATTTTGAAGACGTGTGATGAGTTTATCTGCATCATCACGAATTAAGTTTATTTTAATCCCTGTTAATTCTGTGAATCTATCATAAAGTAGTTGATCAGTATCATAATGTCTTTCACTAAAAACAGTCAGCGTAACATCATTATTTGATGCACCTAACTGACAACTAACTAATAAAATACTCAGTAAAACGACTGCAAAAAGCATATATGTTTTTTTCATATCATTACCTCTTTCTTTTGTGCTTTGCAGTTATCATTTTATGGTTAATATATGCGTAAAGTCAAAGAAAACGATAAAGATTATAAATAGTCATCTTATTTATAATGATTTCGAAAAAAAGGCTCTATTAAGAGCCATTTCGATGTGCGGGAATGCCTTTTAATTTACTACATGGTGGCGCATCTTTTAAAACTAAAGCTTTCGCAGCAATGATACTGTGATCACCGATATAGACGGGTCCAATAATGGTTGCATGTGCGTATACAATGACATGATTTCCTAGTTTTGGATGCCGATCTACTTTTTCAAATGTGTTTGCACCAAGTGTAACACCGTGATATAAAATACAATCATCACCAATCACAGCTGTTTCACCAATGACTGTACCCATGCCATGATCAATAAATACGCGCTTACCGATTTTAGCACCGGGATGGATATCTATACCTGTAATCCGTCTTGTTCGATAGCTGATCCAACGTGCTAGATTTTTAAAACCTTTATTATAAAGTTTATGCGCTCTTCTGTGTCTTCTTAAAGCTATCACACCTGGATAGGTGAGATAGATCATTAAGCATGATGGTGCAGCAGGATCATATAATTTCGCTGCTCTTACATCTTCAATCGTACATTTAAACATGATTATTCATAAAGAGGGGTTGATAAATACCTTTCACCAGTATCACATACAATAAAAACAATATGTTTTCCCTCATTTTCCTTTCTTTTAGCAACAATGGTTGCTGCATGGAAGATTGCACCACTTGAGATACCAGCGAAGACGCCTTCTGTTTTAGCAAGTACTCTTGCGCCATGAAACGCATCTTCATTAGATACTTGAATGATTTCATCAATGACTTTTTGATTTAATACTTTTGGAATGAATCCCGCACCAATACCTTGAATTTTATGAGGTCCAGGTTCTTTTCCTGATAAAACAGCAGAGTCTTTAGGTTCAACAGCAATGATTTGAATATTAGGATTATGTTTTTTCAAGACTTCTCCAACGCCTGTGATAGTACCTCCGGTACCTACACCTGCAATAAAGATATCTACTTTGCCTTCGGTATCTTCTAAAATTTCAAGTGCTGTGGTTCTTCTATGCATCTCAGCATTCGCTTCATTTTCAAATTGCATTGGCATGATATATTCAGAACCTTGCGCTAAAAATGCTTCAGCTTTTAAGATAGCACCTTTCATGCCAAGTTTTTGATCTGTTAAGTGAACTTCTGCACCTAATGCTTTAACGATTTGCACACGCTCTTTTGTCACTGTTTCTGGCATTGTTAAGATTAACTTATAACCTTTAGCTGCACAAATAAATGCAAGCCCAATACCTGTATTCCCACTCGTGGGCTCAACAAAAATTGTCTTTTCGTTGACAAGACCTTTCTTCTCCATGGACTCAATAAGCGCTAGTGCTAATCGGTCCTTAACACTTGAAAGTGGATTATGGTTTTCTAGTTTAGCTATGAGCGCAGCCTTTGAATTGATCTTTTTTTCATATGTGTTGAGTCTCAAAAGCGGTGTTTTTCCAATGAGCTCTAAATAATTTTGTGCGATTTTCATATCAATCATCTCCTAATCGACTTCATTATACACTTTATCTAAGTAAAGTGCTCTCAATATGATAATGTAATATTCTTGTGTTATAATATGTGCGGTGATACATATGGAAATATATAAACTACAATTAGGGAATCTTCGTAGTAACTGCTATATCGTTTATGAAGATCAAAAAGGATTTATCGTAGACCCTGGCTATGCATCGGATGATATTTTAAAATATATCGAAAAGAAAAACATATTCATTGAAGGCATTTATATCACACATGGACATTTTGACCATGTAGGTGGTGTAGAAATGATTAAAGAGGCTTTAGGATGTTTGGTATATGCGCCGATTAAAGATAAAATATGGATGGGAAAAAGCACGTATAACCAAGTAGGGCATGAAATCCCCGTTGATGTATGGGTTAAACATGGTGATGTCTTAACATTTTTTGATAAGGCATTTACGGTATATGAAACACCGGGTCATTCAGAGGGTAGCACAGTACTTTATGGTGAACAATCACTTTTTTCAGGTGATACTCTGTTTTACCAAAGCATCGGTAGAACAGATATTCCGCTTTCAAATAGTGAGGAAATCTATCGAAGTGTTAAAAAGATCTATGCATGGTTTGATGAAGATGTTTTGGTGTATCCTGGACATGGAAGACCAACCGATATAGGACATGAGAAAAAATTTAATCCATTAGTAAGATCATAAAAAAAAGCCTAAATTGCTTTAGGCTCAAGTAAAGTAAGTGTTTCTAATTCTGTCGTGTGAAAAAACATACGGATTGGATACACTTTTTTTATGTCATAAGATTCTTTTAGAATATTAAGATCTCTTGCCAGAGTCTTAACATCACATGATAAATAGATGATTTGCTCATAGCGATGATTCTTTAAATATAGTGCCATGTCATGGTGAAGTCCTTGTCTAGGAGGATCAATGATGACAATATCTCCCTCAACTTTTTTTATACATATTTCAGAAGGCTCCAAATACAATTCAACATGTTCTAATTTATTTGCATCTTTGTATGCTTTCGCTTTTTCATGTGATGCTTTGCTTGATTCAATCATTGAGATTTTAGATGCAATATCAGATAAATAATAGCCAATACTGCCTACACCAGCATATGCATCTATGATATGCTTATTTGGTTTGATGAGTGATTGAATCAGTGCATATGTTTTTTGCATCATACTAGTATTCACTTGATAGAAAGATAAATCATCAATCGCAATCTTCGAATCTTTAAGTGGCATCATAATGCGATTTTCACCGTATAACGTGTAAGATTTTTCGCCTAGTATTCTATAATCAGATGATTTGATGTTTAATGTCATACCAACGACTTTTTCATCTTTCGATAAAAGTGATATGATATCTGAAAGTCCTTCGAAAGTATCTTTACTTGCTACCAATGTAACAAGTACTTCGTTTAAATCGTTTTCTCTAAAAGCAATATGATTGAGGACGTCTCGTTCGATGGTAAGATGTGCTTGATTCACCAATTTGAGTAGTTCGTTTGTCTTTTTACCTGCAATAACGAGTGAATGAGTTGGCACGAGTTTATGGTCAGTCGAATATAAGCCTAACTCTAGGTAAGGCTTTGAAATGACGTGAAACACAGACTTATTTCGATAATATGTGTCCTTCATATCTGTAATCACTTCTTCTACTTTTAGATCGAGTTGACTGATTTTTTTTAAGGTATCTTCTGTGATTTGTCTTTGCCACATAAGTTGTTTTTCCAAGCTTAAGTGATACAAGTCCAAACTACCTAATATATGTGTATCAAAAACGCGATCAGGACTTTTTTGAATAAGCTTTAACACTTTGCCTTCTGCAAACTTTTTCTTTATTTGTGTGATGATTATTTCTGCATACTCATCTTTTAAAAGTCCTTTGACAAAAATGACATATCCATCCATTTTGACGACGCCTTGCCCTAAATAATCTAAATCAAGGGCGGTGCCATAGATGATACTACCAACAGTTAACATCTTCGTCCTCCTTATAATGGAATGCTAATCCACCTTGGGATGTTTCTTTATAGGATGTATGCATGTCTAAACCTGTTTGATACATGGTTGAAACCACAACATCAAAAGAGATTTTTCTAGAGTCCGTTAAGAAAAATGCAAGACCACAAGCATCAATTGCACGAAGTGCAGCAACAGCATTACGTTCAATACATGGTATTTGAACATAGCCGTTTATTGGATCACAAGTCAAACCTAAATGATGTTCCATGGCTATTTCTGCAGCATATTCTACTTGATCCATGGATAAGTTAAAGAGTGTTGCATGTGCTGCAGCAGCCATAGAGCAAGCAGAACCAATTTCTGCTTGACAGCCAGCAACAGCACCGCTTATCGATGCGTTATGTTTGATGATGTTACCAATTAAACCTGCGACAGCCAGTCCTCTAATCACTCTTTCTTTTGTCACAACATCATGTTTTTCATGCATGTAATAAAGTAAAGCAGGTAGAACACCGCAGGCTCCACATGTTGGTGCAGTCACAATAATACCACCACTCGCATTCTCTTCAGAAACTGCAAAAGCGTAGCTTGCTACCAGTCTATTTTCAGTGATTTCTGGAATCTCACGATCCACGTTAAAATTGTATAGCTCAGGTGCTTTACGTTTAAGTTTAAGCGGTCCAGGTAAATGACCTCTACTTGCAATACCTCTAACAATTGAGCTTTTCATGGTTTCCCATATATCTTCAAGAAATTGATAAAAATCTTCGCCTTCGACTTCAAACACGTAATCTGATAAGGATATTTTCTTCTGTCTGCAGTAATTTTTTATAGCTTTAAAGGTTTGATGTGGATAAATGGATCTTTCCATATCTTCTTCACCTTCAAATAAGATGCGTCCCCCACCAACACTCTTCACTTCTTTAGTTACAATCAGTGTATCTTGATCATAACCTTTTATAAGCATTGTATTTGGATGTTTTGTTAAATCAATAGACGTCAAAAAAGTCACCTCACTTGGTTGAAGTGACTCTTTAATTGCTTCTTCTGTGAGATGCCCTTTTCCTGTTAAGGCTAATGAATTAAATAGTGTAATCTCATAATGTGTTAGATTGGGATATTGTTCTTTGACCCTTTTAACAGCCTTAGCAGGACCCATCGTATGAGAAGACGAAGGTCCATATCCGATTTGGTAAAGTGATCGAATGGAGAGCATGCTTGTATTCCTTTAGATATTTTTAAATTTATTTTTTAAATAATTAACATAATAATATGGATCAAATGCCTTACCAGTTGAAAGTTTAATGATTTCCTTTGGTGTTTTAGATGATGCATATTGGTGAATATGGATTCTATTCCATTCATTAATTTTTTTGATGTCATTGTTTGCAATAGCTTCTTCAACATTAAATGATTGGTTCATAAAGTCATACATTTGTGCAGCATATGCAGAACCCAGTGCATAGGTTGGGAAATATCCAAATGCGCCACCAGACCAGTGGATGTCTTGTAAGACACCTTCTTTATTTGTTGTTGGACGTTTTCCGACATATTTACTCATTAATGTCTTCCATTTCTTTGGTAAATCTTTAACCTTTAAACGACCATTAATTAATTCCTTTTCAATTTCATAACGAACCATAATATGAAGTGAATAGGTGAGTTCATCTGCTTCAATACGAATAAGTGATCTTTCTGCTTGATTTATATAGGCATGAAACTCATCAACGCTAATATCTTTCAATTGTTTTGGAAAAAGTGATTGCAGTTTCGGATAGTGCAATTTCCAAAATGCTAATGAGCGACCGATCATATTCTCATACATGCGTGATTGGGATTCATGAATACCAAGTGATGTACCACCATGTAAAAATGTATCATCATATTTTTCATCATTTTGTAATTCATAAATGGCGTGTCCCATTTCATGAATTGTTGAAAAAATCGATGAAGGTAAATTATCTTCATGATAATGTGTTGTTATACGAGTATCTTTAGAACTCACACCTGAAGTGAAAGGATGCGCTGACTCTTTAAGAAGTCCACGTTTACGATCATAATTAAAGACATCGATTAAATATTGGGAAAACTCTCTTTGAACTGAAGCGGGATAAATCGCTTTTTTAAGCTTACGATTAAATTTGCGTTTTGGTCCTTTAGTTACTTCTAAAGCAAAGGGTACGAGTTCTTCTCTTAGTGTGTTAAAAAATAAGTCATATTCTTTTGTGCCAAAGCCTTCTTCATACATATCCAAAAGAATATCATAACCTTTTAAGGTATCTGTTTCTAAATATTTAACAAGTTTACGGTTAAAAGCAACTATTTTTTCTAGCGTAGGTGCAAACATGTCAAAATCATCTGCTTGCTTTGCTTTTGCCCAAATATGTGATGCTTGACTTGTGAGCACACGATATTCGAGTAATTCCTCTTTAGGTACTTTTTTAACCCATCTTAAATCCTTATAACCATTTTTAATTTCTACTTTAAAATCAGCATCTTCAATCTCATTGATGTGTTCATATAAGTATTCAATCGCTTCAACATATGCAGGATCTGATTGAATCTTATATAATTCTTCAGCGAATACTTGATATTGCTTTGTGCGATATCCAACTGATAATTCTGGTGCTTCAGTTTCCTGGTCCCAGCTCATAAGCCATCCAAAATATGAATATGCTTTAATTTTTTTTCTTGTCTCTTTGTAGACATTTAAATACTTTTCCATGTACATCCCCTTTTCCTTGGACTTTGTATCAATTATATCATATATGATATTCATTGGACTTTTTTAAAGAAGTGATTTTTCGTGTCATAAGTAAAACAGATACAGGTAAATCAGATCAAATTATAAAAAGACAAGTGTAGCAATCCCAAAATAAATCACTAACGCAACAATATCATTAATGGTTGTCATAATAGGACCTGATGCTGCAGATGGATCGTGGTTGAATTTATTTAATGTAAGTGGCACAAACACGCCCATCAAAGCTGATATGAACATCGATGTGAAGATAGCAATACTTACGATGATACCAATTTCCATTGCATTTGGTGTATTTTGATAATTGATAATACCTAAAAAAACATTCACAAAAATCAAAGATGCAAGAGCAAGTAACAAGCTATTAATAGCCCCTATCACAAGTTCTTTCATGACATGTGTTTTAGGTAATGTTTTTTCATCGAACTCTTTTAAATGAAGCCCTAAGATTGTGACAGCCAAAGATTGTGTGCCAATGTTACCAGCCATACCTAAAATAAGCGGTTGAAATAATACAAGTACTGTAATTTGTTCAATCGTCGCTTCAAAAATAGATAAGAAAGATGCAATCACAAGGTTAAGAAAAACAGCAATCATCAACCAAGGAAGTCTTTGCTTTGTACGTCTAAATGCAGATGATGTTGATTCATGGTCAGATAATAAAGCCATTCTTTGATAATCATCTTCAGCATTCTCAATAATTTCATCAAAAATGTCATCTGCCGTAACAATACCAATGACTTGATCTTCATGATTTAAAACAGGTATAGCGTTTCTATCATAATCTTGGACTGTTTCAATAGCTTTTTCAATGGAATCATCTTCATATACAAAATGGAAATCTTCCATCATAATTTGATCTAATGAAGATTGTGGTCTTGTAATAATTAATGTCTTTAAGTCAACTGCACCAATCATTCGATTCTTATCATCTACAACAAAGATTGTATCAATATAATCAGCATCCTTAGAAGTTGTAACTACTTTATTTGTAGCTTCTTTAATAGATAAAGATTGATTTACTGTGACAAAATCAGTCGTCATTATGGACGCTGCTAGATCTTCATCATAAGTTAAAAGTAATTCAATCGTTTTCTTTTTCAAAGGCGGTAATAGTTGAATGAAATGCTGTCTTTTCTCTTCGTCTTCTATATCTTCAATGAACTCCTTTAGGTCATCACTTTCAAGATTTTTCAAAAGGGACTTTTGACGTGTTGGCTCTAAAAAATCAAGCAATTCACATTGATCGTCTACGTCAAGCTCTACAAACATATCTGTTAACTTATCAAGTCCTATTAAATGAATGATGCGTTTTTTCTCATCATCATCTAATGATGGATATAAAATTGCTAAATCATATGCAAATATGGTTTTTAATACTTTTTTGATGGCATCATCTGAGTGTTTAAAGTTTATTCTTTTCATATTACACCCCCAATAGAAGTCCAGCAAGGCCAAAATATATCATGAGTGCTGCTACATCTATAATCGTTGTAATAAATGGACCAGATGCAACAGCTGGGTCAAATTTAAGCATTCTTAAAGTGAGTGGTATAACGATTGCTACAATAGGTGCAACAATGAGTGTTAACCATAAAGAAATACCAACGACAAAAGCAATGAGTATCGGATTTTGTGCGAGTGATGTATTTAACTGAGCAAATACAATCGTCATCACAAATGCTAATAATCCAATTGCAAACCCATTTAACATACCTGTAAGAATTTCTCTATAACTGTTTTTTAAAAGTCCTCTTTCATTAGATGCAAACATTTTTAATGTAACAGCGAGAGTTTGTGTAGCAACATTTCCTGCAGTATCTAATATAAGTGGTTGAAATATAATGAGCAAGGCTACAGTTGCAAGCACCTCTTCAAATGCATGTGTAACTAATGCAATTGGCACTGAGATGACAAGAAGTGTTAATAGCCAAGGCACGCGATGTAAAGCCGTTTTTAATGCCGTACTATCTTCTAATGTTTCAGGTAGACCGGCAAGCTTCTCAAAGTCTTCTTGTGCCTCTTCTTGATAGATATCAAGGGCATCATCTAATGTAATCATACCAATTAATTTGTTTACATCATTTAATACTGGCATCTCATATATCGCATAATTACGAATACTAGACACGGTTTTTTCGATAGGATCTTTATCTAATGCATATGGATATTCTTCCAAGATAGATTCAACATTAAGTGGTGATTTAGCTTTTAGTAATTTTTTTAATGGCACAGCGCCTATATAAGTACCATCACTTTTTGTTACAAAAATAGTGTTAATCGATTCGACATCTGCTGCTTCTTTGATCACTTTTTTGGTTGCAGCTTTTACATCCATATCTGGCTCAACTGCAATAAATAGATTGGTCATTGCAGAACCAGTCTCATCTTCGTCATATCTAATCAATTGGACAACATCAGAGGTTTCACCTAAAAGTTCAATTAATTCTTCTTGCTCTTCTTCTTCAAGCTCTTGTATGATATCTGCTGCATCATCTGGCTCCATCATTTCAACGATTTCTTTTTGTTTTTCTAAATCGAATTCTTGAAGAATCATTGCAGCATCTTCTGTATCTAAGTATGATACTAAATCAGCTAATTTTTCATTAGTAATATGATTATAGACTTTCTGTCTTTCTGTGATAGATAATTCAAAAAAAAGTTCCGCTAAGTCATGTGCATGCACTTCATCTAAAAAAACTTTTAATTGTTTGATTTGATTTTCTTGAATCAATTGCTTTAACATGGCTAGAACTCCTTTTTATAAACTATTTTTTGATACGTCCAAAAATCATTTTGGCTGTTTTAATACTCATTGTTTTTCTTTGATTGTTGCAAAGAATAGTCATGATACCGTTAAATTCATCTTTTTCAATAATGTTCAGATAATCATGTAACTTGATATTTTGCTCGTTTAAATAAAGCAAGAGCTCTTTAAAATCAAGTACCCGTAAAACTTCAAATGTTTCTCCAACTTTGAGTTGATCTAGCGATTGGACAGCAACCTCTGCCATATGGTTTTTAAAATCTGGTATAGGATTACCATGCTGACAATACTTAGGTTCACCTAGAAAATGATACAGTTTTTCTAGTACATGTTTAGAGGTAGCATGCTCTAACATTTCTGCATCCTCATGAACTTCATCCCATGAAAAACCTAACTTTTCAGTTAAAAAAACTTCCCAAATGCGATGTGCCCTCACCATTCGAATTGCTACATCCTTGCCTTTAGATGTTAAAGATACACCTTTATAAGGCACAAAGGATACTAAATGCTTTTTTACAAGCTTTTTAATCATTTCATTCACTGATTGATCACTATAGCCAAACCTTTCAGATAATTCATTAGCTTTAATGAGGGGTTGTTTTTTTTCAATGGTTAGTTCATAAATCGTTTTTATATAATCTTCTTCAGCTCGGTTCATATGACACCTCGATTTTTGTTTTAAATATAAAAATGATAAGGTAATATCACTTTCAATTTTAAGGCGCACCTTAAAACTAACTTCAGTATACCATTTCATAAAAAGACCTGTCAACAAAAAAATGTGCAGCTAACAAGCTACACATTGATTAAAATGGTTGATGATATTATTCGCCACCAACAACAAGTGATTTAAACGATACGGAAGGACTACCAACACCTTGAATGGTGAACTTTAAGTCACTGCCTATTTCATCGATATCATTGATTGCTTTAAAGAAATTACCAGAGATGACAATCATTTTAACTGCGTGATCTAGTTTACCATCTTTAATTTTAAAGCCTGATGCTTGTAAACTAAAATCGCCAGAAACTTGTTTCACACCTGCATGAAGTCCTACTAAATCTGTAATATAGACGCCTTCTTTAATTGTTGAAATCATTTCATCAAATGACTTTTGACCTGGTTCTAAATAAAGATTTGTAGGTGCTATACTACCGTGGAATCCATTACCTGTTGGTGATTCTTTGAAGATAGCTGCAGTCTTCAAATTATGATTAAATCCCTTAAATACGCCATTTTCAATCACATAGCGTTTGCTACAAGCTACACCTTCATCATCAAATGGCATTTTAAAGAGTGCGTCTTTAAATAATGGATCATCGATTAAATTAAAACGTTTATCAGCAATTTCTTTACCGACCTTATCCTTTAAGGATGTCATATTTCTATATGCTGATTCACCTGAGAAAATACTTGTAAAAACGGATAACAAGTCAGCAAACATTTCATTAGAAAATACCGTTTTATAGTGACCCGATGGTATGGATTTCCCGCCTAGTTTTTTCACACCTATATCGATGGTTTTTTGAGCCATCTTGTCTGCATCAAACTCATCAAACGTTTTAGCAAGCTTAACATCATATGCAGTTTGGATATCTTCATTTTCTGCAAACACACCAATAGCATATGCATAAGCATAGGTGTTATGTCTTGAGAGATTAAGTCCCTTTGAATTAACAAGTGTTGTTTCAGTATCAATTTCTTGATATTGCGTTGATTGGACTTGCTTAACTTTTTTATTTTCTAAAATCTTTGATTCAAGATTTTTAAGTAGGTTAATTTTATCAATGACAGGTACACTACCAAAATCAAAAAGCTCATCTTTTACTTCTGGATATGACTTAGATCCTTCATATATAATCGCTGGCTCAACAACTGTTAAAGCTTTCGCATTAAGAATTAATTGATCAAGCATCTCCGATACATTGGTTTGACTTAGATTTTCAAAACGAATCGTAGAAAGCTTGTTTTCTACAATACCTCTAATCGTGACAACTTCAACATCACTTTGAACATGTTGATCAACTTTGCCTTCATAAACAGATAATTTTAAGCTTTTATTTCTAACAGCAAATACTTCTAAATCAGTAATACCTTTTTCTTTGCCTAACAAAATCCATGATTGATACATTATTTCTTACCTCCTGAACCACCAACAGTCATTGAAGACACACGAATGGTGGGCTGTCCCACATCAACAGGAATGCTTCCTGATAACGAGCCACACATACCTTGACCAAACTCGAGATTATCTGCAACGCGATCAATCTTAAATAAGACATCTTTACCATGTCCAATAAGCATCGCACCTCTGACAGGTCTTGTTAACTTACCATCTTCAATCATGTAGCCTTCTTGCACTGCAAAGTTAAATTCACCCGTTGCTGGTACAACAGTACCACCACCAAGCTTTTTCGCAAATAAACCATATTTCGTGTCTTTAATAATATCTTCAAATTTGTCTTTACCTGGTGCAATATATGTCGAATTCATACGAGATGTTGGTGAGAATTTATAAGACTGTCTTCTAGCTGAACCTGTAGGTTCCATACCCATCTTTATACCGTTTCGATAGTCGATTAAGTATCCTTTCAAAACACCATTTTCAATGAGAAGATTTTTTTGTGTCTTCATACCTTCATCATCAAATGATAGGCGACCCCATGCACCTGCTACATCGCCGTCATCATACGCCGTAACGATGTCTGAACCAATCTTTTCACCTACTTTTCCAACAAATGGAGATAAACCTTTAGCAACAGATGTAGCTTCTAGTGGGTGTCCACATGCCTCATGGAAAATAACGCCTCCAAAACCATTGTGGAGCACAACAGGCATGTTTTGTGGCTCGATGTCTTCTGCTGTTAAAAGTGTGATAGCAGAAGTTGCGACATCAGTTGCAATCTTATCTGCATCAATCACATCAAATATTTCATAGCCCATATAACGACCTGGTCCTTCAAATGCTTGTTGCATTAAACCATTTTCTTGTGCAACAGCCATGAATACAGCGCGTGTATACGTTCTTACATCGTCTTGGTAAATACCTTTTGAATTACAAACTAAAATGCTTTGCTCATTTTCAATGAGTTGCGTAATCGCTTGAACAATACGCGCATCATGATTTTTCATTTTTAGGGATAAATCTTGTAGTTTTTTTGATTTTTCTTCGATTGAGACACTCTTCATTGGTCTTTTAATGTCATAAGTAAATGGCTTGCTTTCACCAAGTGGCACGCTCTTCTTAGGTGCTCCTTCAAAGGATGCTCTTAAATTTATAACGAGTTCTAACAATTTTTCATATGACATATCGTTGGTGTAGCCATAGACTTCATCTAAGCCTTGAATAAGTCTGATACCTGCACCATAGGTGTTGCCTCGATCAATCGATGTGACATCGCCGGATGTGACACGAATAACGTTTGATTTTGTATCTTCAATAAAGATTTCAGCAAAATCGGCACCAGTTTTTAACGCTTCATTTAAAAGCGTTTCTAACACTTTCTTTTCTATCATAGTCTTCCTCCTCAATTTCTCTATTTATATTGTAAACAATTATGTTTAAAATTACAAAAATTTGAAGAAAAAGGAGATGGATAATCCCCTTTTTCCATAGTTTTACATATTTAAGCCATTTGAAGCTCTAAAGATTCTTGTATTTCTTCTTTATCTTTTTCCTCGTATTGCAATTGATATAAGTTATAATATAAGCCTTTTAGCTTGAGTAATGCTTGATGGCTGCCTTCTTCTTTAATCTCGCCTTTTTGCATGACAATGATTTTATCAGCGTGTTGAATCGTTGATAAACGATGGGCAACAATAAGCATCGTTGATATATTCATCATTTTTTCCATGGATGCTTGGATAAGTTCTTCTGTTTCGCTATCGATATTTGCTGTTGCTTCATCTAAGATCATGAGTGATGGTTTATAGACAAGTGCACGTGCAAACGAGATGAGCTGTCTTTGACCAGATGAAAAGTTATTACCTCTTTCTAATACAACATGCTCGTAACCATCAGGCAAGCGATCAATAAATGTATTCGCACCCACATACTCAGAAGCAGCAATCACTTCTTCTTTAGTAATGTCTTCATCACGAAGTGTAATGTTTTCATAAATTGAACCACTGAACAAGAAGACATCTTGTAGCATTTGTCCTATATGTTTTCTTAATGAACTTCGTTTAATATGTCTAATATCAATACCATCAATCAAAATTTGACCTTTTTGAATTTCATAATTTCTAACAATAAGTGCTAATATCGTTGTTTTACCGGATCCAGTGGCACCTACAAATGCTACGGTATCACCAGGATTTACTTTAAAGCTTACACCTTTTAATACCCATTCATCAGGTAAATAACTAAACCAAACATCTTTAAACTCAATTTGACCTGAAAAAGATTCTAATTCAATCGCGTCTTTTTCATCAATGATATCAGGCTTGGTATCTAGCACATCAAAAACCTTTTCGGCTGAAGCAAACGCGCTTTGTAGTGTGTTAAATTGTTCAGCTAGCTGTTGAATTGGTTCAAAGAAATCCCCAACATACATATAGTAACTAAATAGTAAACCTGCAGTCATGATGCCTGCGATAACTTCTTGGTACCCTATCCATAGAACAAGTACTATACCTAACATGGATAAAGCATAAACGACCGGACGATATATACCAAAGACAAGAATTTCTCTTAAGTAACTATTTCTTAGTTTTAAACTGTGATCCTTAAATTCACGTTTTTTCTTATCTTCTTGATTAAAGATTTGAGTAACTTTCATACCTGATAGGTTTTCAGATAAAAAGGCATTGACTTCGGATACATTTTGTCTCACACGACGGTAGCTTGCTCTTGAAAACTTTCTAAAGATGACCGTTGCTGCAAATACAACAGGTACTACAAGCATGACATAGAGTGATAATTTTATGCTAATTGTAAAGATAACGATGATAATCGCTACTAAATATAAAACATTTTTAATAAGATTAACAGCTACATTGGTATACATTTCTGAAATGGTGTTTGTATCGTTTGTCACTCTCGTAACTAGTTTTCCAACAGGCACTTGATTGATTTGACCTATCGATAAGTTTTCAATGTGATTAAAAACTTCATCTCTTAATGTTACAACCGTTTTTTGACCTACCTTTTGGAGCATGATGCTTTGAAAATATTGAATAATATTACTAATAATCAAAATCAAAAAGAAAACAGAGAGTAAAGTGATGATACGAATGGCTTTTTCTGAGCTTGTTAATACATTGCTACCTACTGTATCTACTGTAAAGCCAATAAGTAATGGTGGTAAAAGTTGTATACCTAAACCTATGAGCATCATGAAAATAATGATGATAAACTCTTTTTTATAAGGCTTTACATATCCAATCAGTCTTCTAATGACTTCTTTATCACTACGTTCACGGGTATTATCCTTGAAGTCCTTCATTTAGGTCACCTCCTTGAACGAGATTTTCGAGTTGTTGACGTCTAACCATATCTTGATAAAGTGGTGATGTTTTCATAAGCTCTTTATGTGAGCCAATGGCAACCAATTCACCTTGATCGAGTAGTATGATCTTATCCATCTTTTTAACAGTCGATATACGATGAGCAATAAATATCGTGGTTCGACCTTTTCTAATCTTATGTAAGTTTTTGATAATCGCTTCTTCAGTTTTTGTGTCCACTGCAGATACTGAATCATCTAAAATAAGTATTTCAGGATCTTTAGCGAGTGCACGAGCGATGGATATTCTTTGCTTTTGACCACCTGAGACAGTTACACCACGCTCACCTAAAATGGTTTCAAATTGATCCTTGAACTCCATGATATTTTCATAAACGTCAGATAGTTTAGCAGGTTCAATGACATCACTTTCTTTAGGTTCATCCATTGAAAAACCGATATTATTTGTGATTGTATCAGAGAAAAGGAAATTATCTTGTGGGACATATCCCATGGTGTGTCTTACTGATTTGATCGATAAATCCATAATATCGTATCCATCTAAAAAGATTTGATCTTTTTCTAGATTGTATGTTCTTAAGAATAAATCTACAAGACTTGATTTGCCCGATCCGGTGCGTCCTAAAATACCGACCATTTCTCCAGCTTTAATATCAAATGATACATTTTTCAAAACAGGTTGATCCCCATCTGGATATTTAAAGGTAAGGTTCTTCACCTTGAGTGTACCCTTAAGGTCTTCTTTAACAATCGCACCTTCTTGATCTTTAACTTCAACTTCTGTATTTAGAAATTTTTCGATACGGATTGCAGAAGCTTTGGCTTGACTTTGAATATTAATAAATTGAGAAAGTGCCATGGTTGGCCAAATGAGTGAAAAGAAATATGCAATATATTCAGTGAGTTGTCCCGTTGTAAATCCTGTTTGATCAATGTTAATTACTAGGAATGATCCATACGCTACAATCAACATAATAACTGCGTTAAGTGCAATACCGATTGCGATATTAATCACAATAATAAATTTAACAAATGATATATTCTTATCATAAAGAACTAGATTTTTTCTTGAAAAAAACATGGCTTCCTTCATTTCACGCACGAAAGCTTTAATGACTGTAATGCCAGAAAAATTTTCTTGAGTGAAATCTGATAGCTTTTCAAATGCATCTTGACGCTCTTTAAAGCGTGCTGTAATCTTCTTTCTAATGAAGACTAAAGCAATCGTTAGAATAAGCATAGGAATCGCAGCATAAAGCGTTAATTCACGATTTAGTCTTGCCATTCTATAAAGTGCAAAACCACCTAAAGTCAGACCATCAACAAGCATTAAAATACCTGGACCAAAAGACATCCGAACAGCTTCTAGGTCATTGATGAAATAAGTCATTAAACCCCCAACTTTTTCTTGACTATAAAAACTTTGCTGTAGTTTGGTTGCGTGTCCAAACATCGTGTTTCTTAAATGAAACTCAATACGTCTTGATGCACCAAATATGGTGTAACGCCATAAAAAACGTCCTAGTGTAATACCAAATGCTAATACACCAATACGATAAATGGAATCCCTGATGAGTGTTTC
The DNA here is from genome assembly GCA_964655445.1 of uncultured Mariniplasma sp. Lineage (GTDB taxonomy): Bacteria > Bacillota_I > Bacilli_A > Acholeplasmatales > Acholeplasmataceae > Peloplasma. The sequence goes on along the minus strand of CAZZMZ010000001.1, from coordinate 61,058 downwards.
ATCTGGATTTTCGCTCTTAAGAGCATCAATAATTCCACCTACCAGCCTTGGAATATCTAATTGATACCAGTCAACTAGGACTAAGACAGTAGCACCTAAAATAAAAAATAAACTGTACTTTAGGTAGTACTTTCTAAAGTGCTTAGTTAGTAACATAAAGTTCTCCTTCTTGGTTGCTATGCATAGAAAAATACATAAGTTTTAGTAGAGCGCAATTGTTGCGCTCTACTTTTATTTCTCATCTAAATTATTCTACCACGATTTTAACAATGTCACCATCACCTGAGACAACATTGACGAGTTCACCTGTAAAACCTTGATTGATCATTTCTAATAATGCATCAATATCGATGTCATTATCTCTTAAGTTTGCATTAAACTTTTGAGTCTTAAGTAATTTTGCAAATTCAATTGGAATTTGAATTCTTACTTTATCTCCATCGTTTGAGTCAACATAGATTCTTAACATTCTAAATGGTGTTTTCTTTTGGTTAAAGACCACTTCTTGTTGTGGGCTTGGTTCACTCTTATCCATGGCTTGTAGAAGCTTTTCAGCTTCATCAGCTGTGATGACACCTTTAGCAAGCAAATCTAAAATTTTGATTCTTTCATCTCTTAATTGTTCTTTTGACATGTCATTCACCTCTTTTTATGATTTCTTTTTAAGAAACTCTAGGGCATCTTGTACTTTCATTTCGCCCTTCTCAATTTTATCTAAGATCGATTGTTTAATGGTTTTTTCTTGTTCTTGTTTTTCTTTTTCCTTATCTTTAAACGGATCTTTGAAAACATCTTCATCGTCATCTACTGAGTAGCCAAGACCTACGATGACCTCATCTAACATTTTTTTAACAGTTGGGTAACTAATATTAAGTTCTTTTTCGATGGCCTTAATGTTACCTCTGTTTTTAATAAATACTTCAATAAAATATAACTTTTCTGTTTCTAAGTAGTTAAATTTTGATAATGTGAATGTACCATCGACGGTTGTATCACAATGATCACAATGCAATTTAACAACTTTTAAATCATGTTTACATACAGGGCAAGTTGATAATACTGGGTATATCTTTGTTTTTAGATTCATATTTAACGCTCCTTTTATATAGTTCTTAGACTAATTTTCTCGTTTGTTTTGGTTGTAACAAATACTTTAACACCTTTGACTGCGATTAAGCTAATCAGTTCATTAGCTCCAATTTCAATTTCATCACTTATTTTAATGCTTTGTCTTTTTTTCATGATCCATCGAATCAGGAAAATGGGAAGCGGTAAAATGAGTAATACGCTGAGTAAAAGATTCACACCTTTTTGATCAGGAATACGTATGCTTGCTTTAACAAAGCTTGCTCGTCTTGGTTTACGCTCCTTGGGCTTCTTATAAATCATGTTGTAAGCTTTTTTGGGAGAAAGCTCTTTTGACTCAATTTGATGAAGCACTTCATATTTTGTCATTTTAACACCACCTTTGATTAATTTTTTTAAGTGATACCTTAATTATATTCATTCAAATTGATTTTGTCAACACTTTTAATGCATTTTAATTAAAAAAATTGATTTCGTGATTAATTTTATTGATTTATTCATGGAAAATGTTCATTTTTTGCGTTATAATAACTATAAGATATAGAAAGAAGGTATAAACAATGGATAGACTTGTAGAACGTTTTTTAAGATATGTCAAAATTGATACGCAATCTGATCATAAATCAGGAAAGCACCCATCTACTGAAAAACAAAAGGACTTATCTCGTCTTTTGGTTAAAGAATTAAATGAGATTGGTTTAAATGGTTTCATGGATGATTATGGTTATGTATACGCTAAATTGGAAAAAAATGTTGAGGGTGCTAAAAGTATTGGTCTCATTGCACACGTAGATACATCACCTGATGCTCCAGGTAAAGATGTGAATCCCAGAATCATTAAAAACTATGATGGCGGGCTCATTACATTAAATGATTCCTTATCCATGGAGCCTAAACACTTCCCATCATTAAAGAAAGTCATTGGTGATGATATTATTGTCACTGATGGTAACACACTCCTTGGTGCAGACGATAAGTGTGGTGTCGCTGAAATCATGGAAACGATCACTTATTTTGTGGAGCATCCTGAAGTAAAACATGGTGATATTTATATTTGCTTTACACCTGATGAAGAAATTGGTGAAGGTGCTGATCATTTTAATTATGACTGGTTTAAAGCTGATTTTGCTTATACAGCAGATGGAGATGAAGTAGGTGGTATTGAATTTGAGAATTTTAACGCTGCTTCTGCTGACTTAACCTTCATTGGAAAAAGCATCCACCCAGGCTCTGCAAAAGAGAAACTTGTAAACGCGATGCACATTGCGATGACGTTTCATAGCATGCTACCCACATTTGAAAATCCAGCATTTACTGAAGGCCATGAGGGCTTCAATCATTTAACTGAAATACATGGTCAAGTTGAAAAAGCAACTTCTCATTATATTATTCGTAATCACAACATGGATAAGTTTAAGGCTCAAAAATCAAACTTTGAAAAGATCACAGCATATTTAAATGCATCTTATGGTTATGAAGCTGTCTCTTTAAAGTTAAAAGATACGTATTATAATATGTATGAAGTGATTAAAAATCATATGTATGTGATTGATTTAGCTGAAAAAGCGATTCATAATGCTGGCTTAACGCCATTCTTTAAAGCAATCCGTGGCGGTACAGATGGTGCACGTCTAACTTATGAAGGACTTATTTGTCCAAATATTGGTACTGGTGGTTTCCAATTTCATGGTAGATATGAGTTTGCATCAATTAATCAAATGAGAAAAGCGGTTCAGATTTTTATAGAAATTATTAAACTAGGTGTATAGAAAAAAGGATAGGCACAATGTTGTGTCTATCCTTTTTGATTTATAAGCTTAAATAACTACTCAAGTGCTGTCCATTTCGCATAAAGAATCATATCTGAATATGGTTCTTCAAACACGATGAACATAAAGTCTGTTGCAGTATACCAGCCTTCAAAGACATAGCCTACTCTTTCATCTGGCACGAGATATTCATAAACCTCACCAAACGTTGTTTGTTCAATAATTAGGTTTGTACCTATAGTAAAACTTAATACTGGTGCGCCAGGTTGATATGGTTTTACAATATCGCCATCACTTGTTATACCATATGCAAAGTACTCGATTACAATCAATCCAACGATTTCAGTAGGATTAGCTACATCAAAATAAGTGGACGTAAATTCAAGCTCATATGCCATGTTTACGACATACCCAGCGCCAATATTAGTAATGAAGTTGCCTTGATGGTAGCCTATAATAAATTCATCTATCGCTAATACTGAAAGATCAACAACACCACTATCGGAAAGTGATTTGTATAATAATCTATCTTCTGATGTCAAGAAATAAAGTGTGCCAAAGTCATCGAAAACACTCGTGATAAGTTCAGCAGGATTTAACGTGATAGATCCATGTGATTCAACCACATACATCCATTCACTGAATCTAATGATATCGCCTTGATCCGTATAATAAAACTCATAACTATATGTTTCATAATCAAAGGCATTGCCAACAATCATGCCACCATTTAATAGAGATGTATAATCCATATCAAGTGTAGCTTGCATCATGTTGTGATCGAGTGCATAAACTCTTATAGCATCCTTTTCAATCACGATCCACTTGTTTGGTCCAAAATTAGAAGCGAATAATACATCACCAAAGGTGTTACCTGTGTCAAAAGTGGTTCTTGCTTCATTATAGTATTCAAAGAAGATTAAATCACCTTCTAATGTGATAAATAACGTGTTACTCCAGCTTGGATTTACATAGACTATTTCATCAGTGATGGATAAGTCAAGAACCATCGTGATGTCTTGTGGTGTTTGATAGTATAAATCATCTGTATCTGGATAACCCCACATAAAGACTCTACCTTCACTGGTCACTAGAACTTTTGTTGAACCATTTTCACCATAAATGTTTATAATAGTTTCACCCACACCAAGATTAAATAAGTCTGTAACTTCAAATGGTGTGTTAACAAAATACAGATCAGCAAAGCCAATGCCTAAGCTACCATTGTTATTATAGCCCCAAGCAAAGATGCGTCCATCACTTGTTACGCCATAATATGAAGTCCCTGCCATAAAGATTTGATCAAATACAATCTCTTCGTTATCTTGATAATAATAGATATCAAATGTTATAGGTTCTAGCATGACATAAAGCGTTAGATTACTTAGAACTTCTTGTTCCATATCTACCGGTATTGTCATAGCTTCATCTAGATAAATTCCAATGACTTCATAGCCTTGTGGTGCATCAAATGAAAGATACTGAAGTTCCATAAATGATGAAGCTTTCACGATTTCTGTCGATTCTACTAAATCGAAAACAAATTCAACATCATATTGTACATTAACCCAAATTGGATAAAGTGTTACATGTTGGTTAAGTGCGGTTGTAAAGTCATAGGTGTAATAATTATATTCACTATCATAATAATACCAACCACTTAATACATAATGTTCTTTATCATACACCATAGGTTGCGTAGGTATCATATCCATTTCAACATAGATTGGATCTAGTGGTTCTTCTTCATATCCCATTTCAAAAGTAATAAGATAATGTGTTGGTACCCATTGTGCAAATAAACTCATGCCATCATAAGCTGTTTCTGGATTGAATGGTATGGTTCTTTCTTCATCTTCATACCACATATCAAATGCTTCATATGGTCTATCATCTACAGGTTCAAATAAGTCAAGCTGATTCAGTGGATAATACCCTGTATAAATTAAACCTGTTACACTCAATTGAATCTTATCTAAGTAAACACCTTCCATGGTCATTTCTAATGAATAAGCACCAAGATTTGATAAAATGATCGGATTTCCGTTAGCAAATGATGCAGATATAATAAATTCATTTTCTTCTAAGCTTGTTGTATCAATCTCATAAAGTTCAAAGAAAGGCATAGACATAGGATCAGTTGTAAAGTTTTCATCTGGCATAAGAAGTAGCAATCTACCAAATGTTGTTAGTATAAAGACTGGATTAAATGTTGCTTCAATTTCTTCACCAATTTCTAATCCTAATTCACTTGTCACATCAACAAACTTAACCATAGATGGAAACTCATCTTCTTCGTTATCTATAATGTAGACTGGTAAGAAAATGCGTTTTTCAGATGTAACAAAGCCACCGCCACCAAATGTGTCTAGTATGACTTCCCCTTCATTTAATGAAAGATCTATTGTTAAACTAATTTGAATGACTGGATCTTCCTCATTTTCTGGTAATTGAGCAAATCTATAATAATCGGTTGTAATCATATGAATGCCAATACCTTGGGTGAAAATTGCTAACATTTCTTCTGTTTCTTCTAGTGCGAAATAAGAGGTCATATCAATAAACTCGTTACCACCAAAGATTGGGAACATAAAGATGCGTTCACCTGTGAAAATCACATTCGAGTCTGTCAATTCGCCACCACCAAACACTGGCACAAATTCGATAAATTCAAGCTCATTTAACACTGGTGTAATATCTGTAATGATACCATCTTTAAGTGAAATGATTCTATGGTCTGATGTTTGAACGAGTATGGTAAAGAATAGATGTGCGATGTAGATAACATCTTCATTGTCTAGTTCAAATGAACTTGTTAAATCTACAGGTGAGAATTCAAATATAGGTTCTAACTCCATGTCATAACCCATGAACCCCCAAACAAGAATTCTGTTTTGAGATGTCACAACAATAAATGTTGGTGCATTAAGTTTAAAATTAACAATATATTCATCAGGTGCCAATCCAAACAATGGTGTCATATGAATCCAATTTTCACTTGGCATGTTTGAACCGTTTGCAAGCTGTCCAAATCCGTTATCTCCACGACCATAAAGCTCATCCTCATAGATGACATATTCAGTAAACATGCCATCAAAATAGATAGACTCGTAATATGACGCATCAACCTGCATATAGTCATAGAAGTTAATTTCGATGATTTCAACCCAAACAGCTGTGAAGGTTGCATTAAACATAGAGCCAATTTCAATGTCACTATATATGTGCTCATCTAAGTCAGATAACCATCCATCAAAGAAATAATTTTCTTTAACTGGAAGTGGTAATGAAAATGTTGGTGTTTCTATAGTGTAATTGATCGATAGAGGATCAACTGTACCACCATTTGCATCAAAAGTAATGGTATATGTGATCGCTTCAAAGCGTGCATATAGCATAAGGTTGCCTGTAGAACCTAATTGAATCTCATCAATCTCTACACCAGCCATAGCTTCTGTGAACCAACCTAAGAATAAATAGCCATCTTTTGTTGCTGGATCCAGATTAAATGTAGGTGTATTTACAGTGTATGTTGTTTTCGTTGTGTCATGCATACCAAAGTTTGTATCATAGGTAATCGTATATGTGATGACATCCCATTTAGCATAAAGCGTGATATCTTCAGATACAATGTCAAATTCAAAATCATAAAGCATGGTGAGTTCAACATCTTTGTACCATCCAAAAAACTCATAACCAGTTCTGATTGGATCATCTGGTTCATCAACATAACCATAATAGAGTTCAACATCATTTAAATTCCCGTTATTATCATTAAAAGTAACAGTATATTTTTCATCTTCTTCAAATTGTGCATAAAGGGTTTTGTTGCCTACAGTGCCAACTGGGTATCCTGTAACTTGTGTTCCACCAGTAGCTTCTGTAAACCAGCCTAGGAATTCATGATTTTCAAGATAAGCACTACCTAAATCATCTACGAGTGTGTTCACGTTAAATGATGTAATACCTGTCATAGAAAGCTCAGCTTCTTCAGGTATAACATAAGTAATCGTGTAAGTGATGATATCATATTGTGCAATTAATGTGATGTTAGCATTCACTGCATTTGTAGTAAAGTTCCAAACTGTACCAATGGTTGTTTGCCAGTTTGTAAATTGATAACCTGGTTTTACTGGTGCAGTTGGTGCAGTAGCAAACCCACCTTGTGCAATCGTTTGAGTAAATGTGTTAGATCCATTATTTGGATCAAATGTCACAGTGTAGGTTACAATTGCAACCCACTTAGCATAAAGTGTTGTTTGAGCTGTGACAGTATCAGTTTCAAAGTTCCATGGCGTTGTTAATGAAGCTTCTTTGTACCAACCATCAAATGTATAGCCTGCTCTTGTTGGTGCAGTTGGAGCTGAAATGGTTGCCCCTTGGTTAGCTATCACATTTGCGACCACACTACCTCCGTTACTGTTAAAGGTGACAGTAAATGTCACTTGAGGTAATGCAATAACAATAACATTATAGGTTCTAGTTATGATTAATGGTTCTTCTTCTTGATCGGCTTGAGTCAAAGTGGCTGTCATAACCACAGTAACATTTCCTGTTTCAGCAGATGGTCTTGTGACTACACCTGCATTAGAAATAACCGCTGTATTGTTTGATGACCAAGTTATATCAAAATCAATCTCCAATACAATCATAGAGTCTTTTAGAGTTAAATTTGTTTCTGTTTCTGCAGGTAAGCCAATCTCGCTATCTATTTCTGCAAGAATAGCTTCTGTGATTAGCGTTTGTTCACCTGGAAAACATGCAGCAATAAAAAGCATCGTTAGGACTGACATAAGTAGCAGAGCAATTTTAGTTCTCATTCATTTTCTCCTTTTCCTTAACAAAGCTTAAGTTTTTATTAAGTTTAATTAGATTTTATGTGATTTATTTTGAAACTCAAATCGATTTGCTTATAAAAATGAACACGCTTACAAAAAAAAGCACTTTGCGTGCTTATTTGGTTAAAAATATAAAATTTCTTAAGTATAGTATAAAGAAATGAGCGGTAAAACAAAGATGCCGACATAAAGAGAGATTTTCATATATGTTGAGAGATTTTGAAAAGGTTTACGAAATATGAGTTCTGTATTTAATATAGAAAGATAAACGAATAGTAGTAACAAAAAAGATATGATACTGTAGAAAAGCTTAGTTAACAAAGGGCCATCAAAAGCTGGCATTGTATATGAAAGTATGTTTAAAGTGATAAACCAAATGATCCCAAAAACTAAATAAATGTATTTTAAGATTGCCATGTTGATTTTTGCAGTTTTTCATAGTTATTAATGGATAACATGAGTTTAACTGCAACCTCTAAGCCTTGATCGGCTGCTTTTTGCCAAAGTTCTTTAGCCTTAGGTTCATTTTTTTCAACAACCTTACCTTCAAAATACATCATACCTAAGTTATATTGTGCAATCGGCAAATTGGCGTTGGCTGCTTTTTCATAATAATAGAATGCTGTATCTAAATTTTTTGCTACACCATCACCTTTTTGATACATGACTGCTAAATTATATTGTGCATGTGCGTGATCTTGGTCGGCTGCTTGTTTTAAGAGCTTGGCAATCGTTTCATAATCTTTCGTTTCTTGTTTTATGAGAATCATTGCTAAATGATAAAGTGCATTTTTGTTTTTCTTCATCGCTGCTTTTTCAAACCAATAAATGGCTTGATCGATATTCTTTGGAACACCTTTACCATTTTGGTAATACATACCGACATAATATTCAGCTTCAGTATGGTGTTGTTTAGCTGCTACCATAAACCATTCAAATGCTTTGAGTGGTGATTTAGGTTCTTTTTCGTGATAAAGATATCCAAGTGTATATGCAGCAAGACCATATTGCTGCGAAGCTGCTCTTTCTAAATAGATAAACGCATCTTTATACTCTTCATTTTCAATCGCATTCACACCTAAAGCATATAATGCATAAGGATGATCTTGATGTGCTGCAAGCTCATAATAATGATAGGCTTGTTTTAAATGTGCACCATCGTGATCGATGGTTTCATAAATCATACCTAATATATATTGGGAATCACTATAGCCTAATTCTGCTGCTTTTATAAACCATTCTATGGCTTTAAAAATATATCTTTGAACTGAAAACCCATAATAATAATAGGTACCCAAAATATGCATAGAAACCGGATCTTCTTTTTGTGCCTCAAATAATAAGACATCGTATTGTTTTTTGAAATAATCACTTGCGATTTCATCGTCTTTTTCAACACCCATACCTGAGTGATATAAAAGTCCTATGGCGTAACCACATTTATGAGAACCTAACTCAAAACCTTTTTGATAGTGCTCATGTGCTTTTTGATAGTCTAGAGAAACACCATCTCCTAAACCATAAAAGCGACCTAAAAAATAGTGAGCATCTGCATATCCTAATAAAGCAGCTTGTGAGAAATGTTCAATAGCCACCATAATGTTTTTCTTTTTAACATTATATAAATAATTATTTAATCCAGCTTCATAATGTGTTTTAGCATTCATATCATCAACTCCATATTTATGATACCACAAATGGCTAGTAACATAAAAAAAGAAGCCACGCTAGTGGCTACTTGAGTGATTTTAATTGTTTCTTCAAATGTGCATTGGTTTGTTTGAAAATTGTCTTCCAGGAAACAAGTACAGCAATTAAGCTAAAGACAACTGTCATAATCATATCTGATATGAAACCCGCTTGTACTTCTTCGTGTGTGACAAAGTCAACAAAAGACATTTCATTAAAGAGTGCTGCATCATAATATACAAAGAGCATAAACGCTGGAGCAAGAATCATTGTGATGGCAGCAATCAAGAAAATAACATATGATCTTTTTTGAGCTTTTCCTAATTTAAATCCATAGAATGCTGCAAATGGAATGATTAAGAATAGCCACGCTGAATAGAAGCCTGTGAATGATAAAATGATGTATGATGGTATAATACCAAAAAATCCAAATAAAACTGTAAGTAAAATACTCTTTAACATGTGATCATTCGTTTTTTCTGAAAGTTCAAGTTGTTCTGATACATGTTCAACATAGGATGAAAGACATGCTTTATGTACTGGTACTAATATGCCATCAATGTTTTTTAGATCATCTGTATCTTCTTCCTTACCACAATATGGGCAGTAGTTAAGTGGGTAGATATCTTCAGTTTTTAAAGCGTCGGCAAACTGTCTTAAACGTTCATCCATTTTAATCGGATCATTTGCTTTGAGACCATAACCGAAAATAATCGCGTTTTGATTTAACAAAATAGATTCCTTAAAGGCACTTCTTAACCCTGCTGCTTTTAAAATACGCTTGTATTGATCTTTTTCTATGGTTTTACTAGAAGCGAACGCGATCATAGGTACACCAACATAAGAGCCATTCATCTTATATTTAATCAAATAAAACTCATAATTCCCCACACGTTTCACAAATGTGTCTTTTTCTTTAAAAAATCCAAGCTTCTCTGCTGCTTTTTCGATTTTCATTATAAAAAAACCTCCCGTATCGAATCGACTATAAAGCCATTATACAGTGGTTTTATCATTTTGACAAGATGTCTTTAATATATTTAGTATAAATCTCATACCCTTTTTGATTTAAGTGAATGCCATCAGTTGAATAGGTAGGATTTAAATTGTAATTCTCATCGAGTAAATCGTTATAAAGATCGATAAAAACATTATGATTAAGTGTTTGAGACAATATGGTATTGATCTCTTCTAGCATCTCATTTGTTCTATTTGAAATATATAGAGGGTTTGAGATATCATGATCTCTAATGACAGGTGTCATAGATACCACATAAACTTTCGCGTGTGTTTCTTTTTCAATTTCATAAGCTAAGGATAAAATGTTTTCTGCAACTTTTTTAGGTGTTTCATTTAAGATGACTAAATCGTTGGATCCGATACTTAAAATGACTTTTTTGGGGTGAAGTCTATAAATAAGATCTAGTCTTTCTTTAACGCCTTTTGTTGTATCGCCTGCAATACCTTGAAGTGTGATGTCAAGCAAGTTATATAAACTAGGATTTAAGTAAGCGACCATGGAATCTCCAACTAAAACGACATCCTTTGGTGGTTCTATCTTTTCAAAAAGCTTTATCTTTCTTTGATAGTCCTTTTGAATCCTATCTATCATCATTTGTTTTGCATCCATCTTATAGCTCACTTCTTAATTCAAAAAGCATATCTCTAAGTTCAGCTGCTTTCTCAAAATCTAAATTTCTTGCTGCTTCTTTCATTTCACCTTCAAGACGTTTGATCATATTATTGATATCCTTTTTAGACATCTTATTATAATCTTTAACTTCTTTCTCAATATCTTCCTTGACTGAAATTTTATCTCTAATATCTTTTTGGATAGTGACAGGAAGCACATCATTTTCTATATTAAATTTAAGCTGTAAAGCACGTCTTCTGTTTGTTTCGTTAATTGCATATGTCATCGCATCACTCATCTGATCAGCATACATAATCACCTGGCCATTGATATTTCTAGCTGCTCTACCAATCGTTTGGATAAGTGATCTTTCAGATCTTAAAAATCCTTGCTTATCTGCATCTAAAATAGCAACAAGCGAGACTTCAGGTAAATCAAGACCTTCTCTTAAAAGGTTGATGCCGATTAAGCAGTCATATTTACCAATTCTTAAATCTCTTAAAATATTAATTCTTTCTAATGATTTGATTTCACTATGTAAATAAGCAACCTTAAGGCCTAGTTGTTTAAAATAGGATGTTAAATCCTCTGACATACGAATAGTGAGTGTTGTAACTAAAACACGCTCATTTTTTTCAGTACGTTTTTTTATTTCATAATATAAATCGTCCATTTGTCCTTTAGTAGGTCTCACTTCAACTTCTGGATCAAGTAGATATGTTGGACGTATGATTTGTTCGACAATAGGAAATTTTTTATCAAGCTCATAATTACCTGGAGTTGCAGATAAATAAATGACTTTATCTAATTTATCTTCAAACTCATCAAACTGTAAAGGTCTATTATCTAATGCTGAAGGTAATCTAAATCCATGCTCAACAAGTGTTGTTTTTCTTGATCGATCACCTTTATACATACCACCAATTTGAGGTATCGTAACGTGTGATTCATCAATAATCATTAAAAAATCGTCACCAAAAAAGTCAATCAGTGTTGCTGGTGTTTCACCAGCTTCACGAAGTGATAAATGTCTTGAATAATTTTCAATACCGCTACATATGCCTATCTCTTCTAGCATTTCCATATCGTATTTCGTACGTTGCTCAATGCGTTGAGCTTCTAAAAGAAAATCATTTGATTTGAAATAAGCGATTTGCTCTTGAAGTTCGTTTTTGATTCTTCTAATAGACTCATGAAGTTTATCTTTATTTGTCATAAAGTGTGTTGCAGGAAAAATAGTAATCGTTGATAAACCTTCAAGTGCTTGTCCTGTTAAAACATCAAACCTTTTGATGTCTTCGACTTCATCGCCAAAAAATGTAATTCTTATCCCTTGAGCTCTTTCATACGCAGGAATAACTTCAATAGAGTCACCACGGACCCTAAAAGTTCCACGGTGAAAATCCATATCATTTCTTTGATATGTAAGCTCAACGAGTTTATTGATCAGTCTATCTCTACCGTAATGTTCATTATTTCTTACAACAATCATGGAGTTTTTATAATCATCAGGATCGCCAATACCATAGATACAGGAAACAGATGCGACAACTATGACATCATCTCTTTCCAAAAGAGATGCTGTTGCTGCATGTCTTAATTCATCAATTTCATCATTAATAGATGAATCTTTTTCAATATAGGTATCTGTTGAAACAACATAAGCCTCTGGTTGATAATAATCATAGTACGATATAAAGTATTCGACACGATTGTTAGGAAAAAAAGCCTTAAGCTCGCCATATAATTGACCTGCTAAGGTTTTATTTGGGGCGAGAATAAGGGTTTTCTTTTGTAATTTTGAAATCATATTAGCAATCGTAAAGGTTTTACCTGTTCCGGTTGCACCTAAAAGGATTTGCTGACGTATGCCTTTTTCAAAATTTATTTTTAGTGTTTCAATCGCTTTAATTTGATCGCCTTTTGGTATAAAAGGTGCTTTTAAATCAAACATGAAACATCAACTCTTTTCTTAAATGTCTTTATCTATCTCATGTGGTTTAGGTACTAAAATAGATTGTGGAACATACATAGGTTCAATGACTGAACCAACGATATTCATTAAATGGTCACCAATACGTTCTAGATTTGCTAATATATCTGAGAAGTTGTTTGCTTTAATGAAGGTGACTTGACCTTGTTTAAGTCTTTCAATATATCTATAGCGTGCAAGTTCTTCAAGTTCATCAACTTTATCTTCAAGCTTGACAACTTTTTTAGCTAATTCGATATCTTGATTCATAAATGCTGTGAGTGTATCATTAAGCATTTCTTCTAAGACTTGATAGATCTCTTTTAAATCTTTCGAGCCTTCTTCTGAAAGTAAATGATTTTCAGCATATCTTTCTACGAAGAATTCGACAATATTTGTTAAATGATCACCAATACGTTCAAAGTCTCTAATCGTATCTAAGTCTCTAGATAATTTACTTGAATCATTTTTTTCTAAGCCTGCTTGAGAGATTTTTATTAAATAGTCATGAAGCTTTTGATCATATGTATCAATCATCATTTCATGGGTATATGCTTCATTCACAAGTTTCATGTCTTCTTTAAAGGAGTAAGATCTTGCTATATCAAAATAGTCTTTAACGATACCACCCATATAAAGAATACCTTTTTTCATATATTCTAAAGCTAAAATAGGTGATTCAACAATCAGTTTTTCATCAAACATTTCATCTGGTATTTGTTTTAATGTTTTATCTTTTACAAAATACTTCGCTAGGAAAATCATTTGTTTGATAAAGAAGTATAAAAGAATTGTCATGATACTATTTTGGAATGCATGTGCAAATGCGATAGTTAGCATCGAATAAGGCTCTAAGTATCTTGCTTCAAACCAAATGAGAACATTCTCATATGGTATTAAAATAATTAAGAAGAATACTGCGCTAATCACATTAAATAAGATATGTATAAACGCTGCCCTTTTAGATTCTGTATTACCACCAATAGATGCTATGAATGCTGTAATGGTAGTCCCAATATTTGCACCTAATAATATAGGTACAGCACCTTGGATGGTAATAGAATCAATGCCCTGTGCATTTAAATCATATAGACGCTGAAGCACACCAATCGCTGCTGATGATGATTGTACAACTGCAGTAAAGACTGTACCAAATACTGTACCTAAAAACCAGTTTTGTGAGAATAGTTGGAACATATCTTCAGCCGTTTGTGTTGCAGCTAGAGGCTTTAAGCCGGATGACATCGTGTCAAGACCAACAAATAGCATACCTAATCCAAGTAAGACGCCACCGAAATGGTGAATACGTCTGTTTTTAACAAAGGACATGAGTAATCCAAAAAAGATGTAATATAAGCCAAAATCAGCAATCGGCAAACCGATGATAAATGCTGTGACGGTTGTACCAATATTTGCCCCCATAATGATACCCACACTTTGAGGAAGTGTCATGAGTCCAGCACGCATCAAACCAATCATTAAGGCTGTCGTGCCAGATGATGATTGAATAAGCACTGTTAGGAAAATACCCACTAAAATACCTTTGAGTGGTGTATTCGTTGATTTTTCGATAATCGCCTTTAATTTGTTACCTGCTGCCGCTTTTAAGGAATCACTCATCATATTAATACCAAAAATAAAGAGTGCTAATCCACCAAAAACAAACATAATACTTTCGCCGTAGATAAAAGTTGCTGCGATATTCATAAGTTCCTCCGAAATTAGTTCCAACACTATTTTACTTGATAATGCTAGAAATATCTACAAGTCATGAAAAAAGCATCATAAATGATGATGCTCTTTCTTGCCATTCATCATTAATAGTTGATAAGTTCTAATTGATATTTTCTAACGACCATAATAAGATCGCCTTTCATAACGCCTAGTTCTCTTAATCTTCTTTCAAGTTCATCAGTCCCTATGACAGGAAAAACACCATAATGTAAGGATAATGAAGTTGCTTTATGATAACTATCAACGACACCAATAATTGGTGCAATCGAACGGTATTTAGATAAATTGTCTGATGCTTTATGACCATAAGCAATGATTGCTTTAACTTCATAATGCATCGCTGCCTGAACGGCACTAAAAGAAATCGCATCTAAGAGTTTATCGCCTTCGGATAACGCTTTTTGTGCGAAAACACTGTGATCCACATGACTTTCTGATTTCTCATGAATCTTAGCCATATATGTCACAGCTTCTAATGGGTATCTACCCATCGCCATTTCTCCAGATAACATGGTAGCATCTGTTCCTTCATAAACCGCATTAGCGACGTCTGATACTTCTGCTCTAGTTGGTCTTGGATTTTGTTGCATGGATTCTAACATTTGGGTTGCTACGATAACAAGCTTACCCTTTTGTTGACATTTGTGTACAATTTCCTTTTGCATATGTGGTAAGTCTTCTGCGAAAACTTCGACACCTAAATCTCCACGAGCAACCATGATGCCATCGGATACTTCGATGATTTCATCAATGTTATTATAGCCTTCTTGATTTTCTATTTTTGAAATAATTTGAATGTATGATTTTTCTTGTGTTTCTAAAAGCGCTCTGATTTCTAAAATATCAGCTGCTCTTCTTGTGAATGATGCTGCGATATAGTCATAATCATTTTCACATGCGAATATAATATCTTCTTTATCTTTTTCTGATAAAAACGGCATATTTAAGACTGTATTAGGCACATTGACGCCACGTTTATTTTTAACAAGGTGGCTATTTTTTGCAATGGTAATGAGTTCTCTTTGTTCACTGTCTTTTTCGATGACCAATAATGCTAAATAACCATCATCAATCAGGATGGTTCTTCCAATTTCAATGTCATCAAATAGATTGGGATAAGTAATAGAGAATCTCTCTTCTGTGCCTAAAACTTCAGTCATTGATATATTGATTTGTTGGCCTTGCTTAATATAAACACTGCCATCTTTAAAATTATGTGTTCGAATTTCAGGGCCTTTGGTGTCCATTAAAGTACCAACATATGTGCCTAATTCTTTATTTAATTCATGAACAGTTTTAAAACGATTGATATGTTCATTATGATCGCCATGTGAGTAGTTATTTCTTACAACATTTAATCCAGCTTGAATAAGCTGTCTTAAAATGGCTTTATCTTCTGATACAGGACCAACAGTTCCAACAAGTTTTGTTTTACGCATTTAATATAACTCCTAGCGTGATGCCTTAATTTCCCTTGTATATTTTATCATAGATAAAAGTCAATGTAATATGTCAGCAAATGAAAACGTTATCAAATAAGTTTGTATTTATTTTCAAAAAAACCACAAAACCTTTACGTTTTGTGGCATATATGTTTAAGCGATGTAACCTCTAAATTGAGATGGCTCCATAGAGTCATCAAGAACTATTTGATTTTTAATTACAATCAATATAGCAACATCTTGATATGTTTCTAGTGGTAATCTCAATCGATAAAGATGATGCTCTATGTTTTCTATCTCTTGATCTATTCTAATAAGACCATTCAATCTATTAACGATGTAAATATCAACATCAAAATCAGTTTTAAGTTTTTGAAAATCCAAATTAAAAATAAAACCAAATGGTTCAAAACCAGTCAATAGAATGAATTTTTCATCTTGGCTTTCATTGATATTGATTGATTCTTGATCTGTTACATCTTCATACATAAAGGGTGTGATAAGTAATGTTTGAGTGATATCTGATTTATTCTCAATTTTAATCATTTGCATCTTTGTTTTGACTGCTGATTTAAAGATAAGATGATCTATTGACTCAATGTCTTCTTGTCTATAAATCGTATGAAATAGTGTAGTTTTGATATCATCTGATGCATTTTCAATGCCTAAAAGATATTGATCAGATGGCTCAATAATTGGAAATTGAAGTGTTTGATTGGGTCCAACAATGATTTCATGATTCATAGAAAGATCCAGTAAATCCAAATACTCAATCTTTATATCAATTTTTTGTCCTGGCTCAAACGTAAATAAATAAAAGATAGATGTGCTAAAAGCATCTAAAGGCATCGTGTAGCCTTGTTTTAAAGGATTAAATGGTATCAGTCTATTTTCATTATTCGATTTTACGATGATTGGCTCCTCATAGACTATGTCATCTACATTAATATTCACGATGTAACCCGTACTAACCATAGATTCAAATCTAAATTTAGCTAATCCATATAGGTTTGCATAATGAGTTTGTTCATACCCCAAATAAAAGATGTCATCATCTACTGACACTAAATCATTTAAGGTTGTTTGAGCAAACGGAGAAAAAAACATCAATGATTCATTAGATTCATAATCGTTATCTAAATCAACAGCTTCAACCTTTAGTAAGTAACCCTCTAAAGGATTGATGTCTTCTAAAATGTAGGTGTTTTCGGTTTGTTCTGATACAAGTTCATCATCAACATATACATAATAGATATCTGCATGTTCAACACTTTTCCATGACAACAAGTATCCAGTTGACACACCTACAATAGCTGGCTCTTCAAGAAGTTTTTCTCTTTCTCCTCTCATAAAATGAACACACCCATAAATCATACTAGAAATCAAGATAATTACAGCGCCTAAGATATAAATAGGTTTTCTTCTCATATGCCCTCCCCAGGATATTGATTAAGAGACATGATAGGATTTAAACATATTAGTTTTAAAAAACAAGCATAAAAATGTGATTTAATCATGTTCCCACCCAATGATTGAACTTTATTTTATATTACCATAAAACATAAAAAAAGAAGACATTTTTCAAATGCCTTCTTTAGAAACTTTTACTTTCTTGGGTTTTTAATATTTGCGTGTGCAGCAGCTAATCTTGCGATTGGTACACGGAATGGTGAACATGAAACATAAGTTAAACCAATGTTATGGCAGAATTCCACTGAAAGTGGATCGCCACCGTGTTCTCCACAAATACCTAATTTAATGTCAGGTCTTGTTTGTTGACCGAGTTTAACAGCCATTTCCATCAATTTACCAACACCAATTTGGTCGATATGTGCAAATGGATCATTTGCGAAAATCTTCTTCTCATAGTAATCGCCTAAGAATTTACCAGCGTCATCTCTTGAGAAACCAAATGTCATTTGTGTTAAGTCGTTTGTGCCAAAGCTGAAGAATTCTGCTTCTTTAGCAATTTCATCTGCAGTGATTGCAGCTCTTGGGATTTCAATCATTGTACCTACTAAGTACTTGAGTTCAACGCCAGCTTCTTTAATCACTTTTTCAGCAGTTTCTACAACGATATCTTTAATGTATTTTAACTCTTTAATTTCGCCAACAAGTGGAATCATGATTTCAGGTACAACATTCATACCTTCTTTATTCACGATGATTGCAGCTTCAATCACTGCTCTTGTTTGCATTTCAGCAATTTCTGGATAAGTTACTGATAAACGTACACCACGGTGACCTAACATTGGGTTTGTTTCATGAAGTGATTCAATCGTTCCATTGAGTTCTTCATAAGATAAGCCCATTTCTTTTGCTAAAGCACGGATGTCTGATTCATGTGTAGGTACGAATTCATGTAGTGGTGGATCTAAGTAACGAATGGTTACGGCGTAACCTTTCATTTCTTTATATAAGCCAACAAAGTCTTCTCTTTGCATTGGTAATAATTTCGCTAACGCCTTTTCTCTTTCAGCCTTATTCTTAGCAACGATCATTTCACGAACTGCAGGAATACGATCCGCTTCAAAGAACATATGTTCTGTACGGCATAAACCAATACCTTCTGCACCATATTCATAAGCGACTTTAGCGTCTCTTGGATTATCTGCATTGGTACGAATCTTTAAAGCACGGAATTTGTCAGCCCAAGCCATGAGTGTTGCGAAATCACCAGATACTGTTGCATCTTGTGTCTCTACTTTTTGACCGTAAACTTTACCAGTTGAACCATCTAATGAAATCCAATCGCCTTCATTAAATCTTTCACCTTTAATTTCGAAATATTTTTTAGATTCAAAGACACGCACTTCACCAGCACCAGCAACACAGCATGTACCCATACCACGTGCGACAACGGCAGCATGTGATGTCATACCACCACGAGCGGTTAAAATACCTGATGAAACAATCATACCTTCGATGTCTTCTGGAGATGTTTCTAAACGTACTAAAATAACAGGTAGACCATCTTTAGCTTTCATTTCTTTTGCACGTTCTGCAGTAAATGCTACACGACCAGTTGCAGCACCAGGAGATGCATTTAAACCAGTTGTAATGACACGTGCATTCTTTAAAGCTTCTGGGTTAAATTGTGGGTGAAGGAGTGCATCTAACTGTGCAGGTTCAACCTTTAAAACCGCTTCTTTTTCAGTTAAGACGCCTTCATTGACTAAGTCAATAGCAACCTTTAAGGCAGCTTGAGCAGTTCTTTTACCATTACGTGTTTGAAGCATGTATAATTTACCTCTTTCGATCGTAAATTCCATATCTTGCATATCACGATAATGTGCTTCTAATTTTTTAGAAATATTAAAGAATTCTTCATATAAAGCAGGATTGTCTTTCTTTAACTCAGAAATTGGTTTTGGTGTACGAATACCGGCAACAACGTCTTCACCTTGTGCATTAAATAAGTATTCACCATATAATTCATTGGTACCATCTGATGGGTTTCTAGAAAACGCAACACCTGTACCTGAATCATCACCCATGTTACCAAATACCATACCTTGAACGTTAACTGCTGTTCCCCATTCGTAAGGAATGTGGTTTAAACGACGATATGTGTTTGCTCTTGGGTTATCCCATGATCTAAACACGGCAGTCACTGCGCCAATTAATTGTTCTTTTGGATCTTGTGGGAATGGTTCGCCTTTGAGTTCTGCGTATTTATCTAAAAACTGTAAAGCAAGTTTCTTCATATCATCAGCTGTTAAGTCAGTATCTAACTCAACACCTTTTTGATGCTTCATTTCTTCTAAAAGATGTTCATAGTTTTCTTTATCGATTTCCATTACAACGTCAGAGAACATTTGAATGAAACGGCGATATGAATCGTATGCAAATCTTGGGTTGTTTGTTAGTTTTGCTAAGCCTTCAACAGATACATTGTTTAAACCTAAGTTAAGGATTGTATCCATCATCCCTGGCATAGATGCTCTTGCTCCTGAACGAACTGATACTAAGAATGGGTCATTTGCATCTCCAAACTTCTTACCATATTCTTTTTCAGTTGCTTCCAAAGCAGTGAAAATTTGGTCGATGATTTCTTGTCTAATCACCTTTTTATTTGCGTAATAATCATTACATGCTTCTGTTGTCACAGTAAACCCTTGTGGAACAGCAATGCCTAGTGAAGTCATTTCAGCTAAGTTTGCACCTTTACCACCAAGTAGGTTTTTCATTGAAGCATTACCTTCTTTGAATAAATATACGTACTTCGTCATATTCATTTCCTTTCTTTATATGAATTTTTTTATTAATAAACAGTTTCTATGAAACTTTTTTAACCAAGTTATATAATTCGTTTTTAGGTCTTGACTGACCAACAACATTCACAAATGGTACATGAATCATACGGTTATCTCTAACGCCTACACATACACCATAAATGTCATCATTAAGTAATTCTACTGCATAATTACCCATGCGAGAGGCTAAGATACGATCTTCTGGACAAGGCTGTCCACCTCTTTGAATATATCCGAGCACAGTAGCTCTTGATGCAAATCCCGATTTTTCAGTGACTTCTTTAGCAAATTCGTGTACATCCATTTGGTTTTCAGTCACAACGATAATTGCGTGTCTTCTACCTTCGGTCACATGTTTTTTTAGTCTTGAGATGATTTTATCCTTATTAATTGGGTTTTCTGGTGTAATGATGAATTCAGCACCACCACAAATACCTGCAAATAAAGCTAAATCGCCACAATGTCTACCCATCACCTCAACGATAGAACATCTTCTATGTGATGTGGATGTATCTCTAAGCTTATCAATCGCATCAACAATCGTTTCAACTGCTGTATGAAATCCGATAGTAAAATCGGTACCTGCGATATCATTATCAATTGTGCCAGGTAAACCAATCGTTTTAATGCCTAATTTAGATAAATCCATTGCACCACGATATGTACCGTCACCGCCAATAGCTACAACAGCTTCAATGCCGCGATTTTTTAGATTTTCTACTGCTTTAAGTCTTACTTCTTCCTTTAAAAATTCAGGAGCTCTTGAAGTGCCAAGAAACGTACCACCTTGACTTAAGATTCCTGAAACAGATTGGTGATTGAGTAAAACCATATCATCATTGATTAAGCCAGCATAACCATCTTTGATGCCATATACTTCATGTCCGTGTGCTTCTCCAGCTCTGACAACTGCACGAATTGCAGCATTCATGCCAGGCGCATCACCACCCGATGTTAAAACGCCAATTTTCATATTATATGATCCCCTTACATAAAAAAACGTACTGCACACATATTATAACACACTTACATGCTAATTTAAATCTTATGATTTATCATTTTGGTAAATTATGAAATCGTTTTAAGACACATTTTGTGGCCAATCAAATCGCTTTATGGTAAAATGTGCTATGAAATAAAAAATATTAGAGAAATGGTGATACTATGAAAGATTTAAAAGGTGCTGCACTACTCGGCCAATCAGGTGGCCCAACGAGTGTAATTAATTCAAGCGCTGCTGGCGTTTTTATTGAAGCATTAAAACAAGAAAATATTACAGAAGTCTATGGTGCTGTACATGGCATTAAAGGTGTCTTAAACGAAGAGTTTTATGACATTAAGCAAGAAAGCTTAGAAGAGTTATTCTTATTAAAGAATACACCTTCATCAGCAATCGGTTCTGTTAGATTCAAATTAAAGGATCCTAAAAAAGATCCAAGCCAATATGAAAGATTGTTAGAAGTATTTAAAAAATATAATATTCGTTACTTCTTCTACAATGGTGGTAATGATTCAATGGATACATGTAACAAGATTTCTAAATTCTTTAAGAAGTCTGGTTATGATTGCAACGTCATGGGTGTTCCAAAGACGATTGATAATGACTTAAATGTCACTGATCACTCACCAGGCTATGGTAGTGCTGCAAAATATGTTGCTACAACATTTATGGAGTTATATCATGATGCGACTGTCTATGATACACCTCAAGTAACCATCGTTGAAGTAATGGGTAGAAATGCTGGATGGCTCACTGCAGCTGCTGCATTAGCTTCTTATAAAGGACAAGGTCCAGATTTAATTTATTTACCAGAAATTGCATTTGATATTGATGATTTCTTTAAGCAAGTTTCTGAAGTATTAGCAGAAAAAGGCAAAGTCATTGTTGCAGTATCTGAAGGTATCAAAACTAATGAAGGAAAATACATTCCTGAACTATTCCAAGATTTAAAGAAAGATGCGTTTGGTCATGCTCAATTAGGTGGTACAGCACAAGTATTAGCTGAAGAAGTTTCTAAGCGTACCAATGTTAAAGTACGTGCCATTGAGTTTTCATTACTCCAAAGATCTGCAGCGCATTTAGCGTCAAAGGTTGACGTTGAAGAAGCATTCAATGCTGGTAAAAAAGCAGTTCAAGCAGCTGTAAGAGGTACGTCAGATAAGATGGTTGGATTCAAGAGAATTTCTTCAAATCCTTATAAGATTAAGTATGTATTAATTCCATTATTAAAGGCTGCTAATACAGAACAAAAAGTACCACTAGAGTGGATCTTACCTCATGGAAAAGGCTTGACTCAAGACTTTGTAGATTACGCATTACCGCTGATTCAAGGTGACTCAAAAGCTAAGCTTATTGATGGACTTCCTAGATTTGCAAAATTAAACAAAATCAGAGTAGTCAAAAAGTAAATAGATGAAGGTGCTAGCTAAATTGCTAACACCTTTTTTTAATCTTTTATTTCAAATGATAAGATATAAATCCAGTCTAAATATTGAGGGTGATTTGTCATCTTCATTTCATATGTTTTTTGGTCAAATTTAAGTCCTTCTTCAATATGAAATAAAGCAATACCCATGTCTAAATATTGAATTGGAAATGGCAAAGATGTCGCATAGTTAGGCGTTTTTTCAAGGTATAAATGTATCACGTTTTTTTGGATTAATACTCGCCAGGGTTGCTTGTTAGATGCTGAGGGTGCTTTTTGCAAGAAAATGAGTGACGAAAGATATGGTATTTTTTCTTCATGAGTTTCAATAAGTGGCTGTTTGAAATCTTCTAAATAGTACATCTCGCTAAAGTCTTTTCTTCTATCCGCTTTGATTGAAAATCGTATGACTTTATCTCTAAAAGTTGTTTTATCTTCAGGATACCCAACAGGTGAAATAGCTGGAATAATGTCCATGCCAGAAAGCAAGTGCTTCAAAGCTTGTCTATGAAAGGTACCTCCAAGCCAAACTGTACCTAAACCAATTTTTGTAAGTTTTAAAACGATACGTTCAAAAAGATAACCGAAATCAATCAAATGGTGCATATCATTTTTGGTAGCTGCACCAAAAAATGCTGGTGGGTTTTTTATAAATCCATAAGTCCCAATCATTTTACCTTCATCATCAAAATCACCATTTGGATCATGATAAAAGAAAGTCATTTGATTGCCAAAAGGACCTTTCATCGTATTTGTCTTTTCAAGAATCTTTTTTACGCATTCCAAATCAGGTTCTGATAATTTTCTCTTCTCATATGTTCTTACTGATTTTCTTTTCATGATGGCTTCTTGCATCGTATCACTTCCTTCAATCTCACTTTATCATATGTATATATGTTTGGAAACATATTATTCAAAAAAAATCATTGATTTTATTTTTTATCGTTTATAATAAAATAAACAACGCATGAAATCGAGGTATACACAAATGGCATATTTAAATGCATGGTGGGTTTATCTAGTCGTAGGTATGATTTTTTCCTATGTCTTGATACAGTCGACCGTTTTTTTGCTTAAAGCAAGAAAAAGAGCTTTCACATTAGGATTTTCAAAAAAGGATATCAATCAAACCATTTTGTCTTCTACTATTTTCACGATAGCTCCATCTCTTGCAATACTCATTGGTCTTATTACGCTTGCTAAAATATTCGGACCTATGATTGCAGGTATGAGACTAGGAACTTTAGGTGCATTAACTTATGAATTACCTACTGCAACACTCGTTTTAAGAGAATTCGGCTTTGAGGCTGGTGACATCTTAAATCCTAGAGTTGTAACAACCGCATTATGGGTGATGACCTTTGGATGTATTCCACCACTTCTTATAATTCCATTCTTCTATAAGAAATATAGTCAAAAAATTGAATCAGTCAAAGATAAGGATCAGTCGTGGAATCATATTATGATGGACGCTTTATTTATCGGTATGATTTCCGCATTTGTTGGCTTTGTTTTAGCACCTAAAACCGTAGGTGATGAAACATTTATTTCTTTACTAGCTATTTTAGTCTTTTTAACATCTGCATTATGGGTTGTTATCTTTGGTTTAATGCTTAAAAAATTTAAATGGGAGTGGTTAAGAAATTATGCCTTACCACTATCGATGATACTTGCGATGATCTTTGCGGTCATTTATGCTGGCATGGGGGTACGTTAATATGGATAAAGCTTATCAAGATAGTATTCATAAGTCAGGTCGTTATTGGATGCTAGGTGCGCTTATTTTATTTATCACTGCACCTATTAGTATGAGCATTGCAACTGGTGTATTGCCTACTTTTAGAGAATTTTTACCAGGATTCATCGCAACTGCTGTTGTCTTCTGGCCAATAACAACGATAGAAGTATTTACATTTACACCTATGTTAGGTACTGGTTCATCCTATTTGGCGTTTGTTACTGGTAATTTAGCAAGCATTAAAGTACCTGTTGCCCTCAATGCTCAAGATGCTCTTAATCTTGAAAAGGGTTCTGAAAAAGGTGATGTGATTGCAACCATCGCCGTAGCAACATCAAGCATCGTAACAACCATAGTCATTATGATTGGTGCACTTCTTTTAATTCCTCTAACACCTTTATTAGAAACAGCGAGCTTAAAGCCTGCATTTGACAATGTCGTGCCTGCATTATTTGGCGCGTTAGGTTTTGTTTATATTTCAAAACGTTGGAAAATTGCAATTATCCCTTTATTGTTTATGATTTTCTTCTTCCTATTTGTTCCTGGGAGTGGTGGTCTTGTTGGACTCATGGTTCCTGTAGGGGTTGTCATAACTTTGATAAGTTCAAGAATTCTCTATAAAAAGGGGGTTATTAAGTGATTTACGTTTATTTAGGTATATCATTATTCATTGTATTACTCTTTGTCATTCTCTTAAGAACCTTTCATTTCGAACCAAAAGCATTTCCTGAAATGAAAAAGAACCATGAGTTTGATCAAAAATTTGCAATCGAGTCTCTTTCAAAAATGATTCAATTTGAAACGATATCATATCCGGATCCTGCTTTAGAAAACCCAAAAGCATTTACTGATTTTAGACTTTTCATCAAAGAAAGATTTCCTCATGTATTTGAAAAATCAACGTATAGTGAACACGAACGAGCAATGCTCTTTCATATCAAAGGCGAAATCGCAGAAGATCCTTATGTTTTCATGTCGCATTATGATGTTGTACCAACTAATGGTGTATGGGATGAAGAACCTTTTAGCGGTAGAATAAATGATCAAACTGTTTATGGCAGAGGTACTTTGGATACAAAAAGCAGTTTGAATGCGATCATGAATGCAATGGAGTATCTCTTATCGAAAGGTAAAGTATTTAAACATGATGTGTATTTGGCATTTGGTGGTGATGAAGAAGTTTATGGTAAATCAGCAGAAGCTATCGTTGAGTATTTTAAAAGTCATGGTATTAAACCTTTCATGGTTTTAGATGAAGGTGGGGCAATTGTAAAAGATCAGTTCCCTGGTGTATCTGAAAAAGCTGCAGTTGTCGGCATTGCAGAAAAGGGATTTATGAATATTAAGCTTGTTGCTAAAACAAAGGGAGGGCATGCATCCACACCACCTAAAACTACGCCTATCACATCTTTGTCTATGGCAGTCACTAAATTAAATCAGTCAAAGGCTTTTAAGCTTAAATTAACGACACCTGTAAAATACTTATTTGAATCTCTTGCACCACATTCAAAATCTTTTTTCATCAAAATGATTTTTGCTAATCTTTGGCTATTTTTACCTATTGTAAAACTGATCGCGAAGATATCAGGTGGCGAGTTTCTGGCAATGTTTAAAACAACTCAGGCATTTACAATGAGCTTGGGAAGTGAAGCGATGAATGTGTTACCGTCAGAGGCATCAATTGGTATTAACTACAGGTTAATGCCAGGAGAATCCAGTGAAATGATTGTCAAAAAAATCAAACATATTATTAGAAAGTATCCCATTGAAGTTGAGGTTTTAGAGGCACATGAGGCTTCTACTATTTCAGTCATAGATGATGGATATAAGTCATTAACAAAAGCTATCAATCAAACTTGGCCAGAAGTCATCGTCTCACCTTATCTCATGGTAGCAACCACAGATTCTAGACATTATCATGCAATATCAGAAAGAGTGTTTAAGTTCTCTCCTATGGATGTATCTAAAGATGATTTAAGAAAAATTCATGGTGTGAATGAAGATATTACGATTGATAATATTGTTGCTGGCGTAAATTTTTATATCAATTTATTTGAACAATTGTAACACCTCATGTTGAGGTGTTTTTTTATAAGAAAAAGGCATTTAGCTTATCGCTAGATGCCCTTTAATCTATTAAATATTATTGTCTTTTAATAATGTTATGAGTGAAACTCTCTTAATTCTATATGGTGCAAAATCTTCAAAATCAGAAGGATCAAGTTGAGCAACTAATAATGGTTGATCTTCAATGATATCATTGATTAGATAGTACATAATGGTAATTTCATTATCCAGTAATGTATCCATATCTGCATCAGATAATCCAAGAATTGTAGATGCATCTATGCTTGTTAAGTCAGTTAAGTCATCTAATCCTAATAAATTCATTGAAACAACTAGGTGTTCCATTTCTGCAATCTTAATATCGTAGATGAGTGGTGTTGGCAATGCAATAACTTCTGCATCATAGTTCGTATCTCCTACTTCTGCTCTTGCATCTTCATTTTCTAATCCTGCATCATTAATACCAATTGAAATCATACGATAAACGATAAGTGATTCAATATCGAGTAAAGCATCTAGCTCATCTGGTCCAAATCCTGTTGGATCAATACCACTTGATGCTTGGAGTAAAGTTCTATCAGCAGGAGCATATGTGCGTGGTGCATCACCAACATCACCTAAGTATGCTAAAGCCTCTACAAGTTTAACGATTTCATCATACGTTAAATCATAATCATTTCTATATGCAGTAGATGGAATACCATAATCATAACCGCCTCTTACATCACTGACTGATTCAACCATAGGTGTTGACATAATGTGTGCAACAATTGGTGAGAATCCTAAGTAATGTTCATTTGGTTCGCCTACAGTACCTAATTCAAGCACTAGGTAAATATCTGCAAACGTAATCGAATTAGCTCCAATACTACCCGCACTTGATGTATCTGTAATGCCTAAAATATCTAATGCATCTAATATATTATTGATTTCAATTCTTAAGATATCCTTCTTATAATCTGGATCTAGAGGATCAATAACAACAACATATGATTCATCAGGAATATTTGGTAAGTTGGTAATTAAACCTGTAGAAATGACTCTGTTTAAGACAAGTGAATTTTCATCAAATGATTGTAACGTTTCTACAGAAAGTGCTGTTTCATCAAAGACGATTTCATCAACTTTCGCATTATTATCTTCACCTGATAAGACGAAGAGTGCATCAATCATATATCCGATTTCATCATTGGTTAATCTATCTTCATCATCATTATTTCTATAAGCTGCTACTGGAATTTCAATACCTGAAGTTGTTAACATCGTTACGATATTATCAGATAAGATTTGCTTAATGATCACAGAGTTATTTGTCTTAAGACTTTGAGTTTGACCAACTGTTACATCAATCACAACATCTGTAACTAAGATATGATCCACATCACCTGGCACTGTTGAGCCTGCAAGTATTTCTAATGCAAGAATCATTTCAGAAACTTCAGTTGATGTTAAATTCTTCTCATCATCTTCATCAATATAAGCATCCATAGGAACATTATCTACTCCTACAGCTTCAATAATGGTATCAGAAATTAATTTTTGTGTAATGAGTGATGGTAATGCATTTAAGTCTTTAAGTTGACCTATTGTAATATCAGTAGAAATATCTGTTACAAGAAGTGCATCATTATTGTTCGCTAAGATGTCTAATGCATCAACCATATTACCAATTTCTGTATCTGTTAATCTGTTATTTGAATCATTATCGATATAAGCATCTAATGGTATACCATCAACACCAATCATATCAATAATGGCATCACTAATGATTTGCTTGATAATAAGTGATTCATTATCTTGATCAAGTTGTTTTGTTTGACCTACAGTGACATCTGTTGATACTGCTGAAACTAAAACGTGATCTACATCACCAGGCACAACAGATCCTGCTAATATCTCTAACGCTTCGATCATTTCAGTTAACTCAGTATCTGTTAAATTCTTCGTATTATCTTGATCAATATAAGCATCAAGTGGTACTTTATCAACGCCAACTGCATCAATAATTTGATCAGACATTTGTTTCTTCATTATAATCGATGGAATTGAATTAAGTCCCTTAAGCTGTCCAATAGTTAAATCAGTTGTAATATCTGATACTAAAACATCTTCATCTTCGTTAGAAAGGACATAAAGCGCATCAATCATATGATCTATTTCTGTTTGTAATAGTCTATTATTTGAATCTTGATCAATATAAGCTTCTAAAGGAATCTTGCCTTCATCAAGTGGATCGATGGCATCAATAATAGCATCTGACAATAATTGTTGAATAATATATGATTCTGTTTGTTTCATATCTAATGCTTGACCTACGGTCACATCTGTAGAAATCGCAGATACTAAGACTGAATCATCATTATTAGCTAAAACATCAAGTGCTAATATCATTGCATCTAATTCATCATCTGAAAGTCTATTTAATGGATCACTATCAATATATGCTTCAATAGGGATATTATCTACACCAATTGAATCAATGATTGAGTCACTGATTAATTGTTTTGTAATGAGTGAATTGATTAAGTTAAGATCCTTCACTTGACCTACGGTTACATCTGTTGAAATAGCTGTAACTAAAACGGCATATGGATCTTCAGGTTCTGCCAAAATAACTAATGCATCAATCATAGCATCAATCTCAGCATCTGTTAATCTGTTCGCTGGATTGCTGTCAATGTATGAATCCATAGGGATGTTATCTACACCAATCACATCAATCACGTTATCAGAAACAAGTTGTTTAATGGTATATGATTCTGTACCTTTAAGTTCGCTTACTTGTCCAACAGATACGTCTGTTGAAACGTTTGCTACAAGTACAGCATTGACATCAAATAATGGATCATGACCTGGATAACCAAATGGTGGATTATTGTTTGCTAAGATATAGAGTGCATCAAGCATCGCGTCTAACTCTTGTTGCGTAAACATGGTTGGTCTGTCTAAATCATACGCTTCAGCTGGTATTTTACCTTCATCTAGAGGATCGATGGCATCTTTGATTTGATCAGTGAATAACTGTCTCATAATCAATGAAGCATTACCTTTAAGGTTTTGTGTTTGACCTACGGTAACATCTGTTGAAATTGCTGAAATTAAAACAGTATCATCTTCACCTGCTAGAATATACATTGCATCTAAAAGCGCATTGATTTCAGCTGTCGATAATAAGGTTGGATAAGTTACATCATATGCGTCATCATGAATGACTACAGTCGCACCTAAATTATCAATCACAGCATCTGTAATAAGAGAACGAATCACCAGTGAATTATTTGTCTTCAATTGTTGTGCTTGTCCAACAGTGGCTTCAGTTGATATTTCAGTTACTATAACATTTGCCGGATCAAATTCTGGGTCTGTATTGTTTGGATCATCAGCTAAAATATATAGTGCTGCGACAATTTCTTGTAATTCATCATCTGATAAGCGTCTCAGTGGGTCTACTGGTGCATCTAAGGTCGCACCAAGTAGTACAAAGGAGCTTCCGCCATTTGAAAGTGGTGCATAAGCATCTTCAGGTAAATTGTTCACATCAATTAAGTTTAAGATTTCATCTGATATAAGTTGCTTGATGATATATGATCCTGTAGGTGTTAAATCAATTTGTTGAACTTGACCTACTGTGATAGATTCAACATCAACATCACCGATGGCAACATCATCGCTACCAGCGATAATTTCTAATGCAGCAACAAGTGCTTCAATTTCTTCTTTAGTTAATAGATTTTCTGCTTGATAAGCTTCTGATGGAATCTTATCTGCTCCTATCGCATCAATAATGCCTTGTGATAAAAGACTTAAGACTATAGCAGAATCTGTTTCAGCTAAAACTTCATTGATTTGTGCGATTGTTACGAGTTGTGGCTCAAATGTATCAAGATTTTCAACCTGTAAAATATTAAGTGTTTTGAAAATATCTGTAATCTCAGATTTCTTCACTTTATCTGGATAATCAGGATCTGTATTTGGATTTAAAGCAGAAAGTGGAATCTCAAATGTATCTTGACCCTTAAGGAATAAATCAATGACTGTATAAAGATAATCAGATGTAACCACAAGATCAACTTCAGCTTCTGTTAAGCCAAAGAGTGTATCTGGTCCAATCGTAGATAAGGAATCTTCATCAACAATACCTAAAGTCTTGAGTCCTGCAAATATATTGTAAAGTTCTTGTTGAATGATACGGTCTTTACCATCTACTGTGATTAATGCCTTTTGTGGAATATCAAAGTCTGCCGGAATGAACATGCCGTTTGCGATTAATTCAATCACTGAATCAGATAATAATAAGAACGATAATTTGTCTTGAATATATAGTGAATCTAAGAAACGATCCATATCGTCTTTATCTTCTAAAGCATCATAGTTTTGGTCAATTAAGCTCATCACTGATCCAATACCAATCGCTGATGGATCATCAGCACCGATTAATTTAAAGGATACCATGATGTTTCTTAATTCAACTCTCGTAATAACATCTTCATCAAGTGCGCCAACAACTTGGCCTTTTGCGTCACTTGGTGGTGTCATATCTGGTGCTTCCTGATCGTCACCAAAAACACCAGCAAGCAAGCCACCGACATAGTCACCGAAACCTTCATTTTCGAAAAGTCTCGCTAATACAATATAAATGTAATCAGAAGCGATGAAATCACTAAATCCATCTTCATCCTCATAAGGATCAATAAGATTTGTAAACGTACCTAGACCAAGTGCACTTGGGTCCCCTAATAAGCTGATAGAATGGAATATACGTCTAAATTCATCTTTAGGTACACGTCCTAATTCAACAGGCTCATTTGGATCTGTTGATAGCATTGCTGAATGTGGTGTTAAATCTAAATCGGTTACTGCAACACCTAAAGCATCACCTAAGGTTGTGCCTACAAAATCACTTATAGATGGCAATTTGAGTGCACGATCTAAAAGTATATAAATATAATGAGCGCCAATGAGACGATCAAAATCATCATCATTTGTTTCAGGGTCAATATTTCTGCCATCTAAGCCTGTAAATGTACCTAATCCAATGGTAGACATGTTTTCACCATCGCTTAGTTCTACTGCCTTAACGGCTATAAGTATATTGATTACCTCATCTGTCTTAAAGAAATCACCATCCATTAAAACTGGATCAACACTAAAGAAATCACTTGGTACGACCAATATGGTTTGTGCATTATTCACAGTGGATAATAAGAATGCTTGGAAATCTTCACTAATGAGTGCATCACCTATTAAACCGCTAATAAGTTCACTTTGTCCAAAAACTTCGATATCTTGATCTGATGTTTGTTGGTATGCATGAATGAGTTTTGCTGTTGTTTGATTTTCAATAGCTTCAGCTAATGTTTCAAATCCTAGTGTTTCATTCATACCTTTAATAAGTGTCGTAACACCGTGAATGAATTCAACAAAAGTTTCTTCTTTCAAAGCATCATTTTCAACTGTCACACTTGGTGTTTTCACCTCATAGCCACCTAAGCTAGCAGACAAGGTCGCACCATATGTATCCATTGCACGCTTTATGCTTGATCTTAAGATGATGGATTCATCGAGAGATCCAAAGGCATGTTCAGAAACAGCTAAATCACTAAATCTTGTAATTAAAGACATGTTAATACCAGTTGGATTATTCGCTACTGTTAATACATCTCTAAGTGAGAATGTAAAATCACTAGCACCTTCAAAAGAACCTGCAAAATCAAATACAAACCCAAGCAAGTTATTTAATTCTTCTTCCCAAAGAAGATCTTCAGGTGAAGCCGCTGCTAAACTATCTGGTATCGATAAATATTGTGATAGCGCTGGATCTTCACTAAATACCTTGATGTTATGTGCAATGGTTTGTAATAAAAGTGATGAATGATTATCAAGTTCAGTCGTTAGTAAATGAGATCTAAAAACTGGATCATTAAAGAGTGGTGCATAATCAATATCTTCTAATAATCCTGCTCCAACCAATTGATCATGTGTATATTGAGCAGCGTAATATAAAAGTCCAGTAATTGCAGTTAGCTCTTCTCCTAATGCAACTTCATTAGGTACATAAACTTGAGTAATGCCTAAAGAATCTCTTGCATAAATCAATGCTTCTCTGCCAACTCTGCTTAAAACTTGTAAATCTTCAAGTGCATCTTTAAAAGTGTCATAATCTGTTTCTGATAATGCACCAAAATTAGCGAAAACTTGAAGTCTAGCTTCTGTGGTCATTGTCGAAAACGATGCAAGCTCAGAAGCAGTTGAGAATTTATAAACAGTCTCTAAAATCGTAATGACATTGTTGATTTCTTGACCGAAATTAAAGTTAACCTCACCTGTTGTACTGTCAAATTTAATCGCTTCATCAACAAGTGTTCTTAAATTAGGATCTGTAATCACTGAGTCTAAAACAATAGGTACTGCAATCTCTAAACCAATATTGACAACCTCTGATTCTTCAAAGATCAGTGAAACAATCGATCTTAAAGCATCTATATTATTGACTGCTAAATCATCAACAAAAGCATAATAATTTGGATTTTCACCAAATAAAGCTTGTAGCCCTAATTTGGTTGCTTCAACATAAATATCGGAAATATTTGTGATTTCATCTGACCAAACAACTTCTTCAAGTCTTGCAGCTATATCATCTTGTACTTCGTCAGATAAACGACCATCTAATGTATTATATACACCAAAATCAATACCAATAGGTATGGATTCCATGAGTAATCTAATGTCAACTAATTGATTAATAATATGTCCAAAATAAGCACCTGTATCTTCATTTAAGTATGTTGCGGGGTTTGAAGCATTATTAACAATATAAGCTAAATCCACATCACCATACTGATCTGTAAAGAGTGCTTCAACAAAATCAGCAATATGATAAAATTCGCCAGCTTCACCTACAAAGAAGTTAGGATCACTTAAAATAAACGATAATCTTTCTTGTAAATAAGCTTCTCTTTCAGATTCATCAATCCATGAAGCATAATTTTGAACACTTTCCATCGTTGTTGCATAATCGACAGCAACGTTAATAAGCACCAATGTTTCTAATTCACCGACAGCCCGTATAATATTGGTGAGTTTTTCTGCTTCTTCAGGTGTTAACTCGAAAATAAGTTCAGGATTAGATGCATACGCTTGGAGCTCTCCGACGGTTCCAAATTTTAAGAGTGCTTCAATTACGCCATATAAGTTTGAGAATTCTTCATCCCATGAGATATCTTCAAACTGATTGAGTGCATCTCTACTGGCATCTCTTTCGTATAAATTGACACCTAATTGATCAACGAGGATGTTTTCTAACCCAAATCTTGTCGCATATGGAATCATATAGCCTAAAACATTTGAGCGACCTATATAATTAAAGATTTGTTCAATATCTTCTAAATTATCTTCACCAATGGTATTGTAATCGAAATCTGAATCAATATATCCACCTTCTAACACCACAGATGCGATACCAAAAATATTTTCAATTTCTTGGACCCAGTTGATATTGACATCTTCAAGACCTTCTTGCTTGATAGTTGTTGTTAACATGCGGTCAAAGACATATCTATCTAATGGTTGTCCATTAATAACAATTTGTTTTGTAATACTTGTAAGTCCTTTTTCATTCATTTCTTCGATTTGAAGTAAATAATCTTCGATATCGATGTTTCCAGGTAAAGCAAAAGGAAGCCCACCTGGAAGTGTGCCTGTATCTAATGTTTGATATTCATTTTCTTGTTCTAAGTTCGCTATACTTGTAAAACCTGTTAAAAAGCTTGAGAAAATAATGACTGGTAAAAGGAATAAAAAAGCGACAACAAATCCGTGTACTGCACCTGCAAGTCCGCCACCAAAACGACTGATGACGGTTTTCTTTAATCTCTTAGAAGGCACAAATTTGCGGTTTGAATTACTTTCTTCATGTTTAACACGAGCAATATCATTTTGTCTTGCTAGTAATGGTTTTTTAATGAAAAACTTCCATATAGGTACAAAGATAATCCATGTGAGTAATGTCTTTATGACAGGAAATAAAACAAAGTAGAAAACGATTCTTAACACTAAGTCGATCAACGCAATGACAACCGGTGTGATTTGTGGATCTAGTAAATAAGTTTCAATATTTTGTGGAATGATATTTCCAGACATGCTTTGAATCATTTGAATGAGTGATTCAAAGGTAAAAGATGCTGAAAAAATAAGGTTGAGTGAGACCATCGAAATCAACCAAATAGTAACACCTGCAGTAATGACCGTGACAAGCGTATAGTATACAGACTTGCTTGTTCCTCTCAAAAAACCTTGTAGGAAATATAAGAACATGAAGAGTCCTATGGTTCCCCATTGAATCATTAATAACGATGGCATATTTGTTTCCGCCTTTCTCATTCAATTGCTTAGCACTATTTTAACAAAAAAGGCGTTTATATACAATGATATACGCCTTAGTTTATATGTAAATATAAAATCTTGACACATTAAGCATCATGATGTGGGTTAACGTGAACCATGCAATGGATTACATCAGGAAAGGCTTCTTCTACCTTGTGATGCACTTTTTCTGCGATTTGATGAGCCTTTTCAAGTGACATGTGACCTTTTACACCAATTTCAACATCAACATAACGTTCAACCATGTGTTTTCTCACCTTTAAATCATCAATAGTTAAAACGCCTTCGATCATTAAGATGGTTTCATGGATATCCTTGATTTCTTGAGTTGAAGGTGCTTGATCGACTAAAAAAGAGATAGCTTCTTTGATGACATCGATAGATAATTTTAAGATAAATATGCCAACAATAAATGCCGCAATATAATCAAAGATAATCAAACCAAATTGAGTCATCGATAAGCCAATCAATGTAAATGAAGTTGCCCATACATCAATGAAATGATTTTTAGCATCTGCTTTGAGTGTTGGTGATTTAAATATATTACCAGCGCGTTTGTAATAGAAAAACAATAATAATTTTAAAACTAACGATAAAGCAGAGATAAAAACCGTGAATAATTTGGGTCCTTCAATCGTTAAATTGCCGTTTAAGTAAGTCATAGCTAAGTTGATGCTGTCTACCATAATATAAATTGAAACTGCAAAGAAAATAAGGCCTAATGCAAAGTATGCTAGACCTTCATATTTTTCATGACCATAGTGGTGGTCATGATCTGGTTTTTTAGTGGCTACTTTCATGAAAAATAGCATAAGTAGGCTGATAATGATGTCAGATGTAGAGTTTAAACCATCACTTATTAAAGATTGGGCTTCTCCGATGAAACCAAAAGAAAGCTTGATTGCTGCAAGCAGTATATTAATGATTAACCCCACGCGAATAACATGTAATACTTTCTTTTTGTCTACTTGACTCATCTTAATGTTTTAGGCGACGAAAAGACGTCCCATCTTCCTTAAATTCTTCTAAATCCATGTTGAAACCTTCTAAAAAGTTATATTCGTCTAAATTTTTAGCAGCATCTTGATCTTGGCTAATAATGGATTCGTAGTTCTTACTTATATATAATATCATGTCAAGCATATTTTGTATATCTGATAATGAACGCATCGGAATATCAGAAAACTCCATTGAATCAAAATCGTTGTAAAAAATGATGGTTGCGGTATGTTCATTCATAAAAAAATCATAATCAACATAAAAATCGTATGGTATCGCGCTTAAAAACATTCTTTCAACAAGTGCTTCAAATTGTTCTTTATCCAGTGATAAAAAAGCCTGTTGTAAATGGCGACTTACGTTGTCTAATAGATCCTTTAATAAAATATGGTCCGATCCATCTTTATATAGTTTTTTTATCATGCGTACTTGGCCACCAAATCGTTTTTGATATTCAAGTTCTAATGATTTTTTTTGTTCTTTATCCCATGTATCAAATCTCATGTTAAAACCTCTATTTTGCTTTGATGTCCTTTATCATATCACAAACATAGGATGTTTGTCCGTTATAATGATTTTTTTTGATGGTAAATAGCAGAACATCTTCACTTATGATGTGCTCATATGCTTTAAGTGTTTTAGGAAATAAAGTGACTTCAAGCTCTTGTTCTCCATCATCCAAAAGTAAAAACATCATAGGTTCATTGTTTTTTGTTTTAATACGTTTTGATTTTTTGATGTAAGAAAGCACTGTAATCTTATCTTTATGTGATAATTGCTCAAAAGTGTCTAATGCTTTTTCTTTAATAAAAGACTCATAGGCTGCCATTGGTTGATACAAAAGGTTAAAGCCTAAAGCTTCTTTTTCCTTTTCTGCAAGAATCGAAAAGCTATACTCTTCAAATGTCTTCATTTTAAAATCGGAGATATATTGTTCATAGCCGGCATCATCTAATCCGATATTTTGAATCATGGTTTGATGTGTTAGATTGAATGCATCTAATGCGCCAGCATGAATGAGCATTTCAAGATTTCTATCATTTATCGTTTTCTTTAATTTTATCTTCAAATCATGATAGTCAGTAAAAGGTGATTCGTTTCTTGTTTCAAGCAATTTTTGAACGGTTAATTTGCCAAAGCTTTTGATTGCTTGAAATGGCATATAAATACCTTCATCTGTCTTTTCATAGATGTCTGTTGACATGTGAATATGTGGTGGATAAACTTTGACTTTTTGTTTTTTAAGTTCGAGAATATAGTCTTTTGTTAGACCTTCATTACCAATCACAGATGTTAATAAAATGGTCATAAAAGTAGAAAAATAGTTCGCTTTTAGATAAGCCATTTGATAAGCAACAATCGCATAAGCTACACTATGGGATCTATTAAATCCATAATCTGCAAACTTAACAATCAAATCATATATCTCTTTACCAATTGATTTTGGATAACCTTGTTTGATACATTTTTCAATAAATCTATGTTCCTCTTGTTCGAGTATCTCTCTATTTTTTTTAGAGATCGCGCGTCTTAATAAATCCGCTTCAGCAAGGGAATATCCAGCAAACTCATGAGCGATACGCATAATTTGTTCCTGGTAAACAATAATGCCATAAGTATTTTTCAAGATAGGTTCTAAATCCTTATGGATATATTCAAATGAAGCACCATGTCTTCTTTCAATATAAAGATCAATAAACTCCATGGGTCCTGGTCTAAATAATGCTAAAAGTGCAATGATATCTTCAAAGTTTGTGGGTTTTAGCTTTCTTAAAACAGCACGCATGCCTAAAGATTCTAATTGAAAAATACCCGTGGTATCTGATAAAGATAATAAGTGATATGTTTTTGAATCATCAAAGGGTATATTATTTAATTGAAACTTAGGATGCTTTTTTTGAATTTCCTTAACGACATCATCAATCACCTGCAGATTTCTAATCCCTAAAAAGTCGATTTTAAGTAGCCCTAAAGACTCTAAATCAGCTGCTTCAAATTGAGATTGATAACCGTCATATAGACCTTTTTGTAAGGGGATATGCTTCGATAAATCTTGTTCACATAAAATAACACCTGCAGCATGTGTGCCTGTATGTCTTGGTAAGCCCTCAATTTTTTTAGCAACTCTTAAAAGACGCATTGTTTCTTGATCCGTGTTATCGACTTTTTCATCTATGACATTTTGAATGATGCCGTTGACTCTTGTTGGATCGATTTTCATCACGCGTGCAATATCTCTAATGGAAGATCTTAACGCAAACGTACCAAAAGTAATAATTGAAATCATATGAAATGTGCCATATTTTTCTTTGACATATTGAATGACTTCATCACGTTTATTATCAGGAAAATCCATGTCGATATCTGGCATGGTTATACGTTCAGGATTTAAAAACCTTTCAAAAAGTAAATCGTATTGAAGAGGATCTACATCTGTAATCCCTATGGCATACGCAACCAATGAGCCTGCAGATGATCCTCTACCAGGACCTACTAAAATATCGTGTGTTTTAGCGTATTTTACAAAATCATAAACAATTAAAAAGTAGTGATCAAAGCCCATGTCATGAATTACTTTGAGCTCATATGCTAATCTTTTTTGATAGGTCTCAAGTGATGCATAACTATGTTTTTTTAACCTTTTCTTTAAACCGACTTGCGCTAATGATTTAAGATAAAGCTCTGGTGTACCAGATGGTACATCGAATACAGGCATATCAAAGGATGGCTTTTGATATTCAAATTTAATGGACTTAACCACTTCACTTAATGTATTAAATACGTATGGATAATCTGAAAAACGACTCAAAAGCTCATCTTTGGTCATCATGTGATAGGCTTCATCTTGTGCCATCTCATTTTGCTCGTTATCTATTTTAATGAGTGCTTCATAAACTTCTTTATCTTGTGATTCTAAATAGGTGGTTTGGTGAAGCGGTAATAAAGGTATTTTATAGTGTTCTGAGAGTTGATGCATCATAGGTGCTACTTTCATCTCTAGATCAAAGGTGTCTAAAGATAAACCTAGATAAAAATGCTCTATGATGTCTTTTGTTTCACGTATAAAATGACTTGCTTGTTCAATATGGTCATCTAGAAGATATCTTGTAATGAGTGCATCTTGACCTGAAGATACGAAAATTAGCCCTTTTTGATAGGGTTTAATAGCTTCAAGTGTTAATGGAGCTTCTTCTTTTAGTAGGATAATTTTAAGTAAGTTTTCATATCCTTGTTGATTTTTAACAAAGACTAAGAATCCACTATCTAAAAAATCATATGCAACTTTAATATGCAGTCCTAATACCGGTTTGATGTTGTATTTTTTGGCATAATGAAAAAGATGAAGCATGCCGTGTAGTGCTTGATCGGATACTGCAACAAAATCATACCCATTTTGTTTTGCCTTTTCGATTAAGACATCCATAGGTATCGTGCTTTTAAGCATACTATATGCACTTTTTAAATGTAGAACACCAAACATACATGTCACCCTTAGTCATATTATACTGATAAAACCTGTTAAAATCTAAAAAAAAATGCTTCTTCAAGCATTTTTCTTATCTTATTTTTAGAAACTAGCGAATCTTTCACCGAATGCAACACAATCCTCTTCTTCTTCTGAAGATGGTGTTGAGTTGATTTTTAATCCTTCTTCAAATAAATCTGCGCCAGATGCTGTTGTACGTTCTTGCCAAGCGTCCATCCATTCGCCTTCACCCCATCCATATGAACCAAATAAGGCTACTTTTTTACCTGATAAATCACTTTCAACGGCTTCAAAGAAAGGTTCAAATTCATCTTCTTCAAGTACTTCTACACCCATAGATGGGCAACCAAACGCTATTTTATCAAATGCTGAGATTTCACTTGGATCAACTTGATCAACAGTTCTAAAATCGACGGATGCACCAGCTTTTTCGAGTCCTTCTTTAATTTTTTCAGCCATAATTTCAGTATTACCGGTACCACTCCAGTAAACAACTAATACATTTGCCATGATTTAATCTCCTTTTTATAATCTTTCATGAACTTACGCACATATTATAGTTTAAATAGGCTCTAAAGTCAAAAGATTTAATTATATTGAACCCCTCCGAATCAGAAGTATCACACCACCTCCAATAAGGATGACAACGAGCATTGGAAGGTAGGATAATGCACTTATTTTCGTTGGATAAGGTAAAACGTTAATAATCATTGTTTCTTCTATGAGATTTCCTCTCACATCTCTTGCATAAAGTTGTACAGTTTTCTCACCAGGTATGGAAAAATCGATATGAGAACAATTACACATAATAGGTCCTTCTATAGCATCGTTATCAAATGCTTCAACAAAATCCATCACATTAAAATAAGCATCAGGATAGATAGTCATATGCTCAAAAACAAGTGTGGGTTTAATCGTATCTTCAATGACAACGATTAAGATGGATTCTGAATGGTTTAATGCATGATCTATTAGTGTATAGATGACTTCATACCTTCCTGCTTGATGAAATGTAATCTTGGATGCGATTTGGACGTTATCTTTATCGATATCATCATAAAGATCGTATGCTTCATGGATGAAATCAGATAAATCTAAAAAAGATGTTTCTAAGGATATATATATGAAAGATTGTTTTAAGGTTAAAATCGGTGGATCAACATCAACAACGATTATTTCCGTTTCTAATCTCGTTTCATTTTGTGACTGATCTTTAGCATAGACGTAAAGTGGATAGTATCCTACTTGATCATAAATGACATTTGAGTCATCGATCTCTATTGTAAGCTTTGAAGAATCGTCGTATTGATCAGTTAACTCAAAATAGTGCGTTAAGGGTATTTTTTTGAATGTTGTGATAATGATATCTTGCTTTTGGTAAATCATAGGTGCTATATCATCATAAACCTCAAAATAGACATACATGTTCGCTTCATTTCGACTACGATCAGTTGCTTTAATGGTGAGTAAGTATTTGCCTACAATATTCATTTTAATGGTACTTGTTATCTTAACATCTATCAGTGAAGCCTGATCATACAAGTCACTTACCTCAAAATAATCATATAATAATGGTGGATCCCCAAAAACGGGAGACCTTAAGTCTTTGATGACTTCAATGATAGGTGGACTCATATCTTTAATGACTAGTGTTAATGTTTCTAATGTAAGATTCAAAGATTGATCACTTATTTCATAATAAACTTTATATGTGCCTAAAACATGAGATTCGATATCATGATAAATCTTTACATCATCTTTTGATAGTTGGTCATAATTATCGGTCACTCTTACAATATAGGATCTTAAGTGCTCATCATTTATGGGTTCTCCATAATCTAATGTTACAGTTTGTTTGGTCAATATAATCGTTGGTTTGATGGTATCATGGATGGTCAAGTTATCATAAAAAGTGGTTGATAATCCTGATTGATCTGTTGCAGTAATCGAAAAATCATAGGTTCCTAATTGATTGAAATCCACTTTGGAAAGATCAACTTTAACAAGGGGGAAACTGTCTACATTATCTTTAATTTTGTAATAGAGTGTATAATTGAAGCTTTCACCTACATTAAGATATATAGGTTTTAATTTCTCAATTGTTGGTTCAAGATGATCATAAACTTCGATTGTTGAGGTAACTTGTGTCTGATTTCCAGATAAGTCTTTTAATTGATATGAAAATGTATAAAGACCTATTTTGTTTAAGATAACTTGTGAAGTATCGGCAGTTAAGGTTAAGCTTTCTATAGCATCATAATTATCTTTGTATACCAAACCATCTAATACTTTAGGCATAGAACTACCAATCGGAATTTTAAAGGAAGGAACATAAATAATTTCAGGTGGGATATGGTCAACAACTTGAAAAGTGATTGATTGTATCCCTGTTTTACCATAAGAAGGAAAATACACTTTAAAATATACATGATAGGTATTAACATACTTAGTGTTTACTGTTTTTAGAAATGTTCTTTCAACACCATCAATTTGATAATACATATCTGGATCAAAAAGCTTTATTTCGTTTAAATAAAGTTCAGCGTATGGTTGATCAACATAATTGTATACGTCTTCATGAAGCGGTATTTCAACAACTGTGTCTTTCCAAATGATTTGATATTGTAGCAAATTAAAAAAACTAAATAAGGATATAAAAAAGGACATCATATCACCTCTATCTTATGATAGATGACAGATATCCTTTTTTCTTTTTTAGTCCAGTATATCCTCTAAAGCTTTCGATTTTTCCTTGAAAAATTGATTCCGGTAAAGTTCAAAATATGCACCGCGTTTTTGTAGAAGTGTTTCGTGGTCACCCATTTCAATAATCTTGCCCATTTCTAGCATCACAATAATATCTGCATTAACAATTGTTGATAAGCGATGTGCCACGATAAAGCTTGTACGATCACTTAATAACTTTTCTGTTGCTTGTTGAATGATTTCTTCGGATTCTGAATCAATCGATGAAGTTGCTTCATCAAGAATAAGAATACGCGGATCTGCAAGCACTGCACGTGCAAATGAAATCAATTGCTTTTGTCCAATCGATAACATATTACCGCCTTCACCAACAAATGTATCATAGCCTTTTTCAAGTGTTTGAACAAACGTGTCAACACCTACCATTTTTGCCGCATACATAACTTCTTCGTCTGTGGCATCTAATCTACCATACCGAATATTTTCCATAACGGTTGTACTAAATAGATGCGGTGATTGAAGCACATATCCAATACGCTTGTGTAGCCAGTGAATGCTTCTTTCTCTGTAATCCTTACCATCTATTAATATGCTTCCAGAAATTGGTTCATAAAATCTTGAAAGTAAATTGATAATCGTTGTTTTACCTGAGCCAGTATGTCCGACAAGTGCAACACTTTGTCCACTTGAAACTTTTAAATTGAAGTTTTCTAAAATGGTTTCATCCTCATTATAATGAAATGTAACATCCTTGAATTCAACATCACCTTTTAAATCTTCCCAGTTTTCTTTGTGGTCGATAAAGAGTGTGCCATATCTTTCTTCAACATCTTTTCTATCTACGATATCAGCTTTTGTTTCTATCAAACCGACAATACGTTCAGCAGATGCTTGTGCGTTTTGGAAGTCTGATAAAATTCTAGAAATAGCCATGACGGGTTCGAAAAAGTTTACTGTATAATTGATAAACATTTGTAAAGTCCCTAAAGTAATGACCGTTTCTAATACAAACATGGAACCAGAAATCATTGTTGTTGATACAGCAACGTACGCTAATACAAGCAAGATTGATGAAAAGAGTGCTGATGATATAACTGCCTTAATACTTGCGCGCTTTAGATTATTTGCTGTGAGTGAAAATTCATCAAAATTACTATCTTCAATAGATAAGCTTTTTGTCGTTTTAGCACCTAAGAAACCTTCACTATATTGAGCTGTGAGCTGTGAATTAAACTTTCTTGCAAAACGATGTTGCTTTAAAATGAGTTTTCTAAAATAGTAAGCAACAACAAGCATGATTGGCACAACAATGGTTACGATAAGTGCTAATTTAAAGAATGTTAGATATAACACCACTAGAATGATAATCATCGATAAACCTGCCCAAACAAAATCAA
This sequence comes from uncultured Mariniplasma sp., assembly GCA_964655445.1. GTDB lineage: Bacteria > Bacillota_I > Bacilli_A > Acholeplasmatales > Acholeplasmataceae > Peloplasma. The sequence goes on along the minus strand of CAZZMZ010000001.1, from coordinate 17,437 downwards.
CAAGTCCCCAAGAGATGATGAGTGATAAGCGTCTGGCATCGGACGTCATACGCGCCATGACCCATCCTTGTGGTGTTTTGTCAAAATAACTATAAGAAAGTCTTTGCAGGTTTTTGAATGCTTGTCTTCTTAGCTCATAAGATGTTTCTGCTTCAATGATGCCTGCTTGGTGAATAAATCCCCAAACAAATAAACCAAACCCTGTTGCTAGCAATATGTTTGCTATAACATAATAAGGCCACGTGCTATAATCTCCACCAACAAAATATGTATCAATCGCATATCTTGTAAAAAGAGGAATAGCACCGTCTAACACGGCAAGCATTGCAGAAAAGAAAATGAGTAAAATTAAGTGTCTTTTAGATTTAAATATAATACTAATTATTTTTTTCCAAGTCGAAAGCTGGACTTTGTACTGGATGTCATGATCATCTTGATACATCTTCACTAGCCTCCTTTAACATTGCCTTAAACTCGTGCTCAAGTTTTCCTTGGATATCCCATAATTTTTTATATAAACCTGGTTGTTTAGATAAAACATCATGTGTACCGATAGCTTCAATATGCCCTTGATCTAAGACAATAATTTGATCTGCTTCTTTAGCAGTTGTAATACGATGTGTAATGATAATGGTTGTATGTTTATAATCTTTATTTAATAATGCCTCACGAATCATTAAGTCTGTCTTGGTATCAACTGCACTTAAGGCATCATCAAAAATAAGGATAGGTTTATCTGAGACTAGTACGCGTGCGATAGCAACACGTTGTTTTTGCCCACCTGATAAAGTCGTTCCTTTTTCACCAACAAGTGTTTCATAACCTTGTTTGAATGTTTTTATATCTTTTTCTAAGGCTGCTGTTTCTGCAGCTTTATATACTTTAAATTTATCCGCTGTTTTGTGTGCAATGGCGATATTCTCATAAACAGTTTTTGAATATAAGAAAGGCTCTTGTAAAACAACGCCGATATGATTTCTGATATATTTTTTGGAAATATCTTTAAGTCTTATACCATCGATATAAATATCGCCTTGATCGTAATCATACATTCTAAGTAGTAAATTAATAATCGTCGATTTCCCGCTACCTGTTCTACCAATAATAGCAACCGTTTGACCAGGTTTAATATCAAAGCTTACATCTTTTAATAAATGATCATTAGTATCATCAAACTTAAATGATACATGTTTAAAAGTAATGCCACCTTTAACTTCAGGGGTTAGTGTGCCATCATTTAAATATTCACTTGGTTGATCTAAGATTTCATTGATACGATCAGATGCAACAAGTGCTTTACCAAAGTCATTAATAATGCGTCCTAAACCACGAATTGGCCATATAAGCATGCCAATCAGAGCTAATGATGCAGCGACACCTGCAGCATCCATTGTGCCATTTTGAACACTATAAACACCAAGTGCGATAATCACTAAATATTGGTTAATCGCGATAAAATCCATGACACCCCAGTAAATGGCAACAATTTTATTTGCTCTTTTTAAAGCGTCTCGATACTCAGTATTTTTGACTTCCATTTTCTCAACTTCAAAAGCTTCATTCGCAAAAGCTCTAACGACTCTTGAACCTGATAAATTTTCTTGTACAACAGTCATCATTTTTGATTCTGTTTTTTCTATGTCATCAAATATTTTCTCAATCTTAACAAAGTATATAGATGATGCGAGACCAACGATTGGTACAATTGCCAATGCCACCCAAACCATGGTTGGATTAATGAATATCAGTTGGTATGCACCGAAAAACAAGGTCGAAAATAAATGAACAACATCGAGCATACGACCCGTTAAGAAGCCCGTTGTTGTTTCAACGTCTGAAGTCACTCTTTGAATGAGATCCCCACTATCAGATTTATTATGATATGCATAATTTAAATCCTGAATATGGCTGTATAATCTAATTCTCATCTTCTCTGCAAGCTTTTCTTGAAGTGCGCCTTTTAACCATAGTTCTATGAATCGCATAGAAAATCTAAAGACTTGTAATACCATAAGTGCAATCGCTATGCGCATAATAATGGATAGTATTTCTTCATCACGTTCAAAGAATAGTATTAAAAAACGTGGCAAATTCACTTCACCTACAGAGACATTACCTGGAGCAATCCCTGGATGATCTAATAAAGTTTTTAATAAATACTGCGTAAATAAAGGTACATTTGAATACGTATATTGGTGAAAAATAGTGAGTAGTGCTGCCACCAAAAACAGTAATAAGAACCCTTTTGCTAAGCTGAATAATTTTAATGTTCTCATGATGTGCTCTCCTTAGCCATATTTAAGTATATAGTGTAAATGAATTTTAGTCAATTTAATCAGGCAAAATGCATTCTTTTTAGGGTAAAAAAACAAAAAACTGGATAATTTAACACTATCCAGCCTTGGTATTGTGCTTTATATGGCCTTTCTTAGATTAAAAATCATTGGCATCATTTGGTGAATCACTTGGTTCGCTTCTTTATAATATTGATAAAGCTCAAATAGTTTTTGACAGTCCAACATCAAGTATTCTATAAGCATAATATCTTCAGGAAACTTTTTCAAGTACATGATATCGTTTCTTAAGTACTTTAAGATTTCTTCTTTAGTGCCATATAGTTTCATTTCAAGATGTTTAATAATACTTTGAGCATATGTGCAATTTATATGTTTCCGATCACAAAGTGTTAATACTTCCTTTATTTTATTTTTTTCATTGAGTAAATCTAAGGTCATAAGATATATCGCAAAGATGCCTTGATGCTTATGATAATCTTTCCCAATCATTTGAAGCACTTGACTATATTGTCCATTATAATAAAGTGTTTTAATCGATAAATATGTTTTATCAAATGCATCTAGCTCTCTTTCAGATGCATATGTTCTAATCGCGCGTTCTTCTTTTTGATAGCACGCTTCGTATTCGAGAAATTTAAAGCGCATATCTTTATAGAGTGCCATGAAATGCATGCGTGCAAGTTCATTTAAATAGTCGTGATAATTGTTGATTAAATCGATGGTTCTATTTAACTTTAAAGCACAAGATAATTGAATATGTTTTTGAATAATAGATATGCCGTAAGGAAGATCAAAGGACTTTGGTATAAATGTCATGACCTCATAGGCTTGTTGATATTTTCCATGACGATAGAGCACCTGTGCAACGACACTTGTTAAAAGTGCAAACTCATAATCCTTTAAGGTAGAAATTACAAAATCCATTTCGAAAAATAACTTTGAAAACATTGAATCATCTTGGTTAATAAATGCTAAGATGAGTTGACACATAAGCCCTTGATAATCTGTATACGATAATAATGGTTCAACGACTTGATCATTAAATGGTTCATGCATAAGCAAGTAGTCTAGTAAATGGTTTAAAACGGTTTCAAATTGATAGCGATTTTCAGATGACGATTGTCTGACTTTGAATCTTTCTGTTAGTTGATCAAGCAGTTTTTTACTACCTTTGATTTTACTTGTTTCAAGTTTGGATAGATAAGAGACACTGCATATGCCCTCTGCTGCCTCTTCTAAGGTTAACCCCATCATGACTCTAGCATATCTAAGTGCTGAACCAATAGTTTGGTCTTCTGTCATGCCACTATCTTGCCTTTTTAAAAAATGCCTTCGATAGATTGTACTAGTAATTTTCATACTGTTTCTCCTATTTTTTAATCAGTATTATAGGAAAAATTCATATGCTAAGTCAATTAAGGTTTATAGAAAAAGCGAATCACATATTCGCTTTAAAAGTTTCTTTTTCTTCAAATTTGCATAAATCATATAAAGGACAAGCATAACATTTTGGTTTTTTTGCTAAACAATGATATCTTCCAAAAAAAATAAGCTGATGGTGCAATTTTAACCATAATGTTTTCGGAAATTTTCTCATTAACTTTTTTTCAATCTCTAAAACTGAATCCTTGTCTTTTGCAAGTCCAAGTCTTACTGAAACACGTGCAACATGTGTGTCAACAGCGAGTGCAGGTATGCCAAAAGCATTTGACAATACTACATTTGCTGTTTTTCTACCTACGCCTGGTAAAGCTTCTAGATCTTCTCTTTTGGATGGAATAATCCCTTGATGTTTTTTTATAAGTGCTTGACTGAGCAGAACTAAATGTTTCGCTTTATTTCTATATAGACCAATGGTTTGAATCAAGGGCTCAATCTCATGTGGCAAAGCTTTTGCCATATCAAAAGGTGTTGGATAAACTTGAAATAGTTTAGGTGTGACTTTATTCACTGCGATATCTGTCGTTTGAGCTGATAATACAACAGCCACTAACAATTCAAAATGATTACGATGGTCAAGTTCGACATGAGCGTTTGGAAACATCATTTCTAAAGCATTTAATATAGCTTGTTCTCTACTCATTTAATACTCTTATAGATTTCATCGAGTGCTTCTTCGACTTCAGCATCAATTTCAATTTTTGGCAACGCATCTTGATTGAGGATGCGTTCAACATATTTGATACTTAAACGATCACCTGTTGATTGAATTGCTTTAATGATTTGCTCATGTGTAAATGTTTTTTCGTCATACCATCTACGAATGGTTTCGAGTTCATAATTTAAAAGTGCTCTACCAAGACCTTGTTCACAAAGCGTTATTGTTTCTTCGATATGTGAAGCTTTTGCTAAGATCATTTTATCTTTCTCATCTTGAAGAAATAGTTGTTCTATTTTTTCTAAAGTGCCTTCTAAATCAAATATTTCTCGTTCTTTTCCATCTTTCTTTTCTAAAGAGATGGCTAAAAAGCCCTTTTGAATAAGTGATTCAACCGATCGACCAATGTCATCTTGACTAAACTCAACACGTCTTGCAATCGCAAGCATTGAAAACGTCTTTCTCTTCTTTTGAATTGAAAAAAGCGCAATTAAAACACTCATGTCTTGCATGGTGATTTTTAAACGCTTATATTCTTTGAGTAAAATACGTTCGATGGGTAAATCATACTCATCATAGAGCTTCTTTAAAATCATAGTTACCTTTCTTTAATGCATCTTTTGCGGCATTTTGTTCGGCTTCTTTTTTCGTTTTACCTTTACCTAAACCTAAAGTGATATGATTATCTAGTTTCACAGCAGCTTCGAATTCTTTATCATGAGAAGGTCCTTTTTCACTCACGATGTGATAACTAATATTTCTTTTATCACCACTTTGAATATATTCTTGAAGCGATGACTTGTAGTCTTTAATTTTCCAAACATGATTTAAATTAGGCACAATCACGCGTTGAAATAGTTTTTTTGCGTGCTGAAATCCTAAGTCTAAATAGGTTGCACCAAAAATAGCTTCAAATGCATCTGCAATCATGCTATCATTTGGACCTTTTGCAAGCTCCCCTTTTCCAAGGAGCATATAGTCTTCAAGCTTAATTTTGCGTGCATAAATAACCAGTGCTTCTTCGCATACAGCTTGTGCACGTCTTTTTGTCATAATACCTTCATCGGCTAAATCTTCATTATAAAGATAATCACTCATGAGAAGTTCAATGACTGCATCACCTAAAAATTCGAGTTTCTCGTTTTTTTCGGTTTGATTTTCATAAGCATATGATGCATGTGTTAATGCCATCATATAGAGCGATTCATCTTTATAAGGAAGATTAAGCATTGTTAATAATGCTTTCATCTTGTATTAACCTTCCTTTTTGTTAAGTGCTTCTCCGACGAGTTCAATCACGTTCGCTTCAACCATTTCCTTGGCTTGACGAATCGCGTTAAAAAATCCACGTGCTTGAGAAGATCCTTGTGCTTTAATAACGACAGAGCTAAAACCCATAAGTAATGCACCACCAATTTCTGATGCATCTAAAGATTTTTTAAAGCGATATAGTGCTTTTTTCATAAATAGAGCACCAATTTTTGAAATAAGCGATGACTTAATTTCTCGTTTTAATACCATACCTAATCCTTTAGCTGTACCTTCCATCGTTTTCATAACGATATTTGAAGTAAAACCGTCAGATACTAAAATATCAGCTTCAGTTGTGAAAACTTCTTTAGGTTCTAAGTTTCCGTAAAAATTGATATCTGGATGGTCTTTAAGTAGTTTAAATGTTTCTTTATCTTCTTCACGTCCTTTACCTTCCTCGGTGCCTATATTAATTAAAGCTACTTTGGGATTTGGACGCTTTAAAACTTTCTCTGCCATAATTGATGCATAAACTGCAAAATCAACGAGATGTTCTGGTTTAAAATCAACATTGGCACCAGAGTCCATAAGAATGCGTCCTCTTTGATCATAAGATGGAATGATTGGTGCTATAGCTACTCTTTTCATTTGAGGCATTTTACGGACGATAAAATGTCCACCTACAACCAGTGCTTGTGTTGGTCCTGCTGAAATCACTGCATCTGCATGACCATCTTTTACATATTGCATAGCCATAAACATCGACATTTCTTTGTTAGTTCTATAAACCTTGATAGGGTCTTTTTCACCCATTTCAAGATAGTAAGGTGTGTGAACTACCTTCAGTCTTGGATGTTCCTTCAAAAAAGGTTTCATCTTTTCTGTATCACCAAAAAGTGTGATTTCGATGTTTGAAAAAGTGTTTAATGCTTCTAATGTACCTTTAACAATTGGCTCTGGTGCGTAATCGCCACCCATGCCATCTACACTTAAACGAATCATAGGATACCTTCTTTCATTCTTATATTATTATATCATAACTTTATGTTTGTTTCGTGTACGTCTTATACAAATAACGATACTTGGGATTGCTATTAAAATCTGGTTGATTCATGATCTTTTCTAAATCCTCTTTTGCTGTAAGGAAAATCTCTTCATCTTCTAAAATATCTAAATATTTAAAATCTAAATAACCAGATTGGAGATGTCCAATGAAATCACCGGGTCCTCTTTCAATTAAATCAAATTCAGCAAGCTTAAAACCATCATCTGACTGAACAAGCATATCAAGTCTTTCTACATCCTCTTTAGTTGATATAAGATAGCAAAATGAAGCGAGATTCCCTCTACCAACTCGACCTCTTAATTGGTGTAGTTGTGCAAGTCCAAAGTTTTCTGCAGCATAAATACCAATTAAAGTCGCTGTAGGGATATCAATGCCGACTTCAATCATGGTTGTTGATAAAAGTATGCTACCTGGTGTCGTGATAAAATTTTCCATCATGCGATCTTGATCATCAGATGAAAGTTTTCCATGCAGCATAAAGATAGGTGCATGAGGAAATTCTTGAATGATTTCTTGATAAACGGTTTCGATATTATCTGTGACTTTATCAGATGTTATAGCGGGTACCACTAGGAAAATATGTTCTTTTCTAATGAGTGCTGAATGCATCATACTATACATATCATCAATGGTTTGTTTAGTAATATATTTGGTAAGTATGGCTTCTCTACGCTTTGGTTTTTCTTTCATCAAAGAGATCTTAGCATAGCCATAGGTTAACATTGCTAGCGTTCTAGGAATCGGAGTTGCGGTTAAATAGAGTACATCTTTATGTTTTCCTTTTTCAATAAGTTTTTCTCTTGTTGATACGCCAAATTTATGTTGTTCATCAATCACGACTAAACCGAGTTGTTTAAAAAGAACATCCTCTTCAATAAGGGCATGTGTACCTATAACGATATCATATTGATGTGAAAAGATCATGTGTTTCATCATATCTTTATCTTTTGTTTTTCGAGTAAGTAATGCAATATTGACATCTTTGAGATACGTTTTAAAATACTGATAATGTTGTCTTGCCAAAAGTTCAGTGGGTGCCATAACGGCAACCTGTTCTTTAGCTGTAACAATCGCGTAAGCAGCAAGCAATGCGACCATAGTTTTACCTGAGCCTACATCTCCTTGAATGAGCCTTTCGAATGTGAAGGGCTTTTTAAAGTCTCTAAAAATATCATTAACCGCTTCTTTCTGATCTAAAGTAAGCGTGTAAGGAATTTTTTCAATGAGTGCTCGAACTTGATGGATATCATAAGGTTTCGGTGCTCTTGTTTCAATCTTCTCATCTTTCTTCATATTTAGATGCATAAAAAAAGCTTCTTCATATTTAAGTCTTCTTTTAGCTTCATCAATCGCTTCAAAGGTTTGTGGTAAATGAAGTTGGTAGAAAGCCTCTCTTCTAGACATGAGTTTTCTTTCGTCTAGAAGTTCCTTAGGTAGATTCTCATAGATAGGTAATGTTTGACTTTCAAAAAGATCTTTCATGATGTGTGTGAGTTTTAAATCATGGATACCTTCAATACGATAATGAGGTTTGATTTCTATTTGTTTATCTTGTCTTGAAATTGTGCTTGCAACAATCGAATTTTTGTATAAGTCATAAGTGCCTTTGATGAGAACACAATCGTTTTTTTTAAATTCCTTGATTAAATAATTTCTGCCAAAAACGATGATGTCAATCGTGTGGTTATAAATTTTCGCTTGAAAATGTACGCGATCTTTCTTATATCCTCTTATTAATTTAAGCTCTGATGTAATATGACCTAGACATGTGATAGTCTCTTTATGATGCCATTTTTCAATGGATGTTATGGAGAAATCTTCATAGGATTTTGGGATATTTAAAAGAAGGTCATATGGTTTCCATATGCCATTGTTTCTTAAGATATGTAACATTTGTGGTCCAATACCTTTGAGATCTTTTAGTTGAAGATCCATACCATCACCTAATCCTATTATACATCGATAACATTTGATTAAAAAAGTCAAATTACTTTGACTTAATTAATAGATTTCTTTTTTCTAATTTCAAAGATGCGCATGGCGTTAAACACAGCCAAAATGGAAACACCTACATCAGCAAAAATCGCTAGCCACATATTTGCATATCCTAAAGCTCCCATGACTAGTACAATGAGTTTAATACCAATAGCAAGCACGATATTTTGAAAGACGATGCCCATAGTTCTTTTAGATATTTTATAACCTAAAAATACATGGTATGGATCATCATTCATAATCACAACATCGGATGCTTCAATCGCAGCATCGCTACCAATGCCACCCATCGCGATACCAAGTGTGGATGCTTGAAGTACAGGTGCATCGTTCATACCATCGCCAATAAAACATATATTTTTTTCTTTCGCTAACTCTTTTACAATATGAACTTTATCTTCTGGTAAGCAATTCGCGTAATAATTTTCGATACCTAAAGCAAAGGTCACATCCATTGCGCCGGTTTGATAGTCACCTGTGATGAGTGTGATATCTTTTTTTAAGTTCTTAAAGGCTGTAATGGTTGGCTTAGATTGCTTTCTTATTTGGTCTTTAATGACGATATAGCCCATATACTCTTTATTTTGGACAACATAAACGATTGTGCCTATTTCGTGTGTCTTCATATACTTTATTTTATGATCATCTAATAATTTATGATTACCTACTAAAAGTTCAATACCTCGATAATTTGCGACAACACCTTTTCCGGCAATTTCACGGATAGCATGAACTTCTTTCTCATTTAATGGCTTACCATATGTCTTAATAATAGACTCTGCAATTGGATGATTCGAGTGGTATTCAGCATGTGCGGCATACTCTAAGATGAGTTCCGGCTCTCCAGAAACAATAGCTGATACGACAAAATTACCTTCTGTTAATGTGCCTGTTTTATCAAAAATAAAATGCTCAGTTTTGGATAGTTGTTCCAAATCACTACCACTTTTAAATAAGACACCAATTCTTGAACCTGCACCAATACCTGCAAAAAAGGATAATGGAATGGATAATACAAGGGCACAAGGGCAACTAATAACTAAGAAAATAAGAGATCGTCTGATATAGATAGGTAAGAGTTCCATATAAGATTCTGTAGCAAAAAACTGTAAAATAAATGGCACTAAAAACGCAAGTAGTAATGCTAATAAAACAACAATTGGTGTATATACTTTAGCGAATTTCGTCATGAATTTTTCGGTTTTTGCTTTATGTTCTTGATTATGTTCAATAAAATCAAGCATCTTTTGAACAGTTGAGTCTTCATAGATTTTTTGTACTTGTACAGTAATTAAACCTGAGATGTTGATTGTACCTGATATAACTTCTATACCTTCATATGCATCTCTTGGAATACTTTCACCAGTAATTGATTTTGTATCAATCCATGAGCTACCTTCAGTAACAATACCATCGATTGGGATACGTTCACCAGGTCTTACGATAATCAGCTGACCTACTAATAAATCTTTTGGATTAATGTCAAAGATACCATCATTTGTGGTAAGGTGCGCAATTTCTGGTTCAATATCCATCAGTGATTTAATACTTCTTCTTGAATGATCTATGCTTCGATCTTGTAAATATTCACCGATACGATAAAAGAGCATGACTGCGATGGCTTCGACATATTCAGTGAGCATCAATGCACCTATGGTAGCAATCGTCATTAATAAATTCTCATCAAAGAAGGATCCTTTAAGTATATTTCTTAAGGCTTTAATGATGATCTTAAACCCAAAGACAAGGTAACTATAGATATATAGTGGAAGATAGATAAATAAACTCTGTGACCACACCTCATCTATGAGATATGCAAGAATTAAGCATAAGAGTGCAGATCCATAAACAAGTGATGATTTTAATGTGAACATTTTTGGATTAGCTTCATCTAAAAAATCAGGTTTTTCATCAAATATTCTAACGCCTGGTTCTATGGAATCTGCTATTTCTTCCAATACTTTAGAATCGATTTTTTCCTGACTTTCAAGATACACCTTTTCTTTTGCTAAATCGATGTGAATCTTATGTACACCTTCTAGGTTTGAAATAGCATTTTCGATTTTAAGTGTGCAGTTTGGACATGACAAATGTCTTACAAGATATGTTTTTTTCATGCTTACCCCTCCATCACATGTACAAATGCTTGATTAAAAATAAGATGTACATGCTCATCTTTGAGTGTGTAAAAGACATGTTTACCTCTTTTTTGATAGGACACAAGTCCTTCTTGTCTTAGGATACGAAGCTGATGTGATATGGCGCTTTGAGTCATATTTAGTAGTAAAGATATATCACACACACATAATGCTTGATGCTCAATAGCGTATAGTATTTTGATACGTGTAGGATCTGATATGACTTTAAATAGGGAGGACATGAGGTCAAGTGCTTTTTCTTCAATAATGTTATCTTTAATTTTTTTGATCTCAATTTCTTTTAATTGAGATATCTCACATGGTTCATGTTGCATTAACTCACCTCTATTATATGAACGCTTGCTCATATGTTCATATATATTTTATCATGCTTTGATATCTATGTAAATAAAAAGACGCATCATTGATACGCCTTATACATTAAATATTGATCTGCTAATACAATGGCTAGTGCATTTTCCAAAACAATCCCAGCTCTTCTTACGATGGCTACATCATGTCTACCGCCAATATCAAGTGATTTAACTGATTTCGATTCAAAATCATAGGTTTCTTGAGTCTTTTGAATACTCGAGGTTGGTTTTACCATGACTTTAATGATTAAGTCATTACCGTTTGAGATACCACCTGTTATACCACCGCTGTGATTGGTTTTTGTGTGTCCTTCTTCATTCATGATTTCATCATTAAACTGACTGCCTAGCATATGTACTCCAGAAAACCCAGTACCTATTTCAACCCCTTTGACAGCAGGCATGGATAGCATCATTTTACCAATTTCAGCATCTAATTTTTGAAAAAAAGGTTCACCTAATCCAACAATCATGCTTGTAGCTTTGAGTTCAATAATCCCACCAATTGAATCACCTTCTTGAGCAATTTTCTCTATGTACTCATCAAGCTTTTCGATTTCTGTTAATGTGCCAACTTGTTTTAAGGTGTGTGATAGTTTAAAAGGTATCATCATTTTAGCTAAGCTTCCTGCAACAACAATTGCTGCTGTAAGTCTACCTGAAAAACGTCCACCTCCACGATAATCCTGATAACCTTTATATTTAATCTGTGATACAAAGTCGGCATGTCCTGGTCTTGGTTGTTTCTTAAGATGTTCATAATCCTTTGATTTAATATTCAAATTCTCAATCATTGCACATATCGGTGAGCCGGTTGCCACACCATTAAAAACGCCTGAAACCATATGAACTTCATCTTTTTCGTGTCTTGGTGTTGTGCCTATAGCACCTGGTTTTCTTTTCTCTAAATCACTTTGGATTAGATCCATATCAATTTTTGTGCCTGGGATGATGCCATCAACTATGACGCCAACAGCTTGTTGATGAGATTCGCCAAAAATAGTTACTTTAAATAATGTGCCATAGCTATTCACTAAAAATCACTTCCTTAAGTTCTGAGATGAGCATATCTGTAATGTCGATTTTCTTATCATGCCAAATTTCGAAAGCCTTAATGGCTTGTACAATCAGCATGTAAAGACCTCCAATGCCTAATTTTGCATCTTTCATGATTTGTGTTTCTAGTGGATTATAAATAAGATCTATCACGGTTTGATGTTCGACATAAACCTTAGGTAATACACTCTCTGTCGTTTTAGGATATGTGCCAATAGGTGTTGCTTGAACATAAATATCGACATTAAATGGGTCTAGTTTTTTGTAAGGAATCACTTTTTGAAAGAGTGGCTCATAAATGGATGGATGTCTAGATACAACAGTGAGTTTCGCACCTAAATCAGATAAAACAACGTAGGCTGCTTTTGCTGCGCCTCCTGTACCTAAAATATAGACTTTCTTTTCTTTAACATTGATTCTATTTCTTAAAATAAGTGCCATGAACCCATCATAATCTGTATTATCACCGACGACTTTTCCGTTTTTAACATATACCGTATTAACAGCTCTAATGCGTGATGCTTTAGGTGTGAGGATATCAACATATTTCATCACGGTTTGTTTGTAGGGTACTGTAACGTTAAATCCTTTAAATACGCCATTTCTTAAATGCTTAAAGAGATGTGGAATATCTTTTTCTTCCACATCAAATAGTTCATACGCCATTTCTAAATGATATTTTTCTGCAAGGTGTTTATGTATCTTGGGTGACTTACTATAACTGATATTCTTACCAATTAATCCGTATCTTTCACTCATGTTGATACTCCTTTGATAGTCTCATTGTTTCTTTTAACCATGCTTCATAATAAGGCCAAAGCTCTTCATCGTTAAAAGCTTTTTTTCTCAAATCTATCAATGCTTTTTCACGATCCACATCCAAAATTGGCAATTGATTTCTTTTTTTGAAGTCTTTAATTTTTTTAGAGACATGCATACGTGCTTTAAACAATTTCATAAGTTCTTCATCAATTTGATCAATTTCATGTCTTAATAAATCAAGATTCATCGCACATACCTCCAATCGATCTTAATACTTCAAAAAATGTAGGAAAAGACTTTTTTATGGCCTCACTGCCAGTGATTGTAATCGGTTTTTTAGCTTTTAAGCTTAATATCGATAATGCCATAACAATACGATGATCATGATAACCATCAAGTGTCACATCACCATCGATATCTTTAACACCGTGAATGACCGTTTGATAAGGTGTAACTTCTACTTGAATGCCAGCTTTTTTTAGATTTTGATACATCGCATCTAAGCGATCAGATTCTTTAATCTTTAGTCGATCACAATTTAAAAATATACTTTGTCCTTCTGAGAAAGCTGCTAATACCATGAGAATAGGTCCTAAATCCGGGATGTCTTTTAAATCGATGGTTGTTCCTTTTGTTTCTGATTTTGATATCTTATACATGCGGTCCATCTCATGATATTCTATTTTACCATGCATCTTTTTAATCGCTTCTACGATATACATATCACCTTGTTTACTCAAAGGATTTAATCCACCTATAGTTATATCTCCAGAAAGCAAACCTGCAACCATGAAAAATGCTGCTTGAGAATAGTCTCCTTCCACAGATCCCTTGATGGGTTGATAGGTTTGATTACCTTTAATATATAAGAAAGGTGGTGTATATAAAATATGAATGCCAAACCTTGTTAAAACATCCATTGTTAAATCGATGTACCCTTTAGATTCTAAAGGTGTCGTTAATTCAATCACTGAATCTTTTTTTAACATGGGTAAAGCAAAAAGCATACCTGATATGAATTGTGATGAAACGTCACCTCTCATATGATAATAACCAGGTCTTAAAGGTCCTTTCACTTCTATGGGTAATTCATCTTTTTCAAGCCTTTTAAAATAAAGATGTTTTTGTTTAAATAAGTCATCATAGACAGAAAGAGGACGTGTAGGAAGCATACCTTCTCCTGTAAATACTGTAGGTTTATGAAAAAGCATGTAGATTGGAATCATAAATCTTAAGGTAGATCCTGATTCAAAACAATGCACATGCTTATTTTTTGGATTTAAATTTGATGAAGTAATTGACTCATGTTCAAAAACAACACCAAGATTTTCAAGTGCTAACTTAGTCGCTTCTAAATCTTTCGATAGCAGCATATTAGAAATGTGACTCGTACCTTGTGCAAGTCCAGCACATATCATATATCTATGTGAAAGTGATTTAGACGAAACGATATTGACATGACCAGATATTGGATGAGGTGTGAGGGTTACATTCATAAAAGATCAAACTCCTTCACTGTAATAATCTCTGCTTCGCCAGGTTCTTTGACCATAATGAAATTAAGTCCATTTTCTAAAAACTTTTTATCATGTGTGATAAATGGTAAATAATCCTTCATTAAAAGCAAGGGTTTTTCAACCAACTTTCTTTCAATGAGTAACTCTTCTACCTCTTGATATAATGCCTTATTGGTATATCCCTTAGAAACACCAATCTCTAAGGCAATCAGCATTCCATAACTGATAGCTTCACCATGTTTATAGGTTTCATATTGGTGTTTTTTCTCTATCGCATGACCAAAGGTATGACCAAAGTTTAAGAGCATACGTTCTTTTTTTTCATAAGGATCTTTTATGACAACTTCTTTTTTCACTAAAATCGATTGCTCGATCTCTTTGACTGTCACTTTATCTAGTGTTTTTAATGTATGGTATAGCTTACTATCTCCAATAAGCCCTGCTTTGATCATCTCGGCTAGACCGTTTCTATAATCTCTATCAGATAACGTTTCTAAAAAGCATGTATCGATGAATACAAGTTTAGGATTATAAAACGATCCTAACAAGTTTTTTCCTTCAGGTAAATCAATAGCAACTTTTCCACCAATCGATGCATCAACCATTGAAAGCAATGTAGTAGGTATTTGAACAAAAGGTATCCCACGGTAAAGGGTTGCTGCAACAAATCCTGTTAAATCACCTACAACACCACCACCAAATGCGATGATAAGATCACTTCTTTTAATACCCATTGTTATAAGTGTTCTAGAGACGTTGATGTAATTATCAAAGTTTTTCTCTTTTTCACCTGGTTTAATCGTTGTGATATGTAGGTTAAATGATGATAAGGCTTTTTTTAAGGCTTCGATATGATAAGAATAGACTGTTTCATCTGTAACAACAAAAAGATTACGCCCTTGATAAAAGGACTTAATATGCTTTTCTAAGTGATCAAGACCATGTTGATAGATAGAAATATCATAGGTTGGCATCTTAATGTTCGTCAAATGTCTTCCTCTTTTCTTTTGCTTTTTTAAGCATCTCTTTTAAACTTAAAGCATTCTCTTCTTTAATTGCTACTTCTAAATCATTTAAGGCTTGTTTAAATTGATCGATTTTAGATAACAATGCATCTTTATTTTCTAAAAAGAGTTCTGTCCACATTGTCTCATTGATTTTTGCGATACGTGTTAAGTCACGGTATGAATCACCGGTTGCATCTTTAACATCGTTATCTTCATGACCGTTGACGAGTGCGACCGCTAGTATGTGTGTAAGTTGTGATGTATAGGCAATAAAATCATCGTGTGTTTTAGGATCTGTTACTGTTATTTTACCAAATTCAAGGTCGTTTAAAACCTTCCTAAGCATTTCCATATCTTTTTTCGATGATTGGTTGTCTAAAACGATGATGGCATTTGCGCCTTTGAACATCGTTTCATCACGATGATCAAATCCGCTTGTTTCTCTACCAGCCATCGGATGATGACTAAGATATCGCATGTTTGGCTTTAAAATAGCATCAATTTCATGCATCATCCAAGCTTTTGTGCCACTGATATCTGTTAAGAGTTGCTTTTCATTAAAGAACTCGATATTTCGTTTTAGAAATGACACATTATCTTTAGGATATAAGGCTAGTATCACAAGATCCATTTTTGATATCATTTCAAGTGAACTCATCTTATGTATAAGTCCAATGGCTTTTGCTTTTTCAAAAACGGCTTCGTTTAAATCTAGTCCATAAACATCATAGCCTTTTTGTTTCAGTCCTTCCGCATAAGAACCTCCCATCAAACCAAGGCCAACAATCATGACTTTCATTTGAGTTTTTTTCCTAAAACTTTAGATAATTTCTCTAGTTCATGCATCATGTGTGTGAACTTGTTTAATTTCAAAGATTGAGCACCATCAGATAATGCATGTTCAGGATCATGATGTACTTCGACAATTAAACCATCAGCACCAACTGCATAAGATGCCATTGAAAGCTTTTCAATCATATCCCAACGACCTGCAGCGTGTGATGGGTCAACAATCACAGGTAAGTGAGATAGCTCTTTAACAGCCAGTATGGCGCTTAAATCGAGTGTGTTTCTTGTGTATTTTTCGAAGGTTCTAATACCACGTTCACATAAAATGACTTGCTCATTACCACCAGCCATAATATATTCAGCCGCCATTAACCATTCTTCAATGGTTGCTGATAACCCTCTTTTTAATAAGATAGGTTTCTTTGATTTACCGAGCGCCTTGAGCAAATGGAAATTTTGCATGTTTCTCGCACCAACTTGAATAATATCGACGTACTCTTCAAATACTGAAAGTAAATCAGGACTTGGTATTTCGGTCACGACTAAAAGTCCTGTTTCTTCACCAATTTTCTTTAAAAGCTTTAAGCCTTCAACCTCAAGACCTTGAAAAGCATAGGGAGAAGTTCTAGGCTTAAACGCACCACCTCTTAAAATGGTAGCTCCTGATTTTTTCACTGATTTAGCGATGATTCTAAGCTGTTCTTCAGATTCTACAGAACATGGTCCAGCCATCATGACAAACTGATCACCACCAATTTCAACACCGTGTCTTAATTTAATAATCGTATCACTTTTTTTAAAGCTTCTACTTGCCTTTTTAAAAGGTGTTGATACACGTGTGACTTCTTTAACCCCTTCAAATGCGTATAAGTCACTTGGATCAATCGAGGATATATCACCGATAATCCCAAAAACAGTCATCTCATCAGATGAAGCATCCTTGATTTCTAAATTTTTGCTTTTTAAGAACTCAACGATTTTTTCGAATTCTTTTTTTGTAGAACCTTTTTTCATTTGAACAATCATGATTAAATCTTGTATATTCAGTATGTAGCATTTGATTGATACTGAATATAGCTTCCTTTCT